>JAYVZP010000027.1:0-39385 GCA_043783275.1 Rhodanobacteraceae bacterium
GACTTTCCAAACACCGGCGCAAACAAGATCAAATCCGCTCCACCCATCCGGGCCCGCCGAACCTCTTCCACCGCATGACAACTCACACTCACAAAGGCTCCCGGCATCACCACCCGCACCTGCTCCGGTGTCAGCTCTCCCGCTCCTCCAGAAAGATGTACTCCATCCGCTCCGGCCGCAACCGCCACATCCACCCTCCGCGCGATCAAAACCTTCATCCCCACGCCCATAATCCCGCGTGTCAACTCAAGCAACTCCCTCGCCCCCAATTGCTTTTCCCGCACGATCAACAATTTGACGCCATCTTTTTCTAGCGCAGCACAACGCCGCCGTAACCGCTTGATATTATTCCCCCGGTCACAAAGCTCAACTAAGCCGTTGGTGATAGCACATCGCAGCATCCCCACAGTCTAAGCCCGAGCCACATCTGGGGTTGGCACTGTGTTATTTTTGCAATAGGACTGGCCTGACCTAAGCAAGCCTGCTGAGATCAAGGCGAGCCCAAAGTGGCAACTCGGGAGAGTCTCCAAACGCATGAGTAGTGTCTACGATCTGATCGTCATCGGCTCCGGACCGGCTGGCCAGCGAGCCGCCATCTACGCCGCCAAGTTAGGTAAAAAAGTCGCCCTTGTGGAAATGAGAGAGGTCGTCGGCGGAGCCTGCATCAACACTGGCACCATCCCCTCCAAAACCATGCGGGAAGCCGTCCTTCACCTCTCCGGCTTCAACTACAAGTCCATCTACGGCATGAACTATCGGGTGAAGGAACGCATCACCATGGCCGACCTGGCCTTCCGCGTCCAGCACGTCATCAAGACCGAGATCGACGTCACCGAAGCCCAGCTCCAGCGCAATAACATTGAAATGCTGACCGGCGTCGCAAGCTTTGTAGCAACCGGACCCGATTCCACCCAACTCAAGGTCACAAACTCCAAAGGCAGCAGTATCTACGAGGCGAAGAACGTCCTCATCGCCACCGGCACCAAGCCCGCTGCGTCAGACAAAGTTCCCATCAATGGCAAGTCGATCATCAACTCCGACCTCGTCCTCGATCTCGTCAGCCTGCCCAAGACCATGATCGTCGTTGGCGGCGGCGTTATCGGCGTCGAATATACCTGCATGTTCTCCGCCCTCGGAGTCCGCGTCACCCTCGTCGAGCGCCGTCCCCGCCTCCTCGAGTTCGCCGACCAGGAGATCGTCGAGGCCCTCAGCTATCACCTCCGCGACGCCCGCGTCACCATGCGCCTCAACGAGGAAGTTGAATCCGTTGAAGAGATGCCTGACGGCAGCATCGTCGCCAACCTCGAATCTAAGAAAAAACTCCAGGGCGACGCGCTCCTCTTCGCCGTAGGCCGCCAGGGCAATGTTGACGAGCTCAACCTCGCCGCAGTGGGCATAAAGTCCGACGTCCGCGGCCGCATCCCCGTCGACAAGGACTTCCGCACCAACATCCCCACCATCTTCGCCGTCGGCGACGTCATCGGCTTCCCGTCCCTCGCCTCCGTCTCCATGGAGCAGGGCCGCATCGCCAGCGCCCGCGCGTTTGGCGATGAGACCGTCCTCTCCAACCCCAGCTTCTACCCCTACGGCATCTGGACCATCCCAGAGATCAGCTTCCTCGGCAAAACCGAAGAGCAGCTCACCGAAGAAGATGTACCTTACGAGGTCGGCGTCGCCTACTACCGCGAGATCGCACGCGGGCAGATCCGTGGCGATACCACCGGACGCCTCAAGCTCATCTTCCACCGCGTCACCCACGCCCTCCTCGGCATTCACATCATCGGCGAAGGCGCCAGCGAACTTGTACACATCGGGCAAGCCGTCATGAGCCTCGGCGGAACGCTCGATTATTTTGTGGATACGGTGTTCAACTACCCAACTCTCGCAGAATGTTATAAGGTTGCGGCGTTCAATGGATTGAACCGCGTGAGTAAGTTCGGTTAGTTAGCGGTCCAGCCCACTCGTCTCAGGCTCACCATGCATCACACGTGAAATGGCAACCTCAGACGCGTCAAGCTTGCGGATATAACCGTAGAGTCGGGCCTCCCCACGCAGGGGGGTCCAGCCCGCTGAGGTAAGCGGATGCAAACTTCACCAAGGACAGGCGGTAAAAGATGGCAAAGACCATAGGCGTCGTATTGTCGGAACGGGTCATCGCAGGACTGGTTATCGACCACCAGTTTGAAGGCGAACTCCATTCCTTCCCCGAAAGTGAAGACGACGAATCCGCGCTCGTCGAACTCCCTACAGAAGTCCTCGTCAAAACCCTCGCCGATCTGATCCTGCGCGTCCGTGCCAAACACCCGGACGTAACCGCCGTCGGCGTAGCCATGCCGGGCCTCATCCGCGATGGTGTAGTCGAAGACTCCCCGAACATCCCACAACTCAAGGGCGCACGCATCGGTGAGCGGCTCGCCAATGAACTCCATGAAAACGGATTCAACCCCTCGATCTTCGTCCTCAATGACGCCGACGGAATGGCCGCCGGACTCGCAGCAGCCAGCGGCAAACTCGACCACTTCGTCCGCGTCTGGACCCTCGGCATCGGCATCGGCTACGGCCGCTACCCCTTTGCAGAGGGCGTCTGGGAGGGTGGACATACCTGCGTCACTCTGGATGACAAGGAAAACTGCTGCGGCTGCGGAGGCAAAGGCCACATTGAAGGCATCATGGGCCACCGTGCCATGCGCCTCCGCTTCCTTGATCTCGAGCCCGAAGAGGTCTTCGAAGAGGCACGCAAGGGCGATCACCGCTGCCTTGAATTCGTGAAACTCTGGCACAAAGCCCTCGCCGCAGGCTGCGCTAACTCCATCCACATGTCGGGCGCCGGAAAGTTCTTCTTCACCGGCTTCAACGCCCGTTTCATCGACATGCCCATGCTCAAGAACTACATGCAGGAAATGGTCAAGATGAGCCCTCTCTTGAGCTACTCCCTTGAAATCGTTCAGGACAACCCCAAAACGCGCGTCGTCGGCGCTGCTGTAGCCGCCGAGCAGGCCGCTACTCGCTAGTCAGCTGACGAAATTGCCAATTGCCTGAGAGCGAAAGCGTTCGCTCTCAGGCAATTGGCGCTTATGCCCAACCTCTTCTGCCTCCCAGCCAACACGCTGCGGCCAAAGCGGTCCTCCCGCATCGCCGTCATCTTTCACAAGGCCTTATCTCTGGCACCCCGGGCAATAGATTGTGGTCCGACCTCCCACCACAATCTTCTTCAGCCCTTTCCCACAGTCTTTGCAGAGCTCCCCCGCCCGCCCGTAAACCTTGTGCTCAAGCTGGAAAAACCCCCGCACCCCAGCCGCGTCCACATAGTCCGAAACCGACGAGCCACCCAACTCAATCGCATGCCGCAGCACCGTCACCAGTTCCTCCCGCAGCCGCAACAACTCTTTCCGGGTCAGCCCCGCAGCCTGCCGCCTCGGACGAATCCCCGCCCGAAACAAGCTCTCATCTGCATAAATATTCCCCACTCCATGCAGCAGCGACTGGTTCAGCAAAGCCGCCTTGATCGCCATCTTCCGCCCCCGGAACAAACCCACAAACGCATCCTCGCCAATGGTCAACGGCTCCGCCCCTGGCCCCCCATACCCGGCCGCCCGCACGGACAACCGCCCAAACCGACGAGCATCCACAAACCGCAACTCATTCCCACCGCTCAGCGCAAGCACCGCATGCGTATGCGGAGGCACCGGAACCTCCGGCGCCGAAACCAGCAACCTCCCCGTCATCCCCAGATGAACCAGAAACTCCGCCGCCCTGTCATCACTTTCGTCCTTGCCCGGCACTGCGGTTCCCACCCCCGCCCTCTCTACCGAAGCCACAATTGTCTTCCCCACCCGCCGAACCCGCACAATCCGAGCCCCCGTCAGCACCTCCGCAATCTCCGCCTCCGGACTCTTGAATGTCTGCGGCTTCCCGCTGGTCCAGACCGATTCAATCCTCTGCCCGTGCACCCGTTCATGCACTCCATTGGCAACCGTCTCCACTTCAGGCAACTCTGGCATTCCCTAAGCCTACCGTAGCCAAACGAGAAGCGAACCGGTCCGCTCGCACGTCTTTCCGCCCGAAGCACCCCCATCCCATCGCGCCGGTATAAAATCGGGGATGGGCGCAAACACCATGCGCACTTCCCTCTGAACCCTGTCCCGGAGCACCCGCCACGTGAGCAAAACCCAGCGCCAGTCAGCCGTCCTCCTCGGAGCCCAGTGGGGCGATGAAGGTAAAGGCAAGATCGTCGACGTCCTCTCTGAAAAGTTTTCCGTTGTCGCCCGATACGCTGGCGGCCATAACGCCGGCCACACCGTCATCATTCACGGTCGCAAGTTCGTTCTGCAGCTTATTCCCTGCGGCGTCCTCCGTCCCGGCTGCAAAGGCATCATCGGCAACGGAGTCGTCCTGGACCCCGCCGCCTTTCTCAACGAGGTGCGCAAGCTCCGCGAAGCTGGCCTCCCCATCGACAATCAGCTCTTCGTCTCCGACCGCGCCCAGGTCATCCTCCCCTACCACCGCATGATCGAGCTCGCCGCCGAGACCGCACCCGGCCGCCAGCCCATCGGAACCACCCGCCGCGGCATCGGCCCGGCATACGAGGACAAGGTCCATCGCAACGGTCTTCGCGTCGCCGACCTCCTCAACTCATCCCTTCTCCGCACGCACATCAACAACGCCTGCCATGAAAAGAACACCATCGCCCACGCCCTCTTCGGCACCGAGCCCCTTGACCCCCGCGCCATGTACGAGGAGTACGCACGCCTCGCCGAACAGGTAGCCCCCTTCGTCGCCGACACCGCCGTCATGCTCAACCAGGCTATCGACAACGGCGAAAAAGTAATGTTTGAAGGCGCCCAGGGCGCACTCCTCGATATCGACCACGGCACCTACCCCTTCGTCACCAGCAGCTCCTCCACCGCCGGCGGCGCAGTCACCGGAACCGGGGTAGGCCCCACCCGCATCGGCACCGTCATCGGCGTCACCAAGGCCTATGTCACCCGCGTCGGCGAAGGCCCGTTCCCCACTGAAATCGACGGGCATTCCGCCGAGTTGCTCAGAGCGAGGGGCCAGGAGTACGGCGCCGTTACCGGGCGTCCCCGCCGCTGCGGATGGCTTGACCTGCCTCTTCTCCGTTACTCCAACATGATCAACGGAACGGAGTGGCTCGTCGTCACCAAGATGGACGTGATGGATCATTGCGTCGACATCCCCGTCTGCACCGCCTATGAGATCGACGGCAAGGTTACCGACCAGATTCCCGCCGACATTCGCGGCTTCAGGTCCATCAAGCCCATCTACACCACGCTCAAGGGTTGGAACGAGTCCACCGAAGGCATCACCGACTTTGACAAGCTCCCGAAACTCGCTCAGGATTACCTCAACTTCATCGAAAAGGAATCGAACGCCAGGATCGGCATGGTCTCCACCGGTCCAGACCGGACCCAGACCATCAACCTTCCAGCCTTCGATGACTTTCTGACGAAGTAACCCTAACGTCCAGTCAACTGGCACCGAGAGAACATGGATGTCGAAGGGCCCTGACACATTACCGGAGACCATCGCCGGCCTCCACACGCGATCAGCCGCCGTGGGTTCATCGAGGAACTACCACCTCGATGCCATGCGCGGTCTCGCGGCGCTGATCGTCGTCTGCTACCACACTCGTCTCGCTTTCTTCGTTCCTTACAAGGAGGCCGGCTCCGGGCTTCTTGTCAACCTCCTCTACATCGACCACTACTTCGCAGGCGCTGCTGTCAGCTTCTTCTTTGCCCTCAGCGGCTATCTCGTCGGCACCTCCGTCCTGCGTGCCAACCAGCGTGGCAAGTGGTCGTGGTTCAACTATCTGCTCAACCGCATCACCCGTCTCTGGGTCGTGCTCATCCCGGCCCTCCTGCTTACCGCACTCTGGGACTTCATCGGGCGCTCTAACGCCCACACACTTCCCACCTATCTTGAACAAAGCCCGTCCTACCTTGTGCCCCTCACCACTCTCGATACCTTCGGCTCCTTCGTAGGCACCCTCTTCTTCGTTCAGGACATCCTCACCCGCATCTATGGAACTCTGGGCCCCGCCTGGTCCCTGGCCAACGAGTTCTGGTACTACATCCTCTTCCCCCTTGCCGCTATATGCTTCTTTCAGCGCCGCAGGGCCATCCTGTATGGCGTCCTCTTCCTTGCCGTCGCCTGGTTTTCCGGGAGCCACATCCTGGTCCTCTTTCCCATCTGGCTCGCCGGCGTCGCCGCAGGATATTGCGCCAAACGCTTCCCCCTCCGCTCCAATCTCACACGCCGCGGGCTCTTCGTCGCCTCACTCGCCCTTATCGTCGCGTCCATTCTGGCCCAGGCTGCACACCGCCTCGGCGGAGCGTTCCCCAACTACACCATCGGCATGGGCTCGCTCGGCCTCATCTGGTCTGCCCTCTGCGCGCCTCCTGCATCCGGCCTCTACGCCCGTTCGGCCATCCTCCTCTCCGAAATCTCGTACACCCTCTACCTCACGCACCAGCCCCTCATGATTCTGCTATCAGCCCTCTGGCATCACGGGAATCGCTGGCATCCCGATCTCTCCCACGTCGCTCTCGAGATCATCCCCATCTCCATCGCGCTGCTCTTCGCCTATCTCATGTACTTCCTCTTCGAGTCCCGCACGGACAAGGTTCGCGATTTTCTGAAATCCGTCATCCTTGCCCGCGGCCCCTCGCCGCCGCTCCCGATAAAGTCGAGCCTTTAGCTCTTTGGTCATGCTCGAGCGCATCCCGGCAAGGCGCATCGGTCCACCCCGTGCTTACCCGCTGCGTTGACCAACACCCACCTCGGCATAACATCGAAATACTGAAGTCATTCGAAAGGTCTGTCCATGATCAGCTTCACCGTCCGTATGCGTTTCGCCCCGGAAGACCACGACGAAATTGCCAGAACGCTCACCGCCCTCGCCCACGCCTCGCGTCTCGAACCCGGCTGCATCTCCTACGTCCCTCACTTCATCGAGTCAGATCCCAACACCGTCCTGATCTACGAGCAGTACGTCGACGAGGCCGCCATCGAAGCCCATCGCAACACCCCACATTTCAAGGAGCACGCCATTGGAGGCCTCTACCAGCGCATGCGAGAGCGCTCCATGGAAAATCTCACTGCCGTCGCCTGATCGCGATTTGAAAGCCACACCAAAGCTCCCCTGAAAGTTGTTTTGACTCCTTGGTTCGTACCGCTTACTATCCGCGGTAGACCCATGGTTCGTCTTGGCAAGCTCGGCTGTTTTGCAATCCTTCTTTGTGGCCTCCCGCTCGCGCTCCCTGCGCACGGCGAAGAAGCTGGTCCGGTCCACCACGTAAGCCGCAGGCAATATCGCGGGCAGATCGCCGACCTCGAGCAACAGTGGCGAAGAGCCACTCTCAGTGCCGACGTCGCCGCTATCGATCGCATGCTCTCAGACGATTACGTCGGCATCTCCTGGAACGGCCAGGTCAACACCAAGGCCTCGCATCTCAACCGCCTGCGCGGCCGAACCCTCATGCTAACCCGCCTCGACCTATCCAACTTCAAGATCAAAATCGTAGATTCCGTAGCCATCGTTACCTCGCGCGCCGATATTGACGGAATTAACGATGGCGTGGAGATGACGGGTTCCTTCGTCTACACCCGTATCTACAAGCGCCTCTCCTCGGGGGTCTGGAAGATCACCAACTTTGAAGCCACCCGCCTCCCAACTCCAGGTCACATCCCTTACAACCAGCACATTCCCGATCCCGGAACCCGCTGACGCAGAAAAGCCTGCACTCAAGAGAGAGCAGGCTTTGGTCGACGAACGAACCCTTATGCGATCAGCGCATCCTTCATCATGCGCCGGTCCACCAAAGAGCCACGCAGATTCAGGCCAAGCAAGCGGCGATCCAGCGATCTGGTCACGCCGGTGATGCGGGCATCTTCAGGCTCCTTCGGCAGCCGCACAAAACGGCTCTTGGCCAGCGCAATCGCCCTTACTTGAGCTCCGGCAATCAGGATCGGGCGTTGGGTGCGATTCATAAGATTTCGAACAAAGTTGGAAGGTTCAACCGGATTTCGCAACGAAGCGGGCACTGCGTTCGGCATCAAACTGGGCATATGCGCCCCCCTTTTGGGCTACGGGAGTCTCTACACATCACGCGGAAGAGAACGGCTAGAACGTAACCGTGCTCTAGCTAGTTCAGATGCCCAGTAAGTTTTTTTCGTTGCTCAAATTTAGCGCTCTCAAGCCAGCGCTGCCCGTATCCGCGCCCACGAAACATCCAGCAACTCCGGCAGCACCCTCGTCTCCGCCGTCACTGTCATAAAGTTCGTATCTCCAAACCAACGCGGCAATCCATGCAAATGCAGATGCCCCGCCACTCCGGCACCCGCTGCCTCTCCCAGGTTCATTCCCAGGTTGATCCCATCCGGCAGGTAGACTTCCCGCAACGCAGCCTCCACCGTCTGCGTTACCCGCATCATCTCTTCCGCCTCCGCGACCGGCAACTTTGCCAGCGAGTCTACGTGACGATACGGCACCACCAGCATATGTCCGCTGCTATAAGGAAACGCGTTCAAACAGACAAAGCAGCTTTCAAACTGCCGCACCACATGCCCTGCCTTCTCCGCCTCCTCCATCCCCAGGGCCTTCGCCCCCCATCGCACGGCCTGTATCAGGTTGCAAAACACGCAAACCGTGTCCTCTCCCGGCCATCCGTCCAACTCCTCCGGCACTCCCTTGCGCCTCTCCTGCTTGGCTCCCGAAATGTAGTTGTACCGCCAGGGCGTCCAGAGCCTGTCCATGGTCGAAGTATGCCACACCCCCTGGCCTTCGAATTAACCTCCACGCAACACCCGCGTTTGACTCCTACCCCGGCCGTTGGTATGCTTTTGAGTGAGTCACTGCGTGTGGGATCCAATCGCAGCCACTCCTGCTTTACCTCTGTAATCCTGTTCGTTCTTGCGTGCGACGCCTGCCCACGGAAAATTTCGGTAAAAAGATCCGCTCTCTTCAGGAGCCTTCCCTTACTGACCTTCCGACCATGGCATCATCCCTGAACGTCCCGGAGCGGAGTCTTGGATCCCGGAGTCCGCATCAATCATGGTAGACGACCATAATCCTGAGTACATCGAGAGCAAACCCCTGAACACCGAAACCGAAACCATCGCGCCAGAAGCGACGGAAGAGCACACCTCCCCGTCAACCGAATCCACCCACAACCCCACCGACTCGACCCCCGCTGCCACCCCTCATCAGACCCCGTCTGAAGATCCGGCTACCGAAGACATCGCTCCCTCCCTCTCCGCCGCAACAGATACGGCAGAAGAGAAGGGCGACCAGGATTACGACGACTCAGACTTCGCAGCCGCCCTCGCAAACTTTGATCGCGAGCAGGCAGTGGAATCCGCTCAGGCACAAAACCTGACACAGGAAGAAGTCGTCGTCACCGGTACCGTCATCAAGTTCACTGACAAGCATGCGGTTATCGACATCGGTCTCAAGTCGGAAGGCCTGCTCCCGCTCGATCAGATCAACAATCCTGACGGCACGCAGAAGTTCGCCACCGGCGACTCGATTGAAGTGGTAGTGGAGCGCGAAGAGACAAAAGGCGGCGGCTACATCGTCTCGCACGAGAAAGCCCTGCGCCACAAGGTCTGGGACAAACTCGAGAAAGCTGCGAACGACAAGACGCCCGTCAAGGGAATCGTGGTCTCGCGCGTCAAGGGCGGTCTCACCGTCGATATCGGCATCAAGGCATTCCTCCCCGGCTCGCAGATCGAAGTTCGCCCTGTCCGCAATCTGGACGGCTACGTCGGCACCGAGATTGAAGTCCGCGTCATCAAGCTCAACAAAAAGCGCGGCAACGTCGTCATCTCCCGCAAGGAACTGCTCGAAGAAGACCAGAACGCCAAGAAGTCCGTCACGCTTGCAACCCTTGAAGAGGGTACGATCCTGACCGGCACCGTCAAGAACCTCACCGACTACGGCGCATTCGTCGACCTCGGCGGCCTCGACGGCCTGCTTCACATCACCGACATGTCCTGGGGCCGTCTCACGCACCCCCGCGACCTCGTAAACGTCGGCGATGAGATCCAGGTCAAGGTCCTCAAATTCGATAAGGACAAGCAGCGCGTCTCGCTCGGCTTCAAGCAGCTCACGCCGGACCCATGGCTCGACGCCACAGAGCGTTACCCCATCGGCGCCCAGGTTCGCGGCCGCGTCCTCTCCGTTACCGACTACGGCGCGTTCATCGAGCTGGAGCAGGGAATTGAAGGCCTCGTTCACGTCTCCGAGATGACCTGGTCCAAGCGGATGAAACATCCGTCCAAAATGGTCAAGCCGGGCGACGAAGTCGACACCATCATCCTCTCCGTTAACCCCAACGACCGTCGCATCTCGCTCGGCATGAAACAGCTTCAGGACAACCCCTGGGAGCAGCTTGAGGACAAGTACCCGACCGGCGCCATCATCGAAGGCCGCGTACGCAACCTCACTGATTTCGGAGCCTTCATCGAGATCGAAGACGGCATCGACGGACTAGTCCACGTCTCCAACCTCTCCTGGACCAAGCGGATCAAGCATCCGTCCGAAGTATTGAAAAAGGGAGAAAAGGTACGTGCGATCGTGTTGGGCGTAGAGCCCGAGAATCGTCGCTTGAGCCTCGGCGTCAAGCAGCTTCAGCCCGACGTCTGGGATACCTTCTTCGCCCAGCACCGCATCGGCGACGTCATCAAGGGTAAGGTTCTGCGCACCGCGCAGTTCGGCGCCTTCGTTGAAATCGCTGAAGGTGTCGAAGGCCTCTGCCACGTCTCCGAAGCAGTGGACGCGACCGGCAAGCAGGTCGAGCTCACCGTCAACGACGAGCACGAGTTCAAGATCGTAAAGATGAACCAGGAAGAGAAGAAAGTAGGCCTCAGCATCCGTGCAGTCGGCGAAGAAGCCAGCCGCGCAGAAGTCGAGTCCTACAAGGAAGCAGCCGGCCAGGGCGGCGGAGGCAACAAGAACAAGGGCGGTAGCAAGCCCGGAACCTCTTCCTCTAGCGGCTCATCCTCCTCAACCACCCTCGGCGATCTCCTTAACTGGAAGCGCGCCGAACGCGAAGAGAACGAGTAATCGCCTCCAGCAACCCGCAAACAAACGAAGGCCGCTCATCATGGGCGGCCTTCGTTGTTCCCCGGCGACCCCGGATCTTCCGTTTTCCTCGCAGCCTCACCGCGATGACCGGGCTCCACGACCGTCATCACCCGCATGTCATCCCACTCTTCAAACAAAAATTGACAACCACGTAATCCGCCTCAGCGACCCTGTCCTCAGCCCATGTCGAATCTAACTGCAGCCGCTATCATTCCTCTTGCCATGCCCCCAGTCGCCCAGTCGATCCAGACCGACCCAAATCCTTACGCCACTCTTATGGCCCAGGCCTTCGCTCACGCCCGTACCCACGGCGCCCGCACCGCACCCGTCCTATCCCCCAACGACAACTCAGTCCTGAACGCCCAGGTCCCTGTCGCCGCTCTCCAGCGCACCGGCGTCCGCGTCATCCCCTGGACCACCAACGACCCTGACAGGATGCGCGCCGTCATCCGTCTCGGTGTCGACGGCCTCATCTCCGACCGCCCCGATCTCCTCCAGAAAGTCCTCGCCGAAGAGCGCGCCGCCGCGACCCCCGAACTCCGCCGCAGCCTCCAACAATTCGACGTAGCCGGCCATCGCGGCGGTCGCGGCCTGCGCCCGGAGAACACTCTCCCGGCCTTCGAAGTTGGCCTCGACCACGGCATCAACACCATCGAAACCGACATCGGCATCACCTCCGACCACGTCTCCCTCATCTGGCACGATCAGTTCCTCAACCCCCAATCCTGCCGCCGAGCGGACGGCACCCCTTATACCTTGGAAAACCGCGTCTACATCCGCGACATCTCCATGGAAGAAGCCCAGAAAACCTACCTTTGCGACCAACTCCACTTCGGTCCTGACCAAAAGAACGACCTCGCCCTCTCCCCTGTAGCCGTAGCCTTCGCAAAGCATGAAGATCTCAGCAGCCCCTGGGTCCCGACCTACGTTGAGCAGCTCTTCAGCTTCACTCGTTTCTACGCGAACTACTACCGCACCGGCCCCGCCAAATCTCACCCGCGCGCCGCCCAGCGAGCCCTCACCGCCGACCGCGTCCGCTTCAATCTCGAAACCAAAATCCTGCCGCCACCCAGCCCCGGGAGACCAGACCCCACCCTTCCGTCCGAAAGGGTCGAAAACCACACCGTCACCCCGCAAATCTTCGTCGATACCCTCTGCGGCGCCATCATCCGCGCCGGCATGCAGGCCCGCTCCAACGTCCAGAGCTTCGACTTCCGCACCCTCATCCTCGTCGAAGAGCAATACCCCGATATCCCCACCTTCTACCTCACCGAGGACGCCCCCATTCTCTCGAGCGAGTTCGTCCCCATCTCTCTCCGTCAGCCCCCTCCCAACGTGGCACCGTCAAAACCGTAAGCCACTGCAATCTTCTGTTAACCATCCTTTGACCGTCGCGCAACATTGTCCAGTTACCTTCACGCAATGCGCACATATTTACTCTCGCTCTCCATGGCCGCCGTATGCCTTTCAGCCATGTCTGCTTCCGCGCAATTCGACAACGGTAGTCTCGTCGGCACCATCAAGGACTCCAGCGGCGCCCCCATTCCCGGCGCGCAGGTCACCCTCATCAACACCGCCACCGGCATCTCCTCTCAGGCCCGCACCTCCGGCACCGGCGACTACGAATTTCCCTCCGTTCACGTCGGCATTTATAAAGTAGACGCGTCAGCCTCCGGCTTCTCCGACTCTATCGCCGAAAATGTCACCGTCTCCGTAGGCGGTCGTCAGCGCATCGATCTTGGTCTCAAAGTAGGCAGCGCGTCGGCCACCGTCGAAGTCTCCAGCGTCGCCCTCCAGGTTGAAACCGAGACCAGCGAGCGCGGCCAGACCATCACCAACTACCAGTCCGAGGCCCTGCCTCTCGTCACCCGCAACTACTCCGACCTCCTCGGCCTCGTTACCGGTTCCCGCCAGGCTCCTTCCTCCGCCACCACCAGCTCCATCAACTCCCTCACCCGCGCCGGCTCCTACAACATCAACGGCGAGCGCAGCATGTTCAACAACTTCCTCCTCGACGGCCTCGACAACAACGCCTACGGAGAATCCAACCAGGGCTTCGACAACCAGATCATCGCCGTCCCACCCGACTCCGTAGCCCAGTTCCAGGTCGTCACCAACAACGAGTCAGCCGAGTACGGCCGCTCCTCCGGCGCCACCATCAACGTCGCCACCCTCTCCGGCACCAACAAATTCCACGCCACCGTCTACGAGTTCATACGCAACACCACACTCAACGCCGCCGGATTCTTCAAGCCCACCCAGACTGGCAGCTCCGGCATCGTCGTTCCCTTCAAAAAGGCCACCTTCAACCGCAACCAGTACGGCGCCAACTTCGGCGGACCCATCAGTTTCGGCTCGAAGAAAAACGACAAGCTCTTCTTCTTCCTTGACTACGAAGGCTTCCGCCAGGTTCTCAAGCCTCTCAACGTCTTCACGCTCCCCACCCAGAACGAGCTCAACGGCATCCTCGTCGTCCCCGTCAAAAATGCCCTCACCGGCAAGACCTACGCCGCTGGCACCCAGATCCCCACCACCGACATCAACCCCGTCTCCCTTAAAATCATCGACGCCTTCCGCAAGGTCCCCGGCCTTCCCGTCACCGGTAACCCCACCACCGGCCTTGCCCAGTTCGACTACGCCGTCCAGGTCCCCTTCACCGATAACTCCGACAAGGGCGACATCCGCTTCGACTTCCAGCAGAACCCCAGCACCTCCTGGTTCCTCCGCGTCAGCGATCGCAAGGAAAACGCACTCAACGCTCCCGCCCTTCCACTCCCACTCGACGGACAGACCAACGGCAAGATCCGCGTGCTCGACCAGCAGGCCGTCCTTGGCTTCACCCGTCTCTTCGGCGCCAACCGGGTCCTTGACGCACGTATCGGCATCTCCCGCACCAAGGCCGGCAAGTTCTCCACCTCCATCGGCTCCACGCCCTTCGGCATCCCCGGCCTTCCGACAGACCCCGCCGTCTCCGGCGGTCTTCCCACCACCTCCATCTCTGGTTTCACCGGCTTCGGCCGCCAGAGCACCAACCCCCAGTTCCAGAACCCCGCGCTCCTCGATCCCAAGGTCAACTTCACTTACGTGAAGGGTCACCACTCCCTCAAGTTCGGCTATGAATACGAGCACGTCTGGATGGCCGTCAGGGATAACAACCCCCTCTACGGCTCCTTCAACTACGGCGGAGGATACAGCAACGCCGGCGGCGCCACAGTATCGGACACCAACTGGGCCGACTTCCTCTTCGGCACCACCAGCGGCTACTCTGCCGCCAACGTCTTCACCGCGCACCTCCGTCAGAACTTCTCGAACGCGTACGCACAGGACGACTGGAAGGCCCTCCCCAATCTCACCCTCAACATTGGTCTCCGCTGGGAGTACGGTTCACCGCTCTCGGAACAGAACAACAACATCTCCAACTTTGACCCCAACACCCAAACCATCCTCACCATCACGCCCGGCGCGGTCGCCGGCCCCGCCATCACCCCGGTCGGCGGCACTGGCATCTACAACCACACCCTGGTCAACCCGGACTTCGCCGACTTCGCACCACGCGTCGGATTCGCCTACGCCGCTGATCCCAAAACTGCCATCCGCGGCGGCTTCGGCATGAGCTTCGTCCACTACACCCGCGCCGGTTCCGGCGATATCCTCGCCATCAACGCCCCGCAGGCGCTCTTCGTAGCCGTCAACCAGAACAACCTCAAGCCCACCCCCACCAACCACTGCGTCGGCACCCCTACCGTAGCCCAGATCGGCACCTGCTATATCTCCGCCGACCAGGGCTTCCCAACCGGCCTCACCACCACCTTCAACCCGCTGACTGACAACGTTACCTACGTCCCACGCAATACCAAGGACAGCTACGTCGAGAGCTACTTCCTCAGCATCCAGCGGGAACTCTACAAAAATACCCTTCTCGATATCGCCTACGTTGGCAACCACGGCGTCAAGCTTCAGGGCTTCGTCAACGCCAACCAGCTCAATCCCGTCACCGGCTTCGCTCAGGCCAACCGTCCGTACCCCAAATTCTCGGACATCACCACCGCCCTCAACCAGTTCTCCTCCAACTACAACTCGCTCCAGGTTCGTTACGAGCAGCGCTTCACCGCCGGCCTCACCCTCCTCAACTCCTTCACCTGGTCCCACGCTCTTGACCAGACCAGCGCCTCCCTCGAAGGCAACACCCCCTCCGTGCAGGACATCAACAACCTGGGCGCCGACTACGGCCAGTCCGACTACAACCTGCCGCTCGACAACATCACCAGCATCGTCTACGAGCTTCCCATAGGCCGAGGCCGCCACTTCCTCTCCTCCGCCAATGGCATCGTCGACTCCGTCCTCGGCGGCTGGCAGATCTCAACCATCAACACCATGCAGTCCGGCACGCCCTTCAACCTCACCTACACCCCCAGCGCCATCAATCAGGTCTCTCCCACCATCGCCAACAGCTTCCGCGGAGCCAACCTCTACCGGCCCAATCGGAATTCCGGCGTCAATCCCATCCAGAACACCCAGATCGCATCCAGCGGCTATATCCAGTACGTCAACCCCGCCGCCTTCGCGTTGCCCGCAACCACCGTCGGCGGAGTCGTTCAGAGCCCCTTCGGCAATGTCTCCCGCAACCCTCTCCGCAACACCGCCTTCTACCAGACCGACCTCGCCCTCAACAAGAAGTTCTCCACCCCCATCGAGGGCCTCAAAGTAGAGTTCCGCAGCGAGTTCTACAACCTCCTCAATCACACCAATCTCTACCTGCCCTCGACCATCGGCGGCACCAACGGTGCCAATGCCTCGACCGGCGGCATCATCACCAGCACCTTCACCCCCCGCGTAATCCAGTTCGGCCTCAAGATCCTCTACTAAATCCCACCCGCACCAACCGAAAAGGCCGCTCAAATGAGCGGCCTTTTCCGTTCCACCCTGGTCGTCATCTCCTAGTTATCAATCCACCGCGCACCAATAACCATCTCCTCTCTGTTTTCTTTCCGCAGCTAAAACGAGAAACCTGCGGTTGCCTGGCCCGCAACCCCCACAACCCCCGCCCCAACGAAGCTGTCAGCTGACATTTAACCAGCTCAAAGCTCCCTATCCGCTCCTGTCAAATCATCCCCGCTTCCCAGCTTTTTCCTTGGAATTTATTTCCACGCCTGTGATAACTTCGGGAGAAATCAACCCAGGGCAGATTGCAACTGGCCCCTCTCTGACACGCGGCCCCCCTGGATATGGCTAACAAAAATCAAAGCACGACCACCCTCCGGAGGTACGCCACGATGAAACGTCTCTGCGCATCCGTTCTCTTTGTCCTGGCCGCAATCCTCCTCTCATGCGCCCCTCTCGCCGCACCTCTCGCCGCTCAAGTCCAGTCCATAAATGGACGCATTCAGGGTGATATCTCCGACCCCGCTGGAGCCAGCATCGTCGGCGCCACCGTACAAGCCACCGAGACCGAAACCCAGACCGTCGCCGACTCCACCACCGACGCTACCGGACACTTCGAGTTCTCCTCCCTCAAGCCCGGTCTCTACGTCGTCCGCATCTCCCATCCCGGCTTCGCCACCACCGTCCAGGAGAACATCACCCTCACCGTCGGCCGCACTGTCTCCCTCACTCTCGCCCTCCAGATCGCCAGCGCCAACACGGAGGTCATCGTCACCTCCGCCCCCCTCATCGACGTCACCACCGCCTCTTCCACCAACACCCTCGGCGAGCTCACCATCGCCACCACTCCTGTGCTCGGCCGCAAGTTTGAAGACCTCCTCACCCTCACGCCCGGCGTCAGCATCTCGCAAGGCCCGGACGGCGACGAAATCAACATCAACGGCCAGCGCGGCATCTTCAACAACATCTCTCTCGATGGCGGCGACTACAACAACGGATTCTTCGGCGAGCAATCTGGCGGCCAGCGCGCCGCCGTCGACATCACCCTCGAAGCCGTCAAAGAGTTTCAGGTCGTAGCCAGCGGGGCCAACGCCGAGTTCGGACGCACCGGCGGCGGCGTCATCAACGTCATCACCAAGTCCGGCACCAACAACACCCACGGCAGCCTCTTTTACTACCAGCGCCTTCAGGCCCTTACCGCCAACACCTCGGACGGACAGCCTCTCACCAACTTCCATCGCGAGCAATTCGGCGGCAGCTTCGGCGGCCACCTCATCACGGACAAGCTCTTTTACTTCGGTGCCGCGGAAGGCATCGACGAAAATCTCCTCCGCGCCAATCTCAGCCAGTACAACGCCAGCGCCCTTGGCTCCGCCCCCTGCGCCACCACCAACCCCACCTTCGGCGGCAACATCACCGACACCCAGATCGCCGCCAACGCCGACTGCCAGCGTCAGGTCCTCCTCAACTTCTACAAGACCAACTTCAAGACTGACGAAGGCAAACCCGTCGCCCACGGCGTCCACAACGGAGCCTTCTTCGGACGCATCGATTACAACCTCACACCCAGAAATCTCCTCTACACTTCCTACAACTTCGACTACTCCAATAACGTCAACCAGACCTTCGACGTCCCCACCTATGGCACCTCCGCCAACGGTACCGAAGGCCCCACCAAAGTCTCCACCCTCAACTTCAATCTCATCTCCACCCTCAGCGACCACAAACTGAACGAGGCCCACATCACCTACGGCTACGAAGACCGTGGACGCTCTGCCGCTGACCCCAACTCTGTCCCCGATACCGGAATCAATGGCATCGGCATCAATACCGGTCCCTCCTTCCGCTTCGGCCAGCCCTTCTTCCTCGGACCCGGAGCCAGCGAAACCTTTTACCACCTCGACTTCAAGGACAACTTCACCTCCGTCATCCGCACCCACTCCATCAAGTTCGGCGGCGAGTTCCTCTACAGCCACAACACCCAGGTCTTCGACGGATTCGCCCTCGGACGCTACATCTTCGGCAGCACCACCGGCTTTCTCCACTACGCCTCCGATGCCAGCAAGGGCAACGGCTTCGGCCCCGGAACCCAGTCCTGCTCCGACGGCACCTTCGTCTCCACCGGCGCCTGCCCCACTGGCACCCTCAACTTCGGCAGCCCGCTGCTCCTCTACCTCCAGGACGCCGGAGTCCGTGCCGGCCAGACCGTCCAGCAAGCCGGCTACTCCAACATCAGCAACAAGGAACCGGCTTTCTACATTCAGGACACCTGGCAGGCTACCCATCGCCTCAACCTCAATTACGGTCTCCGCTGGGAAGCCCAGTTCTTCCCTCAACCCGTTATTGCTCCAAAAAACACAGCTTACGGCGTCAACCTCACTGACCCCCGCTTTCCCTCCACCGGCTACCTCCCCAACCAGACGAAGGAATTCCAGCCACGCGTAGGCTTCGTCCTGGACGTCTCAGGCAGCGGCAAGTCCATTCTCCGCGGCAGCGCCGGCATCTTCAACGCCCGCCAGAACGGCCTCACCCAGGTCGGTGCCATCACCACCAACGGAGCCCAGCAGCAGACCATCACTCAGTTCGCCGGAACCTACCCCACCTACGCCGGCATCCTCACGCCCACGCCTGTCCCCGATGGCCAGTTCCCCTTCCAGCCCGGCGTCACGGTCTTCGACAGGAACTACCGCAACCCCCGCATCTATACCTACAACGTGGGTTTTGACCAGCAACTCTCCTCCGATTACGTAGCCTTCGCCGACTTCACCCTCTCCAAAGGCGTCTACCTTACCCGCTTCACCAATCCCAACATCGGCGCCACCGTCGTCCCCGGCAACAACTCCGACACCGTCTCCTATAGCGGTCCCAAGCCCTTCGCCAACCTGGGCGACATCACCAACACCATCTCCAACGCCAAGTCTCTCTACCGCGGCGCCACCTTCGGCCTGCGCAAGCGCTTCTCCCATCACTTCCAGTTCGAAGCCCAGTACACCTTCTCCGTCGACCGTGACGACGACTCCAACGAGCGCGACCCCTACACCTTCCGCTACGCCAACTTCTACAACCTCCAATCCGAGTACTCCTACTCCGACCGCGACGAGCGCCACAAACTCAACGCCTACGGCCTCGGCGACCTACCCTTCGGCTTCAAGGGCAATCTCCGCATCCAGAGCCACTCCGCCTCCCCCGTCACCGACAACCCCAATCCCCTCACCGGCCCCAGCGGCCCCGCCTGCAGCAGCGACAACTCCGCCACCCGCTTCGTCGGCACCATCGACTGCGGCCGCAACCATCTCCGCAAAGACAACGCCTTCTTCGTCACCGATATCGGCCTCGCCCGCCCCATCCACTTCCACAACGACAAGTTCGCCCTCGTCCCCCGCGTAGAAATCTTCAACCTCTTCAACAACCGCAACAATCTAAACCCCCTTAGCTCCCCCGCCCTCTTCGACTTCAGTGGCTTCCTCCGCGTGGGCGTAGGCGATCCCCGCCAGGCCCAGCTCGCCCTCCGCTTCACCTTCTAAGCCACTTCCAACCCCAAACCAAAGGTCGCTCCCCACGAGCGGCCCTTTCTTGTTCATCCCACCCCCGCGTCCATACGTCTTGGCTGTCCTTTGTCACAACCATCAGATCGTGGGCCGCGTCACACCACGAGTGTCTATCCCTCAATCGATCCGCGAGTTTGTCCGGTGCAGGGTCCTGTATCCGCTCCTGCGTCTGCTACGCGGTGGAGTAACGCCGCGGCGGTTGGCGTGGAGCCTGGCACTGGGAGTGGTGGTCGGCATCAATCCTTCCGTGGGGCTCACCACCATCGTGGTGATTGGACTCGCATGGTGCTTCGGATTGAACCAGGTGGCGACCCAGATTGGGGTCCATGCGGTCGCGCCATTCCACCTGCTTCTCATTCTCCCGTTTATCCAGCTCGGGGTACATCTGTTTCATACGCGCCGGCTCCCGATGAGCCTCAAACAGATGGAGCATCTAGGCCATCATCCATGGCGGCTCATTCACGAGATCTGGCAATGGGAATGGCATGCGCTCATCGTGTGGGGTGTATTCGCCGCCATCGCCATGCCGCTCCTTGCGAAGTACATTCGGCGTGGACTCGTACTCCTGATGCGCCGCAACAAGACCCTGATGCACTCGAACCCGGTGGCGAAAGAGAGCTAGATTCTGCCTGAACCGTCCCGAACCGGCTCGGCCCAACTCCAAAAGTTGCGCAGTAACGTTTCCACGCCGGCGGCTCTCCCGGGCGTACTCGCAGCATTCTCTAAGAGCCCCCTGCTCAGAGAAGTAAGCCTGATCTGGATTGGCCACATCGGCATGGCCCGGCTGCTTGGATACGGCCTCAAGTACCCCGCCTCTTTCAAGTTCACGCACATCCAAAGCGCAGCAAAAACGGTCGTTGCGCCCAACTAACCCTCGTGCTCCGGTTAAGACCCGTTAAGTGAATTCACCGGTACCGGCCTGACAAAAAAGATGTCCCATGTTCAATAAGCCCGTCTCTCGAACAATTGCAACGGATAATTGCCTACAGGTCGACTTCTCGGTACCATTTGGTTCTTCGATGAGCGCATCGACGATGACGCGCCAATTGACGCGGAGATGCAAAGCTGAAGTCGCGCAGCGTGGGCGAAGTCCTTCGACTTCTCCAATTACTTGGTTGAGCGGCTGCGCGTTCTTTTGCAGCAGAGGCTCGAGACCGCAAACCTGGCCAGATCAGGCGCGAGTGGAACCCAATCCCGATGACCCCGACCTCAGAGCGTGTTGTTTCCTGGCACGGCACTCGGATTTTTCTCCAATTGGGTGGACAAGGGAATAAAACGCGACGAAACTAGCAGGAACTTCTGACCTGGAGGCACCGATCGACGACTGGTTACAACACCCAGGTGCTTTCGATCTATCAGTCAGCAAAGCAAGATTGCGGTCGTCAGCGTCGAACCAGGTTGAGCTTATTCGTTATGCTCACACTTCAAGCGAAGTGACGTGAGCGAAATTGCGCATCCAAACGAGGATGAAATTTCATACCGTTCGTCGCGGATCCGGTAAACCGCTTTTACTCGTACATGGCATCGGCGGAAGTTGGGCCTCTTGGGAGCTTGTCATCGACCGCCTCACAAAGGGTGGCCGTGAGGTCATAGCCGTTGACCTCCCCGGCCATGGCCGAACGCCGCCACTCTCCGGCTCCGTATCCGTTGGCACGCTCGCCGATGCAGTCACGGAGTTCTTGAAAGAAGAGGGTCTACTTGGCATAGATGCGGTTGGAAGCTCGATGGGAGCACGCCTTGTTCTTGAGCTTGCCCGGCGCGGCGGTGTACTCGGCGCTGTTGTTTCACTGGATCCGGGAGGTTTCTGGGAAGGCTGGGAGGTTCCCGTCTTCTACTACTCAGTGGCGGCGTCAGTGCGGCTCGTGCGTGCGCTGCAGCCCGTGATGCCCGCCATCACGAGCAGTCCAGTGGGTCGCACCGCGCTGTTTGCTCAATTCTCTGCACATCCCTGGTCCGTTCCCTCTGACCTTGCGCTTACAGAGATGCGGTCCTTCGCAGCGTCTCCTTCATTCGATGAGCTCCTCCAAAACTTAGCTTATGGTGAGGTGCAGCGCGGTAGCCCCAAAGGCTCAATTGTGGCTCCTCTCGTGATCGGTTGGGGCGTAAACGACCACGTATGTCTGCCGCGCCAAGCCGCCCGGGCGAAGTCCAAGTTTCCGGACGCACAACTCTACTGGTTCCCAAACTGCGGCCATTTTCCGCAGTGGGACCGCCCAGAACTAGCCGCGCGTTTGATACTCGCCGCGACTTCAGGGAATCCTTTGCCTCAACCTGAGCGAAAGTACAAATCAATGTCATCTAGTCGGGTGAAATGGGCTATAACAGCCTCGCTGGCAGTCGCAGCCGTTGTTTTGTTTAGATCTCAGAGGCACTGACGAAGCTCGGATTCAATCCACATGGATCGCCGGACGCATGGGGGCGCCTGACTCCGGGGTTCCCTCTGCGTGAATCAACATACCTGGTACGCACGAGATCCGGTGAACATGCAACCACGGCTGAAGTCGGCTCCTGGACAGATCCGACGCAAAGACTTCGGGTCCCCGGAACAGTACCTGCTTGACCGGCGCGCGGAACTCACAGGGGAGTCGAACGAGAGGGGATCCATACGCTGACTCGATCTGAATTCCAGTTGCACGAACGGCGTCTCAGATCTTTGGATGTCGGGCTTCTGAGCTTTCAGACGAATGAACCAACCATCAGGACCTCGCAGTATAGATCGTCCGCAGGCCAGGGGCCATCTAGTACTTGACGGCGCAATTTGGCCGCAGATTCCTGGCTACAGGGGAGACATCATCATGCGTATTTTTGTGACCGGAGCAACCGGATTTATCGGTTCGGTGCTTATTCCGGACCTGATCAAGGCAGGGCATCAGGTGCTGGGACTGACGCGTTCGGAGGCAGGCGCCGAGAAGTTGCGAGCGGCAGGGGCCGAGGTACTTCATGGCAACATCGAGGACCTCGACAGTCTGCGCAAAGGAGCAGCCGATTCGGATGGTGTGATCCACCTGGCTTTCAACCATGACTTCTCGCAGTTTGAGAAGAACGCCGCAGATGAGCGCAAAGCAATCGCGGCGTTGGGAGAGGTGCTGCTGGGTTCGAACCGGCCGTTCGTTGTGACCTCGGGCACGGCGATGGCGGCCAATGTGGACGGCAAGCCATCGACGGAGGACGGCGCGACAGCTTCGTGGAACCCTCGCGCAAGTTTGGAAACGACGGTGAAGGACTTCACTGAGCGCGGCGTGAAAACCTCGATCGTCCGCTTGGCGCAGATTCACGACACGCACAAGCAGGGGCTGGTTCCTTACATCACGGCGGTGGCGAGAGAGAAGCGGGTCTCGGCCTACATCGGTGAGGGCGGCAATAGCTGGCCGGCGGCGCACGTCTCCGACACGGCGCGGCTGTATCGTCTGGCGTTTGAGAAGGCCGAGCCGGGCGCGATCTACCACGCGGTCGACGAAGAAGGCGTGTCGATGAAGGCCATCGCCGAGGCGCTGGGCCGCGGACTGAAGGTGCCGGTCGTCACGATTAAGCCCGAGCAGACCGAAGCTCACTTTGGCTGGCTCGCCCCTTTGGTCGGGCAAGATATGCCGTCCTCCAGCGCCATCACGCAACAGAAGCTGAACTGGAAGCCAACCGGCCCGGGCCTGATCGACGACCTGGATGGCATGGACTACACGCAAGCCTGACCCCGCCAGAGCACCCCGGTAGCTGCCCCGCAGCGTACCGGGGCGCTTGGCGTCGATAGATCTCATTACACTTTGACATCGCTTGCATAGGCTAGAAGGATCAACACGACCGATCAGTAAAAACAAGCCGTCTTGTTTACTGATGATCGATCCTGATCAACCCTCAGTCGGCGAGAACAGCCGATGCATTCACCATCCAAAGTTCAGGCCGGGATCAGCTGATTCCGGCTTTTCCCCCCTTGACACCCCTTATATACTTGAGATAGGAAGAAAAAAGAGCGCGGCCCACCGGCCTGGCCTTTTCAACCCTCTCTCTAAACCCAAAGCATATAAAAAGCTACCAAAGGCACACGTACGCTTTCGAGAGACACAAACATCCATTGATTCAGACCATGGTCCGAACCTAACCATCATCGATTGAGGATCTTAGCTAGATATCCCGTGGGGGGAACAAACACTATGTCCGAAGAAATCAACCGCTACCAATGCCGCCACATCTTCACCGACGGACGCCGCTGCGGCCCACCCTGCCTCCGTCACGAAGACTTCTGCTACCACCACCACACCACCCGTAAACCCATCGCCAACCTGACCCAACGCCGCGCAAACCAGAATCGGGCCGCCGCATTTGACCTGCCCGAGCCCGAAGACCGCTCCGCCATCCAACTCTCGATCGGCGAAGTCCTCCGGCGCATCGCCTCCAACAACATCGATCCCCGCCGCGCCGGACTCCTCCTCTACGGCCTCCAGATCGCCTCCCTCAACCTCCCCAAACAGAAGGAAGCCGAAGCCTCCAGCCGTGGCGAATTTGTCGAAGAGATCGTCTTAGACCCAGCCCTCGGCAACATCGCGCCCGTCGCCGACTTCACCAACCCCATACGCGAGAAGACCCTCGAAGACATCCTGAACGAGCAGTGGAACCGCGAGCAGGTCCTCGACACAGTCCAGGCCGTCGCAACAACCATGGAACCCAGTAGGCACCCAAACGAAGAAAACGCAGAGCCCAAGCTCTGCGTCGCCATCCAAAATCAAATCGGGCCTTTAGCCCTGGCGCGATCCCAACTACGCAGCCTGGCTTTGACTCTTCTGACCGCGATGCCCCGCATCGGCCATACGCGCAACCAGAACCGGCAGGCCAAACAGCACACCTGCAACCAGCCCAGTCGAAGCCAGGTCATTCCGATAGAACGGCAGAGCCGCCGCGTAGCAGGCCGCAAGCCCGGAAAGCGTATGGGGATACATGTTGCCCATCCAGACCACAAAGTTGCTCAGAATGAAGAACGACGTCGCGGACCCCACCACACTGGCCGCCACGCGCAAAACCGTCGCACGCCGCAAAACCTGGTGTCCCAGCAGGCAAACGCCCGCATACCAGGCCCACGTCACCAGATAACCCGTTACATGGAAGGCATAGTGATATGCGTAGGTCGTCAGGCAGAAATCCGTCATCATCAGAGCCGCTACCGCCACTCCACACTGCCACCGTGGCCGCCGGGCCCCAAAAAACAACAGACTTCCCCCAACTGCCGTGAAGTTCATGGCGGTCACGTGAAGAACGGGTGGAAGGAGGCGGCTTAGAACGGCAAGCAGAAGAACAAGGTAGGCGAGCATAAACGTGTTACCTCAAGTAGGCGGGCTACTCTGATTGTCGCGGTTCAAAGGTCCGAGGTCAAATCGTCACATCAACAACCCTATTCATCGCCTGAATAGTTCGACCCGGCCGAAGCCGGGTCGAAGGCGGTAAATGCCCGGCTTACTGCCCCGACTCTACACGCGGTGTGATGATGCCGATGTTGTCGACGCCGGCCTGGTGGCCATAGTCGATGACCTCTGCAATGTTGCCGTAGTAAAGATCAGGATCGCCCTTGACGAACATGACCTTCTCCTGCCGTGACGCGAAGATCTCTGCCAGCTTGGGCTCAAGCGACGCCTTGGCAAAGGTGTCTTCGTTGATCTTGTAAGACGGCGGCCCGCCCTTGTTCGCAAGAATCTGCACCACAATCGTCCGAGTGTTATCCGGCTCGGATGTCTTGTTCTTGGGCGGCTGGGGAACCAGCGCGTCAAGACCCTTCGGCGTCACAGGCACAATGACCATGAAGATGATCAGGAGTACCAGAAGAACGTCAATCAGCGGCGTCACGTTGATCTCTGACACCGCTTTGTTTGTACCGCCTCCACCACCCATGCCCATAGTAGTTCTCCTTGTAATCCTGAATCGGTATTACGTCAGTTCCAGATAAATGTGGCGAAGACTACTTCGCGTTATCGTCTTTCTTTTCCGTGAGCAGGCCGAGCTGGCTCACGCCGGCGGCGCGAATGCCGTCAACCGCATCCATGACCTTGCCGTAAGTTGCGCGATTATCGGCGCGGAGATAGACCTCTTTGTTGGTCTTGTTCTCGAGCTTGGCCGAAATTTTGCCACCCATATCATCGACCATGATCTGGTCGCCGCCCAGGAAGATCTTGCCGTCGCGGGTGACTGCGACGATGACGGCGTCTTCCTTGTTGGCGTCTTCCATCACCACGGCAGCATCTGCCTTGGGCAGGTCGACGTTGACCTTATTGTTGAGCATTGGCGTGATGACCATGAAGATGATCAGGAGCACGAGCATTACGTCGACCATGGGGGTCACGTTAATGTTGGAGTTTACTTTTTTACCTTCGTCCCGCTTCGCAATCGCCATGTACAGACTCCGTCCGGTTGATCCGGGTGATTCCTATCGGTGTTCGGTGCTGCTCTCGGTTTTGGCCCGTTCGCTCCGGCAGCCCTTTCAGACTGCCGGAGACCCGGGCAGGACTCTCGCCGAGATCCTGCTGGAGCGGTTTAGCGGTGGCTCTGCTTGATGAAGTAGTCGACCAGCTCGGAGGAGCTGTTGTCCATCTCGACGTCGAAGGCTTCAACCTTGTTTGTAAAGTAGTTGAACGTCATAACGGCCGGGATGGCAACGACGAGACCGAAAGCGGTTGTTACGAGCGCTTCCGAGATACCGCCGGCGACTGCGCCGATACCCGAGGTCTTCTGCGTGGCGATCTGCTGAAAGGCGTTCAGAATTCCGATAACGGTACCCAGCAGGCCGATGAACGGTGCGGTGGAACCGATCGTTGCGAGACCGCCGAGACCACGCTTCAGCTTGGAGTGAACGATGGCTTCCGAACGCTCGAGAGCGCGCTTGGACGACTCGATCTGATCCTGGGTAATGGTGCCGCCGGAACCGAAGCTACGGAACTCCTGCAGGCCAGAGGTAACGACCTCCGCGAGGTGCGACTTCTTGGTGCGATCCGCAACCTTGATGGCTTCATCCAGGTTGCCGTTCTTCAGGGCGCCTGCAACCTTGGGGGCGAACTCGCGGGACTGCTTGCGGGCAGCCGAAAAGTACAGGGCGCGGTCGATGATCACGGCCAGCGACCAGATCGACATGACGAAAAGGATGATAACGATGAAACGGGGGATCCAGCTCATATTCTGCCAAAGCTGAATGGGCGAGAAGCCGACGGTGGGGGCTTCCTGGAACATGGCGAGCGACGAGATGTGGGCGGATGCAACGATGGTAAGGTGGGCGAGAATCACTGGAATCTTTCCTCCGGAATATTGAAGCGTTGGTTGAAACTCGATGGACTTGGCGAAGACGTGATTACGAGGCGCCTGCCGAAATCCGTGGCTAAAGTACTGCCGTTTGCCGCCTACTCCCCCACCATACACAGCTGCGGTGGGGGAGACCGTCCAACTAAAGTTGGACTTCGATCCCCGGACTAGCTAGACCCGAAGTTGAAATTGACTGTGATGGAGGTATCGACCTCAGTCGGATCACCGTTCAGAAGGTATGGCTTGTAACGCCAGTGCTGTACCGCTTCGACGGCGCTTGCGCGAAGCATCTCGGGCCCGCTGATGACGGTCAGGTTTTGGATAGCGCCGTTCTTGCCGATGATGGCATGCAGAACGACAGCGCCTGAGACGTGTGCGGCCTTGGCGATCGGAGGATAGCTGGGTGTGGTCTTCTCGATGATGGTGCCGGCCATGACGCCGCCTGAGATACGTGCTGGACCCTTGGGCTTCTCAGCAGCCTTGACTACCGGAGCCGGGGCAGAACCCATACCGCCCGGGATACCATTTAGAACGCCATTAGACGATCCGCCGCTCATGCCGGCCATTCCGACAACTCCGGCAACCTGCGGTGGGGGTGCGGCTTCTTCCTTGATCATTTCGATCTTCTTGGGAATCTTGGTGGGGGCGTGGAGGCCCTGATCGATCTCCGACACCATCTTGATCGGCTTGACCATCACAGCCGGTGGCGGGGGTGGCGGCGGCGGCGGGGGTGGAGGCGGCGCGGTAAGCATCGCCGTCATCGCGGTCTTGGGCAGAGCTTCCGGGTAGAGAAGCGGAATCACAATCATGGTGCCAAGAATGGCGAAGTTGAGAAGGCCGGTACCAATCATCCAGTATTTGGACTTGGTCTTGAGCCGGCCGCTGGACTCGACGAGGGAATCTTCAAACATGGGCGTAGCCTCGTGAAAGGATTCGTAGAACGAAAACAGGAGGAGACACTCTCGAACGGGTCAGGATTTCGTGAGCTATGTTGCTTAGACACCGGGGGATTCAAAAATGTTCCCGGTTTGGTTTTGGATGGTCCGAAACGGGATTTTTGTCCCAGAGTGCATTAGGAGCAGAGGCAGCAGCACGTGCAGATCACTTCCGGATGACAACATAAAACAATTCGCGTCGGTCATCCGGAGTAATGAGTCTTGGTGTGAAACGGATACTACGCCCTCACGCGCCCTGCTGGCAAAGTGGCCGAGGCCTTGCCCTGCTTCGCGCGCCAATCCTGCCAGGCGACGAGCATGGGGGCGGCCACGGCGATCGACGAATAGGTGCCGATGATGATTCCGATGACCAGGGCGAACGAGAAGCCGTGGAGGACTTCACCGCCGAAGAGATAAAGCGACAGGACGGTCAGGAAGGTCAGGCCTGAAGACAGCACAGTCCGACTCAACGTCTGATTAATGCTGCGGTTGACGACGTCGCTGAGGCTCTCGCGACGGCTCTGGGCGAGGTTTTCGCGGATTCGGTCGAAGACGACGACCGTATCGTTCATGGAGTAACCGATGAGCGTCAGGATGGCCGCGATGACGGTGAGGGTGATCTCCTGATTGGTGAGTGAGAAGGCACCAATGGTGATCAGCGTGTCGTGGAAGACGGCCACAACGGCAGCGACTCCGTAGATCAACTCAAAGCGGAACCAGAGGTAGACCAGCATGCCGATGAGCGAGTACGCGGTGGCGTAAAGAGCCTGTTTCTGGAGCTGCTTGCCGGCGGTGGGGCCGACGATATCGACCTGTACCACCTGGAAGGTGCTGTCGTGGTAATTGGACTCGAGAGCGTGCTCCACGGCATTGCGTCCGGCGTCGTGGGCGGCATCCGTGGCGGTGGCTTCGGGGAGAGCGATGATGATCTGGTTAGAGACTTCGCCGGGGCGGGTGCCGATGCGCTGGATGCGAGAGTCGCGGATGCCGGCGCGGTCCATGGCTTGGCGCACGTGGTCTTCATTCGGAGACGAGTCGAAGCGCACGGTGATGTGGGTTCCGCCCTTGAAGTCGACGCCGAGCGGCAGATGATGCCAGAACAGAATGCTGAGCAGGCCGGCGACGGAGAAGATGAGGGAGAAACCGAGGAAGAACCACTTTTTCCCGAGCCAGTCGACGTTTGGTTGTTTGAAGAGTTCCATTGCTTGTTCTAAACCTCTGCGGCCGGGCCGCGAAAAATTGGAAAGGCACATGCCTTTGCCGGGAATTTTTTAGATGGACAGGACGGCGGTGCGGTCCTTGCCCTGGAGGTGCCAGTCGAAGATCATGCGCGAGACGAAGACGGCGGTGATGAGGTTAGCGAAGAGACCAACCATCAGCGTGATCGCGAAGCCCTTGACGGGACCGGTGCCAAACATCAGCAGGATGATGGCAGAGACAATCGTCGTGACGTGGGTATCGACGATTGTGATCCAGGCGTGTCCGAAGCCTTCCTTGACTGCGGCGGCTGCGGTCTTGCCAGCGCGAAGTTCCTCGCGGATGCGCTCGAAGATGAGCACATTGGAGTCGACTCCCATACCGATGGTGAGGATGACGCCTGCGATTCCGGGCAGCGTGAGCACGGCGTGAGAGTAGCCCATGAAGCCAAGCAGGATGATCAGGTTCAGCAACAAGGCGAGATCGGCGTTGATGCCGGACCCCTTGTAGTAGATGAGCATGAAGATCATGACGGCGGCCATGCCGGCGATGGCGGCGATAACACCCTGACGAATGCTGGCGGCACCGAGCGACGGGCCGACGGTGCGGGTTTCAAGATAAGTGATGGTGGCCGGAAGGGCGCCGGTGCGAAGCATGAGCGAAAGGTCGTCCGCCTGCTGTTTGGAGAAGGCTCCGGTAAGCTCGCCGCGGTCGCGGATGCCGGACTGAATGCTTGCAACTTCACGAACCTTGTTGTCGAGTACGATAGCCATCTGGCCGGGGGTGGCGCTACCGGTCTTGTGCTCGTCGGTGTATTTGAAGAAGCGGTCGCCGGCCTCGGTGGTAAGGGTGAAGGAGATGTTGGGGCGGCCGTTGATATCGGTAGAGGGTTGGGCGTCGCGGAAGTCGGTTCCTTCCACTTCGCTGGCGCGCTTGAGCAGAAAGACGGCGTCGGGCGAGCCGGCGAAGGCGTTGCCATGCATCAGGATTGCATCCGGCGGGATGCTGCCGTTGGCGGCGAGAGCGGCCTGGTCATTATCGTAGGGGCCGCCGACAACAGCGTGGATGGCGAGCTTGGCGGTGGACTGGATGACGTCCTGAACGCGCGAAGGATCGTCGAGGCCGGGGAGTTCGACGAGGATCTGGTTGTCACCCAGGTTGTACTTCTGAATGACGGGCTCGGAGACGCCTAGTTTGTCGATGCGCTCACGAATGGTCTCGATGGAGGTGTCGAGGGTGCGGGCTTCGAGATCCTTGATGGCCTGGGGCTTCATGGTCAATCTGAGGCTTCCGTCGGCGGCGCTCGAGACGTCGTAACCGGCGTACTCGTTGGTGCTGAGCAGAGAGCGGACGGCGCTGGCCTGAGCGGGCGCAACGCCGGCGATGGTGATCGCCTCGGGGTGCGTGGGGTCCAGCTTGGCGACGGTGGCTCCCGGCGCGGCGGCCTGGATCGCGGTCTCAAGACGCTGGACGTCGCGGTCAGTAGCAGAGACAAGCGCCTCTTCCACATGGACGGCGAGGACGAGATGAGTCCCGCCCTTCAGGTCCAAGCCGAGGTGAATGCGGTCAGCGAGCGCCTGCTTGAGGGAATCCCCAAGTCCGAGGCCCGTGCTATGCGGAATACCGATGATGCCGTAGATGAAGAACAGCAGGACGGCGATGATGAGGGCCACTTTGGTGGCGAGATTCTTGCCCATGATGTTTTTACAGGTTGCCTGCGGGCTGGCAGGAATTGCGCAGCGCACGCCGGTATCCCGGTCTTTTCCTCTAACCCGTCAATTGACGGTCTGTTGTCGAATCACTCAAGTCTAATGCCTGCGCTATACAAACTGCCAGTCAATAAGGCTGTCGAGCGAGGATCAGGCCTTGGCGTCTTCGGTTACCACGGTGGCAATGGCGCTCTTGACGAACTCGAGCTTGACGTTGTCGGGCTGGACGCGGAGGATGACGACGTCATCCTTGACGGAGAGAACGGTGCCGCGGATGCCGCCGTTGGTGGTGACACGGTCGCCGGATTTGATCTCTGAAAGCATCTGCTGCCAGGCTTTTTGTTTCTTCTGGTTAGGCGCAATCATAAGGAAGTACATGCCGCCGATGACGAGCAGAGGGAGCGCGAAGTTACCAAGGCCGCCCAGGAAGCCGAGTGGGTTGGCACTTTGGAACAGCATCGCGAGTACGGGAATGGGAGCAGTCACAGCAGTCTAACCAGTCAGGCGGAGGGGCCGCCGCAATCTCAGGATGAGTGCGTGCGCAGAAGATCATCGCCACGCAGCACAAACAGCCCGTTGGACAGGGCTGCCTATGCATAACGATGGCGCACCCAATGGGCTGGTGTCAAGGCGGGCGTTGCAGGGGTTACTCGGCGGCGGAGGTCATGCCGAGACCGATGGCAGCTATTTCAAGGCCTCGGTCGAGATCGGTGGAAGCGACGTGGACGGAGTACCACTCTTCTTCGTCGATGGTTTCGGGGCCCGCGACCTTGTGTGGGACTCCGGCGTTGGTGAGAAGTACGGCGACGTTATCGGCTTCGGCGCGGGTGCCGAAGTTGCCAAGAACTGCATCGGTTTCATCTGATTGGGATCCCGTGGAGTCTTCTACTTCCGGAGGGGGAAAGAAGCCCATTTTCTCGCGTAAAACGCGCTGGGCGAGATCCAGACCACCCGTTTCTACCCAGATTTCGAAGGTGGAGGGAGCACCGCTCATAGCGTCGTGGCCGACCTCGCGGATGGCGAAGTCGACGTCCGAATTATCGAGAAATTTGCACGCGCCACCGAGTTCGAGACCATCGAGGATGGAAACAAGTTTGACCCAGCCCAGACGCTCCTCGCCGCCGTGTTCCAGTGCCTGTTCCATAGCGGCGGCGCCCGAGGGAATGATGCCGGGGATGCCGGGGCCGAAACCGGATTCAAGGTCGGGGGTTTCGATCACGGGTTCCAGCGGGTCGGCCTTGGGCGCAGGAGCGAAGCCGCGCTTGGTCATCTCTGCGGCGAGAGCCATGCGGCCGTCATCGGTGAGATCTTCAACGTCTTCTGCCAGATCTTTGAGGTGCTCGTCGCCCAGTTCTGCGTAGAGGCGTTCGAGTCGTTCGTGTTCGGATTCCATTCTTTCCCACCTTTCCTTCCGTAGGATGCAGATCGCAGGCGATGGTCACGGCCGCTTGCCTGTTAGCCTCGAGGATAGACTTTCTTATGTCCTTATATCGTCTTTCAAATGTGCTCTTGCTCTCCGTGCTGGCGGTTGCCGGCTGCAAGTCTGCTCCTCCAGCTGCAGGTCCGATCGTAAAGGCGGAAGTTGTTCCCGCGCCTCAGACTGCGCCGATTGCGAAGATGACGGATGAACAGCTTGTTCAGGCGAACCAGAAAGACGGGCTTGGGCTTGGGCTGCGGATTACTGGCGATCACTTTGCCGTGGGCTCGGTGGTGCCGATGAGCATTCTGATCGAAGACTTCGGGGCGCGGACGGCGATTGCGTCGGGGATGTGTAACGGCTTCTCGCTGACGTATGAAGAAGTGACGACGCAGGATAGCCGGACCGCGGACATCAACAATCCGCGCTGCTTTGCGACGATTCCCAGCCCGGATGAAATTCCGCTGGTGAAGGGCAAGCTGAAGACGGCAGAGATCACGCAGAGCAATGCTTCCCACATGCAGATACCCGAGGGTACGTACCGGATGACGGTGACCTGGAATGCGCTTCCGGCAGGTCGCGGAACGATCCTCGAACGGCCTGCCTACACTACGCTGAAGTCGAATTCGGTACAGATCACGGTCAAATAACGGGCCCTGCTGCAAGGTCTTTCCGGACCCGCTCCATGGTGTCCAGGTAGAACGCCAGGTTGTGGACTGACAGCAGGGTGGCGGCGAGTGGTTCTCCGCTGGCGAACAGATGCCGCAGGTAGGCTCTGGAGTAGCGTCGGCAGGTGGGGCAGGTGCAGGTAGGGTCGATGGGGTCCGGGTCTTCGGCGAACTCCGTTTTTTTGATGTTGAGGCGTTCCAGTTTGCCGTCGATCCGGGTGAACACGAGGCCGTGGCGGCCGGCGCGGGTGGGTAGCACGCAGTCCATCATGTCGACGCCCATGCGGGCATACTGTTCAATCTGGTCGGGGTAGCCGACGCCCATGACGTAGCGGGGCTTGTCTTTGGGCAAGTGCTCGAGCGTACTGGCGATAATGTCGAGAGTGATTTCTGGGGGTTCGCCGACAGCGAGGCCGCCGATGGCGTAGCCGGGCAGGTCCATCTCGACGAGACGCTGGGCGGACTCGCGACGAAGGTCTGGGTACATGCCGCCCTGGACGATGCCGAAGAGTTTCTGCGTCTGCCCATCGCGTTCGGCGAACCACGGGACTTCCTGTTTATGTTCCGCAAAGTGGTCGACGGAACGCGCGGCCCAGGCATGGGTGAGTCCCATCGACTCCCTGGTGCGCTCATAGGTGGCGGGATGCTCGACACACTCATCAAAGACCATGAGGATGTCCGCGCCGAGGGCAATCTGAATGGCGATGGAGTGCTCGGGTGAGAAGAAGTGCTTGCCACCGTCGAGGTGCGAGCGGAACTCGACGCCTTCGGGAGAAATCTTGCGGAGTTTGGAGAGGGAGAAGACCTGGAAGCCACCGGAGTCGGTGAGCATGGGGCGATCCCAGCTCATGAACTTATGCACGCCGCCCATGCGTTCGATGAGGCCGTGACCGGGGCGCAGATAGAGGTGGTAGGTGTTGGCAAGGATGATCTGCGCACCGGTGCCGTTTTCACCGAGGATTTCGAGCGTCTCCTGGGCCACGGCCTTGACGGTGGCGGCGGTGCCTACGGGCATGAAGACGGGGGTCTCGACGGTACCGTGGGGAAGTTGCAGACGACCGCGCCGGCCGCCGGACTCATCGACTCGGTCCAACTCAAAGCATGAATCCATCAGTCCATTCTAGAGAGGATTGGCGGCGCCATGGAGGAGAACACGGCGTACCGCGAATCTGAGCGCATAACAGCGGATAACGTTCAGTAGCGATCTCCTGGATTTATTAGTGCTGGTCCGGTATGCTGCGCGGCCTGAAACCGAAGTCTGAGACCTCGCACATAAGTCAAAGAAAGCGCCTTAGACGAGAGCATAAGAAAAATCGTTGTACAGGCGAATAACACGACGCAGTCTTTTTACTTTGTTCTTGGATATCCATTATTAAATATTGGATTTTATTCGCCGTGGATAACTTTGGACGGCGCTGAGCGACACTTATGCCGGCTTTGACGACTAAATGCAGGTTGGTACTTTGGGAAGGTGGCGCTGCAGACCTGTTCGGGTTTTTCATTTAAGGGAGAAATGCACATTTGATGGGCTTTGGTCAGGTCACACTAACAACTGCATTAAGTATTGAGCAGGGACAAAACAGCCCACAAAAAACTCCAATTTATAAATTTGCTTCGTCCACACCGAATAGAACGGTAGAACTTGGCGGCATGAAAACGGGATTTTCAGTTCACGGTCAGCAGCATCTTTGCGGATTACTATTGGCAAGGAAGTAGCGAAGACTTCTCGCAGAACGCCAAATCAAAGTTTGCATTTGCGATCTTATCTTTACAGCACGATTGAAATTCAACCGAATAACGTACTATCAACTTTTTCATTGAGAGGAACTCCCATGCAAGATATCGTAGATACCGCCGTAGCCGCTGGCTCGTTCAAAACCCTCGTCGCCGCAGTCACCGCAGCCGGTCTTGTGGAAACGCTCAAGAGCGCTGGTCCTTTCACCGTCTTCGCTCCGAGCGATGAGGCATTTGCCAAACTGCCGCAGGGCACGATTGCAGATCTGCTGAAGCCGGAGAACAAGGCCAAGCTCGCCGGAATCCTCACCCTTCATGTAATGGCGGGTAAGGTCATGGCGGCTGACGTAGCCGGCAAGAAGTTGACGCCTGCCTCCGTACAGGGCGAGCAGTTGCACGTCGATGGCACCAATGGCGTCACCGTCAACGGAGCCAAGGTTGTTACCGCCGACATCGCTTGCACCAATGGCGTGATTCACGTCATCGACGCAGTGCTCTTGCCGAAGGCGTAATAGCATCTGCAATTCAAGAAAATGGGTGTCTGCGGTATCTCCGCAGACACCCATTTTCTTTTATCTAACATCACAAGCAACTCGGGCAGCACACCCCTTCAACGAGCACCAACTCGGAGACACTACCGATGCGTTCCGTGGGACGCACGTGTAGCGAATTTGTCCGTTCCCATGATCCACTTTTAAGGTTTCGCCGCTAAACACAGATTAAATTCACGATAAATACATGAAGCATCTTAAATAGTGAATTTGATATTGGCTGAGCGCCTAGTCTCAGTGGCTCAACAAGTAGCAGGATTATCTTCAAGAACCTGGAAACTTGAAACTTCGATTGATGCTGAGCTCCACTGCTCAGTCGAGCTCATGGGATGAGAGTGTCCCACGTTGATTTATCCCACCAAGGTCGGATTACTTATAGCCACTGCCAAGGGATATGGAGCCAACATCTGAAAGATGGGCCAGGGTCTCGAGATCGTCGCTGAAAAAAGTCTTCAAGAGTAAACAGTCAGCAACAGGGCTTCGAAGGTTTTTGACTCTGATGTTTCCAGGCAAAATTTTGGATGCTCCCTGAAAACCCTTCCTCTTTTTGAAAAGATGTAGAAGGTTGATTCTGGATCAGCGCGTCATGCGTTTGCTCTATCGACGCTCCATCGCTGTCAAGCGTCTAGGGGGATAGCTTGCGGAGTTTGAGGACCCAGTTGAGGGTGCCGCCCTGGATAAGGACGGAGAAGACGACGACGACATAGGTAGCGGCAAGGATCCAGCTGCGCCCGTGGGCTGCGGGAACCGAGAGCGCAAGGGCGATCGAAAGGCCGCCGCGCAGGCCGCCCCAGCTTAAAGCCAGCCATGAGGTGACGAGTTTCGGCCGGAGGAGGCGGACCACCGTCATGACCAGCGCGACAGAGGCGAAACGCATGATGGAGACGGCAAGAATAGCTACGCCACCCGTCCCGAAGGTCTTGCGGGAAAAGGCGATTGCGAGGACTTCCAAGCCGAGGAGTACGAAGAGGACGGCATTCTGAACCTCGTCGATGAGACGCCAGAAACGGTTGAGGTCTTCGTGGGCAATCTCGCGATGCAGATGTTTGGAGTTGAACTGGCGCATGGCCAGACCGGCGGCCACGGCCTCCAGCGGGGCGGAGACGCCGAGGGTTTCGGCAAGGGCATAGCCCCCCAGGGCGAGCGCGATGGTCATCAGGATTTCGACCTGATAACGATCCACGCTGCGCATCAATTGGCTGGCGCACCACGCGAGCGCGATGCCGAGGAGCAGTGCCCCGCCGGCATCCAGAATAAGGGTCCAGGCGACGTGGCCGGGGGTGACGGTGTTGCCTTCGATCAAGCGCAGGACGGTAAGGAAGAGGACGGCGCCAATGCCATCGTTGAAGAGCGACTCGCCGGCGAGTTGCGCTTCTATCTCACGTGCGACGCCGACCCTTTGCAGCATCTCCAGTACGGCGATGGGGTCCGTGGGCGAGATGAGCGCGCCAAAGAGAAGGCACTCCATCCACGATGCCTGGACACCCGCAAAGGGCGCAGCCCAGTACATGATGGCTGCGACGCCAGCGGTCGAAAGCACGGTCGCAAAGATGGCCAGCAGGCCGACGGGAAGACGCTCGCGACGGAGCATCTCAAGATCGAGCAGGAAAGCTCCCGCAAAGAGCAGCAGGCCGAGCATGCCGTGAAGCATGAGGTCGCGGAGGTCGATGCGGCCGACGACGAGCAGCGCCCAGTTATGCAGGCCGGGCAGGACTCCGCGCAGCACGACGAGGAGGACCGACGCGAAGATGGTGATACCCATGGACCCGAGGGTCTGCGGGATGCGAAGAACACGGGCGCTGAGCCAGCCAAAGAGAGCAGCCGCGAGCACGAGCAAACTCACCAGGGCAAGGGTGGACATGCCTTTAGTTTAGGGGAACCTCTGGGTGTCCACGATGACCTGTTGGATCAATACGACCGAGGGAATCCCTATCTTCGACCCTTCGCCGGAGTAGAGACGGCAACCCAGGCCAAACGTCTTCAAGGCCACGGGCTTGAATTTCTAGATCGAAAGCCTCCAACAGGATGCTCGGAGAACCAAGGAAGGCCAGATTCTGAGCCAGCGTTGCGTCGATGATTTCAACTTGTTCGATCAAAGCCTACTGTTTAGCGGATTGCCAGCCACGCAGCACCTGCTGCAACGCGGGCCGCAGATTGGGACATTCGTCCCACCTGGAAAATGTCAATTTTCATGTCAGTTTCCTCTCTGGGTCTACACATGGGACACTTTCCGCCGTGTGCATTTGCACTGGCGGGAAAGGCTTTTGCCAACGACCAATGCCTCATCTTCAGGTATCCGAGACCCTTGAATTCCCAAGGTGAAGTCAGCCTTGATATAGCCATGTATTTTTCTTTTGATCAGCAACGTTTTTCATCGCTACTGCTCCAGCATCGCTACGGCCTCGGGCAGGCTGATGTCCTGAGGGAGCTTCTTGAAATCGGTGTGTTTGGACTCCTGCTGACGAGCGATGGTTTTCAGGAAGAGAGCCTTTCCGTTGATTTCCGTGTGCAGGGACACGGTCTTCCAGTCGATGCCTTCTACGTGTTGGCGGACGCTGGTGAAGTTGCTGCCGGCTTTGATGGTTGCGAGGAAGCCAAAGCCGATGCTGATGTCCTGAGGGATCTTGCCGTTGATTTCGCGCAGACGCAGGTCCTTGGGTTCGATCAATACGAAACCGCTCATGCCATGCAGGACGCGCTCTTCCATGCTCTGCGGGGAGTAGTCGGGGTTGGGGCGGAAGGCTAATTTTTCGAAGTCGCCAGCCTGGGTGGGGCCGTCGAAGAGGAATGCCCGGGGGAGCAGGGCGAGCATCTGCTTGGCGTGCATCTCGTCGTCAATGCGGGCGGACTCTGCTTTTCTGAAGGCTTCGGGGTTTGCGGCTTCGGCGCCTACGCGAGACCTTTCAGCAGCGGCGCGGTCAGGCGAGAGGGGCTTGTCGTCTTCTGCAAGGAGGTAGTGGACTTTGCCCCAACGGGTTTCGGCTACCTTTTCAGTCCATAAGTGACCGCCGGTGCGATCGGACTTTTCCTGCGAGAGGTAGATGTAGTAGCCGCGGTGGCTGGAGGCGTCTGTCTCGTGCTGGACCAGCGTGTTGATGGTCGCTTGTGCGTCCTGCGCTTTGGCCGCGCTTGTGACCGAAAGTGTTATGCCTACGGCGAAAACTAGCGCCCGTACTGTGTTCCTGTATGTCCGCATGCGTAGCCTTTTTTGGTTTGGATGCAGGGTGTGACGGATTCGACAGGCTGGCGGGAAGCAAGTTGGTGGAGACAAGAGAAGGCCTGACACCGATGAACACTTGCTGGTACCGATTTGAGGCCCTGTGTCATCGGGGCTTCCTCGATGTTAAGCCTTGTCCTGTGTCGTGAATTTCCGATGCGGCATTCTCCAATTAAGTAGAATGGGAAAGACAGTAGTGACGACGTTTTGATAAGGAAGATTCCACGCAATGAGCGTTAGCCAGATCCAGAACACCGCATTGCCCGCCCAGGTTGCCGCAGCGGCCGCTACGGCCGGCCTACAGATCCGCTCGAGCGAGCCATCGACGAGCTTTGATGGCACCCCGACGACACGCTTTACGCTGTCCCTGGCCGACGATTCGTCGAAGTCGACGCAGCTTGAGTTGACGCAGGCGTTCGACGCGACTAACCCGGAGTTTGGCACGCAGCTAAAGGCTTTTCTATCCGAGACAGCGCGCCGCTTGCAGAATCCGCGGCCAAATACGCTGTTTACGCTGGGCGGATTGCCGCTGAGCTATGACAACTTCGAGTGGCCGTTTCATGAGTCCACGGCAGGCGCGGACACTTCGCTGGTGCATGGACAGATCAACCTGGAAACAGGCGAGCCGAGCGTTCTGCATGCGAAGATTTCAGCTGCGATGACGGTTACGTTCCGCGAAGTAGTACGGGCCCCGGAGCAGCCGTTTGCTGAGTCGTTTGTGCTGAATGCAGTGCGCAAGACACTGGATCAGGGACAGATCGAGTTGGTGAAGTCGGGTAATCGCCAGCCGGTGCCGGTGACGACGCGGTACTACTCTGCCCGGCAGAACAAGTTTATCTTCACGGACACGACGGAGCCCCAGCGGCGCGCGTTCCTGGCGGCGAAGGTGTTCTGGCTTTCGGGCGTGCTGGGTAACGGCGCTCCGGTGTGGCTGCTGGACCCGCGCGATGCGCAATATCTGAATGCGACGGTGGCCGACCTGAAGCTTTCCGCCGAGACGCTGGCACGGGAAGGTGCGATTGCGCTGGAGGCTGATCCGGGTTATGGCACGCCGACACCCGCGTTGATGGAGAAGCGTGCCCATTATGAAGAAGAGGTGGCGCAGGCGATGAAGTTCATCAAGCCAAGCTTCAATGAAGATATGCGCGGTGG
>JAYVZP010000028.1:0-2436 GCA_043783275.1 Rhodanobacteraceae bacterium
CTTCAAGGGACTGCTCCAGACTGCCAAGGCCATGTTCTCCAGCTACGACGACGCCGGCGCAGAGAATATTCTCAACGAGTGGAAGCCCGCGCAGCACGGCCCGCTGGTCCAGATCGGTGCAACCGCAACTCCAACCGCAGGTCAAAGCTCAGAGTTGCAGAGCGTGTCGGGAGACTAAGCATGGCCACGGATCAGCAGGAATCAGCAAAAATCGAACAGCTCTCACATCTCAGCCCGGATGAGCTAGAGCATGCCGCGGGTCGCGAGCGGGAACAGCTTGAAGGCTGGATCCCGGAGATGGCGACCGACGCAGAAATCCGCGAGGCTCTGGAAAAGGCGTTTGATTATCGTGGTGACATTACCGTGACGCTTAAGAGCGGGAGCAAGGTTGAAGGCTACCTCTTTGACCGCCGGACCGGCACCACACTTGCCGATTCCTTGATCCGCATCATTCCGACCACAAGCCATACAAAGGTGAACGTAGCCTACTCCGATGTCGCGGCGCTCGTCTTTACTGGTCGCGATACCGCCGCGGGCAAGACCTTCGAGGCCTGGGTCAGAAAGTACTGGGAGAAGAAAGCCGCTGGCGAGAAGAATATCCAGATCGAGCCAGAGCGGCTGGACACCTAAGGCAACTGCATGAAGGTCTTTATCACCGGAGCGACAGGATTTGTGGGTGGCCATGTCGCCCGGGCATATGCGGCAGAAGGCGCATCCATGCGTTTGCTCACGCGTTCCAGCAGCAATCTCGCCGGCATCGCAGGCATTGCGGCGGAGACGGTTGTGGGTGATCTGCGCCAGCCCGAGGCCCTCCGCAGCGCCTTGTCCGGTTGCGATGTCCTCGTTCATGTCGCAGCCGACTATCGGTTATGGGTCCGCGATCCTGAAGAGATGTACGCGGCCAACGTTCACGGCACACGCGAACTCCTGAAGCTGGCCCGGGAAGTCGGCGTCAGCAGGGTGGTCTACACCTCCTCCGTTGCGACCATGGGCTTTAAAACCGACGCGACGATCGTCGATGAAACGACGCCTGTGAGCCTTGCCAACATGATCGGTCACTACAAGCGATCCAAGTTTCTCGCCGAGCAGGAGGCGATCAGCGCTGCACGGGCAGGACAGCATGTGATGATTCTCAATCCCACCACTCCCATCGGTCCGGGCGACGCCAAGCCGACCCCAACCGGCCGCATTCTCGTGGACTTCCTGAATAGAAACTTTCCCGCTTATGTCGATACCGGACTGAATCTCGTAGACGTTACCGAAGTAGCCCGCATGCACGTCGCAGCCCTGCTTCGCGGAACCCCCGGCGAACGCTACATTCTTGGCGGCGAGAACCTCACGCTCAAGCAGATTCTCGACCGTCTATCAACGATGACGGGACTTCCATCGCCCACCGTGAAAGTACCGCACGCGGTCGCCATGGCCTTCGCGTTCTACGATGAAAACTTCAACGGCAAGCTTCGCGGCAAGGAACCGCGAGCTACCGTCGAAGCCGTCCGCATGGGGCGCAAGATGATGTTTGCCACCTCCGCCAAATCCGAACGCGAACTTGGCTTCCGCATCCTGCCGGTCTATCCCGCGTTACGCGCTGCCGTTGACTGGTTCCTGGTCAACGGTTACGCACCTCCGCTCCCAATAGAAGCCGGTAGGCGCGCTTGAACGCCATCATTGCCGCGCTGCCAAGAGAAGTTGCCGCTCTGGTTCGCGGAGTCGCGCCAGACCCGCAGCGCAAGCGCGATGGCGTCTTCCTTTATCGCCTTCCAAATACTCTCGTAGTCTGCGGCGGCATGGGCAGCGTGCGCGTCCTGCTGGCCGTGCGCGCAGCCCTGGAGTCCGCTTCAATCGACACCCTTATCAGCACAGGACTTGCCGGCGCGTGCAGCCCTGCAGCCGAGGTCGGAACAGTTTTCGAGGCGAAGACGATCATCGACGCTCAATCTGGCGCACGCTTCACTTCAAGCATCGGCGACGCAAGCCTGGTCACCTCGCACTCGATCGCGAGCGTACATGAAAAGCAACGGCTCTTCGCCAGTTACGGTGCCACCATCGTGGATATGGAGGCTGCGACCGTCGCTCGTATGGCTGATATTCATGGTCTCCGCTTCCGCGCTATCAAGGCCGTCTCGGATGCTCATGACTTCGAACTCAGCTCACTGAGCCAATTCGCTACCGTTCATGGTTATTTTCGCACTGGAGCCTTCGCTCTCCATACCGCTTTGCGTCCGCGTAGCTGGCGCAAGACGATGCAACTTGGCTCCGGCAGCCAACGTGCCCTGCGCGCCCTGACCAAAGCTCTTGAGGAGATTATTGCGTGACCCAGCAAACCATGCGTGCAGCGATTTACCGCGCGAGCGATCAGGTTGTCCCTGAGTCGATCCCGGTCCCGGAGATTGGCCCCGGCGAAGTCCTCATCCGCATTGACACCTGTGGCGTCTG
>JAYVZP010000029.1:0-2431 GCA_043783275.1 Rhodanobacteraceae bacterium
TTTGCGGATCGCCACTAAAGACTTTGAATTAAAGAAGCCGTTCGTGAGGTAAAAGTCCGCCTCAAAGAGGAAGCCGAATAGCTCGTAAAGGCCGACAAAAAACCGAATGATGCCGAGGCCAAGATGCAAAAGGATTTCGCTCATATTCACCTCCGGCAAGTACGGATCAAGGTTTCGCTCAAGCGGCCCCACAGGAGCGGTCCCCGGCGGCACGCAGTCATGCCGTAGGCAGACACCTGAACAGCACGGTCCGCCGACCCCACAGAGCGCAAGGAGGGGGGGCGTCCGGTGCAGCGTCGTGTTGGGCTAGGGACGGTGAGCCCTCCTGTCCAATCGAAAAGAGCGCCGGGTGAAAACCCGCAATCTGTGATTGCATTCCCTCCAGTAGCGCGGCTGTCAACTCGTGAGGCGTTTGCAGACCATTCAAGATCAAATCTGCGCTTCCAGCCGCTGAACCGTCCGAACACTGGAAAAGATCGCGCATGCTGTCATCCAAATACAAGCGGAACAGACCCTCAACGACGCTGGAGCAGCCTTGGCGTTTTTCCTCTAGCTCGGCTACATCTTCAGCCAGCATCCGACGTAGAAGGCGAATAAGGGCGACATCAAGCGGCAGATTGATGTGTACGGCAAAGTCCACGAGCCCCCCCATCTCTGCTCGCGCCCGCCCAAACGGCTCCTCGACGAGAATGACTGGCTGGGGTTCGATTACACTCTGGCTTCGGGGATGTGCGACAGCCACCCCTGCCCGCAGTGACTGTAAATCGCGTATGAGTTGCGGCGTCTGCCAGGCATCGGGATCTCCGCCCGAGCGAACCCACCCCTTGAAGTCTTCAGGGTACACAGACGTTGCCCCATAGTCATCGAAATGCAAGGTGACGGCGTTGCCGAGCACCTGGCAGAGTTCTTGAATAAGCGTGCTTTTCCCTGCTCCGGGAACGCCGCTGATGACAAGGACAAAGTTTGGTTTGTGCATGGCTTTCATTCTCGTTTTGGTCACAGTACCAGCCTTCGCCCAGCGGCCCAACGGGGGCGCTCACCGGCGACACCGTCCGCACAGCCCACCGACCTGGCAGAGCCAAGGACAGGTGGCGTCCGGGGCAGCGCTGTGTCGGGCCGCACGCTGTTTAACGTCCGCGATAATTGTCTCTGAATACTCGCCCGTAATTCGACGCTGCCAAAGAACCGTAATATGCAAAGATGCGTCGGTATGCAGGATGCGCTCTGCGGCCGGTGAAGAAGGCCCGATGCTTCCTGCGCCGCCACTGCAATCGGTATTGCTCTCCCATTGGCGTAGACCTGAGTTGCCAGTGAATAATGCCTGCCTCAAACGCCTCATTGAACCGCTTGCGCGTTACCTTCGGATGATCTCCTAAAGCCATAATGTTGAATGCTTCGGCCCCAACATGGGCCGACGTCCTGCGGCCCAACGGGGGCGCTCACCAGCGATACGCAGTAATGCCATAGGCATACACCTGAACTGCATAGCCCTCCAACCTCGCAGAGACAAAGGACAGGGGGCGTCCGGTGCAGAGCCGTGTTGGGCCGCTGAAGGTAAGGTTCCTGTCACTCGGCCGCCGGCTCACCGTTCGCTTCCAGTTTCTTAGAGTATGTTGAAAAAGTCATGGTCAGTCAAGTACACTGTAGTTATGGAACGCCAAGCCTATTCTTCTGACCTGACCGACGACCAGTGGCAGACCCTGCAAGGGTGCCTGCCCAAAGCCCGCAACGGGCGCACGGGCCGCCGCCGCAAGCACCCGCTGCGTGAGGTGGTCAACGGCCTCTTCTACCAACTGCGGACGGGCTGCCCCTGGCGCGACCTGCCCCACGACCTGCCGCCCTGGGCCACCGTCTATGACCAGTTCCGAAGATGGCGCGACGACGGCACCATCGAGTGCCTGCACGACAACCTGCGCGACGCGGCCCGCAAGAAGGGGGGCCGCGAGATCAGCCCCTCCGCCGCCATCCTCGACAGCCAGACGGTGAAGGCGGGCGAAAAAGGGGGCCGCCCGGTACCCTCGGCTACGACGCTAACAAGAAGATCAAGGGCCGCAGGCGGCACCTGATGGTGGACACGCAGGGCTTCCTGCTGGCCATCTCGGTCCAGGCGGGCGACGTGCAGGATCGCGACGGGGCCAAGGAAGTGCTGTCGTACTGCAAGGGCACCTACCCGCGCCTGTCGCTGGTGTGGGCGGACGCCGCCTACGGGGGCGAGTTGGTGGACTGGGTCGCCTCCTGCTACGGCTGGACGCTGGAGATCGTCCGGAAGTCCGAGGACCAGAAGGACGTCAAGGGCTTCGCGGTTCAGCCGCACCGCTGGGTCGTGGAGCGCACGTTCGCGTGGCTGTGCAAGTACCGCCGCCTGGTGCGCGATTACGAGTTCCTGACCGAGAGCAGCGAGGCGATGATCCGCCTGGCGATGTGTCACCTG
>JAYVZP010000030.1:0-6395 GCA_043783275.1 Rhodanobacteraceae bacterium
ACATGCCGGCAGTTTGCGAAGGATTCAGGGATCAAGGCACCAAAACGGCTCTCAAATGGAGATCGGTTCGCCGATGCAAATTCCCCAAATCATGACCTTCGTTGCCACATGATGACGCAACAGATACGCCAACTACTCTAAGGCAACTATCGACCTTGGTGACGACTAGACGCTTGCGAAGACGCTTTGTATTCACGTCAGTTGCCCACGCTGACGCGGTTGTTACTTGCGACTTCTGAGCGAACCCAGGTAATGGTTAAATCTCATGCTCAAGGCGCGCTTGGGGTACTTGCGCTGGCGGAAGCTTCCAGCCGGCTGCATTTGGACGAGTCTTTTACGAAGACTCAGTTCGTGCGTGGCAGTTTGTCTAACCAGACTCAGTGAGAAGAGCGATAAGTTGTGTCGCTGAACCATAAGAATACGTGGCGGTTTCTCCCAGGTCTCAGCAGCAGTAACCGGAACACCCGAATTTCTGTCGCGGGTGGGATCGGAGTCGTGCCAGGAGACGCAGGTCCCAGACAGCGTAAAACGCAAAAAAGCGCCCAACGCTTCACTCCCATTCACAACACTTTTGTGCCCTCAAGTTTGGAGTGGGTGGGAGCTTTTCGAAAATCGAGAATCCCACTCTTAGGGCCTATGTAGCTGTCGTTTGGCTACGTTACCATTGCTCAGCTTTCTAAAGCAGTTGGGACGGTGGCGTTGTGGGAGTGGTTGATGTTGTGGGAGTGGTTGGTGTTGTGGGAGTTGTTAGAGTGGTTGGTACTGACGGGCGTGTCGGGGTGGTTGGCTTGGTGATGCGGGTCGATTTGGTCGCGATTGCGGGCTTCACCGGCCGCGGTGCGATGGAAGGCAGGGTGACTAAGGGCTCTGCGCCTGCCGGTGCGGTGGGGGGCTCAATGTCGCCCTTGTTGATGTTGATGTCTGCGTGGCTGGTGCGGATACGGATTTTGGCGGACCCGTTGCCGACGGCGCCCAAGACAGTGGTCCGGTCTCCCGACTTGGACGAGGAGAGAGCGAGATCGTTTTCAACATCGCCGCCGTTGCTTTCCGCTTCGACGGACAGGCCCGCTTTTTCGGGGACCGTCAGATTGACGGCGCCATTGGTGTTATCGATCGTGATGTTGCCGACGGGCGAGGCGCTGGTGACATCGACGGAGCCGTTGCTGTTGGTCAGTTCCAAGTCTCCTATGATGCGCTCCAATTTGATATTGCGGCTGCGTCCATTGAGCTGGGTTGGTCCGACCATCTGGCTACCTGAGAGATCGGAGCGACTGATGTCCATCTCACCGTCCAGGCGCGCGACGGTGAAGTGAGTTCGGCTGGTCTGGAACGTGAGAGGACCGTGCAGATGCTCAAGGTGCGTATCGCCGAAGAAGTCACCTTCGAGCAAGACCTGGCCGCCGACGTCGGTGATATTGACGTCCTGAACCTTGCCCTTAAGCGATATGTCGCCGGTGACGTTATGAGCGCTGAAAGAGGATCCGGAGTGGTTGGCGTGTGCGCTGACGCTTGCGCCGATCTGATTCAACTCGATATCTCCGTGGTTGGAGGTGATAATGACGGGGGCCTTCATACCGGAGATAGAGACGGCGCCGTGGTTGGAGTTGACGGTAGACGGGGCCGTTTCGGGGACCACGACCATGACATCGGACGATGCGCCATTTACCGATGGCACGGAAACGGAGAGGATGCCGCCGGAGAGCTGGATGCGCGGGTTAAGCTGCTCGCCCTTGGACTCGACATTAAAGTCTGAGTTTGCGTAGACCTGTTTGTTGACGGTGATGTGGATGTTGCCGTCTTCGGATTTGCCGATAACCGTGACGTCGCCGTGGGGATTATCGATGGAGAGGCTGGTTCCAGGCACGAAGGGCTGGTCGATGATCTGGGAGGCGAGTTCGTGTTTTTCGCTGAAGAACTCCTCGACGTTATCGGGATTGATGTTGAATCCGTGGATGAGGAACTCGTGGTCATCGTGGAAGCCGCTGAAGACCGCTCCGGCGAGGGCGAGGGCGAGCAGCAGGAAGACGACTCCGCCGCCGACTCCGCGCCGGACCCCCGGGGTTCCGGACCGGTTGCCGACCTGGTCGAACAACCATTCGACGACCATGACGACGCCGGCGGCGATAAGCAGAATGGGCCACCAGTGCCCATACCAGATGGCGAAGGTGCTGAAGGGGAGGCGACCGCTGCGAATCAGTAGGGCGAGGACGCCGATGGCGACGATGACGAGCGGACCAAGGATGGATGTGCGGCGCATCGCTCTGGCTTGTTGGCGATAAAGATCCCGTTGGGTCCGAAGGGCAGCCTTCTGGTTGCGAATCTGATCTTTTACGAACTGGCGCTGCTGTCTGGCGTCGAAGCCGTAGGGTGCGCCCGTGGGGGGAGTGTAGGGAGGGAGAGGAGGATAGCAAGCCATTTCAGTTTCCGCCTTTTGTGCAGTCGTCGCTTTGCAAAGGAGCCGATTCGCCGGACGGAATGATGGAGTTTGCCGTGCTTGCGGGGGCGTTCGAAGCGGGCGTTGTGGAAGGTACATGGGTGTAGGGCGCAGCGGCGGCGGAGTTGTAGGCTGCCCGCTCAAGCAAAGCCATGACGCCAGCCAGGATGATGAACCAGGGCCATCCATGAGACCAGGAGGGAAGGTGGAAGGCACTCAGCAGGAGGAGGATACCGACCAGGGCGATCCAGACAGACGGGCGCAGAGCCCGGAGAACGCGCAAAGAGTAAGCAGGTGTTCCGTCATTTTCAACAGAGACGCCGGTCTCCATCATGCGCCGCATGAAGACCCAACCGGCGAGGCCGAGGAGTGCGACGCCGACGAGTGCTTCTGGACGGAATCCCTGGAAGATGCCGGTGGTGGCGAGTAAAAAGAAGGTTCCTAGGCCGATGAGCCATACGGCTCCGGCAGGAAAGCGGTTTTGCGAGTTGATAAGGACCGCCACAGGTACGGGCGAGCCGTAGCCGGTGCCATAGCCTGCGGGTGGCGGGACGTAGGCGGACCCGGGGCCTCCGTAATATTCAGAGGCCGGATTGTTTGGGGCGGCATAGGGCGGGGTGGTTGGTTGAGCGGCGTACTGGGCCTGCTGAGCGTACTGGGCCTGCTGAGCATACTGGGCCTGCTGAGCATACTGAGCCTGTTGAGCGGCGTACTGGGCCTGCTGAGCGTACTGGTCGGACGGGGCGCCCCAACTGGATGTGGGTGGGGGCGTCTTACCAAAGTGGGGCGAAGACGGGTCGAGTGTTTTCGAGGCGGCGCGGGCGGCGTCGTGCGCGACATCTCCGACGCTGGGGCTGGGAGGCCAGGCGCGGCCGAAGCCAAGGCGTTCGCCAATATCGTTCAGGCCGAAGGGGTTAGGGAGAGGCGTTCCGTCGCGGCGAGCCTTGGCGGTGTGGTGCGCCTCGATGACCATGTAGAACTCCCAGCCGGCGATGAAGAGGCCGAAGATTCCGTTCACATCGGACGCCAGGGTGACCAGGACGGCAAAGACCACCAGGTGGACGATTCCCTTGGCGTACTGCTCGTTGTACATGGCGCCGACGCCGGGGATTAGTCCGAGCAAAGCGGCCAGGCCGGGGTTTGGACCAGAAGGAGGAAGCGGAACGAAGGGGCCGGCTCCCGGGTTGACCGGGCCGTATCCGACACTGGTGGCTGCCGGGGCTCCGGCCAGGCGGGCGGCAAGGCAGGGTTCGCAAAAAATGGCGGGTCCGACGATGCGTTTGGTTTCAGCGTTTAGCGGCTTGCCGCAGTTCTGGCAGAATACTGTAGGCGCTCCGTCGTGGGTCCCAGTCTGGTTCGTGTCATTGAAGTCGTTCATGCCAGACCTCCTTCCTTGCGCACGATCTGTACGGTGTGTGGCCCAACTGTTCGGTTGTGGCGATTTCGGTCGTCTGTCAGCAGGAGCTGGGGCCGAGCTACGAAGGGTTCACGACGGCTCATACCTGGGCCGTCCGTGGGTTTGTGTTCCGGCTGTTTCTGCTCTGGCACGGGCTTTTCCGGTGCCGTCTGCAACGGAACTGGAGCGGGCTGGACGGGCTCGTCGCGCTGGCCGTTTTGGCGTAGGTCGTCTACTCGCGACTCCAGCACCCGCACGACGCGAAGATTGTCGTAGTAGCGGACGGCCTGGGCGGTGGCCTCGTAGTAGCTCTTCTTCAGTCTGGAAGGCTTCAGGTCGGAGGCGCTCAACAGGTTCAATTTGACTCCGGTCAGGTTGAGCGTCAGCGCGATGGAAAAGAAGGCCATCGCCGCCGTCATGGCGAGCCGTGGCTCAAAGAAACCCTGCGCGAAGGCTGCGAGTCTGGGCATGCGCGGGCGGAAGGGGAGCAGGTTGGTGCGGGCCGGAGCATAGGGTACGTAGGCGCCGGCGAATACGGGTTCGGCGACGATGTTGGGCAGGTCGTTTGCTGCGGTCTGCGCGAGAATTCTCTCGAGAAGGGCGGCGGAGGGTTCTGGCCGGGGGCTCTTGAGGAGTTCCAGCCAAGCGGCTCCGCGTTGGGCGTCGGCCAACATCTCCGAGCACTCCGAGCAGGTGGCGACGTGCTGGTCGAACCATGACTTATCGGCCGGGCTCAGGATGTCATCGAGGACGTCCGTCAGCATCGCTTCACAGGCAATGCAGCGCGGGTTTCCCTTGCTTTCGAAACCTTCGACTTTGATTGTTTCGGCCATCTCAACCACCTCGCTCTCTATCCGTTCAAACTGCATGAGTTTCTATACGTTGTAAAAGCCTTGCCAGTTCCCCTCGGCCGCGACTGATGCGGCTTTTGACCGTTCCTTCGGGGATCTTCATGACCATGGCGATCTCTTTGTAATCCATGTCCTCTAAATCACGAAGGATGACAGCCTCACGAAGCTCGGGGGAGAGCTTTGCCAATGCGACCTGGATTTTCTCCTTCAGCTCGAGACCGGCGAAACACTGCTCCTGATTGGGGCGGGGATCGGCGAGACGCTCGGCCAGGGTGGGGCCGTCGTCGTCGCCGGACACGCTGACATCGAGAGAGTCGCTGGCGCGGTCGAGGCGGGTGCGGCGGTAGTTGTCGACCAGCATATTGCGGGTGAGGGTGGTCATCCAGGTCTGGAAGCTGCCCTTGGTCTGGTCGAAGCTGGAGAGATTGCGGTAGACCTTCAGGAAGACGTCCTGCGTGATGTCTTCAGCGTCGGTGGCGTCGCCGGTAAAGCGATAGCAGATGGCGTAGACACGTTTATGCTGGCCGGTGACGAGACCATGCCAGGCGCGCTGATCGCCTTCCATGCATTGCTTTACGAGCAGTGAGAGCGCGTCCTGCTCGGCCTGCTGTTCCGGGGTGCGCTGCAACCTTGCCTCTGCGGATTTTGGAGTAGGTAGAAGTGTACTTGGTAAGACGGTTTTTGCCGTTATTCCGGGCGCAGATGCGGGTTCACGGCGGACCGGCCTCGTCAGCGGGACGGAGAAGGGGACCGCCATGTGAAAAACGCCCATGCGTGGCTATACGCATGGACGTTTGGGAATGTTCCCGGGATTTCGGTCGGGCTTTATCCCAGGTCTCAAGAGCAAGACCTGGGGCACCCGGATTTGTCGCCGATCTTTTAGTTCGTTGGCTTGGTGGAGGCGTCGACGATGACACCGCAGGCGATGCGGTTGCCGGCCGCGCCGGTGGGGTCGGTCTTCATGTCGTCGGCTTTTTCATGGACCATGATGGAGGTGCCGCCGTTAGCCAGGATGCTCTTGGGGGAACCGGTTTTGAGCGAGAGATAATCGACCGAGAAGCTGGCGCTGCCGGTGTGATCGGGGCCTACGGTAAGATTCTGCGGAAGGTCGCCGTTGTGGTGGCCCATGGGGTTCATGGTGCCGTGCTGCTTCATGTCCGGGTTGAAGTGGCCGCCGGCGGACTTGAAGTCGGGTGCCTCGCAGAGGGGTTTCTCGTGGATATGGACGGCGTGCTCGCCAACCGGCAGGTTCTTGAGAGCGAGCTTGATGTTGACCTTGCCGCCCTTGGTTTCGCGGAAGGTTGCGGTGCCTGCGTCTTCGCCCTGGCTGGTCTTAAGGTGCACGACCAGACCCTTGTCATGCTTCGCTGCCAGCGCTGGAACTGCAAGCGCCATCATCAGTAATCCTGTCATCGCAATGCGCATCATCGTCTCCTCTGGTTCTCAAGTATTAGATGACACATTGGACAACGGCGTCAAAGGTTCTGTAGGTGATTTTTGAATGAAAATCGACCGCGATTTGACGTGTAAGCAAGCGGCTTGGAAGCGCAGGCAGAACGGGACTCATTTCGCACCGGTGTTTGCCGCATGTATTCTCAAGCCATGCATTTTTCCCGAACGCTCCTTGCATTTACCCTGCTTGCCATTCCTGCTGCCCTGACTCAAGCCCAAGCCCAACGCCTGGATCGTCCAGCCACAGAAGAGAAAGAGAAGC
>JAYVZP010000031.1:0-2410 GCA_043783275.1 Rhodanobacteraceae bacterium
GCGACACGTATTTCGGTGCCACGAAGTTCTAAAGTTGGCATGCCTTCTTGGCGATAACGGCAAGAACGATGTCGCCGGGGCGCTCGCTGCGGGCCTACAGTCCCGACTGATTCATCGGGCAGAGCCCCGCGAAGCGGATGCGCTGGCGACGCTGTGGAATGTGGTTCCCGTAGTGGTGCGCAGCCGCTGAGTGCTGCTGGCCTTACACCATCTCGATGTGGGCGCGAGCCGCCGCCTTTGCCACGATCTTCCACACCTTGGGATCGGTGATCGACTGGGGAGAGCCAAAGGCTTTGACCGACAGGCCCCGCCCTTCGTAGAGCACATAGGCCGGTTCACTCGCCTTGCGGGAGTGGAATCGAAAGCCCTGAACCTCTGGTAGCGCCAGATATAACAGCCGTGCCCAGGCGCGGGTCTGGGCGTAATACTCCGGCCAGCTCTGCAACAGCTCCCCTTCGGTCAATGAGATGGGCCGTCCGGTCACCGGAACCTGTGCCAGGTTGGGATTTGCGAGGTGAAGAATCTTGGCGTCGGTGAGGACTTCCAGCTCCGAGAGGTGCCAGGCACTGGATTCCAGAAGGCGTTGGCTCACCCTCTGATTGGGCGCGTGGAGAACATCATGGAAGACGCTCTCCAGCGCGGCGTGCTCTGCTTTTTCAGCTGCATAGAGCGCGGGCACATAGTGCTTGTCGGTCAGCTCAAGCGGAAAGGGACTGAACCGCGGCCCCTCTTCCGAAAGCGTCCAGTTCTTCTTCGGATAGGGATTGAAGTTGTCAGCGGGAAACTGCTTGCTGGCGGCGTTCCAGCCGTGAAAGCGCCAGAGCCGCGTGCCCTTGGTCAGGGTTTCCGTGCGAACCTTGAGCCCGGTCAGTGTGCTGGAGGCTGCCGGGCAGCTACAGGTCATACGCTGTTTTCAGATGGCCGCGTGCGGCACTGAGGATACGCTGGTCTGCACCTTCGGCATCGAGTACGTCGACCGGGCGTTCGCCACTGAGATAACCACTGGGGTTGCCCATGAAGAAAGCGATATCCCAGCCGTCGTAATTATTCTTGAAACGGGTCTTGAAGAGTTCGATGATCTGGGCAACCACTGGACGTGCTTTCTGGTGTCGCAGCTGGAATTGCGGATAGACCGTACCGTGGCCAAGGTGTAGGCCAAAAACCTTGCCCTCTGTTTCCCAGCGGGAGGCCGTGGCATGGACGTTCTTGGCGGTGCTCATCGCCCGTTTGGCGAAAGCAGCGGGCTTGAGTGTCGGATAGCGGTCTAGAAATTCGTCCTGCCAGGGTTCGAGGCCAGACTCGGCTTGCTCAACGACGGCAGGCTGAGTGGTTTCTTTCAACCAGCCGGTATCGAGAAAAAACTGGGGATCGATGCGCAGCTTGCCGACTGGCAGCATGTCGCCCTCGAAGAACAGCAATTCACCGCCGGCCGCTTTCAGCGGCTTGCTCAGATAGCCCACCAGCTCGCCGATCTGCTCCTCCCGCATGTCGCGAGTGAGCTTGAGGCCTGGCACCGGGCGCAGCTGGGCCACAAAGCGCTCCACCACGCCCCGCAACTTTGCGGAGCCGGGTTTGCCGCCAGCGAGCACCGACTCCACCGCACGGCCTACCACCGTAGCAGCCGCGAGCGCAGTCGGAGACGTCAGGTAAGTTTCCGGCCAGTGGGTGCGCAGCAAAACCGCACAGCCTTCTTGGGCGACCGTTTCCCCAACGATGCCGATCTTGGCGTCCGAAACATGCTTGATCGCAGTCGCGCTGATCAGAAACAGTTCCTGGGCGACGGTAGGGTTCTGAATCTCAATGCGTGCTGTGCTGACCATAGGGGTAACTCGCGCTCCAACCCATATCATGAGTAATATGAGTGGAGTGAGTATCGTGAGTAATTAAGCCTCCTGCAACTACAGCCGACTAACGGCACGAAGAGGCGAGTGGGCAGGATTCCGCAGGGGCTGGGGTCTCAGGTGCCCGCGCCGTCCTTCCCCTCGGCATCAAAGTCCAACACCACTTCCTGATCACTGTCGGGAAATTGATAGACCAGTTGCCCGACTTCATTGATACCCACACTGCCTTTCTTGCGCATCCTGGCCTTCCAGGCCACTGCCTCCGGCGTGTCGTACAGCTCCATCGCCTCACTTTCGTTGGCGTAGTAAATCTCGGCCTCTGCCTCGGTGAGCTGGGCCGCATCGAAGCGCCCTTCCAGCGCGGCCTGCACTCTTGGCGGGATGTTGGCGTCCATGGGTGGTCTCCTCGGGTGACGGTTTTGGGTGGTGGCCTGGGTGAAGCTGCGGTGGCCACGATACGGCCCGCTAGCGATCAAGATCCTGCTCCTGATCTTTGCGCGGCTCCACGTTCTTGGCCGTATCCACGCTGGTTTCCGGTGCGCGATGGACCTCCTGGATGTAGCGCACCA
>JAYVZP010000032.1:0-2401 GCA_043783275.1 Rhodanobacteraceae bacterium
GATCCTTGACTTGAAGTGGTTTTCATCTGCACCAAACGAAACCACCATTAATGCCCTGCCCGCTATTGAGCGTGGCTACCTAGCCCCCAAGACAGGTAAGAGTCTGGAGATGTTCATTTCAGACTCAAACACTATTGCTGCTGGGTCTTACTCCTTTGACATGCAGGCACAAGATTCTCAAGGGGACTGGGATAAGGTAGCTGGCGGCACCCTCGTTGTAGGGGCATCCGTTACGGATAGGTCAGTATGACCGTTAGGGTTACGCAGCCTGGTATCAGATCAGTCTCAGTGTCAAAGGCGGATAAGGATGTAGTAGTACACACCCAAGTCCCCTCTGTAACTGTGGCTGATGTCGGTCAGGCTGGGCCGACAGGTGTAGGTATTCCCGGTGGTCAGGGTGATCCCGGCCCCCGAGGACTTAAAGGCGACCCCGGCATCGTCATCAGGGACACCGCCCCCGACGATCCTGATATTCTATGGTTAGACACCCTTGCTACAGGAAGTTCGCTGACCGCCCCGTTCAACCTGACCGAACTCGCTGGGGCGGGCGGGACTGAAACCGTTGACGGTGGCACCGCGCCCACAGGTTTCGCTACGAACCCGTCTGTGTTGTATGGCGGGGTGCAAGCAACCGCTGGGAACACGTCCATTCTCCGCGCAGGGAACTTCGGGTTCGCTGGCGGCTGGGCGTCGTCGTTCGGACCGGGCAGCGCCGCAACCCTTCAAGCATCGGGCTTCGCCGCGTTCGCCCAAGGTAGCGCGAGCGGGGTGAACGGCGGAACTGCCGTTCTTTCAGGATCGGGCTACGGTGCCCATGCGTCGGGTTATGTACGTAGTCTAAGTGGGGCCGGGACGCTCGTTGCATCTGGAACGGGTGCTCACGCGTCAGGGTACGTTTACACCACAGGTACGGGTGTCGCCACCATGGAGTCCTCCTCCTACGGTTCTCATGCTCAGGGCTACGCCGGTTCCGAAAGCGGGGTTGCCAGTTTGCAAGCAACCTCGTACGCGTCTTTCGCTTCCGGTTACGCCTTTGCCTATACAGGTAGCACCGCGGCGCTCCAATCATCGACTTACGGCTCCCATGTTTTCGCCCACGCCACAGCCCGAACGGGCGGCTCATCGACGGTGTACGCCGCAGGGTTTGGTTCAGTTGCATCTGGTTCGTCGCAGTCGCAACTTGCTGGGACTACGGTTCTCCAAGCCACACAGACGGGCGCTTTCGCCCAAGGTTACGTCTACGCCACAGACGCGGGTTCGACTGCGACGATGACTTCCAGTGGGAAAGGATCGTCCGCGCAAGGGTACGCATGGTCGTCGGCAGCCGGAACATCAACTCTGCTCTCATCGGGTTTTGGTTCGGTCGCGCAGGGTTACGCATGGAGTAGAGGTGGGACGGGGATTCTTCGGGCGACTCAGACGGGTTCGGTTGCCTTTGGGGCGGCGAACGGTGTGGATGGCGGATCGGCACTCATTGATAGCTACGGCGAGGCGTCGGCGGTCATGGGTTGGGCGTTTACTCGCGACGCCGGGTCAACGTCGGTTATGTCGGCGGCAGGTGCAGCGTTGGCGCAAGGTTGCGCGTCGGCAACTTCTTCGGGACACTCGTCGCTTATCGCTTCGGGTTACGGGTCCATGGCGCAAGGTAACGTGCAGAGCCAGCAGGCTGGTTCGACTGCGACGATGACTTCTAGTGGGAAAGGTTCGTTCGCGCAAGGTTATGCGCGGTCAGGTGGTGCGGGCACGTCGGTTCTGAGAGCAATCGGAGCGGGCGCTGTCGCTCACGGGTATTCGGGTTCCGATTCTGCGGGTTCATCCTTGATAGACGCTCAGAACTCGGGGACATTCACTATTGGCTACGTGTACGCCGACACGGGAGGCACGGCCTCTCTCCTAGCCAGTTCGGCCGGTGGGGTCGCTACAGGGTACGCCTACGCGACGGGAGCCAGTTCGGTCGCGCAGGTTCGCTCCAATGGCTTTGGCGCTACTGCTGCTGGCGCTGCGTCGGGTTACGCCGGGGCAACCGGGTCAGTTGTGGCGCAAGGGTTTGGAAACCATGCGTCGGGTTACGTCTACGCGTCCGGCGCGGGTTCGTCTGCCTTCGTGCAAACCCTTGCGGGGTCAAGTGGCGCTCACGCACAAGGTTATGCATGGTCGAACAGTGCCGGAACATCAATCGTGGAAGCTACAGCAAACGGCAGCTTTACAACGGGATTAGCCTTGTCGCATACGGGGGGCACAGCCCGCGTCGCTGCGACGGGTCGCGGTGGGTTTGCTTCCGGCTACGCTCAGGGTTTTGTCGGAACGGCAAACATCACGGCCTCCGGTCGGGGGTCGCTGGCACACGGTTACATCTATCAGGACGGTGCTGGCACGTCAGCAATCGAAGCCACAGCGACCA
>JAYVZP010000033.1:0-15020 GCA_043783275.1 Rhodanobacteraceae bacterium
TTGTTCTTCGAGGTGAGGATGTGGCGCATCTTGGAGTGGCCGCGCTTGAATTTGCCGGTGCCAGTCTTCGTGAAACGCTTTGCCGCACCCGAATGGGTCTTCAACTTAGGCATGGAAATTCCTTAGGGGTGCTGTGAATGTGTTATTCGCACAACTCACCAAGTGTATATGAATCTGGTTGCCTCTCCGAGCATAAAAGCACGCCGAAACGAGGAAGGAGACGCAATACGAGCGGGCTGGCGGGGTACTCCCTCTCCCTTATTCTTGCAAACTACTCAATTCAAGATACTTAGAGGTGATGATGCCAACTATTTTCTGCCCACAAGTCAACTGTTTTGTAGGGTTACGATTATGCTATCGAGGGCGCGGGCTTGACAGGCTTCCCGACAGGTCACGTGGGCGAGGTATGCTGTAACCAGCCCCGGACTGGTGATTTGTCTGGTTGGAGAGTCCGGTGAGCGGGGTCGGACAGGGAGTGCTATGCGCGCCATCGACACAGATCTGATTGAGCTGGAAGAACGGTTTGGGGCCCATAACTATCATCCGCTGGATGTGATTGTTGAGCGCGCTTCCGGGGCTTGGGTTTATGACCTCCAGGGACGCAAGTATCTGGATTTTCTGGCAGCCTACTCGGCGGTGAACCAGGGGCATTGTCATTCAGCGATCCTGCAGGCGATGATGGAACAGGCCGCCAAGGTGACGCTGACCTCGCGCGCGTTCCGCAACACACAGCTTCCGCTGCTCTATCACGACCTGCACGAGTTGACAGGCTTCGAGATGGCGTTGCCCATGAACTCCGGTGTTGAGGCCGTTGAGACCGCACTGAAAGCCGCGCGCAAGTGGGGCGAGCGGGTGAAGGGCGTGCCTGCAAACCAGGGCGAGATTATCGTCTGCGCGAATAATTTTCATGGCCGGACAATCACCGTGGTGAGTTTTTCCTCCGAGTCACAGTACCGGCAGGGCTTTGGGCCGTTTGCGCAGGGATTCAAGCAGGTTGAGTTTGGCAATGTAGAAGCTCTGCGCGCAGCGATCACGCCGAATACCGTTGCATTTTTGGTGGAGCCGGTCCAGGGCGAAGCCGGGATAGTAGTGCCTCCCGATGGCTACCTGGCGGACGTGGCCGCGTTGTGCAGCGAGCACCGCGTGCTACTGATGTGCGATGAGATTCAGTCCGGCCTGGGTAGGACGGGCAAGCTGTTTGCGTTTGAGCATGACGGAATCCGCCCCGACGTTTGCATTCTGGGCAAGGCACTTTCGGGTGGCTTCTACCCCGTGTCGGCGGTATTGGCTTCGCGGGAGATCCTAGGGGTCTTCCAGCCGGGCGATCATGGCAGCACGTTCGGCGGGAATCCGCTGGCGTGTGCGGTCGCTCGCGCGGCATTGAAGGTAATTGTGGATGAAGAGTTGCCGGCGCGGTCTGCGGAGTTGGGCGCGTATGCGCTAAACCGGCTGCAGGCGCTGAAGCTCGATTGCATCGCAGAGATTCGCGGCAAGGGGCTTTGGATTGGCATTGAGTTGAAAGTGCCGGCAAGGCCGATCTGTGAAGCGTTGAAAGAGCGCGGCGTGCTGTGCAAGGAGACGCACTCGACGGTGATCCGGCTGGCTCCGCCGTTGATGATCAGCCCGGACGATCTCGCGTGGGGCCTTGACCAGATTGAAGCCGTGCTGACGTCGGTGGAGATGCCTGTCGCCGGCTACGCGCATGCCTCTGCATGAAGGTGGGTTCGGCTTTACGGAGTTCATGAACGGAGAGCGGCGGCGGTCAGTTGTATTGGCTGCCGCCGTAGCTGTGCCTATCGCAGTGGCGGCCGGACTCGCCATGGGCGGGATCTACACCCAATCCGATACGACGCACTACCTGGACCTGGCGGCGGGCAGGCCGGCGATGCTGCCGTTCGCTTCGCGGCAACTGGAACCGCTGGTGGTGCGGGGACTCTCGCATCTGCCGGGAGTGACGATGGAGCGTGGGTTCCTGATCGTGGGCCTGGCGGCACTGGTGTTTTTCTTCTGCACGGTAATGTTTCTGTTGGTGCGGTCCGGCGCGCAGCGGTGGATGATTGCGGCGATTGCGGGCATGCTTTTCTGGGCGGAACAGTTCAACGCCCTGGTGCTGCCGGATATTTTTTACAGCGCGCTGCTGTGCGGGTTTCTGCTGCTGCTGCGCAAGGGCTGGGTGATAGCGGCGGCGCTGATGATGCTGCCGCTTGCGGTGGCGCGGGAATCGACCTTGCTGACGCTGGTTTGTTTTCTGCTGGCGGGGTGGAAGTTGTTGCGATGGCGAGAGATTTTGACAGCGGTTGGGAGCATTGCGGGCGGGATACTGGCGGTGAACGCGCTCACGGCGAATGCGCTCGCAAACCAGGAACATATCTCGCCGACGTTTTATTTGTTTGCTAAGATGCCATGGAACTTTCTGAAGAACTTCCTGGGGCTGAATCCGTGGGCCAATGTATATCCCGCGTGCGCGGTGCCGGCGTGGCAGCATGCGGTGCATCTTGGACTCTTGCAGGCGGTTGGGTACTGCGGATTTGAAGGTTGGCTGCCGGTGCGGCTGGCGGGGGCGGCGCTGGCAAGCTTTGGATTGCTGCCGTTACTCGTGTTTCGGGTGCGAAGGGTGGGTCAGTGGGTGGGGCAGCGCGACGATTTGATGGTGCGGTTCTGCCTGCTGTATGGGGTAGTGTCGTTCTGCCTGGCGGGAGCGCTGGGCGATCGGGTGCTCCGGCTGTTTGGGTATGGGTGGCCGTTATTTCTGGTGGCACTGCCTGTGGGCTTGGGGAGGCTTGGGATAGGGTTTCGGTCTGCTGCGCCGGCGGTGGGATTTGTGGGAGTGCACCTGTTGCTTACGTGGGCGGTGGTTGGGCTCGATGGGTGGAGGTTGCTGGGGGTTGGGTTGGTGGGGTATCTGGCGGGTTGGGAGATTTTGCGTCGTGGGTGGATGGGGTCTGCTTCCCCCACACCCCACCCCGGATCGCTTTGAAGAATGGGGCACAAGGGAGTTGGTTCGCGCGTGCAGGAAAGGCGACGGGAATCTGTTTGGAACGGGAACAAAGGGCCGTTTGAGGTCGGGAGTCGGGTTGGGAGTAAAAAGTCCCGTGAAATGCTATAATTGTGTGCAGACGCAGTGGCTTTATCGAAGCTGTAAGTTGTTCTAGGTAAACGGTTTGCGCGATCTATCCGGATCGGTTTTAAGCCTTTGCTTTCAGTGGCCACCCCAGCAATATTCAACGGAGATACCTTTGGCATCCAGCGCTCTTCCTCCCGATCCTTCGATCCCCCAGATTCCTGAAGCATCAGCACCTGAAAAAAAAGAGGGTGGGGGCTACTCCGCCGAGAACATTACGGTTCTGGAAGGACTGGCGGCAGTGCGTCTGCGGCCTGCGATGTATATCGGATCGACGGGCGAACAGGGACTGCATCACCTGGTCTACGAGGTGGTCGACAACTCCGTGGACGAAGCGCTGGGGGGGCATGCCAGCCGCATCGACGTCACGATTCACGTGGACAATTCCATCACGGTGGTCGATGACGGACGCGGTATTCCGGTGGACGACAAGGTGATCAACGGCGAGCGGATGCCGGCAGTGCAGGTAGTGCTGACGATGCTGCATGCGGGTGGCAAGTTCGACGCTTCAAACTACAAGGTTTCCGGCGGACTGCACGGAGTGGGTGTGAGCTGCGTCAATGCGCTTTCAGAAGAGTTCGACGTTGAGATCTGGCGTGATGATTTTGCGTGGGAGCAGGACTACAGCAAGGGTGCGCCCATAAGCCTGCTGCGCAGGATGGGGCCGAGCAAGCGCAAGGGGACCAAGGTTCACTTTCTGCCGGACAAGAGCATCTTTACGGTTACTGAGTTCAACTACGACACGCTGGCACAGCGTCTGCGCGAGCTTGCGTTCCTGAACAAAGGCCTGGAGATTTCGCTCACCGACGAGCGCACCACCGACACAAAGACAGGCGAAGCGCGCCATCAGCTGTTCAAGTACGCGGGTGGCATTGCGGAGTTCATCAAACACATCAACAAGGGCAAGCAGGTGCTGCACGAGAAGCCGATCTACATGGAGGCCGAGCGCGACAACGTGGCCATGGAGATTGCGCTGCAGTATAACGACGCTTACTCGGAGACCGTATTTACGTTTGCGAATAACATCAACACGGTGGATGGCGGTACGCATCTTTCGGGCTTCAAGACCGCGCTGACGCGGACGATCAATGCGGCGGGTAAATCGTTGGGGTTGTTCAAGGAGGCGGAGGCGCTCTCTGGCGATGACGTTCGCGAAGGACTTGTTGTTGTCATCAGCGTGAAGCTCTCGCAGCCGCAGTTTGAAGGGCAGACCAAGGGTAAGCTGAACTCGGATATTGCGGGTACGGTGCAGGCGTTTGTGAATGAGCGGCTGGGTGGATTTCTGGAGCAGAATCCGCAGATTGCAAAGAAGATCATCAACAAGGCGATTGATGCGCAGCGGGCTCGTGAGGCTGCGCGCAAGGCTCGCGATTTGACAAGGCGCAAGGGTGTGCTGGATGGCGGGGGACTTCCGGGCAAGCTCGCGGATTGTTCTGAACGACAGCCGGATCGTTGCGAGCTGTATCTGGTTGAGGGTGAAAGCGCCGGTGGAACGGCCAAGCAGGGTCGTGACCGTAAGTTCCAGGCGATCCTTCCGCTCAAGGGAAAGATTCTCAACGTCGAAAAGGCACGCTACGACAAGATGCTGGGGCATGAAGAAATTCGTGCGATGATCACGGCGCTGGGCTGCGGTATCGGCAAGGATGACTTCGATCCGGCCAAGCTGCGCTATGGCAAGCTCATCCTGATGACGGATGCCGACGTGGACGGATCGCACATCCGTACGCTGCTGCTTACGTTCTTCTTCCGGCACATGACAGAGTTGATCAAGCGTGGGCACGTTTATATAGCGCAGCCGCCGCTCTTCCGGATCAAGAAGGGCAAGTTTGAGCAATATATCAAGGACGAGCGCCAATACGTTGACGTAATGATCAAGCGCGCAAGTGACGGCATGGTGCTGACCTATGGCGAAGGCGGCGCACAGATCTCTGGTGAGGCGCTGACGAAGTATATGGCGCAGTTGAACGACTATCTGAACTTCTTTGAGAAGGCCGGCAAGCGTCTACGCAATGAGCAGGTGACGAAGGACTTCATCGAACTGTTTGCGCATGAAGGTGCCTCACCCGCGAAGAAAGAAGACTTCCTGACGCCCGACAAGCTGTTCGAGATGCGCGCTAAGCTGGAAGCGGTCCGGCGTGAGTACCAGTTCCGTGCCGTTGGCGAGCCGGCCTTCGACGAAGAGCACCAGACATACTCCATCAGCTTTACGGATGCGCAGGGCGCCGAGCGGAAGATAGACTGGGCACTTGCGAACGCCGCAGAGAGCCGTCAGTTGCTGGGCAAGTATGCGCAGATCAAGGATCAATTACAGGCACCGTTTTTGATCTCCTACTCGGTAAAGACGCCGGCAGAGGTCTCGCAGGCAGCAATCGACGAAGCCGACGAGGTTGCACAGGAAGAAGGAGTGAACGAGACGATTGCGGCCGCTCCGGGCACCGTGGCTGAAGTCAAACCAGCAAAGCGGAACTCGCGTGCAAGCCTGGATCCGGTGGAGAAAAAGACGCCGCGTGAGGTCTTCGACTATGTGATCGAGCAAGGTCGCAAGGAGTACCAGGTCCAGCGCTACAAGGGTCTGGGCGAGATGACGGCGCCGCAGCTTTGGGAGACCACGATGGATCCTGAACGGCGCACCCTGATGCAGGTAAAACTCGAAGATATCGCGGCTACGGAAGAGATCTTTACGACGCTGATGGGCGAGGATGTTGAGAGCCGGCGCAGGTTTATTGAAGAGAATGCGCTGGATGTAAAAAATCTGGATATCTAAACCAGACGAAGAGCTGAAATAGCGAGAACCCCACCCTATCCGGTGGGGTTCTCGCTGTTAGGAACTCGATAAATCGAACCTCTAATCGGTAGGGCGCTCGTTTGAATGACTTGCGGGGCTCACTCTGCGAGGAGCACCCTCCGAAGCGGAGGGCTTGTGCTGTGTTCCACCGTCCGTGCGGTGAATAGGGGCGACGGTCTTCACCTCATTGAGTACGAGGAGACCGGCAAGCCTATTGGAAGATTGAGGGGCCCGGGCAAAGCAGAAAAGTGGTTCAAGAGTATCCATGAGATTCGCAACCTGTCGGTAGATAAGAGTGCTGAGTTATTTCTGCTGGTCCCAGAGAACCAGGCCCCTCATCCTACTTATCGTAGCGACCGGATGATTCCCTTTCGGCCAACGTGCGCTACACTTCCCAGAATCCATTGTTCCTGTGCCCTGGAGGGCTTTCATGCGTAGAGCGATCGCGGCTTTGTCGGTGTCTTGTGTCGTTTGTGTGGTTGCAGGGGCTCAGTCCCAGAGTGCGGAGAAGAAGCCCGCGAAGGTTACGGTGGTTCACGCCGGGCACATGCTTGACGGCGTCTCGAAAGAGCTGCAGGGGCCCGTCACCGTGACGATTATGAACGGCCACATCACGGCAATACAGGCCGGGAACGTGAAGGTGGCGGGTGCGGAGGCGATTGAGCTTGGCGATGCTACCTTGCTGCCAGGGTTGATCGACGCACATAAACACATGGGCAGCGCGCCGACGCTGGGACTCAACACGTTTCAGTCGCACCTGACAGTGAGCGAGATGGAGAATGCCATCGGCTCCGCGGCCAGCGCGCGCAAGCTGCTGGAAGAGGGCTTTACGAGCGTCCGCAACATGGGTTCGACTGACGGCGCGGACCTTGCGCTGAAGCATGCGATCGATCATGGCTGGGCGGTGGGACCGCGAATCCAGGTGTCGCTGGAGCCGCTCAGCACGACGGGCGGACACAGCGATCCACGTAACGGCATCGACGCAGCGTGGACCAGCCGGACCTGGGGCGGAAGCGTCATCGACGGGCCGGTGGAGGCGATGAAGGCGGTTCGCGAACATCATCGGCGTGGGGCGGACCTGATCAAGATCATGCCATCGGGTGGGGTGCTTTCGATCGGCGACGATCCAAAGATGCAGACCATGACGAACGAAGAGATCAAGTCGGCCATCGACACCGCGCACTCGCTTGGGATGAAGGTAGCGGCGCATGCCCATGGCAAATCGGCCATCGACAATGCGATCAGGCTGGGCGTGGATTCCATTGAGCACGGGACGTATGCGGATGCGGAGAGCTACAAGCTTTACGTCGAACACGGGACGTACCTGGTGCCCACGCTGCTGGTTGCCGACCAGGTAAATGAAACGGCGCGGCTGCATCCGGAACGGCTCAATCCTTCGAGCGCTCAGAAGGCGCTGGAGGTGACTCCGCTGATGAAGGGGATGTTTACGGGGGCATACAAGGCCGGGGTAAAGATCGCGTTTGGGACGGATACGTCTTCCGGGAAGAATGCGCATGAATTTGCGCTGATGGTCGGAGCGGGCATGTCGCCAGCGGATGCAATTATGACGGCAACTCACAATGCCGCGGATTTATTGGGCGTCAGCGCGACCGCAGGATCCATACAGACGGGGCGCTACGCCGACCTTATCGCGGTCGGGGGAGATCCGCTCAAGGACATTACCGTGATGGAGCGGGTGGATTGGGTGATGAAGGGCGGCGTGGTGTACAAGCGCGATGGCGTCAGCGTTCCGCAGCCTGCGGTACCAGCGGGTAGCGAGAGTTATGAAGAAGATTAGTTATCGCCGATAAAGAGCAAAACGCTTGTCTAATTGGCGGATCCAGCTGCGATGGTCTGCTCTGCCTGGGCGCCGATCACGCGGTAGAGCGCAAACTGTCGCTGGGTCTTGCCACGTAGTTCAAACAGCAGGGACGCGCGATTGCTTGACTCTGCATCGACGACGTCGACGAGGCGAAATTGGGGGGTCCGATCAAGATGCGCATCATCGGTTACGGTTGCGAGCGCGGCCTTGAGCGACCCGTCCGGCTCGCGCTGCGCTACGACCGTCACGTACCGAGCCAATCCCGTGGAACCGCTCGTCGTACCTGAATAAACGTAGGTCGCGGAGCCGCCATAGCTGAGCGTGTAGCCGCTCAGGGTTTCGGCCTTCAGGTCGATCACAGGGATCTTTACTACAGGGTTTGCGGATTTCGTGACCCGGCTTTGGATGGGCGTGCGGGGCACTACCTTCGCCGCAATTGGCACGGGCTGAAGGCCGTTTTCACGATCGTAGGCGGCCAGCTTCTCTATCGCAATCGTACGCATTGCAAGCAGGAGTTGTTGGCGCTCCGCATCGCTATCCCAGGGACGCGTGAAGTCGTGCTCCGGGCGGTCCTTGGCGTCGGACACAGCTACCATCTGGTTCATGCCCGGTGGGATTCCCGTCAGTGGTGGCAGATCTTCATCGTCCAGACGCGAGGAGGGTTTGCCACGATGAAGATTCGGTCGGTCCGGATCGTCGTTCAGGCTTGCACCACCCGTCACCGATGCAAGTTGCTTCCTCTTGTCCGCTTCCTTCGTCTGCGACGGCGTTCGCTTCTTTAGCGTGGGGCGGTCTGGATTGTCCTTCGCCGAGTCCGAATCGGAGTCGCGTTTGCGATCGTCGGGGTCGTCGGCTTTGGAAGCGGAAACGGTCGTTCCTGCTCCGGCGGCCGTGCTCCGGTCTACCTTGGTTGCCGCGTTCTTGTCATCGGCTGGGGCAGCATCGTCCGGCTTGTTGGAAAAGCGCGGCCTGGTCCCCCCGCTGGCCACGACCGTCGGTAGCGGCCCACTCTTTGTAGTCTTTGCCATGACAGGCGGCGGAGCCTCCGGCTTGAATGCGCCATAAGCAAACCAACCGTCGTCGATGCGCGGCTTCTCCAGCGTCTGCATGTGGCGCGCGTAAGAAAGTTCGACCGTTCCGGTTTTGATACCGGCCTTTTCCACCTCGAAGACTGTTCCCTTTTCGAGTACAAACGGGACTGGTCGCGCGAGGTAAACGCCAGCGTCCTGCAGTTGCTTGTTGATGAAGATCGTCACGGGAACGAGGCGGCTTGCGGTCGGTTTGGTCAGCTCGCCGGTCCACTCATAAACCGCCACCGCGCGCACTACGGTCTCCGGATCCTTGACGACATGGGTCTGCGCGCTGGCCGCACCCGCAGCCAGAACCGCCAGACTTACTCCCATTGCAAATATTGGTTGCTTACTCACGCCGCATGCTCACACCTGTTAGACGCAGGATAGCGCGCGCAGGTTCAGCGGCGGTGTGTTCGTGTGATGGGGATGGCGGATCATGCATGGCGTAACATCCTCCTGTCAGATGAAATTCAGCGGGGAAACTATTTCAAGCTTGTCCCGGGAGCGCGCTGCGTGAAGGTTTCGCTGTTTATTACCTGCTATAACGACACCCTGTTTCCCGATACCGGCAAGGCCGTCGTCCAGGTTCTTGAGCGGCTCGGCCACACGGTGGACTTTCCCGCGGGCCAGACCTGCTGCGGGCAGATGCACTGGAACACGGGCTACCAGGCCGAGGCACTGCCGCTGGTCGCGCGCTTTGTACAGCAGTTTGCAGGAGCTGAGGCGGTTGTGGTGCCCTCCAGCTCTTGCGTTGCGATGATGCGCGACCATTATCCAAAGATGGCGGCGCAGATCGGGGACAAAAAACTGATCCAGCAGGTGGCCGAACTTCTCCCCAACGTGTGGGAGTTCTCCGAGTTCCTGACCAAGCGCCTGGGCCTCCACGATGTTGGCGCCTACTTTCCGCATCGCGTAACGTACCACGCAAGTTGCCACGGCCTGCGGAGCCTGGAACTGGGCGACGGCCCGGCTCGGCTGCTCCGCAACGTTCGGGGGATCCAGTTAGTGGAGCTTGATGGGCTAAGCCAGTGCTGCGGCTTTGGGGGGACGTTCGCGGTGAAAAACGCGGACGTCTCCAGCGCCATGCTGGGCGAGAAAGTTCAGGCCATCCTGAACACGAAAGCCGAGATATGCACGGCGTGCGACAACTCCTGCCTGATGCACATTGAGGGCGCACTGCACCGACAGCGGACCGGCGTCACGACACTGCATCTGGCTGAGATACTGGCGGGCACGGAAACGAGTCCGCCAGCCACGGGGCCGGGCTCCGATTCTTCAACCAGAGAGCTGATTCTGTGAGTCCAGAGGCCCAGCTAATTACATTTGATCCAGCCCGCGTTCCTACGTTCCAGGTCGCCGCAAAGCGCCTATTGAACGATGCGCAGCTCCGCAAGAACGTGCGGCACGCTACGGACGTGATCCAGAACAAGCGGCGCATCGTCGTGGACGAGATGCCCGACTGGCAGCAACTCCGCGAGTCCGGACGCCAGATCAAAGACCATACCCTTCGCCACCTGGACCATTATCTTGAACAGTTTGAGCGCAACTGCACCGCTGCCGGAGGAGTGGTGCACTGGGCCCGCGATGCGGCCGAGGCGCGCGAGATTGTGGTCGGCTTGGTCCAGACATCGGGCTCGAAAGAAGTCATCAAGATCAAGTCCATGACGACCGAAGAAATCGGTCTCAATCTTGGGCTTGCGGATGCAGGCATTCACGCATACGAGACGGATCTCGCAGAACTGATTATTCAGTTGGGGCACGATCTGCCTTCGCACATTGTCGTGCCGGCGCTGCATAAGAATCGCCAGCAGATCCGCGAAATCTTCAAGCGAGAGATGAACCTGCCGGACCTCGGCGAACGCCCGCAGGATCTGGCCGAAGCCGCCCGGACATTTCTTCGCGAGAAGTTCCTGCGCGTTCGCACGGGCGTCAGCGGAGCTAACTTCCTGATCGCGGAGACGGGCGGGGTCTGCGTCGTCGAAAGCGAAGGCAATGGAAGGATGTGCCTCACGCTGCCAGAGACGCTCATCACCATCGCCGGCATAGACAAGGTCATCCCGCGCTTTCAGGATCTGGAAGTCTTTTGCCAACTGCTGCCGCGGTCCGCAACCGGCGAGCGCATGAACCCCTATAACTCTATCTGGACGGGGGTCCACCCGACGGACGGTCCGCGTGCCTTCCACGTCGTGCTGTTGGATAACGCTCGCACCAAGATCCTCGCCGACACCGAGTCCCGCCAGACCCTTGCGTGTATCCGCTGCGGCGCCTGCCAGAACGCCTGCCCGGTCTACCGCCAGACCGGTGGACACGCTTACGGCTCGGTTTACGCGGGGCCGATTGGCGCTATCCTGACGCCGCAACTCGCGGAGATGCAACACGCGCATAGCCTCCCGTATGCCTCCTCCCTTTGCGGCGCCTGCTACGAGGTTTGCCCGGTCAAGATCAATATTCCGGAGGTGCTGATTCACCTCCGCCATAAAATCGTCCAGCAGGATACTCAAGGTATGGGCGTGTTGAACCCGGAGAACCTGGCGATGAAGACGATGGCGATGCTCTTCCGCAGCGAAAAAAGGTTCCGCGCCGCCCAGCGCCTGGGCCGCATGGGTGAGCGGCCGCTGGTCAACAAGCAGGGCTGGGTCACCTGGCTACCGGGCCTGCTGGGCGGGTGGACCCAGGTTCGCGACCTTCACTCCATGCCCAAACAAACGTTTCGCGAATGGTTCGAAAAGCGAGGAACCAATGGCAACTAGCGCACGCGAAGCAATCCTGGCGGGCATCCGCTCCGCTTTAGGAGCGCAGGCGCCAGACCCCGCAGCCGAGTGGGCCGCAATCGCCCGTGACTACCGCCGTGGCGGCACCATGCCCCTCAAGCAGCGGCTCGAACTTCTGGAAGACCGTCTCCGCGACTATGACGCCGGTGTGTACCTTGCCAGCCACGCCGAGGTCCCCGCCCTCATCGCGCGCATCCTCGGCGAGCGCGGCAAGCACGTCATGGCGCTGCCCGACAACTTCCCCCCGGCGTGGCTCCCTGCCGGCGTTCGCTTCGTCCCGGACACCCGCACCAGCATCGCCGAGATCGATGCCTGCCAGGGCGTTCTCACGACTGCAACCCTGGCCATCGCGCTGACCGGCACCATCATTCTGCAGGACAGCCCGGGCCAGGGCCGGCGCGCCGTCACCCTGCTGCCGGACTACCACCTTTGCATCGTCGACACCGCCACCATCGTCGAAACCGTGCCGGAGGCCATCTCGCTGCTGCAGCCGACGGCCACCAAAGCGACGACTTTTTTCTCTGGCCCTTCGGCCACCGCAGACATCGAAATGACGCGGATCAAGGGCGTCCATGGTCCTCGATTCGTGGATGTCATCCTTGCCGGCGACTGAAAATTTTGTGTGCGCCCTGCTGTCCGGTAGCATGACTTTATGAGGCTCGCCTCCCGAGTCCTAGCAACCCTAAGCCTATCCTTCGCCCTCGCCGCTCCCGCTCAGACGCTTGCGCACAAAGGCTGGGCTGGCTCCGGGCTTACGGTCGATCCGTGGTGGCAGGGCGCCACCTTTTACATCGTCGACCCAACGCACTTGGCTGGCCTCACCGAGCGCCTTCCCTACCTCCAATCCCTCGGAGTGGACGCGATGATCGTTCCTTCCTTCGCGTCGTCCGTCGCGCAGCCAGCGCCGGCAGAGGCAGAAGAGTTTGATCGCTTGGAGTCCGAAGCAGGCCGCCACAAGATTCGCATTCTCGTCGATCTCCCTCTGAAGTCCGAGGCCAGCCTGGCCGACACTGACGCCATCGCGCGCTTCTGGCTCAGCCGAGGAGTCGCGGGGCTTCGACTGGTCCGGACTCCTGAAACTCCTGCCGACCCCAGCGCCTACCTTCGCGATCTGCGGCGGATCACCGCCTCCTACGGGGGCCAGCGGGTGCTCCTTTGGGACGCAGGGAGCATTGTTATCGCGGATCCTCCGGCCCGGCGTCGCACGTCGCGACGCCCCGCACCGCAGCCCGCCACCCCGGACCTGACAGTGGACCGCCGCCTTGAATTGCTCGGGTCGCTTGCTCCCTCCGGCCTCCGCGCCGCACTGGCTGGCCCCGCAACCGGGGTTGCTGTAGCCACCGCTTCTGGTCAATCTGCGAGCTTTGAACGCCTTGGCGAAGCTATCCCCATCGCCAGGCTCTTGGCCACTGCTCTGCTGGCGGGCCGGGGAGCCCCGCTGCTTTACGGAGGGCAGGAGATCGGCAAGGCCAGCAGTGACCCGGCGTTACTCCAGGAAGACTCCGATCCAGGATCGCTCGTCAATTGGTACCGCAAGCTGGCGGACCTTCACCACGGAAATATTGCGCTGCGGACAGGTTTATTCGATCTGGTCCCGACCTCCGACCCCGACCTTGTCATCTGGGTGCGGCGGCCGCGCCTGGGAGGTGCTCCCGTCCTCGCAGTGCTGAACACCTCAGCCACGACAGCGCATCTGACGTCGCTGCCCCTTCTGGCAGGGGAGCTTCGCCGCCTGGGTATTAGCGGCGCAATGCTCAAAACCCTGGCGACGACCGAGGCGGACACGACGACACAGACACCCAACACCATCTCGCTGGCACCCTTTGGGGTGTTTCTGGGCGAAATTCGTGCCTCGGCTGGGCTTGAAACAATTGTGCTGCCGGTCAGGCATCCCGCATCCCACCGGCAGCAGCGTAAGGATGTCTTGACTCGCTGAAGCATTCCGAACCGTGCCTTAGCGGCAAAGACCGCGATTGGGAAATCCGTAATTTACGGCACGGAATCCTTACCCTTTAGCGAGACGTTTCTGGCTGTGCGGTGCGATGCGGGCAAGACACATCAGGAGATGGGGTTCAAAGCGGGAGCATAAGCGGCATAGACTCGGTCAAAGACCGCATCCCAGCTGCAACTTAGCGCATAGTTGCGGGCAGCCCTGCGCATTGCGGCATGCCGACCCGGATTCTGCAGCACCTCCGCAATTGCCCCTGCGAAGGCCGCATCATCCACCACACGGCCAGTCTTGCCATCCTGCACGATGTATTTGGGACCGCCACCTGGAGTGACAATCGCCGGTACACCGCTTGAAAGCGCTTCCAGAACGACATTCCCGAACGTATCTGTGTGCGAAGGAAACACAAACAAATCCATGTTTGCGTAAGCCCGCGCGAGGTCCTGACCACGCAGCACTCCGGCAAACTCAGCCGTGGGGAGTTCCCGCCGTATCGCCTCTTCCTCCGCTCCCTGGCCGATGATCAGAAACTGCACATCCAGCCCGGCCGCCGTCAGTTCCCGCTGAATCACCGGCAGCAGCGCTACATTCTTCTCAATCGACAGTCTGCCTACGAAGCCCAGGACAAACGGCGTTGAGTTCGTGCGAGTTCGATGCGCTGGCGTAAACAGGTCGGTCTCAACTCCGCGCTGCATCAATTCGCATGGCCGTCCGGTGGCGCCGTTCAGCATCGCGCAGAGGTCGGGATTCGGCGCAAAGAGAACCTTCGCCAGGCTATAGAACCGCCCTGTAATATCCAGGGTTCCCCCTTCGATTCCCGAAGACGCGGCCTGCCCCAGGGCCTCCGGCATCATCTTTGTCAGCCAATCCAGTCTGCGTGCCGCGTATTGATGAATATTTGTGTGCCACGATGCCGCCAGTGGAATGTTGAGCTTCCAGCTGAAGTACGCCGCAAAGATTCCAAGTTCGCTTGGCCCCGTCATGTGCAGAATGTCCGGCTTGAAGCGATAAAGCTCGTCGCCAATGACCTCCGCATGACGCCAGAACAGAGGGTCAAACGCCAGGTCCTTCTCCATTCCCACCGAAACCCCTGAGCGTGCGAGCTCAAGCGTGCTCACGCTTCCGTGCTGCTCGACTGGATGCGGCCTTGAACCTGCTCGAACACACAGAAACGGAAGCTGATGACGACCGGCGTACGCAACAAAATTTCGGGAGGTATGGGCGACTCCATTCACCTCATGGAAGGAGTCCGGAAAATACGCAACGCGGGGTGGGACCATGCCCTACTTTACCCGACCAGCATTACTGGGAGGGTACAACCACTAACCTCTTCAGAGCGCTGGCGGAACCACTGGCGAATCTTCTGCAATGTAGTCACGACCGCTTATCCGCCACGAATTTCCAACTCACTTCAGTCCTGTATGCCACGTGGAACAGTTGGTTGATGGATATTGGTCTGACCATAAATCGTATCGAAGGTAACCGCATAAAAGTCACTCT
>JAYVZP010000034.1:0-112627 GCA_043783275.1 Rhodanobacteraceae bacterium
TCCATGGGCTCGGCCGCGCAGGTAGGCGAGGCGCTGGCCATGGCATCATGCCAGTAAACGTCGCGCCCCGAGACCATCTTGACGGGAGTCTGGGTGGCCGGGGAGCATTCGACGGTCGCTCGCTGATACACGACGACATTCTTGACCGTCGGGCACTGCTCCATTGCTTCATCGACGATGGCTTTTAGCTTGATCTCGCCACCGCGGCGGTAGCTGACGTCCTGGGTGAGGATCGCCACGCATTGCGAGTCGTTGACGCGGTCTACGATGGCGTGGACTGCGAAGCCTCCAAAGATGACAGAGTGGATGGCCCCAATGCGGGCGCAGCCCAGAAGCGCGATGGCAAGCTCAGGACACATCCCCATATAAACGGCGACGCGGTCGCCCTTCTTGACGCCGAGATTCTTGAGGACATTGGCGAAACGCTGAACCTGTTCATGAAGTTCCGCGTAGGTAAGACGGCGGACTTCGCCGGGCTCACCTTCCCAGATGAGCGCGGTTTTATCGCGGCGAGGGCCAGTGGCATGTCGGTCGACGCAGTTGTGTGAGAGGTTCAGCTTTCCCCCGTTGAACCAGGTAGCGGACCCCATCTCTCCCTCCACAACGGACCTGAACGGAGTGAACCAATCAACTTCGGCGGCGGCTTTGCGCCAAAAGGCGTCAGGGTCTTCGATGGAGTGCTTGTACATCGCCTCGTACTCTGCAAGCGATTTGATTTTCGCCTCGGCAGCAAAGGAAGAAGGCGGAGGAAAGACCCGGTTCTCGCGCAGGAGCGAATCCATGTTGGTGCCTGGAGATACGATATCGGTAGAGATGGACAAGCGGGATTCCCTCGAAGTAGCGATGGCTAGAATGCTTTGGAGTGACCAGAAAAAGGTACGCTACGGCGCAGAAGAGAGCAATTACATCGAAGTGCGCTCGCCAAATTTGGTCTGCTAAAAAAAATAGTCGAGAAAGCCTGTGCAAGCGTGCTGTGCGAAGTGTACAAACACTTAGTTCGTTCCTCGCATAAAATAAAGATGTCTGAACGGGGTTTCTTCGCATGTTGTCTTTCCTTGATCGTGATCGTTCTATAGCACCGGCTGGATATAGCCGATGGCTTGTTCCTCCGGCTGCGTTGGCCATCCACCTCTCTATTGGCCAGGTTTACGCGTTTTCCGTGTTCAAGAATCCGCTGCTTGCCATGCATGCTGCGGATGGCTCGGCCTGGAATCTGAAAGCGATTGGCTATGTCTTTTCGATTGCCATCGCCTTTCTCGGAATCTCTGCAGCGCTGTTTGGCGCTTGGCTGGAGAAGGCCGGTCCGCGGCGTGCCATGTTTTACGCAGCAATTTGTTTTGGCTCAGGCTTCTTTATCGCCGCCGCGGGCGCACAGATGCATTCGCTGGCACTGATTTATCTGGGTTATGGCGTTGTTGGTGGCATGGGGCTTGGGCTGGGGTATATCTCGCCCGTGTCAACGCTCATCAAGTGGTTTCCAGATCGGCCAGGCCTCGCAACGGGGCTTGCGATCATGGGCTTTGGCGGCGGCGCCATGATTGGCGGACCGCTCGCCAACCAGTTGATGGCGCACTACAAGGCAGTCGGGCAGCCATCGATTCCTTACACCTTCATGACCATGGGCGCGATCTACTTCGTCTTCATGATGTTTGGAGTCTTTACGATCCGCGTGCCACGTGAAGGTTGGAAGCCGGAGGGCTGGTCTGGAACGAACAAGGTAAGCGCCTTGATCTCCAAGCACAACGTATCCGTTTCGGAGGCCTGGAAGACGCCTCAGTTCATGTTGCTTTGGGTGATTCTGTTCTGCAACGTGACCGCTGGCATCGGCATTTTGGAACAGGCTTCGCCCATGATCCAGGACTTCTTCAGGGGCAAGATCACACCGTTGGCAGCCGTTGGATTCGTCGGACTGCTAAGCATCTTCAACATGGGCGGCCGTTTTTTCTGGGCGGCGATGTCTGACTTTCTCGGGCGCAAGGTTACCTACTTCATCTTCTTTACGGCTGGCGCGATTCTGTTCTTCGTGCTCCCGTTGACGCGTGGCGATCATTTGAACTCGGTTCCTCTCTTTGTCGGGATCGCGGCACTGGTTCTCTCCATGTATGGCGGTGGTTTTGCAACAATTCCGGCCTACCTGAAGGATCTCTTCGGTGGCTATAACGTCTCGGCTATCCATGGTCGTCTGCTAACGGCATGGTCGACGGCTGGTATCGTCGGTCCGCTCATCGTAAACGGGATTCTCGACCACTACGTTGCAAACCACATGAACAAGCAGGATGCGTATCCGATCATTCTGCACATCATGTCCGGATTGCTGCTGGTTGGCTTTGTCGCCAATTTGATGGTCAAGCCTGTGGCTGAGAAGTACTGGTTGAAAGAACAGCCAATCATGGCAGTTGGCGCGTCTCGCTAACGTCGCAATCGAGCTTTCAAAGGGAGATGATTTATGGCTAAAGAGATGGTAAAGGAGTCCTCACCGTTGTTGATCGCGGTCGCCTGGTTGCTGGTATTGGGTCCCACAGGATGGGGGTTGACGTACACGGTTCAAAACGCACTCAAGATCTTCACGGCTGGGCCTGCACCGGCCGCGGCACCTGCTCCGACCCAAGTAAACACCCCCCGTTAGGGGAGTGTTTCACTGGGGGAGGACAAGAGCGGGTCTGTAGACTGGTACCGTGACCATGTCGGCAGGTGCAGTGATCGGTTTTTTCCTTGGCTTCGTCTTCGGGGTAGGCTGCGCGCTGGCCGTGATGTTTTCGATCTACATGGGCGGCTACAGGGCGGCTGTAGCTGATTCCCAGTTGCCAGTCCCACCCGAGCGGCTGCGCAAGGCCCTCGCGGCCCTGGCCCGGGATAATGCCCGGGGCACTCGATAAGGCAATCCCCTACCGTACGGCGTCGCGAGTACGAATTTCGTTGCGAAGGTCCTGCAACTCGGTTGACAGCGACGCTACGGCAGCCATCAGTTCTGTGAAGTCCCGCTCAACCGTGCTTGGTTGCTGGCCTTCGATGAAAAACGTTCCGTTTGGCTCCAGAACGCAACGCCTGACATCCTCATACCGGTCAAAACTCTGCTTGTGCAGGGCCGAGAGAAGCTCCTCCTCCGTGAGGGTTTCCCGCTTCAGAGCGTCGTAGTCCACCTTGCCGTCGGTAATGAGAGTGGTTGCAGTTCCCGCCAATTGCTTGTTGAGTTTGGGCATGCGATACAGAATTTGCATCAATATCCAGTTAATGGCCAGCAGCGAAAAAGCCCCGATGACGCCGCCGGTGACGGAATTATCGTCTCCGATGATTGCGTTCTGAACCGTATTCGACAAGCTCAGCAGCACGACCAGGTCGAAGGGATTGAGCTGCGCAAGTTCGCGCTTGCCGAAGGCCCGCAGAAACACAACCAGCACCAGATACACGATTGCGGGCCTGAGAAGTTTTTCAAGGATGGGGAGATGCAAATGAAACATGCTCTGGAGCATGAGGTTCTCCGGAATTGCAGAGGAAACTGAGGTGGTGCGCTAGCTGAATATGTGCAAAATATGTGCCCTATCCCCCAAATTCCAGGGGATAGGGCACAGGATCAGGCGTAGAGCTTCTGGTGCCAATCCCACGCGCTCAGGATGATGTCATCCAGCTTCGGGTAGCGCGGAGCCCAGCCAAGGTCTTTCTGAATGGCCGCGGAGCTTGCGACAAGCACGGCAGGGTCCCCGGGACGGCGCGGATGCAATTCGACGGGAATTGCATGGCCAGTGATCCGGCGTACCGAATCAATGACTTGAAGCACACTGAAGCCCTGCCCGTTCCCGATGTTGTACTCCATGCGAGACTTCGTCTCCAGTGCCTCAAGCGCCAGAAGGTGGGCGTTGGCCAGGTCTTCCACGTGGATGTAGTCCCGCACACAGGTACCGTCGGGCGTCGGGTAATCCTGGCCAAAGATCTTGATATTGGCCCGTTTTCCTAGGGCAACGTCGAGAATCAGGGGGATCAGATGCGATTCCGGCTCATGCGCCTCTCCGTACCCGGCGATCGCTCCCGCCACATTGAAGTAGCGTAATGCCGCGAAACGCAAGCCGTGAGCTGCATTTATCCAACGCAACATGTATTCCGAAAGCAGCTTGCTCTCGCCGTAAGGGTTGGTAGGACAAAGGCGGGCGGACTCAAGAATCGGTGTCGTCTCCGGCTCGCCGTAACACGCAGCCGTTGAGCTGAAGACGAGACGGTCATGCCCTGTAGCAAGCATCGCCTCCAGAAGCGAAAGCGTCCCGGCGGTGTTATTGCGAAAATACGCTTCGGGATTCTTCATGGACTCCCCCGCCTCGATCAATGCGGCAAAATGCATGATTCCATTGAACTTATTTTCGCGCAGAAGCTTCTCGACTACAGTCCGGTCGGCCAGAGAAGTTTCCACAATGCGAGCACCCTGCGGCACTGTAGACAGTTTGCTATGGCAGAAGTTGTCCAGGATGGTTACCTGGTGACCATTGGCGAGCAGGATGCGGCTGAGCGTTCCGCCTATGTATCCGGCGCCCCCGGTAACTAAGATATTCACTTGTTCTTCCCCTTTTTAACCTGTGACGTAACCCTTTGTGGCCGCGACTATGAACCTTTTTGAGGCTTGGGTGCAACAAAAGTAGCAGTGCATAGAACCGCTTCTCTTGGCAAACTATAAGCGTTCCAGACAGTTCATGACGACAGTAACCGCGTTACCGAAGGACTCGAATTTGAATACTGCTGTAATGGCCCCGAATGGGCACGAAATGCTGGATTTTGGTATCGTTTAGAGCGTGTAAGCAATTTCAAAGGAGCGCTCTGCGGTTTTCAACCCCTCCTTTTGATCCAGTTGCATCCAACCGTTAGTAACCAAAAAACTGAAACCGCAAAGACGGTTCGCTACATTCGCCGGGACGGCTGTCGAGCCGCCCGACCACTTCACTCTAGCTTGCTGCCTCAATTACCGGGGCCCTTTAGAAGGACCTTTGCAATATGCCAAAGCCGCTCATTAGTGAAAACCCACAGCCAAGGGACCTTCAATTCACTCATTTTGGCGTTTTGAATACAGGTGGGCAGAGCAAGAGCTCGCTGTTCACTTCCATCAGTGTAAACATCCTGCTGGCACTTGCCATCGTGATTATCGGAGCCGCCGCCCGGTCGACGGTAAAGGACGTACGCGTCAAGGAAGCGACCTACGTTGTGCCGGTCAAGGCGGAGCCGCCACCGCCACCCAAACCCAAGATTGTTCCTCCGCGGATCGTTCCCCCACCACCTCCCAAGCTGGAGACGCCAAAGATCAAGCTTCCGGATGTAAAGCTTCCCGATCCCCCCAAGCCTGTTGAGGTGAAGATGCCGAAGCCGGTCCCGGTCATCACGCCGGCCCCGCCCAAACTGGTTGTGGCCATGGCAGCGCCCAAGCCAGTCGCCGTCAACCTTGGCAAGGCAGCTTCGGTACCGAACAACGATTCTCACCCCTCGGCAGTATCGCTTGGGCGCACCGATAATCCGATCGCCGCTTCCAATCGTCCCGCGACGGCTGCAGTCAGCCTTGGTAACTCCGGAATGCAGGGGATGCCTCCTGGTTCTGGTCGCGGACCTTCAGCGAGCGCAGTCAGCCTCGGCTCCGGTCAGCCTACCGGAAGTCTCTCCGGTACGGGTCCACGTGCAATACAGGGCGTGAAACTGGGAGTTACCGGTGGAACGCCTGGCGGAAATGGCAACGGTCTGGGTACAAGCCCGCAACAGGTCAAATTGGGTGGAAATGTCGCCGCCGCGGCTCCTTCCGCGGCCCAGGTAGCCAAGGCTCCGGTACGCTCCGGCCCGCAGGTTACGTTCAAGCCGAAACCGGTTTACACCACAGAAGCAACGGCGATGCACTTGGAAGGGGTCGTCTCTGTTCGTATCAGGGTCTCGGCTGGTGGATCAGTCTCGGTGGTCGGAGTGACCAGCGGACTGGGACACGGGTTGGATGAGTCCGCGGTACATGCGGTCGAGGGAACAAAGTTCAAGCCGGCCATAGACGCTAACGGCAATCCAATCGATTGGGAAGGTGTCGTCAGAATTACGTTCCAGTTAGCCTAACCGGAATACGCTCTCAGCCTCTGGTCGGAATATCGACTGGCATCGTCCCCACAAGTTTTACGGCCACTGGCCGTGTACCCGAGCCGTACCTTACACAGGAGCTTCAAACCATGATCTCTCGGAAGCAAATCATAGCCGGACTTTCGCTGGCACTCTTCATCGCCTCAGCGCTGCCCTCGCATGCCGCCGGCATCACTATCTTCAAGGGCAAGAAGAAGGAAGAGCCGGCAGGCAAGAAGCTGACTCCTGCTCAGATCGCCCTCATCGACAAAGCGATTATTCGCGAGAAGGCCGTTGTTAAGGTGGTCAAGGAGCGCGCTCCTCTCGTAGAGACCTACATCCAGAACATGCGTCCGGATCCGGTCATGCGCCAGGTGCCTGAGTCGGACGAGCACTTCCTTGGACGTGTTGAGTTCGGCAAAATCATCGGTGACAGTGCCTATGAAACCGGCCCGAAGGCGGGTCAGAAATCCAGCAAGCTGGGCTTCTTCAAAAACTCAATGGGTTTCCTGACCGGTCTCGGCGGCTCGCTGCACCTTCAATTCAGTGAGAAGGGCTTCCTGCAGATGCTGCTGATGGATTCGAACAACTTCGACCGCCAGCACTATAACTTTTACTTTGTCCGCAATGACTTTCTCGGCAATATCCCAACAGCCGTCTTTGACGTGACGCCAGCGAGCAAGAGCGACAAGGGTCGGTTCTTCGGCCGCATCTGGGTCGAGACCCGCAACGGCAACGTCGTCCGCTTCAACGGTGACTTCGCCGGCTCGGAGAAGGATTATCAGGAGTTCTTCCACTTTGATAGCTGGCGCACCAACGTTCAGCCTGATCTCTGGCTGCCCACCAGCTTCTACGTAGAGGAAAGCGACCCCAAGAGCCAGACCAGCACGCTCAAGTTCAAGGCCATCAATCATGTCTGGGGCTACGTACTAAAGGTTCCGGCGGCGACTGCAGAGAACACGTCTCTTGACGTAGTCGGTGCAACCGACGTCTCCAACGATGCTTCCGATCTGAGCCCTCTCGCTGCACAGCGCGCCTTCACCAAGCAGGCTGAAGATAACGTTGTGGAGCGCCTGTTCCAGGCCGGTCTGCTGGATGCACCCAGCGAATTCGACAAGACGTTGGAGGCCCTGGCCAACAATATCCTCGCGTACAACAAGGTTGCAGTTGGTAGCCCGATCCATGTACGCACTCTGCTCACGGAGCCACTTGAGTCGCTTTCCGTCGGGAACACGATCATCCTCTCCAAAAGCCTGATCGATACGACCGCCGTAGTCACCAGCGACGGCGCACAGCAAATGGGTAACCTGAATGCGCTTCTGGCATTCCAGCTCGCACATATTATCTCCGGTCACCGTTTGGATACCAAGTACGCCTTCAATGACCGCCTGCTCTTTCCAGATAACTCCGCGTTCAAGCGCATCCCGATGCACCACACGGACGCCGACAATACGGAAGCAGCCAAGAAAGCAATCGAGCTCCTCAATGCTGCAGAATTGGTTGACGGTCAGAAATACTTTGGTCTGTACCTGCAGCAGCTCCAGCAGCGGGTCAAGGGCCTGAAGGCCCTCAATCAGCCGGTCATTGGGGACGGCCTGGTCAAGAGCGACACCGATCCTACCTTCTGGCTTGCAGCTCTGATGCCCAAGGGTGAAAAGCTGGATGTGAAGAATCTGAAACAGCAGGCAGCAGTGCCTCTGTCCAGCTTCCTCCGGTTCGACCCCTGGACCGATCAGGTGGTTACGATGCACACCGCATACGAGCCAATCCTGAGCGCCAGCGACAAGATGCCTTTCGAGGTCTCACCGGTCTATCTGAAACTCTCCTACTTCAAGGCCCCGGCTGATCCGCAGGCTACCCCTGCAACGGGAACCGCTGCCCCTGCCGATGGTACTTCCGCACCGGCTGCGGCTCCGGCAACCGATGGAACGGCTCCCACTGCTGCTCCTGCACCAACCACTCCGCCCCCAAGCAACAACTAGGGGTGCCCACGGCGCGCGGGATTGGCGACACGGCGCCTTGTCCCGCGCCGACAGGAAGCCCCTGTATCAATTCAGTCCCTCTGACCCATGGACTTGCAGCAGCAATCAGGAGATGCAAATGAAAAAATTTCTTACTTCGGTTCTCGGCGTCGTCAGCCTGCTTGTTTTGGTTCCCTCCATGCGAGCCCAGGCTGTCTACACGGCGGAACGCACCTCGCGCATTCAGGCTGGTGGCGGTCTCCTCTACCTCAATAATGACTTCACCCCGGGTGCGGTCTACGGTGGTTCCTTCTGGGGCGACTTCGATTTTTCACGGCATATCGGCCTCGAAATCGAGGGTCACCTCGGTTCGTTGATCACCCCCGACGACGTCACAGAGACCAGCTACCTCGTTGGACCTCGTATAAGCTATCGCCGTCGGCGCCTCAACCTCTACGGCAAGATCATGGTAGGTCGCGGCACCATCGCTACCGTACATCCGACCCTGCCCAACACCTCTTCGACTTACAACATCATCCCTGCCTACGGTGGTGGCCTGGACTATCAGTTTTCGCGTAAGCTCAACATCCGCGTAGTGGACTTCGAGATCCAGAAGTGGCCCGACTTTGAGCCGCACACGCTTTCTCCTCTCGCCATCAGCATCGGCTTGATGTACGTTATCCGTTAGGTCGCGAAGAGAGAGAGTTTGACATCGGTGTCAGGTCCATTCCGCTGCCTTGAATGGAGACTCCAATTTGATCAAACGTCTCGCCATCGCCTGCTTCCTTCTTGGAGGAAGTGTCACTGCTCTCACGGCGCAGGCTGTCTCTACCGCAAGTCGTCGTGCTGATCTCCAGATCGGGGTTGGGTTTGTCGGCGTCAACTCCGACTACGCCCCTGATAATTTCAGAGGTTTCGCGCTCTACACGACCTACGACGTGACCAACTGCTGGGGCGGGGAATTCGTCTTTCACCAGGCAAACTCACCCTACGGAGACAAGCTTTATGAGCGGACATATGAAATCGGCCCCCGGTTCCACCGGACATACGGCCGACTCTCTCCTTATGTCAAAGCAATGTATGGCCGCGGCGTCTTCAACTTTCCCCTGGATGTAGCCAATCTTGCCTATAACCTATTCGCCGTCGGTCTGGGGTCTGACATTCGGGTGCTTCCCTACCTGAACGTCCGGATCGACTATGAGTATCAGCGCTGGATAAATTTCCCGCCCACCGGACTGGGTCCGCAGATCCTTACCGTTGGCATGGCGTATCACTTCCCCGGTAGCCTTAAACGTTCAAGGCACTACTAAAAAGTAGTGCCTTGTGTCGTTGAATCGGTTCGGTTCAGCGAAACCTAGAAGTGGTAAGCAATCCCGATCGAAGGCATGCTGATTACTTCATAGCGGTTTGTGCGGAAGCGGTCCACGAAGCTGGGTGCCTTCACGAAGATTCCCCGATACTGCACGCGAATATCGAAGCTGGGGCTCAGTTCATAAGCAACGCCGCCACCGAACACTGCGCCGATATTGGTGTTCTGTTTGGCATCCAGCGTAAAAGAGCCTTCCTGGATTGGCGTAAAGACGACTCCGCCGACGCCGGCTTCCAGGAACGGGTTGTAGTTCTTGTAGGTACGCCCGTAGACAAAGGCTCCGCTCAACTCCTGCTGACGAGTGTGCACCGGGTTGAAGATCGCAGTGTTTTGACCGCCGTACTGAAAGTAATTGGTATTTTGAGCCCAGGAATAGTTCGCCTCGAGAGCGCTATGAGGGGTAAGGAGGTAGCGGTAACTCAGCAGCACACCGGCAGTCTTGCTTGACCGTAAAGTCACCGAATTGCTTCCGTGGACCGTCGGTCCAATGAGTCCGAAGCCGCTGATACTGATGTCTTGCCGGCTCTCCTGTGCGAATCCGGCAGCAGCGGACAACATGACCGCGCCCAACAAAATCATCTTCTTCATTCTTGTCTCAAACCCTCTCAGAGTCTCGCGATACCCGCTTGGACTCCGTCGCGCATCAATTCGGTATCGTATTGGCGGGCCAAAACGAGCTCAAACCTGATTGTACCCGTTGATACCTCGCTGGCTGGCAGACACACGCAAAAAGGCCGGACCATGTTCAGGGTCCGGCCAGGTTAGTTCAGGATCTGCTGTTAGTTGGAAGGCGGCGTCGGAGGAGGATTATGCATATGTCCCATATGCTCGTCGCGACGCTCCTTCATCTTTTCCGTCATGGCGTCGAACTTGACCTTTTGGGCATCGGTCAAAGTTGCCTTGACCTTGCTCTGTTCGTTCTCGTGAATCGCCATCATCTTGGCGTGATTGTCCGGTCCAGTGGTAGAAGTGTCGTCGTGAAGCGCCTTCATCTGGACCATGCCATCGTCCTGGATCGCCTTGATCTGTGTGACCTGATCGGGAGTCAGGCTGAGTTCTTTAGTCATATGCTCAAGGTGTTTCTTCTGCATCTCGGGTCCGTTATGCATCCCGCCGTCATGCATCCTGCCCATATGTGGCGTTGGCGTTGGCGGTGGTGCATCCTGGGCAATGAGTGCCGTCGCGCTCAGCATGCCGGTACACATGGCCAGCACCGCGACCCGCAGGGCCGGAACGCCAAATCTCTCTACTGCGATTTTCATATTCATTGCTTACACTCCGTTTCAGTTCAATTGAGTAGCTGATTGGCAGGACGAACAGCCGGCCAGTGTCTCTGTCTGGTTCAAACGCTGTTTCATCGGCAAATGTTGTGGTCTGCCCTAGAAATACTCTAAAACCGCATAAATTAGCGAAACGTATAGGGGTCACCATGTAACGCCGCGTAGGCCTCTACAACGTTCAGGAAAGCGACCGCCGCGTGCGATAGTGTCGCTTGCCGACGATAGACGAGTCGTAGTTTGCGCTCGATCTGCAACTCCCTGATCCGTACCCGAACCAGCGACCCAGCAGCAAGCTCTTTTTCGACCGTGAGCCCAGGCACCAGCGCGACGCCGTTACCCATCTCGACAAAGCGTTTGATCGCCTCCAGCGATGGCAGCTCAACGCCCATCTGAAGCGGTGTCTTGTATCGCCGAAATGTCTGAATAACCTTCTGACGCTGCGGCGAGGGGATATTGTGCGCGATAAAGTTCTGCGCGCCAAGTTGACGGATCGATACCTCACCAGCCGAAGCAAGAGCATGCTGCGGATTGACCACCAGCGCCAGTTCGTCTCTATAAACCACAACGGATTGAACCTGCGGATCCTCTGGCTTGAAGGAAAGCACGCCGATCTCGACCGAGTGCATCAGCACCTCATCCGGGATGCGGCTGGCAAGCGCGCGGCTCACGGCGACCTTGATATGCGGATTCTGCCTTCGATATTCGTCTAGCAAAGGCAATAGATACAGGCAGGTGTATTCATTCGCGGCCAGGTTCAGACGGCCCCGGTGAAGTTCGCGGAGTTCAGTCAGCGCGCCCGCCGCGTCGTTGCGCAGGTTCAGCAGCTTAATCGCATATTCGCGCAGAACTTCACCCGCATCCGTAAGGGTTCCGTCGCGGGATGAGCGCTCCAGCAGCACTTCACCAAGTTCCGCTTCCAGCTTGGCAACGGCCTGGCTGACGGCCGGCTGTGTGCGGTGCAGGCGTGCCGCGGCGCGGGAAAAGCTGCGCTCTTCTGCCACGGCGAGGAAGGTTTCAAGCTGAAACAGATCCATGGGCGATCCTTCGGTGATCCCTGAGCAGGTATTCAGGGGTAGTGACCACGCTATAGAATCGAGGACAATCGCGACTGGACTTCCGTGCGCTGATAAGCGTCCGGATGTCTATAGCATGATTAGAAATAATGATACTAGTTACCATTAGCATAAGTCTTGATTATGCTAATGGATAGTTGAGAGCGAGTAATTGATGAACATTCCATCTCAGAACGACTCCCGAATTGTCTTCTTCGACACCACTCTGCGCGACGGCGAGCAAAGCCCGGGCTGCACCATGCACCATGGTGAAAAGCTGCGGATGGCGCATCAACTGGCGGCGTTGGGCGTTGACGTTCTGGAGGCCGGGTTCGCGATCGCATCGCAGGGCGACCTTGAGTCCATTCGGGCGATTGCCAGAGAGGTTCGTGGGCCGCGTATCGCCTCGCTCGCCCGCTGCAAGCGCGAAGATATCGAGGCGGCCGCACGCTCGATAGAATTAGCCCCTCTGAACCGAATACACGTATTTCTTGCAAGCTCCGACCTGCATCTGGAGGCCAAGCTGAAGATTACGCGGGCACAGGCTTTGGAACAGGCCGCGGAGGCGGTCGCGCTGGCTTGCACCTACACGGACAACGTGGAGTTTTCCGCGGAAGACGCGACCCGCTCTGACCCCAACTTCCTGCGGCAGATTGTGACCGTCGCCGTCCAGGCGGGCGCCACGACCATCAACCTGCCAGACACCGTCGGCTACACCACGCCAGATGAGTACCGCGACATGTTCGAGCGGATGCAACGTGAGATTCCGGGCGCGGAGCACATCACTTTTTCAACTCACTGCCACAACGATCTCGGCATGGCTGTTGCAAACTCGCTGGCTGGCATCGAAGGCGGAGCGCGCCAGGTAGAGTGCACCATCAACGGCATCGGCGAGCGTGCGGGCAATGCCGCACTTGAAGAGATTGCCGCCGCGCTTGCCACACGGCGCGACAAGTTTCCGTACACCAACGGCATTAACATGAAGCAGCTTTACCCGACCAGCCAACTCCTTGCTGAACTCATCAGCTTTGGCTGCTCGCCAAACAAGGCTGTCGTAGGCGCAAATGCCTTTGCCCATGAGTCAGGCATCCACCAGCACGGCATGCTTGCCAATCCGCTGACTTACGAGATTATGACGCCGGAGTCCGTCGGCGTTCCGTCGACGAATCTTGTGCTCGGCAAACACTCCGGCCGGCGCCTGTTGGAGCAAAAGCTCAAGCTGCTGGGCCACCCGCTCTCGCGCACGGAGCTCGATGCAGTCTACGAGCGCTTCACGGCGCTCGCCGACCGCAAGAAATCAATCTACGACCAGGACTTGATCGGTCTGTTGAAGGAAGATACAAGCGTCGTTTCTGCATAACAGCAATAAGGGCGCACAAGCCCGAGGGATCCAAAGAATGAAGTTGAAAATTGCAGTCTTGGCCGGCGATGGAATCGGCCCCGAAGTCACGAACGAAGCGATCGCTATTCTGCGCGCCGTCGCTGAGCTTGGCGGACACGAATTCACATTTTCCCCCGCACTCATCGGAGGTGTTGCCATCACGGAGACCGGCTATCCTCTGCCGGCCGATACGCTCAAAATTGCTCTGGATTCAAATGCGGTCCTTCTCGGGGCGGTTGGAGACAACAAGTTCACCGCGCTCTCGCCGGACAAGCGTCCAGAGGCGGGTTTGCTGCAGATTCGCCAGGCGCTCGGTGGTTATGCAAACCTGCGCCCATCCATTGCTTACAAGGCTCTTTCAGCAAACTCCCCGTTGCGTCCAGAGATCGCTCAGGGAGCAAATATTCTCTTCGTCCGTGAGCTGCTTGGCGGCCTCTATTTCGGTGAGCCGCGCTGGTGGGATCGCGACAAGAACGAAGCCATCAACACCATGCGCTACACCAAGGATGAGGTGGTGCGTGTGGCCCGCGTCGCGTTCGAGCTGGCAAGCAAGCGCCGCAAGAAAGTTACCAGCGTCGACAAGGTCAACGTGCTCGAAGTCTCACAGCTCTGGCGCTCAGCCGTCACCGACGTTTCAAAAGAATATCCCGAGGTCACGCTGGAGCACCAGCTTGTTGATTCCATGGCGATGCACCTGATGAATATTCCGCGCAACTTCGATGTCGTACTGACGGAGAATCTCTTCGGAGACATACTCTCCGACGAGGCAGCGGTTATCACTGGTTCGCTCGGCATGCTGCCCTCCGCGACCATCGGTGGCACCGTCAATCTCTATGAGCCTGTACATGGCTCGGCCCCTGATATCGCGGGAATGGGTAAGGCAAATCCACTCGGCGCCATCTTGACCGCGGCAATGCTTCTCCGGCACTCCGGTGGCTTGGAAGCGGAGGCCACCGCCGTTGAGCAAGCTGTTGAGTCTGTGCTAGCCGCAGGTCATCGCACCGCAGATATCGCACGAGGAAGTGATCCTGCACACACCGCCGTGACAACCACTCAGATGGGCAAGCTGGTCCATCAGGCACTTTCGGAATCGTTTGATCTTCGTCAATCGATGCACGCGGTCTAGAGGCGTTATGGATTTTTCTCCACGAGTTCGTTATCTGTTGGTGAACGCTGCAATTGTACTTGCGAGTGTGATTCAACTTGTCCGCGGTTACAAGCCCATCATCGTAATTGCCGGTGCCGCAGCATTTCTCCTGATGGGCAATTTAACGGTCTATCTTTCTGGCGCAAGGCAGCGGGCGATCCGACGCCAGAAAAAGCGCGATTACTACTCGAGTTAGCCATGCTTACGACTGTAAAGAATTCGATCTGTATAGCCCGCTGCGTTGCATTCGCATGCCTGACAATGTTCGTCGGTCAAAATGTTCACGCGCAACTGCTCGGGGAGCCCGCGATTCCAGCGAAAGTGAAGCGCGAGAAGAAACATCCTGCGGACCTCGAATGGATGTGGCAATACTCACCCCCGCCTGCAGAAGGTCGCGAAAACGAGTTGATCCAGGACTCACATTTCAGACCGTTTTTAGATCGTTACCTAACGGCCCCGCAGTCGTTCTGGGGGCCGAAGCCGGAGGACCCAAAGTCTCCGGTGCATAAGTCACTCGCAGATACGGCATACGATTTCCTGGCCATCCCCGGGCGTGTCACAACCGATGACAACCGTTACCTTACCGTGACGGGTGCGGTACGGCACTTCCGTACTTCAAGAGGCCTCATCTTCGCAGACCTGAACTCTCCCCAGCCCCTTGTTGTCTTTGCAGCCATCGACTGGATTCGCGACAGCAGGACGACAGATGATGCGGAAGCCGAATACACCCTTTGGATCTTTCCCAACCAGCCAACCGGCACGGTGTCTGATCCCACAAATCTCCCACCTGCTCTAATTCGCTCATTGGGCAGATGGCAGGCGCAACCGCTTTCTGGGAGTGGGATCGTACAAAAAATTACCGCTGCTATCCTCGTCGATCCGGATGGAACGCCCCACCAGATACCTGTTCCCGGTGTGAAAAGTGCCCCGGCAGAAGCACCGCCTTTGCCAAAACGACAGTCTCACTAGCAAATGTTGTCAGGGAGTGCTGTAAACGTAACGGTGAATGAACATATTCAAGAAAATTGGAAAATAGGAATAGAGATGATTGAAGATCCCCGCACACTATTTGAAAAAGTCTGGCAGCAGCATCTCGTCGTGGCTCCACCAAACGAACCATCGATCCTGTATATCGACCTTCACCTTATCCATGAAGTGACCAGCCCTCAGGCATTCGAAGGTCTCCGCTTGGCCGGCCGTAAACTTCGCCGCCCGGACCGCACCGTCGCCACCGTCGATCACAATGTGCCCACATCATCTGTTCAGGAGCGGTTACATATACTCGATCCCATCTCGAACCGGCAGGTGGAAGCGCTCCGTAAAAATTGCGCCGAGTTTGGCGTCCAGCTTTACGATGTGCAAGCCCCGGAGCAGGGAATCGTCCATATCATCGGACCGGAACTTGGCCTTACCAAGCCGGGCATGACGATCGTCTGCGGCGACTCACACACCAGCACGCATGGAGCTTTTGGCGCGCTGGCGTTCGGCATCGGCACCAGCGAAGTTGAGCATGTAATGGCGACGCAGACTTTGCCGCAGGACAAGCCGAAGACGTTCCGCATCAATGTAGATGGAGAACTGCCGGTAGGGGTGACGGCGAAGGATATCGTGCTGCACATCATCGGCGAGATCGGTACCGCAGGAGCGACGGGCTATGTAGTGGAGTACGCCGGCTCAGCCATTCGCGCTCTATCGATGGAAGGCCGCATGACCATTTGCAACATGAGCATTGAAGCCGGTGCGCGCGCCGGAATGATAGCGCCTGATGCCACCACTTTCGCTTATCTCCAGACCCGGCGCTTCTCGCCCGTCGGCGCTGGTTGGGATGAGGCTGTTCAACATTGGCAGACGCTGGCGTCGGATGAAGGCGCGGTATTCGACCGCGAACTCAACATCGACGCGACAACCCTGACGCCAACCGTTACCTGGGGCACTTCGCCCGGCATGGTGACCAGCATCGACTCCAATGTCCCGCTCCTTGACCCCGCCTTGAGTGAATCCGACCGCAATAACTTCAACCGCGCGCTCGAATATATGGATTTGAAACCGGGAACGCCGATGCAGGAGATCGCCGTCGACCGCGTCTTCATTGGGTCCTGCACCAACGCACGCATTGAAGATCTTCGTGCCGCCGCAGCTGTCGTACGCGGCTATCACGTAGCAACATCCGTTCGCGCAATGGTTGTCCCCGGTTCGCAACAGGTCAAGCATCAGGCTGAGCATGAAGGCCTCGATCAGGTCTTCACCACCGCTGGCTTCGATTGGCGCGAGCCCGGCTGCAGCATGTGCCTGGGCATGAATCCGGACATCCTCGCCCCGGGGGAACGCTGCGCCTCCACGTCCAACCGCAACTTCGAAGGCCGCCAGGGCCGCGGTAGTCGTACCCATCTCCTCAGTCCGGTCATGGCCGCTGCAGCTGCAATCACGGGCCACCTGACGGACGTCCGCAAGTGGAAGTTCAAAGATGAGCGCGCATAAAACGGATGAAAAAGGCAACGATCTGTCGATCAGTCCAGTTGTAGATTTGTGATCCCGGTTTACCCGCCAAACCGCGGTCGCCCCAAGGAGCTATACATGCAGCCCATCAACACCCTGACCAGCATTGCCGCACCGCTCGATATCTCCAACATCGATACCGACCAGATCATTCCCAAGCAGTTCCTGAAGCGCATTGAGCGCACGGGCTATGGCGAATTTCTCTTCTTCGACTGGCGCCGCATCCAGGAAGGCCCACACACCGGAGAGCCCAACCCAGACTTCACTCTCAACAATCCCGCCTATCAGGGTGCAAAGATTCTCATCGCGGGCAAGAACTTCGGTTGCGGCTCTTCCCGCGAGCACGCCGCCTGGGCCCTTACCGACTTTGGTTTCCTCGCCGTCATCGCCCCCAGCTTCGCCGACATCTTCTTCTCGAACGCCGGCAAGAATGGCATGATCCTCGTCCGCCTTTCAGAAGAAGATGTAAACCTCCTTACCCACCGCAGCCTCACTACGCCGGGCCATACCATCACCGTCTCGCTCCACGACCAGACCATCACCGACGATCAGGGCTACCACGGCACCTTCGAGATCGACCCCTTCCGCAAATACTGTCTCCTCAACGGCCTCGACGACATAGGCCTGACCCTCCGCCACGCCTCCGAACTCAACGCCTATGAAACAGCCCACGACGGAGAGTTCTGGCTCAGCCCCAGGCCTAAGCAAATTTCTGGAGAGGTAACCGCATGAAGCCAAGATTGACCCTGACAGCGCATGCCAGTCCTTGGGTCTTTGACCAGAGCCAGCGGCCCCATCCCCACCCCCTTGGAGCGGCTATGCCACACCGGTTGGTGATCCGGCTACGGCGATCCACTTGTAAAGCAACGGAATACATGCCCACTCGCCCTATGTATCTAGTCAAAAAAGATGTAGACCTCCGCTTCGGCCTGCACCGATAACACCCCGGCCTTAATCACGAGTTCAACTCCAACCGAATTCTTTCTAACCCACGAGGCTACTTGCCGAATCCCAAGTCCAACTCCCGCGTACTAACCGAAGGCCCATCCCGCGCCGCAGCCCGTTCTTACCTGCGCGGCGTGGGCTTCTCCAAAGAGGATCTCCACAAACCCATCATCGGCGTAGCCAACACCTGGACCGAGATCGGTCCTTGTAACTTCCATCTCCGCGACGTCGCCGCTGCCGTCAAGCAGGGCATCCGCGACGCCGGCGGTACCCCCATGGAGTTCAACACCGTCACCATCTCCGACGGCATCACCATGGGCACCGAGGGCATGAAAGCCAGCCTCATCTCGCGGGAGGTGATCGCAGACAGCATCGAGCTCGTCGCACGCGGCAACTCCTTCGACGGCCTCGTCTGCATCGCCGGCTGTGACAAGAACATGCCTGCCGCCATCATGGCCCTTGCCCGCCTCGATATCCCCGGCCTCATGCTCTACGGTGGCAGCATCGCGCCCGGCCACCTGCGCCAGCCCGACGGCTCCAGCAAAGACATCACCATACTCAACGTCTTCGAAGCCATCGGTTCGCACGCGGCTGGCAAGATCACCGACCAGGAGTTAGAGGACGTAGAAGCCGCCGCCTGCCCCGGCCCCGGAGCCTGCGGAGGCCAGTTCACCGCCAACACCATGGCCATGGCTGGCGAGTTCCTCGGCATCTCCCCCATGTATCTCACCGGCGTCCCCGCGATGGCACCGGATAAGCATGAGGCCTCCCGCGCCGCTGGCCGCCTCGTCATGGATCTCGCCCGCTCCGGTCTCACCCCGCGCAAGATTCTCACACGGCAGTCGATCGAAAACGCTATCGCCGCGGTATGCGCCAGTGGTGGCAGCACCAACGCCGTCCTGCACCTCGTTGCTATCGCACGTGAACTGGAAATCCCGCTGGACCTGCAGGACTTCGATGCCATCTCCGAGCGCACGCCCTTCATCTGCGACCTCTCCCCCGGCGGCAAGTACGTCGCCAAGGACTATCAGGATGCGGGCGGATCACGCGTCCTCGCCCAGCGTCTCAAGGAACGCGGCTCCCTCCACGACATCCCCACAGTCTCCGGCAAAACCATCTTTGAAGAAGCAGCCGAAGCCAAAGAGACAAAGGGCCAGCAGGTCATCCTCCCCTGGTCCGCTCCGCTCAAGCCGACCGGCGGTCTCGTCATCATGAAGGGTAACCTGGCTCCCGAAGGTGCGGTCATCAAGGTCGCCGGCCACGAGCGCATCCACCACTTGGGGCTCGCTCGCGTCTTCGACTCCGAAGACCTCTGCTTCGCTGCCATCAACGCCGGCCGCATCAACCCCTACGATGTCCTCGTCATCCGCTATGAAGGCCCACGCGGCGGCCCCGGCATGCGCGAGATGCTCGCCGTAACCGCCGCCATCAAGGGCATCCCCGCCCTTTCTGAGACCGTAGCCCTCCTCACTGATGGCCGCTTCAGCGGAGCCACCCGAGGCCTCATGGCGGGCCACGTAGCCCCCGAAGCTCAGCTCGGAGGCCCCATAGCCGCTGTCCACGAAGGCGACACGATCACCTTCGACATCCCCAACCGCACCCTGACCCTCAACGTCCCAGACTCCGAAATCGCCGCCCGCCTGGCCCAGTGGCAAGCCCCGCCCCCACGTTACAAGCGCGGAGTCTTCGCCAAGTACGCCAACACCGTAAGCAGCGCCAGCGAAGGCGCGATAACGACCTAGCTATTGAGGCGCACCATGATCGATTTCTTTAGGCACTTATCTTTGCCGGAGCAGATACTCGCCGACCTCAGTCTTCCCATTTGTTCTGGACTATTTACGTTCGGAAAACGATCGTCGCCGCTCAACCAGGAAAGCAACGACTACCGCAACAACGCCGAACGCAAGGACTATACCCTGATGGGTTTCGGCAATATTTTCACGTTTTCCCTTACGATCTACAGTCAACTGTCTCGCTGAATCACACGGAGTCGCTATGACTAACAAAAATCAACACCCACAACTCACCGGCGCTGAAATTCTCTGGGCCACCCTCGTCGGCGAAGGCGTCACCACCGTCTTCGGCTATCCGGGCGGTGCCATCCTTCCCATCTACGACGCGCTGCGTAAGTTCCCCATCCACCACGTCCTCGTCCGCCATGAGCAGGGCGCCGCCCACATGGCCGATGGCTACGCTCGCGCCTCGGGACGCACCGGCGTCTGCATGGCCACCTCCGGACCCGGTGCAACCAACCTCGTCACGGGCATCGCCACCGCCATGCTGGACTCAATCCCCATGGTCGCGATCACCGGCCAGGTGTCCTCCAAGGTCCTCGGCTCCGACGCCTTCCAGGAAGTCGACATCACCGGCATTACCCTTCCCATCACCAAGCACAACTTCCTGGTCACGCGCGCGGAAGACATCGCTTCTGCCGTGCGACTCGCCTTTCAGATCGCACGTTCCGGACGCCCCGGCCCTGTGCTCGTGGACATAACCAAGGACGCCCAGCAGGCAACCGCCGCCTTCTCCTTTGAGGATGCCGCCCCCGCCGAAGCGCGCCCGCACCCCATGCTTCGTGCTGAATCCTCTTCCATCCGCGAAGCGGTCGCGCTCATCAGCCAATCTAAAAAGCCCCTCATCCTCGCGGGTCACGGCATCACCCAGTCCGGCGCTGAGCGTGAAGTTCTCGCCTTCGCCGAAGCTCTGGGCATCCCCATCGCCAGCACCCTCCTTGGCCTTGGCGCCATCCCCGCCGCGCACCCGTTGTCGCTCGGCATGATGGGCATGCACGGCGAGTCGTGGGTCAACAACGCCATCCAGAACGCCGACCTCCTCCTCGCTTTTGGCATGCGCTTCGACGACCGCGTCACCGGCAATCTCGCCCGCTATGCCCCCAATGCCAAGAAGCTCCACATCGACATCGACCCCTCCGAGATCAATAAAAATGTCCGGGCCGACGTAGCCCTCATCGGTGATCTGAAATCTGTCCTGCAAACCCTTCTTCCCTTGACCACGAGTGCCGCTCACTCCCATTCATCGCAGTCTCATCGCGATGAAGGGGTATCCGCAAACTCCTCCTGGCTGCGCGAGATCAAATCCTCCAAAGGCACCGCCGCGGTCCGCGATATCGTCAACCTGCCCGACAACGGCCATCTCTACGCCGCGCACGTCATCAACGACATCTGGCGCGAAGCCGTAGCCGCCGGCCGCGAACACCAAACCATCATCGTCACCGACGTAGGCCAGCATCAGATGTGGGAGGCCCAGTACTTCAAGCATGAAGCCCCCCGCTCGCTCGTCACCTCCGGCGGCCTGGGCACCATGGGCTTCGCGCTTCCTGCGGCGATCGGCGCGAAAGCCGCATGCCCGGAAAAAGACGTCTGGGTCATCGCCGGCGACGGCGGCTTCCAGATGACCGCATCTGAACTCTCCACCATCGTCCAGGAAGGCCTGGCCATCAACATCGCCGTCATCAACAACGGCTTCCTCGGCATGGTTCGCCAATGGCAGGAAGCGTTCTACGAAAAAAATTACAGTGCCTCCCCCCTCCTCAGCCCGGACTTTGTCAAACTCGCCGACGCCCACGGCATCGCTGGCGCCACGGTCAGCAGGCGTCCCGACGTAACTCCCACCGTCACCCGCGCCCGCACCTCCGGCAAGGCCTTCCTGATCAACTTCCAGGTAGAAAAAGAAGACGGCGTCTACCCCATGATCGCCCCCGGCGCCGCCCTCCACGAGATGGTCCGCCGCCCCGTCCACGACCCCCTCCTCGAAACCGCGGAGGATGAGTAGATGCTGTTCGTCCAGGGACTGAAAGCCCAAATAAAAACGCTTACCATCCCCATGTCCGCTGCCCTCGCGTTCACGGTCACTGGCTGCAAACCTGCCCCTGCCCCAATCTCCGCGAAACCCGCCGCCCAACCGATCACCTATCACTATCCACCCCGGCCCACCGTCCCTCCACCCGCCATCAAACTCTTCCATCAGGACAACGACACCCTGACCTTCACCACCAAAGAAAACGCCACCGACGACGAGATCTCCGCCATCCTCTGGCAGTTCCGCGACGCCGCCCACAACCAAACCTTTGGCACCCTCCATCTCCCGCAAAAGTTCATCGACGCCCGCCAGCCAACCATCTGGTTCCACGTCTACCGTGGCAGCAAGTGCGCCGCTGAAAAATTCATCGTGGGCCACCTGCCCTGCACCGCCGCCTACCACGGCGCGGGTGACTACACTCTCGGCGCCTACAAGAACCCCCAGTGGGAAGACGCCGTGCTCCACCATCCCGACGGCACCGAAACCCATCTCTGGGACTCCGACCCAACACCCACGGCCACCTCCACAAAAAATTGACCACTCCCCTCCAACTCGAAACCCCTCGCCTGCTCCTCCGTCCCTGGCGCGACGAAGACCGAGCCGCCTTCGCCGCGATGAACGCCGACGCGGCCGTCATGCATTTCTTCGCCTCCCCCTTGACTCGCGCCCAATCCGACGAAGCCATCGACCGCTACGCCGCCACTCTCGCCCGCGACGGCTTCTCCTTCCTCGCCGCCATCGACCTTGGCACTCAAACGTTCGTCGGCACGATCGGCATGCAAATCATGCGTGATCTCGTCCCCAACCTCCCGCAGCCGAGAGTAGAAATCGGTTGGCGCCTGACCTCCGCCGCCCAGGGCCGCGGCCTTGCCACCGAGGGCGCCACCGCCATCATCCACCACGCCTTCAACGCTCTCAATCTCCCGGACCTGGTCGCCGTCACGGTCCCAACCAACACCGCATCCCGCCGAGTCATGGTAAAACTCGGCATGACATACCGCCCCGAATTCACCTTCGAACATCCTCGTGTTCCCGCCGACCATCCATATCGTCAACACATTCTTTACAGTCTTGAAAATTACAGTTTTGAAAATAGAAAGGAAAGATCATGACCGAACGCGCCGCACTAACCCAGAAGATCCTCGCCGCCAAACGCAGGCTCGGCCTCAAGTGGTCGAACATCGCCTCTACCCTCGGCAACAACTCGGTCGTCGTCTACACCGCCGCGCTGCTTGGCGAATTTCCGCTCAGCACTGAAGAAGCGGAGAAAGCGGCCACGCTCTTCGAACTCGACTCTGCAGATACCGCCTTGCTGACAGAGATACCGAGCCGCGGCGCCAGTGGCATCATGCCCCCCACCGATCCCCTCATCTACCGTTTCTACGAGCTCGTCCAGAACTACGGACCAACCTGGAAGCAGCTCATTGAAGAAGAGTTCGGCCACGGCATCATGAGCGCCATTGACTTCAACATGTCCATCGAGCGCGAGCCGGACCCCAAAGGCGACCGCGTAAAGATCGCCATGAGCGGCAAATTTCTCCCCTTCAAACGTTTCTGACAGGCGGATCACTATGCTTCACACCTTTGTAGCCCTCGTTCAAGACAAGCCCGGCGTCCTCACCCGGGTTGCGTCGCTCTTCCGCCGCCTCAACATCAATATCGTCTCGCTGACGGTCGGCGAATCGGAGCGCCCCGACACCTCGCGTATGACCATCGTCTGCGAAGCGCCAGAGCATGCCGCACATCGTATCCGCGCCTCGCTCTACAAGCTGGAGACGACAGTGGACGTGGACGAGGTCGGCCGCTCCGAAGCCGTCATTCGCGAGCTTTGCCTCATCAAAGTAGCAGCCAGTCCGAGCTCACCCCATGGCACCCACTCGCGCAGCCAGATCTTCGAGCTCGCCAATGTCTTTCGAGCCCGCGTCGTGGACCTGGCCCCGGAGTCCATCATGTTGGAGATGACGGGCAGCTCCAGCAAGATCGAGGGCCTCGTCCAGGTCATCACGGAAAGCGGCTACACCATTCTCGAGACCTCCCGCACCGGACGCATGGCGATGCGCCGCGGCCACCACACCAGCCGCGTCCTCAAAGCTCTCGGCACCACCGCGGAGCCGGGTGCCCCGGGTCTCGCCTCTGAGACCTGGGATGAAGTTGAACCACTCTCCAGAGAGGAAATACTCCCCAACGAGTTTCTGGACGTCCACGAAGAGGAGCAATAGCGCTCACGATAAACCTCAACCCCATGCATCACTCAGGACCTCTCGGGTCCAGACTCAAGTTCCATATTGCTCATTCTTCAAAACAAACTCCAGGGGATACCCCCACCTGCAAAAGGACAAAAAAATAATGGTAAAGACCTACCACGACGCAGACGCTGACCTCACCCTTATCCAGGCAAAAAAAGTCGCCATCATCGGCTACGGCTCGCAGGGCCACGCGCACGCCCTCAACCTCAAAGATTCCGGCGTCGACGTCCGCGTCGGCCTCCGTGAAAGCTCGAAAAACGTCGAGCGCGCGCGCGGCGCCGGCCTCTTCGTAGGCTCCGTCGCCGAGGTCTCCAGGTGGGCCGACGTCATCATGAACCTGACGCCTGACCAGACCGCCGCCAAGGTTTATCACGCCGAGATCGCCCCGAACATGAAGCCAAACGTTACCCTCATGTTTGCCCACGGCTTCAACATCCGCTTCCGCACCATCACGCCTCCGGCTGGCGTCGACGTCTCCATGGCCGCCCCCAAGGCTCCCGGCCACCGCGTCCGCGAGGTATTTACAGAAGGTGGCGGAGTACCCGCGCTCGTAGCTGTAGAGCAGGATGCTTCGGGTACGGCAATGGCGCTGGCGCTCTCTTACGCCAAGGGCATCGGCTGCACCCGCGCCGGAGTGCTCGAAACGACCTTCACGGAAGAGACAGAAACCGACCTCTTCGGCGAGCAGGCTGTCCTCTGCGGAGGCACTGCGGCCTTGGTCAAAGCTGGCTTCCACACCTTGGTTGAGGCTGGCTACCAGCCTGAACTGGCCTACTTCGAGTGCCTTCACGAACTCAAGCTCATCGTCGACCTCATGTACCGTGGCGGCTTGGAGTACATGAACCATTCCATCTCCGACACCGCAGAGTGGGGCGGCTACCTCGCCCAGTCGCGCATCGTCACCGACGAAACGAAGAAGGCCATGAAGGGCATCCTCGCCGACATCAAGGACGGCACCTTCGCCAGGCGCTTCATCGAAGAAAACGAGACCGGCCGCCACGAATTTGCAAAGTTCCGCAAGGCCGAGGCGGATGACTCGATCGAGACCGTCGGCGCGACGCTGCGCGCAGGCATGCCTTTCCTGGACCCGGTCAAGATCAAGGACGGTGCCGTCGTGAAGGCTTAGCCCGGCTGGCTGCGCTCACGGTCTCTAAACGAGTCCCGTGGGCGCAGCTCTCTTAACAAAATGAAATTGCCGTGCCGGGCAGAGAGGAGCATCATAAGACGATGACTGCAACGCAAGCGACCACTGGGTCTACCTCCTCTCCCGTTGCCCCGGATGCTGCTGCACCCGCGACAGCCACACCATTACCCGAGATCGTCGCGGCGCTGCAGTCGATCAGTTTGCTGGACGGACTGACGGATGCTGAGTTCGAATGGCTGGCAAGCCATGGGACTGAGCGTCGCGGAGACACCGGAACCGTCGTGTTTCGCGAGGGCATGCCGGCCCGCCACCTGAATTTCCTGCTTACGGGCGAGATTCATGTGCGCCGCTGGCACTCCGGCCCCATGAACTTCTTCATCGGACGCGCCGGACAGATGACGGGCAAACTGCCTTTCTCGCGCATGAAAACCTACGGTGGCGATGGCTACAGCGTGGGTCCAGCCTGGGCGCTGGATATCCACGAAGACCTGTTTCCTGCGATGTTGGAGGCAATTCCATCGATGGGACAGCGCTGCGTCTCAGTCCTGCTGGACCGCGTGCGTGAGGTCACCCGCATGGAACAACAGGCAGAGAAGCTGGCTGCGTTGGGTAAGCTGGCGGCGAATCTCGCGCACGAGATGAATAACCCTGCATCCGCAGCGCAACGGTCGGCCGCCTCGCTGTTTGGGGAGTTGCGTGCCTACGGCGACCGTAAATACGCGCTGGGTGGCTTGAGCGTCGCGCCCGAGGTCCGCGACAACCTGCAGAGCTGGGTGGAACGTACACGCACCGAGATGGCTAACTATGTTGCGTGCCAGGATGAACCGCAAGGGGCTGACGCAAATCCGCTGGCGGCGGTCGATCGCGAGGCCGGGGTTCTGGCCTGGCTTGAGAAGCACAATATTCCAAACGCCTGGGAGATCGCACCAACGATCGCCGAGACGCGCTTCCCGCTGAGCCAACTGGACGAGTTTTCGCAGGCGTTTCCCGATGAAGTCCTGGCGCCTGCGATGGCGACCTTCGCAAGTTCATTGCGCGTGGAGCGGATGGCCGAGACGATCATGATGTCGACGGCTCGCATCTTCGACCTCATTTCCGCCATCAAGGACTACTCGTACATGGATCAGGCGCCGATCCAGGACGTCGATCTGGCGCAGTCGCTGGAGGTAACGCTCGCAATGTTCGGGTCGCGGCTGGCGAATATTGAGTTGGAGACAGACTTCGATCGTGATCTTCCAAACATCAGCGCCTATGGTGGCGAGTTGAACCAGGTCTGGACAGTTCTGATCGAGAACGCGCTGGATGCGATGCCAGCAGGCGGCCTGCTGAAACTAAAGACAAAATTGACCGGGCAAATGGCTCTTGTAGAAGTCTGGGACTCCGGCCCGGGAATTCCGCAGAACCTCCAGAGCAGGATATTCGAGCCGTTTTTCACCACCAAGGCTCCAGGCAGCGGTTTAGGCCTCGGGCTCGACACGGCACAAAGGATCGTCAGCAAGCTGTCTGGTCTTTTGAGAGTTGAGTCGAAACCAGGTGCGACGTGCTTCCAGGTTCGGTTGCCGGTGGATCAGGCGCAGGCATATTAGCAGCGACGTGTCCCCAAAAACCGTCGCTCAGGCGCGTCGCATCGTAGCAAAAGCCACGCTGTCTAGCTCGTAATCTCGACACCGCGCCAGAAAGCGATATGGTGCTTTACGTTGCGCGCGGCGGGCTTCGGATCAGGGTAGTACCAGGCGGCATCCGGATTTTCCTGACCGTCGACCAGTAGGGTGTAGTAGCGTGCCTGGCCCTTCCAAGGGCAACTGGAGGTCGTGGAACTTGGCCTCAAGTATTGGCGATCTACCGACTCGTCAGGGAAGTAGACGTTGCCTTCGACTGTTTCCGTTACATCGCTTTCAGCCAGAATCTGGCCGTTCCACATCGCCTTCGCCATCGCAATCAAACCCACTTGTCTATTGAAACAGGTTACGGCGCACACGCAGCCGCCCGTCGGAGCTCTTTCAGCCCCTCGGTCTCTCGCATTTGTAACAGAAACAGGGCTAAAAGGAAAGTGGCTGATCTCGTCCGCATGCCGCCAAAGCTACCGGAGGTGTCCGCTGGGGCGTGTGGGCAGCGTGAAATGGAAGGTTGTACCTTCCTTCGGAGGGCTGGACGCCCAGATGCGTCCGCCATGCTGCGTGATGATACTACGGCAGATAGCCAGGCCCAGCCCCGTCCCCCCCATGGCTCGGGAGTCCGAAGCATCGACCTGCTGGAATCGTTCAAAGATCGACTCAAGCTTATCTTCGGGAATGCCGCGCCCCTGATCGTGGACGTCGAAGCGCGCTTCATGCTCGTCCAGCAACTGGGCGCTAAGGATGATCTCCCCGCCCAGAGGTGAAAATTTAATTGCGTTCGAAATCAGATTGCCGATCGCCTGCAGGAGCCGGTCGGGGTCGCCCCAGACCTGGACTTCGTTGGCCTCAATTTTGAAATGAACATTTCCTTTTATCGTTGCCGCCTGCTGCAGGCTGGAAGCGCGTTCAAGTAATGCTTCGGCGGAACACATCATGGAATGCAACTCCGCATTGCCGCTGCCGATCCGCTCAATGTCCAGAATGTCGTTGACGAGCTTGATCAGCCGGTCGGTGTTGCCGATGGCCATCTCCAGCATCTGCTGCATCTTCTCCGGCCGTGCAGAAAGTGCGCCCCCGGTAACGAGTCCCAGCGCCGCCCGCATGCTTGTAAGCGGAGTGCGCAGTTCGTGCGACACCGTGGAGATAAACTCATCCTTCATCCTGTCCAGCGCGCGGCGTTCGGTCGTGTCCGTAAAGGCAACGACGACGCCGATGGGCTTGCTGCTGGACCCGTCGCGGCTTTCGCCCGAGTCAATCTGCGGCCGAGCAACATACTCGACGGGGAAGCTGGTGCCGTCCTTGCGCCAGAAGACCTCGTTTGAAACGCGCACCGTATCCAGGTTAGAGACTGTATTGCCTACCGCACATTCGCGTGCCGGGTAATGAGAGCCATCGGGGCGGGTGTGGTGAATCAGGTGGTGAAGCTTCTCGCCAAGCAGCTCATTTGCCTTGAATCCAAGCATCTGTGAGGCGGCCGGGTTGATAAACGTGACGCGGCCGGCGAGATCGACGCCGTAGATGCCATCTCCCACCGACTCCAGGATAGAGTTGCTCTGGTGGATCAGAGTCCGCAGCTTTTCTTCCGCGCGAACCTGTTCCGAGATGTCGATGCCGAAACCCAGCACGTAAGTCTCGCGGTCGTCCAGCTCGATAAGCTTGTTGCGGAAAGCGATGACACGCAGGTCGCCGTCTTTGTGGGAGATGTGCAGCCTGCCCTGGGCCTCGCCTGTATGGGCCATCTCCCGCAGATACGAGTCGAATCCGCGGATCCTGTCAGGAGGCATGAAGGTCCTGAGGTTTTTTCCGGTCATCTCTTCGACGGTGCGGCCCAGGCTCTCGGCTCCATGTTTATTGACGGATATCAGCATGCCGGAAAGATCGTGAGTGCAAACCATTCCGAGCGAGCCTTCGACGAGCTGCCGGTAGCGCGCTTCGCTCTCGCGCAAGGTGGCTTCCGCCTCGCGCTGGACGGTGACGTCGATACCCGTGGCGATAATGAAGTTGGTCTGGCCCTGCGGGTCGATGAGTGCGGTGGCCGACCAGGCGATGCGTTTCAGGGAACCGTCACGGTGAAGCCAGAAGTTTTCAAAGTTGGCTGGAAATTTTCCACTGCGCAGATGTTCAAAGCTGGCGATGGCCTCGGGAATATCGCCTTGCGGAATGAGTTTCTCCCACAGATAAGAGCCGACCAGCGACGCTGCCTCGTACCCCGAGACCTGCTCGCAGGCACGATTGAACCGGACGATACGACCCGCTGTATCGAAGACGGCAACCAGCGCACCGACGGTATCGAGAACGGTGGCCACGAAGTTGCGTTCGACCGTCAGGGCCGATTCGACCCGTTGGCGGACCCGTCCCTCCAGTTCCATTGAGCGGGCATGAGCGTTGAGTTCCAGGCAGATGACGACCTGGTGGCTCAGGGTCAGGAGCGCGCCCTTCTGCTTCTCGCTCAGGGTATGGGGGACAGAGTCCTGAACGAACAGCGTGCCGATATTATCGCCGGAAGGAGTCGTTAGCGGCGCGCCGGCATAAAAGCGGTAGGCGCGCCCGGCAATCATGATGCCGTCCGGTCGAAAGTCCTTGTGGTATCGCGCGTCCGTGATCTCGTAGACTGAGTCCCCAAGTACGCATGATTCGCAGGGCATGATGCCGCGCGGCAGACGCGAGGGCCCCGGGCCGAAACGCGACTGAAAATGAATCGCATCCGGCCCGGTGAGCGAGATCGCCGCCATGGGGGTGTTACAGATCTGTGCGGCTAACGCGACGATATCGTCGATGGCCGGGTCGGACTCGACATGGAACGCTTCTTCATACTGCTCGAGAGCAGCGAGACGTAACATCTCCTCGTTGTTGAGACTATTCATTCGTAGTAAAAAGGTTAGGCTTTGCGGGCCCCAATTGACTCTCCCCCTTTAGACGTATCCGCTGAGCCGCCAGTGTTTTACAAGCCTCCTGGAACCGATTCTCCAAGAAAAAGTTACGAAAGGGAGTGCACGACATGGTGCGCCAGCAAACGACATGGTGCGCCAGCAAATATTGTGGTGCGCCAGCAAACATTTAAAAATTAGCGGGAAACCCACAGGCCTTTGATGGGTCACTGTAGACAGTTATGGCTTGGGCAGGGCGCAACAGTCGCCGGCCCCCGCTGGCTCGTTGGCACTTGCATCCATGGCCACCTTCCAGCTTCCATCTGCTGTCTTCTTCCAGATAGTGATGTAGCGGCCGGTCGTGACGACGGGTTGCCCCGTCGCATCGTTGGCATGGCCCTCGTAGCGGCCCCAGGTAAAGCCCATATCGTTGGATGGCCCCATCTGTGCGCCTTGCGGAGTCCAGCTGAGAGAGTATTGCTTGGGATCCCAGTTTGCCTCGGTGGCGATGGCGCCGCGCCCAAGGATGGCGGGTTTGCCATTGTTCAGGACGACGGCATCATCCGCAAACCACGTCGCGAACACCTTGCCGCCACCTTCCGCGACCGCTTGCGCAAACCGGCCCTCAAGCTCCATCAGTTGCACCGCGCCGGGGCTGATCGTCGGCTGATTGACCGGCGTGATGAGTTTGTAGGGCGAGGATTGCAGGTCCGCAGTACCCGGAATCACGCCCGGTGTCTGGGCGCGGGCGCTGTTCGCGCAACAGGAGAAAAAGACGAGTGAGAGGACCAGGCTTCGACGCACATCCATAACAGGATGCTAGCAAAAGATCGCGTGCCGAAACCGCCGGACTCGGTTGTCAAGGCCTCTTCGCCAACGTGCTGTTGGGCGTAAAGGATGGGCGGACGGCATCGTTGGCGATGGTTTCGGCCATTTTGTAGAAGAACGAATTGAACTTCGCGGCTGCGTCGAAGTCCATGGGCTGGGTCAGGTCATCCTGCGGGCGGTGATAGCGGACCTGGTACCACTCCCGGTAACGCTTTTCTGCTTCTGTGCCCGGCTCATAGCCAAAAATGAAGCCGATGGCCGGGACGCCAACGCGTAGAAATGGATAGTGGTCGGCGCGTCGGAGGAGACCGCGCTCCGGCTCAAGATCGGCACGCATCGCGATACCCAGGGTCGCGCCCACTTGTCTCGCCGTAGCGCCAAGCGTGGTGTCGTCGATGGCAAGTGCGGTCAGAAGATGAAGCGGGAAGAGTGGGCGAAGCTGATCCAGATTGATGTCGGCAGCCATTTGCGCAATAGGCACGGTCGGATGATCGACAAAGTAATTGGCGCCGAGTAGGCCTTTTTCCTCGCCCGTAAAGGCGCAGAACAGGACCGAGCGCTGAAGGGTGCGGTGGTCGCGATGAAGGTCGTCCGCGAACTGGATAAGTAGGGCGGCGTAGGCTGCATCGTCGAGCGCGCCGTTGTAGAGATTGTCGCCAAGCACCGGCGTTCCATAGCCGTAGCCGTCAAGGTGCGCGGCTAGGACCACGTATTCGCTGGCAGGTTTGGGATCGCTGCCGGGCAGGACCGCCAGAATATTGGGCGAACTGTAGCTCTTCTCAGACAAGTGCAGGCGCACACGCATCTTCGCGGGAATGTCGAAGGACCGGAGTGGTCCCTTGTTGCCGCCGGTCGAGAGCACCATCGCTGCATCCTTGCCGGATCCTTCGATCAATGCGGGGAAGACCGTGGCGCTCAAGCGCATCAGCAGGAGCGGCTCGCCGGCGCTCGCTTCCGGCTTCGCGCCCAGCGCAACGCTGCGAGCGTAGGCCGAGGGCCAGCGCGGAGGCTCGATCGAGAAGTAAGGGTCGTCCACGTTGATAAGGCCGACTGCATGGCCTGCACGGGCAGCCGCAATGCGCTCCGCCCCTGTCGGAAGCCCAGCCCGCTGGGTGCCGAAGCAGATGACGATCTTGCCTTCAATCTGATTCATAACGTCTTTGCCGCAGTAGCCTCGGAAGATCAGCGAAGCTTCAATTTGTGCGGGCAGATTCGCAGCCGGAGCGATCGTAATTTGCTGCAGAAACTCAATGGGCACCTCACCGCCCGCATCGCGACGCAGGGTAAAGCTGGTGCCTGCGGAGTCCACCGAGACCTCATGCATGGGCACGGTCTGGAAGTATGTTCCATGATCACCCGCGGGCTTCAATCCAGCCTGCTGGAAGCGGTTCGCCACATAATTCGCGGCGCGCTGATAGGCGGCTGAGCCGGTATCACGGCCTTCCATCTTGTCGCTGGAAAGATCCTCCGTCGTGTGCCACCAGGCCAGCGTATCCGCGTCATGAATCTGCTTGTCGCGCGAGTGGGGCTGGTACTGGGCGGAAGACACGATGGGCGCCGCAACGGAGCCGACGAGAAGCAGCAAGGCGATCTGTATCTTCATTGTGTGGCGAGTTTAGCAAACCAGCAGGCTCTTCCAGAAGGCCTTTTGGAGCCGACTGCTGTCGTCACCTGATATCCTCCAACGGAATGCCTTCTCCCCAAACAAAGCTCCAGGTCGATCGAATCCTCCTTGGCGCGTTTGCTCTCCTCTTCGCGCTGGGCGTCGTGTTTTCGCGCGGTCAGGGTGGCCATGGTCCTGTGCCGATGGTCGCCATGCGCTGGCTTGGGATCGCCGTTCTGGCTGCCTACGCGGTACGCCGCCGCACGTTGACGCCGTGGATCTTTGTCGCGATGGTGGCGGGTGCGGAGATTGGTTTCGATGCCCCGGCCTTCGCTGTCAACCTGCGCGTCTTCTCCGATATCTTTCTGCGCCTGATCAAGACGATCGTGGCGCCCCTCATCCTGGCCACGCTGATCACGGGTATTGCGGGACATGGCGATCTCAAGTCGGTCGGCCGCATGGGCATCAAGAGCATCGTCTACTTTGAGGTGCTGACTACACTCGCGCTCGTGATCGGGCTTGTGGCAATCAACATCTCGAAGGCTGGCGTAGGCCTGGCCCTCCCCCTCGCTGCGGGTACGACGGAGACTCTGGCCAAGGTCGCGCCAACCCATTGGGATGACTTCCTGTTGCATGTCTTTCCAGAGAACATCGCCAAGTCGATAGCCGAAGGGCAGATCCTGCAAGTGGCTGTATTTGCAGTTTTGTTCGGCATCGCGCTCGCTTGTCTAAGCGAGGCGAAACGCGCCCCCATTATGCGCCTGACAGAGAGCCTGAGCGAAGTCATGTTCAAGTTCACAAACGTCGTCATGTACTTGGCGCCGATCGGCGTGGGTGCTGCAATGGCGTTCACCGTCGGGCATATGGGACTGGGCGTCCTCGTCAATCTTGGCAAGCTCCTGCTAACCCTCTACGGTGCCCTGGCAGCGTTTGCTCTGCTGGTCCTGCTTCCTGTGGCATGGATTGCCGGGGTACCGTTGAAGCGTTTCCTGCAAGCTGTCGCCGAACCTGCAACGATTGCCTTTGCTACTGCAACCAGCGAGGCTGCTTTGCCGCGCGCGATGGAGGCAATGGAAGCGCTCGGGGTGCCCCGACGCATTGTGGCTTTCGTCATCCCCGCCGGCTACAGTTTCAACCTCGATGGCTCAACGCTCTACCTCGCGCTTGCGAGCGTGTTTGTCGCGCAGGCGGCGGGTATACAGATGGGTTGGGGCGAGCAGGCAATGATGATGGGAACGCTCATCCTGACCAGTAAGGGTGTAGCGGGCGTCCCGCGTGCAACGCTTGTCGTTCTGCTCGCAACGGCCGCGACATTCCGCCTGCCAACGGAACCGATATTTGTTATCCTCGGCATCGACGCGTTGATGGATATGGGGCGTACGATGATCAATGTTGTCGGTAATTGCCTTGCAAGTGCCGTCGTCGCAAGGTGGGAAGGGGAGTTCGGCGCAGAGTTCCCCAGTGACATCGTTATCGAAGGCATGGCCGAGTAGCCAACCTCCAGATTAGCTTCCAGCCAGTCAATCTTCCCGCCGCCGCCTGTATCGTTAGATCGCGCAGAATACGTTCGGAAGAAACGCGCGTCGTATACTTAGGGTTTGTGTTCCACGGAATGGCATGAACAATATTCTAGAAAGCATCAACTCGCCCGCTGACGTCAAGAAGCTTACGATTCCGCAGCTTACGGAGCTTGCCGCTGAGATTCGCGCTCGCCTTATCCAGAGCGTAGCCAAGACCGGTGGCCATATCGGCCCCAACCTTGGCGTCGTTGAACTGACGATTGCGATGCACTACGTCTTCGATACGCCGACCGATAGCTTCATCTTTGACGTCAGCCATCAGGCGTATGTCCATAAGTTGCTGACCGGACGTGAGAAGCAGTTCCACACCATTCGCCAGCCCGACGGGTTGAACGGCTTCATGCTCCGCACGGAAAGTAAGCACGACAGCTACGGCGCAGGGCACGCCGGGACCGCGCTCAGCGCAGCGTTGGGTATGGCCGTCGCCCGCGATATGTCCGGCGGCACGGAACACATCGTTGCACTCGCCGGTGACGCGGCCTTCACCAACGGCATCTCGTTTGAGGCCTTGAACAACGTCGCCGCCCAGACCAAGCGACTCATCATCGTGCTCAACGATAACGAGTGGTCCATCGACAAGAACGTCGGGGCCATCGCCGAGTACTTCCACAAGATCGCCACCAATTCCACCTACAACAGCCTGCATGACAAGGCGGCAAGCCTCGTCGAGCGCTTCGGCGGCAAAGCTGCTCTGCACGTGGCTCGCAAGGCAGAAGAAGCGGCCAAAGGGATCGTCGGACGCGGAATGATCTTTGAGGAATTTGGCCTGAGCTACTTTGGCCCCATTGACGGCCACAACCTGCAACTGCTTATCGAGACATTTACCTTCCTCAAGACCCAGAACAAGCCTGTCGTGCTTCACGCCATCACACAGAAAGGCCGTGGTTTTCAACCTGCAATCGAAGGCCAAAAGAAGTTTCATGGCCTCGGGCCCTACGATCCCGAGACGGGTGAAACCAAGGTCGCGGGGCAGAAAACCTACTCGGAGATCTTCGCCGAGACTCTCACCAAACTGGCCAATGACAACGACAAAATCGTAGCCATTACGGCTGCGATGCCAAACGGCACGGCACTGGATCTCTTCCGTCCGCATCACCCGACACGATATTTCGACGTGGGCATTGCCGAAGAGCATGCCGTGATCTTTGCCGCGGGTATGGCGACGAAGGGTTACAAACCTTTCTGCGCCATCTACTCCACATTCCTCCAGCGCGCCTTCGACCAGATAGTCCACGACGTGTGCCTGCAGAACCTGCCGGTCGTCTTCTGCATGGATCGCGGCGGACTAAGCGGAGACGACGGCCCGACGCACCATGGACTCTTCGACATCAGCTACCTCCGCGGCATTCCCAACATCATCCACATGGTCCCAAGGGATGAAGACGCGCTCGCCGACATGATGTACACGGCTGCGCTGCGTGATGGTCCCTCGGCGATTCGTTACCCACGCGGGACCGGACCTGCCTCCGTCGTCAAGGAGAAGCCGGTCGCTATTCCGATTGGCAAGGCAGAGGTGCTGCGCGATGGTTCAGATGTCGCCATCTTCGCTCTGGGCGCGTTGATGGCGGAAGGGGAGAAACTTTCGCGTCTGCTCGAAGCGCAGGGATTCAGTGTGGCGCTGATCGATCCGCGGTTCGCCAAGCCGATCGATAGCGAGTGCGTCCACCAGTACGGCTTGAAGTGTGGCCTGCTGATCACGCTTGAAGACCACGTACTCGCAGGCGGCTTCGGCTCTGCGGTGCTGGAGTGCGTGAATGATCTCGGTCTTGTGGTGCCGCTGGTGCGCGTTGGCTGGCCGGATTCATTCATTGAGCATGGCAAGCAGGACGACCTCCGACGCAAGTATGGGCTCACCGCTGAAGGCGCGCAGTTGAAAGCTGAACCACTACTCAAAGCCTTGCTCGAAGCTCGTCTGGCTGCACGGTAAAGCATCACTCAATGAACCGGCAGAGATCCTGAAGGCTGATGTCTCGCGTCTGAGATATGCATTCGGATCAGATCTCTTTCAAAGTCAGGTTTACCGCGTCATCAGTGGAAGCAGCTCCGCAGTCCGCTTGTGTCGATAATTGAAGATGCTGCGAAACTGCAGGGGCGCAAATAGTCGCCCGCCAATCTCTCCCAGCGCGCCCAGGTGCATCTCGTATTCAACTTCATCGCGCAGCAGCGTGCCGGGCTTACCGTCGCGCATCTCGGGCATCAGACGATGGCAATGAAGCCAGTACGCAAACGGCCCGCGTAGCTGGGTGTCGCAGAATCCTTCATTCCATCTGAACTCCGTAATCTCGGCATCCCATGGCACGCGAATGGGCGAGAAAGGAAACGGCCTGAAGCTGATCGTCATCTTGGTCCCGGCACCCGCGAAGACACCGCGGGGCATCTGCGCAGCCATTCCTTTCGGGCGTGGTGGCGGAGGCGCAAAGGCTGCCTCTTCAATCCGCGCCTTCTGCCATGCCGGCATCAGCCGTGGAAGATTCTCAGGATTGGCAAAAAAAGCGAAGACCAGTTCGATCGGGTAGGGAAGCCATTGCTCAGCTTGAAATGTATGACGCATCTCCCATCACGTTATACCCGAAACCTGACCGATGGAACATAACCCGCGACCGTCGATCGCATGAAGAAAACTGGGCGCCCTCGGTATTCGAGGGCGCCCAGTGGCTGTTGCGGGATAAAACAAGAACTAGCTAGGCATCAACACGCTGTCGATGACGTGGATGACGCCGTTGGACTGGTATACGTCTGCGATCGTCACAGTGGCGGTACCGCCCTTGGCGTCGGTGATCGTGACGACTCCACCAGCAACGGTGAAGGTGAGCTCTTCGCCCTGGACAGTCTTCGCCTTGAACTTGCCGTGGTTCTTCTTGATCAGGGCAACGAGCTGCTTGGAGGTTATGCGGCCCGGTACGACGTGGTAGGTAAGAATCTTGTCCAGCGCTTCCTTGTTCTCAGGCTTCACCAGCGTGTCCACGGTGCCGGCAGGCAACTTGGCGAAGGCATCGTTGGTCGGAGCGAAGACAGTGAAAGGGCCCTTGGAATTCAGCGTGTCGACCAGGCCGCCCGCCTTGATGGCAGCAACGAGAGTCGTGTGAATCGGCGAGTTGGCCGCGTTCTCAACAATGGTCTTGGTGGGGGACATAGCGGCGCCACCAACTTCAGGGTCCTTCATTTGTGCGGAAACCGAGAAGGTGGAAACTGCGAGAACAGCGGCTGCCATGGAGGCGAGGAAGGTCTTTTTGGAGTTCATGATTGGTATTAGTCCTTTAGGATCTTTCGATCACGTCTTCTTTACATTCGCCTTCACATCAGGCGGTCTATCTCACTACGCGGCCCCGATGCAACTGGATTGGCACCCTCCGTATGATGTAGGAAGCCCACTTCGAGTTCAAGGGCACATGCCTTGCATCTGCTCGCACTTGTGCGCTGTGAATGTTGGCCCCTCGCTTTTCCGTGGCGTTGACATTTCCGGCCATACTGGAGTCAATTGAAGTAGGCACCGATCGGACAACACGTTATTCAGGATCGAATACAAGAACGCGGCGGCGGCAGCAGTCAGTCTGTAGCAGCGGAGGCTCACGTTCCTTCGCATCACGACCGTGGCCTTCTGGTCATTGGCGTCTTCAAGTTGCTGAAGTCAATCTTCTTTTTCTGCATTGGCCTCGGCGCTCTGCACCTGCTCCACAAAGATCTTGGTGATGAAGCCATGCGGCTTGCAACTGCGCTGCGGTTTGATCCCGAGGGCCGCGTCGTCAGCCTGATGCTCGCAAAGGTGGACCTCATCGACGTGCATCGGCTGCGCGAGATAGGATTCGGCACCTTTACCTACTCCGCACTGGCCCTTACCGAAGGTGTCGGCCTGATGCTCGAAAAGGTCTGGGCCGAGTATCTGACGCTGAGCCTGACCGTGATGTTCCTGCCCTGGGAACTGTGGGAGTTGATTCGCGACCCGACGATGTTGCGCCTCGGCTTGCTGACTGCGAATCTTGCGGTTCTCGGCTATCTGCTTTGGCTACTCAAGCGCAAGAAGCGCGCCGCTAGCCTCGCCTAAAATCCCGGCTTTCTCTGATCCCACAGCTGCAAACCAGCCTTCTATCCCGCCGACGCTCATCTCGGTATCTGCAGTCACCTTCTCAAATCCCATTCTGGAACAATTCAGCGAAATCCCCCCCCCGGCTTTCGCTTTTACTTCGCTTTAGCAGAACCCCGGCGACCGATCAAGCTTTGAGGTGGGCGGGGACCAATCGGGTCAACACTACCTGTGGGGTATGAACTAAGGGACCACACAACCTGCTGTTTTTTCCACATTTGGTCCACCGGTATCTACAGCCATTCCCAATTTAGAGCTTTACTTCCCCTTGCTGAGGCGAGACGATGTGGACGGAAGTGGTCAAAAGTGGACCAAAAGGGTTTCACCTGATCCACAAACTGCCCAAAGTGTACTCCAAGGCACAACGCTGCAGAACTTCTGATTTTGGTTCGCTGGTGAGCAAAATATGTTTCGGGGAAATCACCCAACACGCGTTGACGAGAAGGGCCGGCTCAAGATGCCGGCGGACTTCAAGCGCGACCTCGCAGAAGAACAAGAGTTCTACATCACCAGCATGGACGGCAAACGGGCTCAGCTTTACCCAATGGCAGAGTGGGAGAAAAAGGAAGCGGCGCTCGAAAAAATGCCATCCACCCATCCCGCAAGGATTCGTTTTCTGGACGTGACCAGCTACTACGGCCAGGTTGCAAAGATGGACACGCAGGGCCGACTGCTTCTGCCCCAGTTGTTGCGGGAAGAGGCAAAGGTGACAGGAGAAGTTGTGGTTTTGGGCAAACAGGGAATTCTTGAAGTGGTCAACCATGACCAGTTCAAGCCCGAAGCAAAGCCGCTGACGGTCGAAGAGTTGAGCGCACTCGCAGATTTTGGGTTGTAGATGCAGGATTCAGGGAACAAGGATTTTGGAACAGGCCCGAGGCTCAGGGTTCCAGGTACAGAAGGTGAAGCGATTGCCCCCCAGGGGGAGCACAAAGCTGAACAGCAGCATGTGCCGGTTCTTTTAGAAGAAGCATTGGAGTATTTGAATGTGCGGCCTGGCGGCGTCTATGTGGACGCGACGCTGGGGTTGGGCGGCCACTCTTCCGCGATTGCGAAGAGGCTGGGCGGTAAGGGCAAGCTGATCTGCTTTGACCGTGACCCGGAGGCGATGGAGAAGGCCAAGGCGCGGTTTGACGAGCTGAAGTCTGAACTCGGTAGCGAGATGCCGGAGGTGGTGTTTGAGCCACGGGCTTTCTCGGAAGCTGGCGATGTCATCGCCAAGGGAAGCCTGGATGGCTTGCTGGCGGACTTTGGAGTCAGTTCGCTGCAGCTCGATGAGGCGCACAGAGGATTCAGTTTTCGGTCGGAAGGGCCTTTGGACATGCGGATGGATACGCGGTCCGGAGAGACGGCCGAGCAAGTGGTAAATCAGGAAGACGAGAACGAACTCGCCGACCTGATTTACGAATTCGGAGAGGAAAGGAGGTCGCGGAGAATCGCCAGAGCCATTGTGCGGGCCCGGCCGATACGGACAACAGCGGAATTAGCTCAAGTCATATCGGCCGCGGCCCCATCAATGAAAGGCGACAAGATTCATCCGGCAACGCGGACCTTTCAAGCACTTCGGATTCGAGTGAATAATGAGCTGGGAGAGATTCAATCGCTGCTCAAAAGCGCGGGATCGCTGCTAAAGCCCGGCGGAAGGTTGGTCTTGATCAGCTTCCATAGCCTGGAAGACAGGTTGGTCAAGGATGCGTTCAAGGCAGCCAAGGACGCAAAGGTGGTGGACGTTTTGACGAAGAAGCCGGTTATAGCAACGGATGAAGAAAGCCGGCGCAACCCACGGTCACGCAGCGCAAAGATGCGAGCTGCTCAAAAGCTTTGATTGTTGGTTTTGTAAAAAATTTAGACCGTCCTCCGTACCTATACTGGTTGCACCGTTATCAGTGCATACCCCCGGGGAGATGGCAAGGATCGGGCCGGGGTTGTCCCACCGTGCTTTCAGGCGAAAGACAATCTTGCACCAAAACTTCCCTTCCTCCACTAGCGATCCCGGCCCGGATCGTAACAAGCGGAGGGTAAGCGGGGATAGAACGCAAAGGTTTGATTGCAGGAGCCGGGGCCAAGGGTGTCGGAACCGAAAAGTGAGGGTAGCAATATGGCGGCGATGACGATGGGTGTGGGAATGGTCGGGACGGGAACACCGAGGAATCGGGCGGACTCGCTGGCGGAGCGGAACCGGGAGATGTATGAGCTGCAGCGCCGCGCTCGTCGGGGTCCAACGCCTGAAGTCTTCTTCACCAAGCACATCGATAACAGCCGCATCGTCAAGGCGGACGATCCAGAACGCCGCCGTGAGATGCGCATGTTCTCCTTCGTCATGACCATCCTCTTCGCGCTGGTCATGGTCTATGTCTGGCAGCACTTCTCCGCCATCGAAATCGGCTACAAGGTCGAAGCGCAAAAGACCCAGGTGGAGCAGTTGCGCGAGCAGAATCGGCAGCTTCGCCTGACCGAAGCGCAGTTGACTGAGCCTGCCCGTATCGACAGGATCGCCCGCCAGTTGGGCCTGGATGTCCCACAGCCCGGCCAGGTGATCCGCACCGAGGGCTTCCCCGGGCAGGAGGCTCCCGCCATGGCTTCGATCGAACCGGGACACGCAGTCGGAAACTAAGCTCTAATGGAGTGACAGGGGATCAGGTAGAGCAATGAAGACGCGACAGGCGCCACGACAAGCACCACCTCGGCAGAATCTGACAGCACCGATTCGGCGGAAGCGGTTTGCAATCGTGGCGCTGTTTTTTTGTGGATGGACGTTGATGATTGCCGGCCGGTTGATGTGGCTGCAGATTTATCAGCACAAGCTCTGGGTGTATCGCGCGGCACGGCAGCAGACCGGTGGCTTTGAAGTAGCGCCTCGGCGCGGCGTTCTGTATGACCGCAATCTCAAAGAGCTGGCCATGACGACGCTCGTTGACTCCGTCTACGCAGTGCCGAGCGAACTGGGTGAGAATCGCGCGAACGCCGCCGAGATGCTCGCAAAGATCGTCCACACGGACTCCACAGACACCTTTACGAGCGAGCACCAGATGCTGGCGCGCTTCAATGCGTCGCGCGGCTTTGCGTGGGTAGGCCGCAGGCTGGATAAAGACACCGTTGAACGGATCAGGGAACTGAATCTGCATGGTGTTTACACCCAGAAGGAGTTCAAGCGTTTCTATCCGAATCAGGAACTGGCGGCGCAGGTGCTGGGTTACGTCGGCTCAGACGATGCCGGCCTCGGCGGTCTGGAACTGCGTTTTGACGACGAGTTGCACGGCGTGCCCGGGCACATGATGACGGCACTGGATGCGAAACGCCACGTGCTTGGCAGCGAGATCAACGAGCCGCAGCCGGGTGAAAATCTTGTTTTGTCGATCGACGCAAATATTCAGTACATGGCCGAGCAGGCGCTGGATGCGCAGATGGCGAAGGTCAAGGCGCTGCACGGAACAGTCGTCGTGCAGGACCCGCACACTGGCCAGATTCTCGCGCTTGCCGTCAGCCCCAGGTTCAATCCAAACGATTCGAAGCACATGGACTCGAGTGTGTTGACAAACCTGGCCGTGAGCGATGTCTACGAGCCCGGTTCTACCTTCAAGTTGTTGACATACTCGGCTGCCATTGACGCGGCGGGCGTGGAGCCTACGGATATCGTCGATTGCCAGAACGGTGCGATGACGATGTTTGGCCGCACTCTGCATGACGATAAGACCGACCACTTTGGCCGTGTAACAGTGCAATATGCACTAGAGCACTCGAGCGACGTAGGCGCTGCCAAGATGGCGCTGAAGCTCGGCAATCAGAAGTTCTATGACTACATGCGGGCGTTCGGATTCGGGGAACGGTCCGGAGTGGAACTACCTGCGGAGACGCGTGGACTCCTGCGCGCGCCCAAGAAGTGGGGCTCAACCAGCATCTTGTCCATGTCGATTGGACAGGAGATCGGCGTTACGCCAGTCCAGCTTGCGACGATGGTTTCGGCCATTGCGAACGGTGGCGTCTACATGCCGCCTCACGTGCTGCTGCAGTCGACGGATCAGATGAAGGGCGATGCCAGGCTCAAGCCAGCGGCATTCCATCCGGCAAGCCAGCTTCCCTCGACGCTGCCTGAAGGTTCACGCCGCGTGATCAAGGAACTGACCTCCGCCAAGATGCGCGAGATGATGCGCGGCATCGTCGTAGAGGGCACCGGCAAGGCAGCGGCGTTGAATGGCTACAGCGCGGGCGGCAAGACAGGAACTGCGCAGAAGATCGACGTCGCAACCCACACGTACAGCCACACAAAACTCGTAGCAAGTTTTGCCGGCATGGCTCCAGTTTCAAACCCCGCGATTACCGTTGCAGTCGTCATTGACAACCCCACCGTAGGCAGTTTGTACGGTGCGGCGGTGAGCGCTCCGGTATTCGCGAGCGTCGCGCAGCAGGTACTCGAGTATCTCGGCGTGCCGCACGATCAGCCTCTCAGGACGAAGAAGGACATGATTGCGGCCGCATCGCAAAAGGATGTCTTTGACAGCTCGCCGGAGGTAAGTGGTGCGGACCTGAACGCGATGTTTGCGGACGTCAACAGCCTGCCTGCCGATGATCCTTTGCGTACGCCGGTCAAGGTTCCGGGCGATTCGTCCGCAGTCGCGGCAGAGTCGCAGGCGCAGAGGCCCTCTAACAACTCTGTCTCATCCACCCTGTCAGACAACGTCATGAAAGCGTTCCATGCGAAGGGCGATACAACGTCCGTGATGCCCGATGCACAGGTTGACGTGAAGGCTGCGCTGGCGCCTCCAAAGGTAGCGCCCATTGCCCAGGAAACAGCGCATGGAGTGGTCGTCGATGCGGGGTCACGCATCGCTGTGCCAAGCTTCGAGGGCGTGTCGCTGCGAACCGTAGTGGAGCGCGCTGGGGCTGTAGGTTTGCGCGTTCAGCCTGTCGGCAGTGGTCTGGCCCGGGAGCAGGCGCCGGCACCGGGCTCCATGGTGCCCCTGGGGACTGAGATCGTCGTTCGCTTCGCCCGCTGACCGGGCTGGTATTCTGGCTTGGCAGGGCATAGGAGATTTTATGGCAGATGATTTGAGCGTCGTTCCGGCAGCAGCGCCGGCAGTCAAGATTACGGTCCGTCAGAATGGACCTTTTCGCGTTGAGGGACCGATCTCGTTGGTGGATGTGAACGGCCAGGAGTGGGATCTGACCGGCAAGCCGGCGATTTCGTTGTGCCGTTGTGGGCTCTCCAGCAAGCGTCCGTTCTGCGATGGAACGCATGGCCGCGAGGGCTGGAAGTGCGATGCAACGGCAATCCCCGTGGAACCGGTGGCTCTGGGTTAGTCGAAAGCAGGCCGCAACCAGAATCAGAAACAACAGCAGGGATAGGAGGGGATAGGCTTCGGTCTTACCCCTCCTCTTTCGTTCGGATTTGCACTACTGGAGGAATTCGCTTGAAGATGCTTCGTTCGCTTGGGTTGATCGTGGTGGTTCTCGGCATGGTGGGCAGCGGATGGTCGCAGTCCACCGAGTATGTTCGATCGGAAGCAATGATTCCTGCGCGCGATGGCGTAAAACTCCATGCGGTCATCCTGCGACCCGCCGGCTCAGAGAGCGGTGAGCCCCTGCCCTTCCTGATGGAGCGAACTCCCTACGGAGTGGAAGGATACGCCGCGGCGGCCATTCCAAAAATAATGCCCGAACTCGCAAAGAGCGGCTACATCTTCGTGTTTGAAGACATTCGCGGACGCTACGGGAGCGAAGGTCAGTTCGTCATGAATCGTCCCATCGTCGCGCATACCACCAAGACCGACGTGGATGAGACGACGGACACACGGGACACCATTGATTGGCTGCTGAAGAACATGCAGAACAACTCCGGCAAGGTAGGGGTGCTGGGAATCTCGTACCCCGGCTTTCTGGCCATCATGGCCGGCATTGACGCGCATCCCGCAGTGAAGGCGATCTCCCCCCAGGCGCCCATGACCGACATCTGGAAGGGCGACGACTTCTTCCACAACGGCGCATTTCGCGAGACCTACGGCTTCGACTATGTGCAGCAGCTTGAGGCGCAGAAGACTGATGTGCGTGTCTCGTCGAAACAGGATCAGTATGACTTCTTCCTGAAGAACGTGAACTTTGCCGGGGCCGCAAGCGTGGCTAAAATTGCAGGCCTGCCCACTTCAAAGATCTTTCTCGCCCAGCCCAGCTACACGAAGTTCTGGCGCGACATGGCCGTCGAGGACCACCTCACGAAGGTTGAAGTCCCCACGCTGGAAGTCGGCGGTTGGTGGGATCAGGAAGACATGTGGGGCACCCAGGCCGAGTATGAGGCACTCCACAAACACGATGCAAAGCATGAAGTCTTCATGGTGCTCGGACCGTGGAATCACGGCGGCTGGGCGCGAGAGCCCGGAGACTCACTGGGTGGAAAGTTCGGCAGGCTAACGTTCGGCGAAAAAACCGCCCAGGATTACCGCACACGTTTCGAGGCTCCATTCTTCGAGCACTATCTAAAGGGCAAAAGTGGCTTCGATCTCAAGGGTGTAGCAAGCTTCCGCACAGGCGCAAACCAGTGGGAACGGTATGACGTCTGGCCGCCGAAGAGTGGCTTCCGCCAGGAGCAGTTGTCGTTGCAACCAAACGGCAGTCTCACTGCGGACGACAGCAGAAAATCCGCGTCCAGAAGAGAGATTGCAACCTACGTCGCCGATCCCGCAAACCCTGTGCCCTACCGCAATCGGCCCATCCAATCCACCTATGGCGACGGCTCGCTCTGGCGCACGTGGCTTGTAGAAGATCAGCGCTTCCTGGATGGCCGCAAAGACCTGGCCGAGTTCAAAGGTCCCGTCCTCGACAAAGACATGACCGTAACCGGCGACGTCACGGCGGATCTCTTCGCCTCCACCTCCGGCACCGATGCCGACTGGGTCGTCAAGCTCATCGACGTCGATCCCACCGGCACCGAGACCATGATCGTGGACGAAATCTTCCGCGGCCGCTATCGCAAAAGCTTTGAGAAGCCCGAACCCATCCCCACGGGCACAGTCGAAGAGTACAAGTGGTCGCTCCACGGCGCGGACCACACCTTCCTCAAGGGTCATCGCATGATGGTCGAGGTGCAATCAAGCTGGTTCCCCCTCTACGATCGCAACCCCCAGATGTTTGTCGAAAACATAATGACTGCTCCGGCGTCGGCTTACCAGAAAGCAACCGTGACAATTTATGGTGGAAGCCATCTGGATTATTTGTCGCCCATCCAATAACGCAAGGCGGGCTCAGTGGTCATCAAAACGATCAGCACGCGCGAGGTCTACCGAAACCGATGGACCTCCGTGCGCGAAGATGTGATCGAGCGTGCCAACGGCGTCCGCGGCATTTATGGCGTCATCGACAAGGATCCGGCCTGCATCATCATCCCGCTGGAGCGCACGTCTCAGGGCGATTTTGTCTACCTGATCGAGCAGTTCCGATACACCGTCATGGGCCGGTTCCTGGAGTTTCCACAAGGTGGCTGGGAGACTCCCAACGTCGTCCCTGAAGACATGGCTCGCGGCGAATTGAAGGAAGAGACCGGTCTCACCGCAGGGCGTATGACGCACCTCACCAATCTGCAGATTGCCTACGGCGTAATGAACCAGTTGCACCACATCTATCTCGCCGAAGACCTCGCCCACGGAGACACTCAGCCCGACCCCGAGGAGTCGGATCTCATCCTGCATCGGGTAGCTGTGCCGGAGTTTGAAGAGATGCTGCTGGACGGACGCATCGTCGACAACTGCACCGCCGCCGCCTGGGGCATTTATCGCGTGTGGCGAGACCGGCGACCATGAAACTTTGGAAAGAGCAGAAACGGGATAACTTGTAGCTGCATCCGAAGAAGCACGGCTGTGTTAAATCACCAGGTTGGCGGCAAGCGTGGAGAAGCATGCAGCCGTGATCCCCAAGGGTTAAATTCAAGCTCCGGGTCGGCCAGCATGGCCCGACCTCGAGCGAAGATCACATTTTCCTTCGAGAAGACTCAGCGTTTTATCCAGCCACGCCCGTCGTTTCCGCCGGTTAGGAGTTGCTGTCGTCGCTTGAGCCGAAGTCGTCAGGGTCGTTGTCGGCCAGCGACGTATCGACGCCAGTATCGGATGAAGTATCGGCAAAGTCGTCGGGATCGTTGTCCGCCAGGCTGGTATCGGAACCGGCATCGTTGCGACGGTCTTCGATATCACCTGAAACGCCGCGCCCTGCTGCAGAGTCCCCATAGTAATTATTTACAACCTCATCTCTGCCCCCGCCTCCGCCAAAATCGCCTAAGCCGGAGCCTGAGTGTCCGCCGAAGCCATGCATCAGGCTTTCGATACCCTGAAAAGCCAACGCCCCAGCGGCCACACCAGTAGCGGTCTGCATCGCAGAGCGAAGAAAGCTGCCCTGTCCGGACGCTTGCGGCTGCCCATACTGTGGCTGCCCATACTGCGGTTGCCCGTACTGTGGCTGACCAGAGCCTGGACCATAATTGGGCACAGACGCATACTGCGGCTGTCCATACGGTGCCTGCTGTGGCGGGGGTGGCACGGGGTGTGTGGGCTCGTCGTTCAACCCCAGAAGATTGCCGAGGAAGCTCGTGTGTTTCTGCGGTTGGGCTGGCGGGTTCTGCGCCTGTTGGCGAAGCTCATCCAACTGTTTTTTCGCCTGATCGAGCGCGTACTGCTGCACCAGGACGGTCTGGGCCAGGATGTACAGCGCGTCCGGATTCCGGCCCAGCGACTGACCGATGAACTGTTCGGCCTCCGGATCCTTATCCTGCAGGACAGTTTGGTTGACGCGGGTCGTAAGGCCTTGCAACATCTGCTGTTCTTGCGAAGTCATGGAGTTCCTCGTATTAGTGCTGGCGAGTATGACGCGAATCGAGCAAGAAGGGTAGGTCCAAAAGCGCGGCACAGAAGATTTGACTTGCCCGGAAGGCGTACGTCGCGTTGAATGAGATTGGTTTCGAAATGAATCACGTGTAAATCGATCTTTCCGCCCTGCCAACACCCGGCAGGCGGCGACGTGCAAATCAGAGCAGTCAACGTTGCATCGGGAATCGGGCAGACCGATCCCTTTTGGAGAATCGCATGCAGTACAGACCCCCGCGCCGCGGGCTCTGCATCATTCTATGTTGTCTGATGATGGGGCTTGCCCAGGCGTTCGCCGATCAGGCCACGCTGGTTGCGGACGCACACGTGAATCTCGCATTGCCGACGGTGAACAGCGGCGCGATCTCCAACGTAAATGTGGGCGGCGGTTACACCGGCCTGCTGCAGTTTGATCTTGGCATGCTGCCAGCAGGGACAACCCCTGCACAGATCTCGCGCGCCGTGCTGCGCCTTTACGTCAACCGCGTGGATGTAGGTGGACTCGTAACTCTGCAGGGGCTCAACGCCGCGTGGAGCGAGTATGGCGTGACTTACTCCACACTGCCGGCCATGAGCGCCACCACGCAGACTTTCCTTGCTACTCAACCAGGAGCGTACGTCGCGGTAGACGTAACGGCGCTGGTAAAGGGCTGGGTATCGGCACCCGCGACGAACTTTGGCATGGCCCTGACGGCACCGACCGCAATCGCCCAGTTCGATAGCAAGGAAAACGACCTTACCGGGCACGCAGCAGTACTGGACGTGTCGCTTGCCTCACAGGGGCAGGCTGGACCGGCTGGGGCACAAGGTCCGCAAGGTCAAGCAGGTCAAGCAGGTCAAGCAGGCCCAGCAGGATCGCCCGGAGCCCAGGGACCTGCCGGACCGGCGGGGCTGGCAGGGGCAATCGGGACAGCAGGAGCCGTGGGGCCAAAGGGCAGCACCGGCTTTACCTACCAGGGCAGCTATGACCCGACCGCCACCTATGGCCTCGCCGATGTCGTCCTGTCTGGCGGGTCGAGCTATCTCTCGCTCGGCGCCGGCAATCACGGGCATGCGCCCGCCTCAAGCCCCGCGGTCTGGGGCCTGCTGGCGTCAGGCGCATCTGGTTCAGGCGGGACGGGTGGCGGGCCAGCAGGATTGGCCTACCAGGGGATCTACTCGTCTACTACGAACTATGGCCTCAACGACATCGTGCTCTACGGAGCATCGAGCTATATTTCTCTGGCAGCCGGAAATCACGGCAATACGCCATCCTTCAGCGCCGCCTTCTGGGGTCTGCTGGCCGTAGGTGGAAGCGGCGTTGTCGGCCCTGCTGGCGCCGCCGGCCCAGCAGGACCGCAGGGGCTTCAGGGAGTCCCCGGCCTCGGCTTCGAAGGCTCTTACATCGCAGGGACCAACTACGGCCTCAACGATGTGGTGTCGTTTAGCGGCTCCAGCTATATTTCGCTCGTGGCGGGCAATCACGGCAACACTCCCGGGCTGTCGCCACAATCCTGGGCTATGCTCGCAGCCGCAGGAGTAGGAACCGCTGGTGCAACGGGCGCTAACGGGACAATCGGTCCGCAAGGACAGTCAGGGCCGCAGGGACCACAAGGCGCTGCGGGAGTACAGGGCACGGTCGGCGTTACTGGAGCCCAGGGGTTACCCGGCCTGGTCTATCAGGGGTCCTATGCCTCCACGACGAACTACGCTTTGGGTGACGTAGTGCTGTGGCAAGGAGCAAGTTGGACCTCGCTCATCGCAGGCAACCATGGCAACACGCCGAGCCTGAGTCCAGCCGATTGGGGCATGCTGACTGCAGTGGGGCCGACAGGCGCTGTCGGCGCACCGGGTACGCCGGGGCCCGTGGGGGCAGTGGGGCCGCTGGGGCCCGTCGGGCCTCCGGGCGAACGCGGTGGCCAGGGATTGCAGGGAATCTCCGGTCAGGCCGGCGCGCAGGGGCTGACGGGTCCGAAAGGCAACGCAGGTCTAAGCGGACCCATGGGGCCGCAGGGTTTGCAGGGGCCAGTAGGACTGGCGTTCAAGGGCACTTACAGCTCGACGACTAACTACGCGCAGGCAGATGGCGTGATGTATGGCGGCTCCGGATATGTATCGCTGATCGCGAGTAACCACGGCAACACTCCGGACCAGTCGCCGGGCGCTTGGGCGCTGTTTGCCTCCGCTGGAAGCTCAGGAGCCTCGGGTGCTCAGGGACCGATCGGTCTGCAGGGGAGTTTCGGTCCGACGGGGTCACAGGGGCCGACCGGAGCCTCGGGCGCGCCGGGGGCTGTGGGTCCGCAGGGACCGGCCGTGGCTAATTTTGTCGGGTACTACGCCTCCACGACGAACTACGGAGTGGCGGACGCCGTGAGCTACAAGGGCTCTACCTACGTCTCGCTGACGTCGGGAAACCATGGCAATACCCCGGATGCCAGCCCGACTTACTGGGCGATCCTGGTAGCGGAAGGCCAGTCCGGCGTGCAGGGTCCGGCGGGACCTGCCGGGACTTCGGGAACCGTCGGACCCCAGGGGCCTGCCGGGCCGATTGGACCTCAGGGATTTACCGGCACCGCCGGGGCTTCAGGTATGCAGGGGCCTGTGGGAGTTCAGGGGCTCACCGGCCCGACTGGGGCCACGGGAGATCGAGGTCCACAGGGGTTCCAGGGGATCCCAGGGCAGGCTGGCGCGCAGGGCCTCACCGGAGCCAGGGGAGACACCGGCGCGAGCGGGCCATTGGGGCCGCAGGGTGTGCAGGGTCCGGTCGGGCTGTCGTTCCAGGGGTCATACTCCTCGTCGACCAACTACGGGCTGGGCGACGGGGCAATGTATGGCGGGTCGGGCTATGTCTCGCTGATTGCAAACAACCACGGCAACACCCCTGACCGGTCCGCCGGAGTCTGGGCGTTATTTGCGGCAGCAGGCTCGGCGGGCGCTGCTGGGGTAACGGGCCCGACTGGATCTTCGGGGGCCACTGGCCCGGCTGGCCTCCAGGGCGTGGCAGGTGCGAACGGGGCTCAGGGGCCTGTGGGTCCACAGGGACCGGCCGTAGCAACTTTTACGGGGAACTATAACTCAACGACTAACTACGGAATAACGGACGCGGTTAGTTACAAGGGCTCGACCTATGTCTCGCTGGTCGCGGCTAACCACGGAAATTTGCCAGACAGCAGCCCGAATTACTGGGCCGTTCTGGTGGCTGAAGGGCAGGCCGGTGCGCAGGGCCCGGCTGGCGCAGCGGGCGCGCCCGGAGTGGGAGGGACGCAGGGGCCCGCAGGTGTCACTGGCCCGCAGGGGCCTCCGGTTACGTTTGCCGGGAGCTGGGTGGCTAGCCATGCCTATGCCGTGGGCGATGCGGTGAGCTACAGCGGATCCAGCTACATCGCACTAGCCGGAAACAGCGGACGCCAGCCGGATGTTTCGCCGATCTACTGGGGTGTTCTGGTGGCGATGGGATCCGCCGGGCCAGCGGGCCCCACCGGGGCCACGGGCTTCCAGGGACCCACGGGCTTTCCCGGGCCCGCCGGTAATACGGGCAACACGGGTGCAGCGGGCCCGATTGGTCCGGTGGGATCGAATGGGGTGCCAGGGCCAGCGGGGTCGGCTGGCGCGGCAGGACCGCAGGGTGTTGCTGGTGTTGCAGGGCTGACGTATCGCGGTACCTATGCTGCGACGGTCGGCTACGCTTTGAACGATGGAGTTACGTTTGGTGGGTCGACGTACATCTCGCTTGCGGGCGGCAACACGGGAAATACTCCCGGGGCTAGTCCGGCGTTCTGGACCTTGCTCGCCACGCAGGGTGCCACCGGAGCGAGCGGCACGGCAGGGACCAATGGACGCGACGGATCAACAGGGGTGCAAGGGCCTGCGGGGATTGCGGGGCCGCAGGGAGTAGCCGGTGCGGCGGGATCGAATGGCGCCCCGGGCCTCCTGTTTCAGGGGCCTTACTCGTCCAGTGCGAACTATGCTTTGAACGACGCCGTGACCTATGGCGGTGGAAGCTGGATCTCAGTGGCGTCATCGAATCATGGCAACGCGCCGGACGTCTCCCCTACAAGTTGGGCGCCGCTGGCCAAGGCTGGGGCGACCGGCACTTCTGGACCGGTCGGTTCCTCTGGCGCGGCCGGAGCAACGGGGTCGCAGGGGCCTTCCGGGGCGCAGGGAGGCACGGGTGCGACGGGTGCAACGGGGATCAATTTTCGTGGGCCCTGGGTGGCGGGAACGGGCTACGCCGCTAATGATGCGGTAACGCTTGGAGGCTCGACCTACTTGGCGCAGATGAGCAACGCCTCGGTGCGTCCGGATGCCAATCCAGGCGTTTGGGCAGTGCTGGCGGCGTCAGGATCTGCGGGGCCAACCGGTGCGGCGGGTGTCGCGGCTACCGTGCAGGTGGGAACGGTGATGACCGGGGCTCCCGGGAGCGCCGCGAGTGTGGTGAACAGTGGCACGGCGGGCTCGGCGGTATTGAACTTTACGATTCCGCAGGGTGTAGCGGGGTCCGGGGGGAGCGGTGGGACGGGTGGTGCACCGGCAGTGGCGATGTATCACGCGGTATCGTACGCGGCTACCTACTACTCCATAGCCAACACCAACCAGGCGTCTGGTGAGTCGGCGGCTGTGTTGACCTGGATTCCGGCAGGATGTTCCGCGACGCGGCTGGACGTGTTCTCGCAGCAGGGTGCGACGATCACGGTGGCGCTGCGGGTCGGGATGCCGGGGGCGATGGCGGATTCCACCTTGACCTGCCAGGTAAGTACGGGGAAGAGCTGCTCGGCTGCGGGAGCGGTTGCGGTTCCGGCGGGAGGATTTATCGATGTGGGGATAACGCACGCAGACTCGAATCCGGTTGGCGTCTGGATGGCGGTGACGTGTAACTGAGGGTAACCCGGCCCACCTCCTGGGTCCTGAAGCAAAAGACAACCGCAGATCTGTTCGCTTCGCCACGGAATAACTACAAAAAAGGCTGCGAGTTAGCCGATGGAGTTGCGGAGGGTGGCGGTCAGACTCTTGAGGGTGTCCGCGTTGGGACAGGAGGAGTAGAGCTCCTGCTCTAGCGCGCGGGCGGCATCTGTGCCGTCGGGGAACCCATACATGCCGAGTGAGCCGGCGAGCTTGTGAGCGGCTGCGGCAGCTTCTGCTTTTTGATCGGCAGGCAAGGGCATAATGCTGGACGCGGCCTCCAGGAGGTCAAGGCGTGCGAGAACCTGGGGTAGGTTTCGTGACCATAAATCGGCAATGATTTTCCGCGTAGCGCTCATTTGGGTTGTAAGTGTTGGCTGAAGCATACCTTAGACCGAGGAGATTCGTTATTAAATCTGTGGCCTCAGGCAACCTTTTCCTTTTTGGGGAATAAAGGACCCTATTTTTGAGTGGTGTCGTGGAATGGGACAAGGCAACGGCAAACACAGATGCTGGAAGGATGGGGGAGTCCCTTTACCTCGCACCGGATGACGGCCATAAGGCAGTGGGAGGTCGCGGTTTACAGCACCCGTCGGGGGAGGGCAACTGCGAGTCATTTGACTGCGTATGTCTCAAAGTACGGGATGAACTTCGCTCAGAATGGCAACGTTTTCCCGGTTGGGTTTACCAACCGAGGACTTCGGAGATTTGGGCGGCGAGGGTCAGGGGGTCGAAGGGCTTGAAGAGGACCGCGGCTACGCCAAGGCCGGCGAAGCGGCGTTGGTCTACGCCCTGGACCTTGGCCGTGAGCAGGATGACGGGGATGCCGGCGGTGGCGGGGTTGGCCTGCAGTTGCTTGAAGGTGGTCGGGCCGTCCATCTCAGGCATCATGACGTCCATCAGGATGGCTTCCGGTCTGTCGCGGGTGGCGGTGGCAATACCTTCACGGCCCGAACATGCGGTGGATATGGTCCAGCTTGCGGTGGCCTCGAGAGAGAGTGCTGCGACTTCGCGGATATCGTCTTCGTCGTCAATGATGAGTACATGGTGCATTCAGGTCGTTCCTCGGGCAGTGGTTGAAATGCTTGTGGGCAAGGGGAACCTATGTCTCGGACAGACATGCGGCAAGCTGATAACTGTCGTCCTCAACTGACAGCCAAGGCCGCCGGGCGGCGCAGGCGCTGAACGATGTTGAGGACGAGTTGTTCGACTTCCTGGGGCTGAACCTTCGCTTTGGTGAGGAACTGCGTTGGGCCGAGACGAAGCTGCGACATCTCGGAGTCCGAGACATCGCGGCCACTATAGACGACGAGAGGAAGGGTTTTGAGGTCCGGCTGCTGGCGGAGCCAGTCGACGAGGGAGAAGCCGTCGCCGTCGGGCAGGGTAAGGTCGAGGATGAGAAGGTCGGGGCGGGCGAGCAGACAATGCTCGATGGCGCGCTGGCGGGTGCTGGCATGGTCAATGCGGACGTTGGCTTCTTCAAATCCGGAGATCACGATAGCGGCGAGATCCAGGTCGTCTTCCACCAGCAGGATATGGGCGGGGCCGTCGCCAGTGTGCAGGACACGGGAAAGCTCGGCGAGCAGCAGGTGCTCGTTGAAGGGTTTTTGAACCCAACCCTGAGCGGACGCGGCGGCGTGGAGGCCCGAGGCAGAGACTTCAGAGGGAGAGAGAACAGAGAGGATGACGACTGGGATGCTGGCGGTGGTGGCCGAGTGTTTGAGCCGCTTGAGAGTCTCCCATCCGGTGAGCCCAGGCATGTAAAGATCGAGCAATATGGCATCCACCCGATTGGCATGGGCGAGGGTGATAGCCTCTTCGCCGGAGGTGGCTTCCAGGATGCGGTAACCATGCTGGCGGAGGTGCTCGCCGATGACGGTGCGGATGCTGGCGTCATCGTCGCAGAGGATGACGGTGCCGTCGACAAAGGTGTTGAGGAGCGTAACGGTGACGGGGCCGGTGGCGGGGCCGATGCGGGCGCCATCTTCTACACGGCTCAGGCGGGGAAGGGAGACGTAGAGAGAAGCTCCGGGGCCGCGACCGTGCTGGCTGTTGGACTCTGCCCAGATGGTGCCGTTGTGCTGATCGACAATGGTGCGGCAGATGGCAAGTCCCAGTCCGGTACCGCCCTTTTGCCGGGCGTCGGAGGCTTCAACCTGGCCGAAGCGATCGAAGATGGAGTTGAGTTTATCTTGCGGAATGCCACGGCCACCGTCCGAGATGCGCAGGAGGACAGACTCGGGATCGGCCTGAACGCGGATCTGAACCTGGCCGGCGATGGGAGAGAACTTGATGGCGTTGGAGAGAAGATTGGTAATGACCTGAAGGATGCGGTCGGGATCTCCATCAAAAAAGACGACGTCGGGCGATGCGGCGAGTTCCAGTTCGAGCTTGACCTCCACCGCGTCGGCCATGGGAGTCATGGTTTCGATGGCTTGGCCGGCAAGCTCGCGAAGGGAGCAGCGGCGGATGTGAAGGGGCGCGCTGCCGGACTCCATGCGCTCAAGGTCCAGGATGTCGTTGATGAGGCGGATGAGGCGGTCAGTATTAGTGACGGCGATGCGAAGGAGGTTCTGGGCCTTGGTATCCATGGTGCCCATAAGACCGGCGGAGAGGAGGCCGAGGGCGCCGCGGATGCTGGTCAGCGGAGTGCGAAGCTCATGCGAGACGGTGGAGATGAACTCGTCTTTGATGGTGTCGAGCTCGGATCGCTCGGTGAGGAGGGAATCTTTGGCATGTTGAGCTTCCGTCGCGGTCTTGAGAGAAGCCTCTAGTCTTGCGGCTTTTGCGTGCAGGCGTGCAAGCGCGATGACTAATGCAGCGCAGATCAGCACGCACAAGATCAGGCATCCGAGAATAATCATCGTTCTCATGTTATTGATTCCGCAATGGTAACCCATGCGCATACGCAATCGGGTTGCATTTACGACGCATTGTTATTAGCTGTTTGGGCAACCGCGGCCTGGGGGTGGCCGTTTTGATGCGTCGCAAGAGTGAAAGGCAGGGGAGAGGCGTTGTTACAAGGGCCGCCACGTACATTGCGTGGCGGCCGCAGTCGTTACCATGAGCTTACGCGGAGACGGCTACGCGGTCGAGAACTTCCGCAAAGTTTTTCCCGGTGCGGGCGGTGTAGCCCTTCTTATGAAAGGCGTAACCGGCGATGAGGGGGAGAGCGAGCGTGGCTTCAGAGAAGACCATCTGCTCATAGGTAAGGTCGACCTTGCCCCAGGAGCTTGCTTCTTTGAGGGTGGACCCGGAGAGGGCACCGTCGCGGGCGTCGGCCACGGTGATCTGGATGGCGTACTTATGCATGGAAGCTTCAACGCCAAGGATATCCGCGGCGACGACGATGTCCTGGGCGAAGTTTTTGGGCACGCCCCCGCCGATCATCAGCAGACCGGTGGTGGGGTTTTCGATTTTCAGTTTGGTGATCTCGTAGAAGTCCTTGGCGGAGTCAATGGAGACGACGGGCTTGCCCTGGCGCGCGTGTTGGTGGGCGACTAGGCCAAAGCCGGCGGAGCAGTCGGAGAAGGCCGGGCAGAAGATCGGCACGCCTTTTTCGTATGCGGCAAGGACGATGGAATCGGCGTTACCGGCGGCGGGGGTACGCTGGTTCTCGGACAGGTACTTGCCCATCGCCTGGATGAACTCGCGGCTGGAGTAGGCGCGGGGTTCGAGCGAGTTCGTAATCTTCAGGGTGGTGTCGTCGCAGATGCGAAGCTCTTCTTCGTCGATGAAGGTGTCGTAGATGCGGTCAATCATAAGCTCGCGGAGGTTGGCGTCACCGGCTCCGTACTTGTATTCGTCGCCCGCGATGTAGTGCTTGAAGCCGAGGGCTTCAAAGAAGTCCTGGTCGACGATGTTGGCGCCGGTCGAGACGATGGCGTCGACCATATTGTGGCGGATGAGGTCGATGAAGATCTTCTGGAGCCCGGCAGAGATCAGAGAGCCGGCGAGGCAAAGGATCACGCCGCAGTCGGTGTCGCGCAGCATCATGTCGTAGATGCTGGCAGCGCGGGCGGTGTCACGCGCGGAGTAGGCCATATGAGCCATTGCATCGACAAGCGGAACAACGTTGTGGGCGGTGATGTCGATGTGCTGAATCGGGGTGTTGAGAAGGTCTTTTTTCTGAATGCTCATGGCTGGTCGTTTTCCTTTTGGCGAGATAAAATGCGAGAGTTTGTCGCGAGGGTATCAAAATATGGATGGATGGAGCGTGAACGGGAGAGAATGCAAGCTGCGGCTAATCCCGCCTGCCCGCAGGGAGAATAATTTCTTCTGCGTGGGATCACCCCGATATTTCAGTCATAAAGTATCCCCTTGATGAGGGTCAACACGGGACTCATGTTCGAACGGGACGGTACCGATCCGCAAACCCTTTGCCGGCGACGTGTCGCGCCCTGGGAAGAAAGGCTGCCGGTCCCGGCGGTCGGGGCCTTCTCTTTCTCAATGCTCAAATTCTAGCAGAGTGACAGAATGAAGAGAGCAGCTATTAACGGATGTAAGTTGTTTTGAATGAACGGGATGCGGTGGCTGGGCGAAGCGCTTTGCTCGACATGTATTTCTTGGTGGCGCCGGTGACCCCATATTTACTGCAAGAAATATGAAAGAGTGTTGGGCAGGTGGAATATGCAGCGGGCTCCGTGCGTCCCTGAGGAGTGGTAGGGGATGCGCCGTCCTCGAGGTTGAGAGGACGCGGGCGGCTGCGGCAGTGCGGTATCTCAGGGAAGTGGTGTGACGAATATCAGCGGGTCAATGGCTCTAAGGGCGGATCTTGTTATCGGTTCGTCGCGCTCCTTCGACTCTGGGACCCAGGTGCAATGTTCCTCGGGTACCGATCACCCTTCGGGTCGGTTCCGTGTGCAGTCGTTGATAGTGGGTTTAGGCTATGGGGATGAACGTGAACTTTGCAGAGCGGGCGCAGAATCACAACTGGAAGCTGGATCCAATTGTGCGGTCATTGTTGGATACGGACTTCTACAAGCTGCTGATGTTGCAGTTTATCTGGAAGAATTTTCCAAAGCTGCATGTGACCAGTGATGTGACGAATCGCACGGTGCGGGTGCGGTTGGCGGAGCGTGTGGGGGCAACGGCGTTGATCGAGCAGATGGAGCATGTCCGCCTGCTCCGGTTTCGGCGGAGCGAACTGGTATGGCTGGCCGGTAATACGTTTTATGGGACGCGGTGGATCTTCGAGCCGCAGTTTCTGGACTGGCTGGAGCATGAGTTTGAGCTGAGTGACTACGAAGTCTCCGAGCAGGATGGGCAGTTGGTGCTGCGATTCAGCGGTCTTTGGAGCGCGGTGACGATGTGGGAAGTTTATGCGCTCGCAATTGTGAGCGAGTTGAAGACGCGCGCCGCGCTGGCGGAGTTGAGTGAGCTTGAGCTGGATGTTTTGTACGCTCGCGCCAAGACGCGGCTGTGGGACAAAATTGTGAAGCTGCAACAGATTCCGGATCTGCAGGTTTCGGACTTCGGGACGCGGCGACGGCACAGCTTTTTATGGCAGGAGTACTGCGTGGAGGCAATGCGGGTGTCACTGAATGGGCGCGCGCAGGAGCGGTTTTCGGGCACGTCCAACGCGGCGCTGGCGTACAAGCATGATTTGGAGGCGATCGGGACAAATGCGCACGAGTTGCCGATGGCAATGGCGGCACTGGCTTCTCGAGGGAGTGATGAGCAGTTGAGGGAGTCGCAATATAAGGTGTTGGAGCTGTGGCAGCAGAGTTATGGGGGCGCACTGCTGATAATGCTGCCGGATACGTTTGGTACGACGCAGTTTCTGGCCGGGGCGCCGGACTGGGTTGCGGGTTGGACGGGACAGCGCATCGATTCCAAGGATCCGGTGATCGCGGGCGATGAGTACATTGCGTGGCTGCAGCAGCGGGGGGAGGATCCGCGGTCCAAGCGGTTGATCGCGAGTGATGGTTTGGATGTGGACGATATTGTGCGGCTGCATGGGTACTTTGCGGGAAGAATCCGCTTCAGCGCGGGTTGGGGCACGCTGCTGACGAATGACTTTAGAGGGTGTCATCCGCGTGGGGAGGGCACCCTGGGGCCGTTGAGTCTGGTTTGCAAGCTCACGAGTGTGGACGGTGTGCCGGTGGTCAAGCTCTCTGATAATGCGTTGAAGACTTCCGGGCCGCCGGACTTGGTGGAGCGTTATCGAAGGGTGTTTGGAACGGAGGCCGCTTTGGGGGCGGCTGTGGTGGTTTAGTGAGGCTATTGGCCAATGGGATCGGGCGACCGGTCGGGGCTTTGGCCCAGGCTGGTAGGGAGCGCCCCCATCGGCGCTCAACAGTCGCGTCGAAAATCAAGACATCGACTTAACACGCTCGCTTTATACTGACGCGATGAAGATGAGTGCGGTGGTTCGTGTAATGGTGGCTGTGGCAGTGGTGCCGATGATGTTGGTGCAGCAGAGTGCGGCGTGGGGCTCCGATGGGCACCGGATGATCAACCGTTTGGCGGTGGCGGGGCTGCCGAAGGATGTGCCGGAGTTTCTGCGGTCGCCGGCGGCAGCGGATGCCATGGAGTACTACGGGCCGGAGCCGGACCATTGGAAGTCGCAGGCTGAGCCGGAGCTGAGTGTGGCCGGGTCGCCGGAACACTTTATCGATATGGAATATGCCGATTTGATTGGTGTTCCGCTGCCGCGCAAGCGCTATGACTATATCCGTGCGCTGGCAGTGGCGCAGAAGGCGCATCTGGATTTGCCCCTGACGCCGGAGAAGGTGGGGCTGCAGCCTTATGCCGCGAGCGAAGGCTACGAGCGGATGAAGTCTGCGATGCGGGATTATCGTGAGCTTGCCGCGGCGCACCGGGATACAAAACCGGTTGAGGCGGAGATTGTTTTTGTGGCGGGGATCCTTGGGCACTTTGTGGCGGATGGATCGCAGCCCCTGCATACGACGATTCAGTACAACGGCTGGACCGGCGCAAATCCGAATGGGTATACGACGGAGCATCGGATTCACTCGCAGTTTGAGTCGGATTATGTACGGGCGAAGGTCAATCCGCAGAAGGATGTCGCGCCGTTGATTCCAGCGAAGGCTGAGTTGCTGGGCGATGTCTTCGACCAGTATGTGGGTTATTTACGTCACTCGGAATCGTTGGTGGAAGAGACATACAAGCTGGAGAAGGCGGGCGGATTTACGGGCGCGGGGACTCCGGAGGCGAAGGCGTTTACCAATGAACGGCTGGCAGCGGGTGCGACGGAGTTGCGCGACCTGATTTATACGGCGTGGGTGCGCAGTGCGGATCCAGTGCCGCAGTATCGGAACTCGCATAAGGTAGCGCCGGCGGGGATCTAAGTTATTTCTCTACGATCGGCTGGTTTTGAAGCGAGAGGAGCAAGCGGTTCAGGAGTGGGGTAAGGGCTGCGACGATGAGCGGTGTTGCAATGACAACACCCAGGAACCAGACGACGAGGGCGTGCCACTCCCATGTCCAAAGGAGTTTGGTAACGCCCCACGGATGGTGGCGCACGGCGAAGACGAGGGACGCGCGGTCCAGTGGAAGGCCGCCTGTGTGAAAGACTACGGCACCTATCCGGATAAAGACGAAGAACAGGATGAGTTGCAGTGGATAGACAATGTGGTTTGCGATCTGGGATGCGAGAAGATTGAGTCGAAGTACGAACGCGACGGTCAGGGCAGCGATCGTCGTCGAGCCAAGAAGGGGATTGATGCCAATGGCGAATCCGATGGCAAGAGACCAGGCGAGCTTGCGCGGGCTCGCGCCGATGCGAAGAAGATTAAGTAACGGCGTAATGACTCTGCGCTGAAAGATATCGCTGGCGATGTGAGTCAGTGACGGGTTGGGCGGATCAGGCTGCACCATCTAAGAATAAACTGGCAAAAGGGACGAGGTGTCGTTTGGTTTTTTTGCGTTCGGCGTTGCGTAGCGTCAAGCTTGTCGGCTATTTTTTGCAGTACGGGATTGAATTATCGGTAACGCAGCCAACAACCAGGCAGGCGCGGGCCGAATGGCTGCACCGTTTTTGCGCGGCGGCACTGCATGGCCTCGGGGTTAGGTTGACTGTCGAAGGGGTCTTTCCGACGCGTGGGGCACTGATTTCGAACCATCTGAGCTATGTGGACATCATTGTGTTTGCGGCGCTGCAGCCTTGCGTTTTCGTGTCCAAGGCAGAGATTGAGAACTGGCCAGTGTTGGGCTGGATGACGACGATGGCGGGAACCGTTTATGTCCAGCGGGGACGCGGCGGATCCGCGGTAAAGGCCATGAGCGGGATGGCAGAGGTGGCAGAGGCAGGACTACCGGTGGTCTTTTTCCCCGAAGGCACGACTACCAACGGGGAGCAGGTGCTGCCGTTTCACTCTGGGTTGCTGGCGCAGGCTATGTTGGGAAAAGAGCCGGTGACGGCGGCGTACATCAGCTATCGCTTCGATAAAGAAAACGAGCCGGATGTGTCGGTGCAGGATGATGTCTGCTTCTGGGGCGATACGCCGATGCTTGGACATATCTTTCGTTTTCTCAGCCTTCGCGGGGTGCATGCGACGGTGAAGATTGCGCCGGGGCCAATCCGGTTTTCGAGCGATGGACTGCATCGCAAGCAGTCTGCGATTGAGGCCCGGGATGCGGTGATGGCTCTGGGTGGGCTAACCCAGTGGGATGAGCCGGTCCCGCTTGAAGTCGATGAGGACGTGCTCGACCTTTCAGTCTAAGGCGTCCCGATTTTTGGGATGATGGCGGTCAGGAGGGAGGTGAATCGGGTTTCGACCTGGCGACCGATGTCCATGACTTCCAGGTGGTTGATGGCCTCGGATGTGACGCCGGCAGCGGCGTTCGTGACGAGCGAGATACCCAGGACGTCGAGGCCCATGTGGCGTGCGACGATGACCTCGTGGACGGTGGACATGCCGACAAGGTCGGCGCCAAGGACGCGGAAAGCGCGGATCTCTGCGGGGGTCTCGTAGGACGGACCAAGGACGGCAAGGTAGACCCCTTCTTCCATGGGAAAGCCGAGTGCGGCGGCTTCCTTTTTGGCGATCTGGAGCAGGGCCGGCGAGTATGCGGCGGACATGTCGAAGAAGCGCAGGCCGGCGCCGGGAACGACGGCGAAACGGGGCTCGTTGTGACCAAGGACGGCATTGGTGCCCGTGAGGTTGATGTGGTCGGAGATGCCGACGAGCGAGCCGGACGGATAGGGCTTGATGCCTCCGGCCGCGTTGGTGACGATGAGCTTCTGGCAGCCGAGGAGACCCAGGACCCGGGTAGGAAAGGTGACCTCGGGTAGGGTGTAGCCCTCGTAGGCGTGGACGCGGCCCTGCATGACGGCGACCGGCACCCCGGCCACGGAGCCGAGGATGAGATTGCCGGCGTGGCCTTCAACGGTGGACTGGGGGAAGTGTGGGATTTGCGAGTAGGGGATGGTGACGGCATATTCGACTGCGGACGCGAAGGCCCCAAGGCCAGAGCCGAGGATGATGCCAACGCATGGCTTGAGGCCCGTGTGCGAGCGGACGTAGTCGGCGGCGGCGAGGGCTTTGTCGTAGAGATTCGTCATGGTGTCGGATTCTTTCGCGGGCAAGATATCAAATCCAGCTCTTCCTCCCTATTATGCTGGCGATCGAAATTTCGAACCGATCAATCGCAAGTTGAAGTCGCACTACATTCCGAAGCCGGACGCGGACGTGGGGCACTGCGTTCCCAGGCTGCCGATACATTCCTCGCAACCGGAGACCCTGTTTCCGTGTCGCTCTCAGGTGTGGTGTTGTGCTGGCTAAAGGGAGTGAAGGCGCTCGCGCTGAAAATACCTACGCTGCTTCCCGGGCAAGAGGCGAGGATAGAGATAGGCCTGGAGGACCTGGGACCCATTTTCACCAAGGGGCACCAATCTCTCCGTTCCGGGAACAGCGTCTCTGGCTTTTGACCGGCTATTTCATGGATGCTTCTTGCGCTGGAGTGACTCGTCTTTGCGCATGGGCATAGCATCGATGATTTCGTTCAGTTGCTCAGTGGTTATGGGTTTGTGTTCGCGGAACTTTTCGCCGCCGTCTTTGCCGAGCAGGATCACCGTGAACTCGCCGGGCGTAATGTGGAATCGCTTGCGAGTGCGGGCTGCGTCCTGGTCCTCCACGCTCTGAGCCGCGAGTGGTTGTTGCGATGCCTTCGCTTCGACGTGAAACAGGTTTGGCACCAGGATAAGGTCGCGCTCTTGCATGTCGTCTGCGTGCTGCGCCAAAAGGGTCAGCTGCTGCTGAAACTGCTGATCCCCGCTCGACGAAGCGAAGACGATCAGAACGCGATTGCGGCTGACCAGAGAGCTCAGGGTCTGTGATCTGACGGAGATGGTCGTGGTCGGGACCAGGAGCATGATGAGCGCGGCGATCTGCCATTTCATGGTTCGACCAACCTCCGGGTTACTTAATGAGCATTGAGACGATGCTGGCGCTCATGAGGTTGGCCATGGTGCCCGCGAGCATGGCGCGCAGGCCAAGCTGGGCTAGATCGTTTCGGCGATTGGGCACCAGTGCGCCGATGCCACCGATCTGCATGCCGATAGACCCGACGTTAGCAAAACCGCAGAGGGCAAAGGTGGCGATGGAGAAGGTACGTGGGTCGAGCGTGGCCTTGAGCTTGCCGAGCTCGTTGAAGGCAAGGAACTCATTGATGATGGTGCGTGTGCCAAGGAGATTGCCCACGATCTTGCAGTCGTGCCAGGGGATACCGATAAGCCATGCAACGGGGGCGCCGACGACGCCGAGAACGTGGTTGAGGGAGTCGGGAAAATAAAGATGGCCGTTTGGCTGTCCCGGTAAATGCAGCCCCCAGGCGAAGACGGAGATGCCGTGCATAATCGCGTTGAAGAGACCGACGAGGGCGACGAAAGCGAGGAGCATGATGGCGACGTTGAAGGCAAGCTGCCCTCCGTCGATGGTGCCGCGGGCGATGGCGGCGATGAAATTTTCGTTCTTGTGCTCTTCGTTGGGCGGCATCCGGACGGTGCCGGCGGTCTCTGGCACTTCGGTTTCGGGGACAAGCATTTTGGCGACCAGAATGGTGCCGGGAGCGGTCATGATAACGGCGGAGAGAAGGTCCTTGGCGTTGATGCCGAAGAGGATGTACGCGGCCATGATGCCGCCGGAGACGTGCGCCATGCCAGAGGTCATGATGGTCATGAGTTCGGAACGGGTGGCGTTGGCAAGGAAGGGGCGGATGGTCAGAGGGGCTTCGGTCTGGCCCATAAAGATGCTGGCGGCGACGTTTGTGCTCTCCGCCCCGCTTGTTCCCATCGTCCGCTGCATGACGAACGCGACGGCCTTGATAATCTGCTGCATGAGCCCGATGTGGTACAGAATGGCGAAGAAGGCGGAGACGAAGATAATCGTGGGGAGAACGGCGAAGGCAAAGACCGCGAAGACGCTTGAGGGGTCGCCGAGCCTGCCGAAGACGAGCGAGGAGCCGTCTGCCGAGTGAGCAAGCAGCCCGGTGATGACGTTGGATACTTTGGCGAGGATGACCTGACCGTAGTTCCACTTGATCACGAGGAAGGCGAAGAGGATCTGGAGGCCGAGACCCCAGGCGATGGTACGCAGCTTGATGGCGCGGCGATTGGTGGAGAAGGCATAGGCGAGTCCGAGAAAGACGAAAAGGCCAAGCAGACCGGTAAATCGAGGCAAGCGGGACTCTCCTGCGGGGAAGCTGGGTTTACTGCGTGGGTTTGAGTGTAACGGCTTGGGGGAATGTGGGGGCCAGTTCTTTTGGACGGGGTGCGTGGAGTGGGTCGGAAAGGGTATCTTGGTCGGGTGTACGGAAAGGTTTGGGATGGCAGGCGAGACGGAATTTTCGAACGTGATCAAGAGCGGTTGGAATGCAGGGGCGGCCAGGGCGAAGGCGAATACAACGGCGGTGAAGGCGCTGGTGGACGTGATTCGGGGCCAGGAGGCGGAGATTCGGCTGGGCGGGGGTAAAAAGGCCGCGGAGGCTCAGCGAGCGAAAGGGAGGCTGACTGCGCGCGAGCGGATTGATCTGCTGCTGGATGCGAAGACGGAGCTGTTGGAGCTTGGGCTTTGGGCGGCCTTTGGAATGTACGGGGAATATGGTGGCGCGCCGGGCGCAGGTGTTGTCGCGGGGATTGGGCGGGTCAAGGGCAAGCTCTGCATGATCGTGGCCAATGACGCGACGGTGAAGGCTGGGGCGTTCTTTCCGATGACGGCGAAGAAGGTTTTGCGGGCGCAGGCGATTGCGCTGGAGAACCGGATTCCTACGTTGTATCTCGTGGATTCGAGCGGGGTATTTCTGCCGCTGCAGGAAGAAGTGTTTCCAGATCAGGATGACTTTGGGCGGGTATTCCGGAACAACGCGGTGATGTCCAGTCTCGGTGTGCCGCAGATGACCGCGATCATGGGTATGTGCGTTGCGGGCGGGGCGTACCTGCCGGTAATGACCGATACGGTGCTGATGACGGAGGGCTCCGGCTTGTTCCTGGCCGGGCCGGCGCTGGTGCAGGCTGCGATCGGGCAGAAGACGCCACCGGAGGAACTTGGCGGGGCTGCGATGCATGCGGAGATCTCCGGGACGGTCGACTTCAAGGAGGCGAACGATCATCTTTGTGTGGCGCGGATCCGGTCACTGGTCGGTAAGCTGGGCGAGCGGCCCCGAGCCCCGTTTTCTGCCATTGAGTTCAACGCAGTAAAGGATGCGCCAAAGTATCCGGCCGAAGAGCTCTATGGGCTGCTTGATCCAGCGCCGGGTGCCAGCAATATTTATGACATGCGCGATGTGATTGCGCGGATCGTGGATCGCAGCGAGTTTGATGAGTACAAAGCTGACTTCGGCCGAACGTTGATCTGTGGTTATGCGCGGATCGGCGGTCGTGCCGTGGGCATCGTTGCGAACCAGAAGATGAACCAGGTCCAGACGGTCGCGATGGGGCCACAGGCGGGAACGAAACGGATTGAGGTTGGCGGCGTCATCTATACGGAAGGTGCGCAGAAGGCCGCGCGCTTCATCATGGATTGCAACCAGTCGCTGGTGCCGCTGATCTTTCTGCATGACGTGAATGGATTTATGGTGGGCAAGGATGCGGAGTGGAGCGGCATCATTCGCGCGGGTGCAAAGATGGTTTCGGCCGTATCTACCAGCGTGGTGCCGAAGATTGCGGTCATTGTTGGCGGCAGCTTTGGGGCCGGGCACTATGCCATGTGTGGCAAGGCTTACGATCCGCGGTTTCTGTTTGCGTGGCCTACGGCGCGCTACTCGGTCATGGGTGGGGCCGCTGCGGCGAATACGCTGGCGGAGGTTCGGGCAAAGCAGATGGAGCGGTCGGGCGAGGTGGTGGACGACGCCAGGCGCAAGGCTCTGTGGGATGAGATCAAGGCGAGCTACGATGCCGCGGCGGACCCGCGTTACGGGGCAGCGCGGATGTGGATCGATGCGATCATTGATCCAGCGAAGACCCGCGAGGTGCTGATGACGGCGTTAGAGGCTTGCTCGTTGAATGCGGACGTGCCGAAGTTCAATCCCGGGGTCATTCAGACTTGATCTCGCGGAAGACAATGGTTTCGCTTATGCTGGCGCTTCTAATTGGGCTCGGAATTCATATCTGGGCCATGTCGAATCGCGACGAATGCGATAGCGTAGACAAGAATGGCAGGACGCCCAAGGAAGTTTATGTGCAGTCGGGATCGCGCATGGTAATCATGCCTTGCACGATCTGGTTTCCAAGACAGCCGCTCAGGATTCAGGGTTTCTGGTTTTTGGATGCGGCCGTGGCGTTTGTGTTTCTAATCAGCTTGTGGAGTGACTGGGTGCGGTGGCGCGAGCGCCGGCGTTAGGAGAAAAGTAAATGGTCAAGATAGTGGAGTGCCCGCGGGATGCGTGGCAGGGTTTGCCGGGGGTGATGCCGGCGGAGGTAAAGGCGGATTACCTGCGAGTGTTGATTGCGGCGGGGTTCAAGCACATCGATGCGGTGAGCTTTGTGTCAAAGGCGGCGGTGCCCCAGATGGCGGATTCGGAGCAGGTGCTCACTTACCTTGATGCTCCAGAAGACGTGGAGATTATTGGGATCTGCGTGAATGAAAAAGGGGCCGAACGGGCAATCAAGACCAGGGCGGTATCGACGCTCGGGTTTCCGTATTCGGTCTCGCCGAGCTTTCTAAAACGGAATCAGAACCAAACGCCGGAGGAGTCGCTGGAGGCTTTGGAGGCGGTGGGAACGCTGAGTTTCAAGGCCGGGCTGGATGTGGTGGCTTATATCTCAATGGCCTTTGGCAATCCCTATGGGGATGCGTGGTCGATTGATGAAGTGGTGGACGCCTGCGACTTGCTGTTGGATTGTGGAGTGAAGCAGATCTCGCTGGCGGATACCGTGGGGCTTGCGACGCCGCAGCTCGTCGCCGATGTGGTCGCGGATGTGATGGCGGTGCATGACCGTGTGGAGATCGGGGTGCATCTGCACTCCACCCATGACGGTGCGGAAGCATTGGTGAGGGCGGCTTATGGGGCTGGCTGCCGGCGGTTTGATTCCGCAATTGGCGGGTTAGGCGGATGTCCGTTCGCGCAGGATGCTCTGGTGGGAAATCTGCCTACCGAGGTGTTGTTGCGGGTCTTGAAAGAGCTTGGGGCGGAGTTGCCGGAGTTTGAGGCGCTGGATGAGTTGTTGACGGCTGGTGTGGGGATCTCGAAAAGATTTGGACCCAGGGTTCAGTAAAACCCATGTCTCAGAAGCGAGACATGGGGCACTTGGATTTACTCAGAGTTCAAGAGGGACCTGTGCGGCCTGAAAGACGGCGGCGTAGCGGGGGGGCATCGGAACCCGCTTCATGCCGGGGCCTACGACGAGGTGGGTTGTGGCACCTTCGGTGAGGAGCAGGTTGTCTTCCGCGCGGTGGATGCTATAGGTGAAGCGGAGGACCGAGCCGCGGACGCCGGCGATTCGGGTCCGGACGATAAGTTCGTCGTCATAGCGGGCCGGAGCTTTGTAGCGAACGGTGGCTTCGACGACAGCGATGCCCGCGCCTTCTTCGCGCTCCATGGACTTGTAGTCGAGGCCTAACTGGCGGATGAGTTCGACGCGCCCAACTTCAAACCAGATGAGGTAGTTGGAGTGGTAGACGACGCCCATCTGGTCGGTCTCAGCGTAGCGGACTCTGATTCTTGTTTCTCCGGTCATCCCCTTAGTTTAGAGGATGCGGACGGACGACAGCGGACCGGGCGGGTTAGGAATCGGCAACGGCAACCGCCGCCGCGGATACTATCCCATGGCTAAAAGTCACGACCAGACGGGGGGACGCTTTTCGAAGAAGGCGGCTATGCCCTCTTTGAAGTCTGGAGTCTCGCGGGCCGTGGCGTTGGCAACCATGGCTGCGGCGATAGCGGCGTCGAGCCAGATCCGGTTCTGGTTGGACAATAGATTTTTGGTGGCTCGAAGGGAGCTGGGGGAGTTGGCCAGCAGGGTCCGTGCCAGTGACTGGGTTCGGGGGCCGAGGTCTTCTGCCGGGACAACCTCGGTGACGAGGCCTAAACCGTGGGCTTCGGTTGCGGTGAACAGGCGGCCCGTGAGAAGGAGGTCGCGTGCACGTTTTTCGCCGATCTGAAGTGTCAGATATGCGCTGACCAGGGCGGGGACGAAGCCGATCTTGACTTCGGTGTAGCCGAACCTGGCCGTGGGAACGGCGAGGGTGAAGTCGCAGAGGGTCGCAAGACCGGTGCCACCGGCGATGGCGTGACCATTGACGACGGCGATGGTGGGGATGGGAAGCTCGTAGAGAGTACGAAACATGCGGGAGATGCGGTGGGCGTCGTCTTCGAGCTCGAAAGCGGTCTTGCCCTGCATGGCTTGGAGCGCGGAGAGGTCGAGACCGGCGCAAAAGGACTCGCCCGCGCCGGTAAGGATCAGGAGGCGTGTGGTCTCCGATGCGGCTGCGAGATCGAGGGCGGCGACAAGCTCGTTTTGAAGCTCTGGGGTTAGCGCGTTGCGGCGCTCAGGACGGTTCAGAGTCAGGGTACGGATACCGGAGATTTCGGTGGTGAGGAGGTCCATGGGTTCCTTTCGAATCGTGGCACTCAGGACGAAACAGAGGTCCGGCCGCTGCATGCGTCGGGAAGCGCCCGACGTACTTTGCCCAGCATGACAATTTGCGTGCGCAGCAGCTATTTCAAAATGCCACGGGGTTTGGCGTGATCGCGGATAAACGTGATGGTGGTCTCGAGGGTGGTGCCGGGTCCGAAGATGGCGGAGACCCCGTTAGCGCGCATCAGGGGCTCATCCTGCGCGGGGATGGTGCCGCCCAGGACGAGCAGGATGTCTTCCGCGTTCTGGGCTTTCAGCAGCTCATGGATACGCGGGACGATGACGTTGTGGGCGCCGGAGAGGATGGAGAGGCCGATACAATCCACGTCTTCCTGGATGGCGGCGGAGACGATCATCTCCGGGGTTTGGCGAAGGCCGGTGTAAATGACTTCCATGCCCGCGTCGCGCAGGGCGCGCGCGATAATCTTTGCGCCGCGATCATGGCCGTCCAGCCCGGGCTTGGCGACGAGGACGCGGATGGGTGGGGTGCTCATCGGGGCAAGTATACGGTAGCGGGCCGGTTGTCGGCCATCGGCAATTGAGACTCAGGGAAGAGTGAATTGTTGGAGCGTTGGTTCGTGTAGATCATCCTATGGCTAGCTTGAAGGCACACGGAGGATTTCACATGAGTGTAGCGACGAAGAAGATTGCGCTGATTACCGGCGCGAACAAGGGCATTGGGCTGGAGACGGCGCGGCAGCTCGGCAAGCAGGGCGTCGTCGTGCTGATCGGAGCGCGAGACCTGGCGAAGGGGCACGCGGCGGTGGAGGATTTGAAGCGCGATGGCGTGGAAGCTCGCGCGGTCAAGCTGGATGTGATGAATGCCGACGACGTGAAGGCGGTGGCGGCGCAGATTGAGAAGCACTTTGGCATGCTGGATATTCTGGTGAACAATGCCGGAGTGACGCATGAGGTGATGAGCGGGAATACGACTCTCGATGTGTCGGAGAAGGAGTTGCGGGATACGTTCGACGCGAATTTCTTTGCCGTCGTCAGTGTGACGAACGCCATGTTGCCGCTGCTGAGGAAGAGTGCGGCAGGCCGGATCGTGAACGTATCGAGCATTCTTGGGTCGCTGACGTTGCATGCGAAGGATGGCGAGCTTGGGGTCAAGATGTTCGCTTACGGTGCCTCGAAGGCGGCGCTGAACTCCTACACGATCCATCTGGCGGATGCGTTGAAGAATACGAAGATTAAAGTAAATTCGGCCCATCCGGGCTGGGTCAAGACGGATATGGGGACGGATGCAGCGCCGATGGATGTCGTGGACGGGGCAAAGACGGAGGTTGCGCTGGCCACGCTGGCGGAAGACGGGCCTACGGGTGGGTACTTTCATTTGGGAGAGGCATTGCCCTGGTAGCTGTTGGAGCGAATCTCGCGATGGTATGCAGCCAATGGGGAAGCCGTCACGGAACCCGCAATTGCCCGCGCCACAATTACAGAGTCTAGGCCGCAGCGAAACTTGCACTAGGATTTGGGTAGGGGTCTAGCTCGGATGAGGATGCGTTTGCGTGCGGCGCTGACAGCGCTGATGTTATGTGTGAGTGGCTTTGACTTGATGGCGCAGGCGGCTGCCAAAGCCACGGAAATAGCTTGTGTGCCAAGCGTAACGGGCTCGCTCGATGTGTTCGATTTCAGCAGCAATGTCTTTGGGAATACGCGCAAGCTGCGGGTGTGGACTCCGCCGGGATATGCGGATCAGGCCCGTAACAATGTGAGCTATCCCGTGCTTTACATTTTCGATGGACAGAATATCTTCGATGTATGCACGTCGTATGGGCACAAGGAATGGCAGATCGACGAGACTCTGACGCGATTGATTGCGGAGGGAAAAGTCGCCCCGATGATCGTGGTGGGGATAGACCATATGAACGCCCAGCGCGCTTACGAGTGGCTGCCGTGGCCGGATAACGTGCAGGATCCGGGTTCGGGACCGACGGCTGGGAGTCGGCTGCCGGAGTTCATGGTCAAGGACGTGATGCCGGTGATTGCGGCGAAGTATCGAGTGAAAAAGGGCCCGGAGAATACGGGGGTGGCGGGGTCAAGCTACGGAGGTGTTGCGGCCTTGTATCTGGGTGAAATGATACCGACCGTGTTCGGCAGGATTATTGGGGAGAGCCCGGTGCTTTGGGTTGGGAACGCCCAGATGCTAAGGGATACGGTGGGGATTCCTTCGGCTCCGGCACGGACTTTCCTGGGCTACGGGATGAAGGAGTGGAAGTCGCCGGCGGCAAATGATGCTTCTGAGAAGATGTTGCAGCAACTTGCGGTGAACCTGAGGGCGGCTAATTTTCAGCGTGGGGATGTAAGGGTGGTGATCGATCCGGAGGCTTCGCACAATGAGGATGCATGGGCGAAGCGCTTTCCGGATGCGATTACTTATTTGTTTCCGAAGCAGTAGGAGGAGCTAGAAGTCCTCATCGTCGCCGATAGGCATGCCTGGCGGGGCTTCCATGACCTGGGCGGGGATAAATTTGGTTTGTTCTACGTGGAACTCGTCCATGCGATGGACGAGGGCTTTGCGGTGGATGGCTTCGGCTGAGTCGGCGGGCGCGGCCTCGGTTATCCACTGCTTATAGATGTCTTCCATGTGCGAGCGGGTGATGGCGCGAACCTGCGAGCTGGCGGCTGGGTTCAGGGCCAGGGTGAACATGGCTTCGAGGGCGCGGAACTCAACGGCGCGCTCGACCTCCGATGAGATGCTGTGGCCTCCTGCGGGTCGCTCGGCGGTGGTTTTGGAGATTGATTCGAGGAGGACCTGGAGGCTGGGGCCCGGATTCTCGCGCAAGTGGTACTGGACGATGCGGGAGGCGCGGGCGGGATCGAGCAGAACCTGCAGGGTGAGGTCGGCGGCGGTTTCGGCAGCGGCGATGGGGTCGAAAGTCAGGCCGGTTTCAGAGGGGAAGGATTCGCGCGTGCGGGGCATGGCTGGGGGACGGGGTGGCAGAATTTTGAGCAGAGACTCGGGAAGAGTGAGGGTGTCAGGAGTGAGGGTCTTCAGGACGGCGGCGATGGCCTTGTTCTGGTCCGCAAGGGACACGATCTGGGGCAGAGGCTGCCCATCGCCGCGGAGGCTGTAGCGATAGTCGAGGCCACCGATTTCCTTGATAGCGGCTTCGGTCTGGTAGCGGTGCAGGAGATACAAGGGGACTAGTGTGTCTTCAAGCTGGGCGAGGGGTGTGCCGGGCTTGATTGCATTCTCATTGAAGCGCTCAAGGGCGGCGGCGCGGATGGTGAGGATACGGTTGAGTTCGTCGGCGGGGTCTGCGCCGTTGTCCCACAGGTGCGCGTGGGGATGAGCACCGGAGAAGGGGCGGGCGTCTTCATCGGTGATGTAGATAAGGCCGGTCTTTTGGCTGGCGGCGAGAATTTTATCCAGCTCGGTCTTCTCGTTGAAGCGGGCTCCGAACTGGCGGTAGCCGTAGTCGATTGCGATCTTGTCCCACTGGCCGATGTTGGCGGCGTAGGCGTGGGAGAGGTCGGGGATGCCGTCTTTGCCAAGCGTGACGTAGGGGTGGGGATAGTCCATTACGGAAGCGGACTGGGAGAAGGCGCTGGCCGCGAAGTTGTGCGCGAGGCCGAGAGTATGGCCGGTCTCATGGGCGGCGAGTTGGCGGATGCGCTGAAGGACCATGGCAAGCATGGGGTCGTTCTCCGGGGTGATAGCGCGACCGGTAACGTAGGGACTGAGCAGGGCCTCGGCGATGAGGTAGTCCTGGCGGCCGCGGAGGCTGCCGAGGGTCACGTTGCCCTTGAGGATCTCGCCCGTGCGGGGGTCCACGAGGGCGGCACCGTAGCTCCAGCCACGAGTGTAACGATGAACCCATTGGATAATATTGATTCGGACGTCCATGGGGTCGGCGTCGGCGGGGAGGATGTCGACTTTGAAGGTGCCGGGCGCCCAGCCAGCGGCCTGGAAGGCCTGATCCCACCAGCGTGCGCCTTCAAGGAGAGCGGTACGGATGGGTTCGGGGGCGCCGCGGTCGACGTAGTACTGGATGGGAGCTTCGGCCTCGCAGGACAGGCGGCAGGCAGGGTCTTTCTTGTTCAGGCGGTGGCGAACGATGAACTGTTGGTCGAGTGGTTGGCCCAGGGGAGCGTTGTAGTCGCGGTAAGAGGTGGGGAAGTAGCCGGCGCGAGCGTCGTAGCGGCGTGGGTTGAAGCCGGGGCCGGGGAGTTCGAGGAAGGACTGGTGCTCGTGGAGGGTGAGGGCATGGGGATCGGGGGTTACGTCGGCCACGAAAGAAGTACCACGGCGTCCGCCGGCTACGGTGTCGGTGGTGAAGGTCAGGAGGGCTTCGACTTCAGTGTTTTTGGGAAAGGCTTTGGTGTTGGTTAGATCAATGGTGGAGCGGGTGGGGTCTAACTTGTAGGTGCCTTGCTGGGCGCGGGTGAGGGAATCGATGACGCCGTGAGCGTCACGAAGGAAGAAGTCGGTGGCATCGACGAGAACAGGCTGGCTTTTGTCAGGGGCGGCGGAGTCTTCCGCGGCTACAGTGAAGCCGGCGAGAACGGACTCGGGGAAGGACTGACGGACGGCGAGAAGTTCGGCCTGGTCGGTAGCGGAGCTGCGGAAGGCCTGATTGGGCTGGACGAGGAGGACCTTGGGGCCGGTACGCTCAAAGCGGACGACCCTGCCTTCAGCGGTTTGACCGCGATCGAGGCCGAGATCGTTGGAGCCGGTGCCATAGGGGAGCGAGTTGGTGTAGAGGAGATCTTGATTGAGCCTGGGGATTTCAAGGTAGAGCTTGCCGGCAGTGGCGTCCCAGAAGAGAGGGAGGAGGCCAGGCATGGCGGTCATGCCGGTGGTCCTCTGGGCGATGGTCTGTAGTGCGGCGGGGGAGACGGCGGGGGATACGGCGGGGGGTACGGCGGGCTTTTGGGCGAAGGCGAAAGGGGTGGTGAAGAGGGCAAGGAGGATCGCTGAACGCATACGTTGTTTTAGCACGGGGGTTAAGCGACATCGGAAAGGGAGAGGAAACTTAGCTGGCTTTGGAGTGGTTAGTACGGGCGGGGGATGGAGCGAGCGCGCTTGAAGAGTGGGTTGTGCGCCAGGCCTTGGCGTATTTCCAGCTCACATAGGCTGTGTGGTATAGATGCAGCAGCAGGCCTTCGCGGCCGTCGAGGAAGCCGAGGCGGAAGATGTAATTCCATGTGAAGGTGAGATGGGGAACGAGGAGGACGTTCCAGTAAAACGCGATGGCGGACTCTGACGTCCGGCCCTGAGTGACGAGGAGTTCAGCGCCCAGGGTTGAGTAACGATCCATGTGCTCGAGGTAGTCCTCAAGCGTTGGGTAAGCGTGATGGATGAGGTCGCAGTCCAGCGTTGCGGACTCGCCATCGAACACGATGGTCTCGTGGACGGGGCGATCCTGGAACCTGGGAGAGAGCGTGAAATTTGCGGCGGAGCGACGAAAGAGACGGAGCTTGGGGTCCGGGTAGTAGCCGCCGTGCCTGATCCAACGGCCCAGAAACAGATTGCGACGCTTGATGAAGTAGGCGTCCAGGGGAGGATTGGTGGGCAGCAGGACGGAGAGTTCCTGGGCCAGCCCGGGGGAGAGTTCTTCGTCTGCGTCGAGTGACAGTATCCAGTCGCCGGAGCACTGTTGGATGGCAAAGTTTTTCTGCGCGGCGAAGCCCGGCCAGGGGCGAACGGTTACTTTAGCGCCAAAAGACTGGGCGATCTCTACTGTGCGGTCGGTGGAGCCGGAATCGACGACGATGATTTCATTCGCAAAGCTCAGACTGGCGAGCGTTCGGGCGAGGTTCCGCTCTTCGTTCAAGGTCACGATAGCGACGGAGAGCATTGGCATAAGGGGCGTTGTCTCCTGGGTGACAGGGGCGGCCGGACTCACCCTCGGCGTTCCGGAGGAAGGGTCATGCGCGTGTCAGATTGGAAACCTAACTTTCACTGAATTAGTTTGTAGGCCGATGATATCTCGGCATGGAGGAATTCGATGAATGAATACATCCATAGCTACTAATTAGAGAAGCGTTATGGTGGGATCGGCCAATTGCTCGCGGAGCAGGCGCTCGGTGAGCGACTTGAGGTCTTCTCCGGTCTTCGTAAGGATGAAGAGGCTGTCGATCTCGGACCATTCCAGCTTGAAGCTGGTGGTGCGGGCGGAGATCCATATCTGGCGAACCGGCGTCTGTGGGGTGAAGACGAACTTTGGGGCGCCGTCTTCAAAGAGGACGTTGAGCACGCCATTCTTCTCTTCGGCTTCAAACCCGCCTTCTTCTTCGGCGTCGATAAGGGACTGCTTGAGGGCTTCGAGGGCCTGGTCGGAGACGCGGCGGAAGGTGACTTCGTCGATCATGCTTTTAGTTTACTTGCTGGCAGGCAGCAGGCATGGGTAAGACGTTGATGATCTGCCTGCATGGACTTCTGCGCGGCCAGGAGCCTGAGGGTTTCCTCCAACAGCCGCACGGCGCCGGGAGAGGGCGGCGGCGTGATGCGGTAGTGCATCCATCGGCCTTCGCGGCGGGCAGCGACGAGTCCGGCGGAGCGGAGGTAGGCGAGATGGCGCGAGATCTTGGGCTGCTGCTGGGCGAGCACATCGACGAAATAGCAGACGCAGATTTCATCGTCGCGCATGAGATTGAGCAGACGCAGACGGGTTGGATCGGCGAGCGCCTGGAAGAAGCGGGGCAGATCATAGGGGGTTGCGGGGTGCGACATTTCGAGATTATATCTGGCTTGACAGATGTTTACCCATTACATACATTTGGATAAGCAGATGTATTGCGGAGGCGTTTATGGACAGCTTGTTGAGCTCGGTGAAGGCGAAGTACGGGGCAGTGGCGGAGAGTTCGCTGAGCAACGCTCACGCGGGCGTGGCGGCAGTGGCGGCGGCGTTTGGGTATAGCGAGGCGGAACTGACGTCCATTCCGGCGGGCGCGAACATGGGGCTTTCGTGCGGTAATCCGACGGCGATGGCGTCGATTCGCGCGGGGGAGGTGGTGGTGGATCTTGGATCGGGCGGGGGGCTGGATGTGTTTCTGGCGTCGCCCATGGTGGGGCCGAAGGGCAAGGCCATTGGGATCGACATGACCGAGTCGATGATTGAGCGGGCACGTGCGAATGCGGCGCAGGGTGGGTTCAGGAACGTGGAATTTCATCTGGCCACGATCGATAAGTTGCCGCTGGCGGATGCTTCGGTAGATTGTGTGATCAGCAATTGCGTGATAAATCTGGCGCCGGACAAGGATGCGGTCTTCCGCGAGATGGCACGGATTTTGAAGCCGGGTGGGCGGCTTGCGGTGAGCGACATTGCGTTGAAGGGAGAGTTGCCGAAGGCCGTGGCGGAGAGCATGGCGGCGTATGTTGGGTGTATTGCAGGGGCGATTCCCATAGAGAGCTATCGCGCCGGGTTGGTCGCCGCGGGGTTTGAGTATGTGGAGATTGTGGACAGCGGTGTGGATTTGAATGCGTATGCGAAGGTGGAGAACCAGTCGGGGTGCTGCTCGCCCGCGATGGCGGATAGTCCCTTGGCGCAGATCGCCGAGCCTTGCTGTGCGCCTGCGCCGTCCAGCGGGGTGCATGAGGATCTGGCGAGGCTGCTGGCGGAGTACGACGTGAATGCTGCGGCGGCCAGCGTAAAGGTGTTTGCGGTAAAGCCACGGTAAGGGGCGGGCGCTCCAGTCTCAGAGGCGGACCTGGGGCGCCCGGTTTTGTGCGGCTCTAGAAGGGGATGTCGTCGTCGGTGATGCCGGAGTCGCCGTAATCCGGGGTGGAGGAGGCGGGCTGGCGCTGGTCGTAGCCGCCGGACGCTGGGGCGCTGGAACGGGATGCGCCGGAAGAGTTGCTGCCTCCGCTGGACTCGCCACCGGCCTTGCCGCCGAGAAGGGTGAGGTCGTTGCAGAGGATCTCGGTCTTGTACTTCTTTTCACCGCTGGCCTTGTCGTCCCAGGAGCGGGTCTGGATCTTGCCTTCAATGAGGATCTGCGAACCCTTTTTGACGTAGTCCCGGACGACTTCTGCGGTGCGCTGGAAGCAGACGATGTTGTGCCACTCGGTCTTGTCGACCCAGTTGCCCTGGGGATCCTTGGTGCGGTCGGCGGTGGCGAGCGAGAAGCTGGCGACGGTCATACCGCCGGCGGTGGAACGAATTTCAGGATCTTTGCCTACGTTGCCGAGGAGGAAGACCTTATTGACGCCTTTTGCCATGGTGAGGGTGCTCCGAATCGTGCTGGATTAGACACTGAGGATAGCAGATGGGGTGGGGAAGACGGATTGGCCCAGGTGGCGGGCGGCAGCTAGCGGTTGCGGTCGGCGGAGAGCTTGGCGGCCGCCAACAGCAGGGTGAGGGTGCCGGTGGGGAGGCAGCCCATGGCAATCATCAGGAAGAACCATCCGGCGTTGGTGTGGGGGCCCTGCCGGCCGATTCCTCCGAAGACGAAGATTGCCAGCGAGGCGCAGATTGCTCCTGCGAGGAAGATGACGGAGCCGGTAGTAAGGAGCTTGCGGGTATCTGGACGCATAAGGGTTGAACTGGACAATTTTGACCGTGGGCTGGTGCGGGTTTAGCGGTAGAAGGAGAGCATCGCGTAGACGAAGACGCCGGAGACTGAGACGTAGAGCCAGATTGGGTAGGTGTAGCGGGCGACTTTGCGGTGAATCGTAAAGCGTCCGGTGAGGGAGAGAAAAAAAGTAATGAGGATGAGTGGAAGCACGACGACCGAGGCCAGGATGTGGGGCGTGAGGAGGACCCAGAGGTAGAGGAATCGCGCGGTGGGATGGGATGCGGGGAAGTGGGCGTCGCCATGGAGGGCGTGGTTGGTGATGTAGGACGCCAGGAAGAGCGACGAGAAGAAGAAGGCTGAGAACATGGCGTTGCGATGCTGTTTTATCTCGAGACGGCGGATGTGGCGCAGGCCGATGATCAGGGCGATGGTGCAGAGGGTGTTGAAGATGGCGTTGAGCGCGGGGAGAAAGGCCAGGTGGGTGCCGGCCATGTCCAAGGGCTCATGATAATAAACGAGCCAGCCGAGGAACGAGGAGGCCAGGGCGCTGATCCCGATAATGGCAATGATGATCGGGAGCGGCGTACGGAAAGACGTTGGGGCGCTGGTGAGAGTGGACATAAACTCCCTTTAGTTTAGCGGATCGGGTGGTCGGCGACATTTGAGAACAGGGGCGGTTACCTGCGGGATGACAAACAAAGCGTTGGTTTTAGAACCAGATGCGGCATTTTTAGAACCAGATGCGGCCCTGAGCGTTGGCAATCATCGCGGCGAGGAGCAGGGGGAGATAGATAACGCTCGCTTTGAGGAGATTGCGGGCGGGGGTGCGGTTCTGATTGTTGGGGTCTCGGAGAATGGCGGCGAATTTGATCGTGTACCAGAGGTAGCCGAGCGAGAGCAGGGTCGCAATGATGGCGTAGGGGCGGCCAGTGACGCCCAGCCAGGTGGTCCAGATGGAGACGGGGATCATGAGGAGAGCGTAGAAGAGGGCCTGGAAGACGGTGGAACGGGCGGCCCAGGCGATGGGTTGCTGGGTGGCGGCGAGGCGGATACCGCCGTGGCGGTAGTCGTCGCGGTAGAGCCAGCCGATGGCCATGAAATGGGGGAACTGCCAGACGAAGATGACGGCGAAGAGAGCGATGGCGGGCCACTCGATGAGGCCGCGGGCGGCTGTCCAGCCGATGAGCGGGGGGAGTGCGCCCGGGAAAGCTCCGATAAAGGTGTTGAGGGTGGTGATCCGTTTGAGCGGGGTGTAGATGGCGACATAACTGACCGCGGTGAGCAGCGTAAGGGTCGCGGTCAAAGCCTGGGAGCGGAAGGCGAGAAGGAGGGTACCGCCGAGGATGGTCGCAAAGCCAGCTATGAGCCCATGCGGCAGAGAGATGCGCCCTGTAACCATAGGCCGTCGCGCGGTGCGGGCCATGCGGGCGTCAGAGTGGCGTTCGAGGACCTGATTCAGCGCGGAGGACCCTGCTGTGACGAGGGCGATGCCGATGAGGACAAGCAGGGATTGGTAGTGGAAGGGATTCAGGCCGGAACGGAGGTCGCCCAGGTACAAGCCGACGGCCGCGGTAATCAGGACCATCAAGGAGACGCGAAATTTAAAGAGGGTGACGTAGTCCGCGAAGAGGGATAGGACGGCAGTGGCTGGCTTGGCGTTGGGGAAAGCGCGCGGGGATGTTGCAAGCTCGGCCACTATGCCTAATTTTAGCGCGGATGGCGCATCGTGTAGCTTGCGCAATTGAACGAGAGCGGTTATTTGCTGCCGTGAATACGATCCCATCCCAACGATGATGAACCCGCCGTCAGGCAGACGGAAGCGTATTTGCTTAAGTTTTGCTTGTGTTGATGTAAAAGAGGTCGGTGGCGACCTGAAATTGCTCTTGAGTGAGTGGGGTCTGGAAGGTTTGCCAGGTGGTGGTGGGGTGAAGAGTCTGCCAGTGGGTGGGGTCGCCGGCTTTGACGGGCATGGCGAAGGCGGGTTCGTCGGCCTGCCATTTGTACTGGACGGTGTGGGTGGTGGTGGTGCCGGAGGCGTCGGGGAGCCAGTTGAGTTCGAGGCAGGGGATGGCGGTGTGGCGGAGGTACTGGTTGAAGAAGGGGGTCAGGTCCTGCCTGAGCGCGTCGTTCCACCAGGCGACTACGTCCTCGGTCATGATGTTCTGATATTTGAAGTGTTGGTAGAAGTCGTGGATGAGCTGGAACCAGCGGGGGTCCGATTCAGAAGGGCTTGTGGCGGTATCGATGACGCTGCGGAGGGTTGCGATCATGAGGGCGCCCTTGAAGTACTGGTCCTGCGGGGGATCGGCATTGACGCCGCGCTCGGTAAGGATGGGCGTCAGGTTGCGGACTTTAGGGATGAGGCCCTGGGTGTATTTGAGGGCGTCGGGGCGCCCGTAGTGGAACTCGACGAAGAGGGTTTCGAGGTAGGTGGTCCAGGCCTCGTGGATCCACATATCGGAGCGGTCGGCGGCGGTGATGGAGTTGCCGAACCACTCGTGGCCGGACTCGTGGATGATGATGAAGTCGAAGCGCGGCGAGATACCGACGCCGGTCCAGTCGCGGTCAAGATAACCGTTGGCGAAGTGGTTGCCGTAGGCGACGGCGGACTGGTGCTCCATGCCGGCGTAGGGAACCTGGATGAGCTTGTAGCCGTCGCGCGCGAAGGGATAGTCGCCGAAGTAGTGGGTGAAGGCGTCCAGCATGCCTTGGGCCTGGGGGAACTGGAGTCTGGCTTTGGCGAGGTCTTCGGGCAGGGCGTAGAAGTCGAGGGTCAGGTCATGCCATTTGTCCGAGAAGTGCTGGTAGGCCCCTATGTTGAGGGCTACGTCGTAGCTGTTGATAGGGCACGAGACGTGCCAGTTCCACCGGGTGTAGCCGTCGTGCAGATCGACTTTCGAGACGAAGCGGCCGTTTGAGACATCGGTCAGGTCGTTGGGAACGGCGACGGAGATGTCCATGCCCTCCTGGGGCTCGTCGCGCCACTGGTCTTTGCTGGGCCACCAGATGCTGGAGCCGTCGTCTTCACAGGCGGTGAAGATCCAGGGGCGGCCGGCGGGGTCTTTCTCGAAGCTCATGCCGCCGAAGCGGCCCCTGGAGACGGGGTTGCCGTGGTACTGGACGGCGATGGAGTAGGTCTGGGACTTGCGCAGGGTCTGGGGGAAATCGATGAAGAGGGCGCCGGAGTCGCGGATGTATTTGAGCGGCAGCTTATTGAACGTGATGGCGTCGATGGCAAGGGTTTCCGAGAGATCAAGCTGGATGCGGGTGGCATCTTCGAGCATCTTGAAGCGGACGGTGTTCTTGCCCGCGATGGATCTGGCGACGGGGTCGACGCGGATGTCGAGGTGGTAGTAGAGGAGGTCGTTATTGGCGCGGTAGGGACCGTAGGCGCCGCGAAGGATGTCGGCGCGCGAGGGCGTGGCGGGCGGCGGGGCAGGGGTGTTTCGGGCGTTGGGCGCGGGGTTGGTGGTGGAGGTCGTGGCGGAAGGGACATTCTGGGTCTGGGCGACGGCGGGGATCGCAAGGGCCAGAAGGGTGAGCGTGCTGATGAGGCGCATTGGGGGAGTTTAGCTGAAGCTGTGAATGGGATCAGCTGGGGACCTCGACTGCGGGCGCTCCGGAAAGGGCCTTGGTCCTGCCATGGCCGAGAAGGCGGTCACGCAGAGTGATGGTGGGGCGCTCGACTGCGAAGTAGAACAGGATGCTGATGGCAAGAGTGAGGACCAGAATGGTTCCGGATTTGATGGGGCCGCGGGGCCAGGCATCGATGAGGATGCGTATATCGGAGAAGCAGAGGGTGTGAACCAGATAGATGGAATAGCTGGCGAGAGCGATACCGTGAATGGTGTTCTTCAACAGGCGCGCCGCCGCGTTACCGGGAACCCAGCGGATGTCATATAACAACCGCAGCCAGGCCGCGTAGCCGATGGCGTAGAGAAGGAAGACGACGGAGCGGAAGACGAGAGGCTGATCATGCCGAAGATTTTGATAGATGAGAAGTGCGATCGGAACGAATGCCAGGGGAATCGCAGGGGTCCGAAGACGCTGCCAAAGGCCTGGGCTAGCCGGGTTATTGAGGTCGAGATTGCGATCGACGAAGACGTAGGCAAGCCAGACGCCAAGGATGAGGCCCTCGCAATGGAGATGTGTGCGCCAGTACCAGTTCGACGGGAGGCCGCCGGTCAGAATGGCGGCGGTCCGCAAGAGTTGGGGGACCAGAGCGAGGAGGGGAAGCAGCCAGAGAAGACTGCGTCTTGGAAAGAGTCGCAGGGCGAGGAATCCGATGAGCGGAAGGGCAAGGTAGAAATGCTCTTCTACGCACAGACTCCAGGAGGGGCCAAAGCCGTCCACGCCAACGTAATTTTGCAGGAATACCAAGTAGTAGGGGTGTACGACGTTGTTATGGAAGTGAAGCTGTGTGAGTGCGAACAGAGCGAGCGTGGCGAGATAAGGCGGCAGCGTTCGAAACCAGCGGGCCGACCAGAATCCCCAAAGGGTAAAGGTGCCGGGACCTTCGTGCGCGTCTGCCTGGGAGCGGAGATAAATGCGGCCGATGAGAAAGCCGGACAAGAGGAAAAAGAGATCGACACCCACGCCGAGAGTCTCGAGTGCGGAGACTCCGTGCGAGAAGAAGACCATCGAAATGGCGAGGGCTCTGGCCAGATCCAGGCCGAAGTTGCGTTTGGCATACATGGGTGTGCTGATTTTAGCGCACGATGTAGTGGCTGGCTGGCTGGCGGATGAGGGATTGTTGGCCTGGTGCTGCGGATGCGTTAGGCTTATCGCGCAGTCTAATCAGGCTGAAAGTGGGATCTAAAGATGATGGATAGAAGAAGTTTTGTGAAGGCAGGTAGTGTTGTCTCGGGGCTGGTTGCGTGCGGTTGGGGCCGGCTGGCGGCTGCTGCACAGACGAGCCTGCGCGCGGGTATTCAGCTTTATGCGGTACGGGAGCCGCTGGCGGCGGATGCGCCGGGAACCCTGAAGGCGCTGCACACGATTGGATTTCGCGAGGTGGAGTCGGCTGGGACGTCGGGACACTCGCCGGCTGAGTTTCGCAGGCTTGTGGCGGATGCCGGGCTCGCAATGCCCAGCGCGCATCTGGAGTTTCGGATGGAAAATGACCTATCTCCACTGCTTGCGGAGGGGAATGCGCTGGGCGTGGAGTATGCGGTGAGCTCCTTTCTGCGGCAATTGAACGACCCGGGACGGATGAGCCTTTCAAACACCAAGGTGCAGCAGCCGGCGCTGCCGGCTTTCGGAGTGGAAGGCTTTAAACGGATGGCAGCTCGGATGAATCAGATTGGGCATGCGGCGAATGCGGCGGGTTTGAAGTACGCGTATCACAACCATAACCTCGAGTTCGAGAGGCTGCCGGATGGCTCGCTGGGGTACGATCTGCTGCTGCGCGAGACGGATGCTGAACTGGTGAAGTTTGAGGTGGACTGTGGCTGGATGGTCGCGGGAGGTGCCAGCCCGGTTGCGTATTTCAAAAAGTATCCAGGTAGATTCCGCATGATCCACGTCAAAGACTTTCAGCCGATGGCGCATCCGACGTCCGACCTGGTGGGCCCTGAGAGGCCAAAGGGCGTGGAACTGGGGCGCGGCTTTATCGACTACAAGCCAATCTTCGCGGCCAGCAAAGCGGCAGGGATCGAACATGCGTTTGCTGAGCAGGAGGCACCTTACACGCGGCCACAACTGGAGTCGGCGAAGGTGAGCTACGACTATTTGCGGCAGGTTTCCTAAAGCCGGCCAGGCGCCAGATGCTTTGCACGAGTCGCGAGGTTTGTAGAATGGCGCCATGGCAAACGAGTTAGAAGATCCGAGGACATACTTCGCGGCCGAGAGAACGTTTCTGGCCTGGATTCGCACCGGGCTTGGACTGATGGGCGTCGGTTTTGCGGTGTCGCGATTTGGGCTGTTTTTGCGCGAGCTGGGGCAGAGCCAGATGCAACTGCCGGTGCATTCGACAGGGTTCTCGCTCTACTCCGGCGTGGCGCTGGTTGGGCTTGGCGTACTGGTAAATGTGGGTGCAGTGGTGCATCACATTCAAACAGTGAAGGAACTCAGGACAGGGACGTGGATGGCGGGCAGGGTTTCGCGGAACGGAGTGGTGCTAGGGCTGGTTCTCTGCGGAGGAGGGCTGGTGATGATGGCTTATCTTTTATTGCTGCGTTAGGCTTGGGCGGGCTGCGGACGAGGACGGAGTATCGCGAGGAAGGCCTCGGCGGTGGGAGCGGCGTTGATGACGTCTTCTTTGGTGAGCCAGGCGCGGCGAAGCTGGATGATGCCGTGCTGCATATGGTCAAGTTCGTCGAGCGCGTGGGCGTCGGTGTTGATGCTGATCTTGCAGCCCAGACTTTTGGCCAGGCGCATGTTGGGTTCGGAGAGATCGGTGCGGGCTGGCGCGGCGTTGTGCTCAACCGCTACACCAAGGGTCGCGGCGCGCTTGAAGACCTGTTCGAGGTCAATCTTGTAGGGTTCGCGGCGGAGTAGCTTGCGGCCGGTGGGGTGCCCGAGGATGCGGACGTAGGGGTTGTCCAGAGCGCGGAGGACGCGGGCGGTCTGCTCGGGCTCGGGGAGGTCGAACTTGCTGTGAACGCTGGCGACGACGATGTCGAGTTGGGCGAGGGTGTCGTCTTCCAGATCCATCTGGCCGTCGGCCAGTATGTCGCACTCGATGCCGGTGAAGATGTGGATGCGGCCCTGCATCTCGTCGTTGACCTGACGGACGCGGGTGGCGTGGGCGAGCGCTCGCTTGTCGTCCATGCCGTTGGTCATGGCGAGATTCTTGCTGTGGTCGGTGATGGCGATGTAGCGTCGACCGCGCAGGATGGCGGCCTCGGCCATCTCGCGGATGGTGTTGGCGCCGTCGGTTTCGGAGGTGTGCATGTGGACGTCGCCATGCAGGTCGGCGAGGGTGATGAGCTGGGGCAGAGTGTGATTGGCCGCGGCTTCAAGCTCACCGCAGTTTTCGCGGAGTTCCGGTGGAATGTAGTCGAGATCCAGCGCGTTGTAGATCTCTTTCTCTGTAGCCGCCGCGACGATGACATTGTCTTCGAGTCGGAGGAGGGCGTACTCGGAGAGGGTGAGGCCGCGCTTGATGGCGCGTTGGCGCAGCGCGACGTTGTGATGTTTGCTGCCGGTAAAGTATTGGAGCGCCGCGCCGTAGCTTGCGCGAGGTAGTAAACGCACGTCCACCTGCAGATTATTGCGGAGGGTAAAGGTGACCTTGTTTTGTCCGCGGGCCATTAGCTTGTCAATCAACGGCAGCGTGGCGACATGTTCAACCGCAGCGGCCACGATACCGGGTTCGCACGCGGGGCCCGTGGCGAGGAGATCCAGATCGCCGACGGTCTCCCGTCCTCGACGCAGACTTCCGGCCGGAGTGACCTGATCGATGCCGGGGAAGGCCAGGATGAGCTGCGAGATTTTCTCAGCATAGTCGCGAGCTTGATCGATGCGGAAGCGTGAGGAGTTCTTGCGGTGGTCTTCGATACCCTTGATGAGCTTGGAAACGAATTTTTCGCCCATGCGTGGGAGAGTGTTGAGGTGACCGGCCCTGGCGGCAGCTTCGAGTTCATCGATATTCGAAACCTGGAGCGCGGACCAGACGAGGGCGACTGTCTTCGGGCCCATGCCGGGAAGTCGCAGGAGCTCCAGCATCGTTGGGCGGTACTTCGTCAGCAATTCGTCGCGCAGCGGCATGGAGCCAGTGGCGACGAGGTCGCGGATGTTGGCGGCCATGCCTTTGCCGATGCCGCTGATAGCGAGCAGAGCCTTGGGGTCGGCGTCCGGGGTTGCTAACGAAGCAAGCTGGGTCGTCTGCTGCTCGACCGCCTCTGCGGCGCGACGATAAGAGCGTATGCGAAACGTATCGGCGCCATCTATTTCGAGCAGCGATGCGGTTTCGTCAAGAAGTCTTGCGAGCGTGATGTTGTCCATGACTGAGTCGGTCCTGTGTTTGAGGAGCACACTCAGTATGACGCGAACTGAGAAGAAGATGTCCGAACCCGACAAACGCCGATTCTAATCTGGCAGTCTTGACGATTCGGAGCTTGTGAGCCAACTTTGCAGCTTCTAACAAAAACATTGAGCCAGTTAGTCGAGTAACTAGTGACAAGTTACTAAAGTGCAGACTTCAATCTTGTAACTTGATCAGCCTGCAGTCCTTGATTTCCCTGAATGATATCGAACTCAACATGGTCACCTTCTTTCAGCGACTTATAGCCGTCGATTTTAATAGAGCTGTAATGGACGAAGACATCTGGACCGCCATCGCGGCCAAGAAATCCGAAGCCTTTGGCATTATTGAACCACTTCACTTCGCCTTTGAATTGCGACATTCCGGCCCTCCCTGGTGTCATGAGCAACTGACTAATGCTTGAATACCAAGAACAAAATGATCAACTAAGCTTCTATTTGTAGACGTAGTTTAGAAGAGCTTCTGTATGTAAGGCGACACAAGGCAATTATTTTTATCCCCCGATTATGGGACATTGGCAAATTTTGCTGCGTAAAGCAAGACAGAAAGAATTGTTTTTCCATCCAGAAGTAAGCCTTGCTGGATCTGCCTGACCAATTCCGATAGCGGGACGTGGATGAGGGTGATCTGCTCGTCCGGTTCGGGTTCCGCGATGCCGGCTTGGATGTCTTCAGCCAGGAACACGAGCATCTGCTCGGCCAGAAAGCCGGGGCTGGCGTAGTAATTCACGAGCGATGACCAGCGCTCAGCGCGGAAGCCGGTCTCTTCGATCAATTCGCGTTTGGCAGCGGCCAGGGGATCTTCGCCGACTTCAATGCGGCCAGCGGGAAGCTCCAGCAGGAACTGCCCCGCGGCGTGCCGGTACTGTCGTTCCAGCAGAATGGTGGGGTCAGACGGGTTGACGGACGTGTCTACGGCAAGGATGACGACCGAGCCGTTATGGCGAATGATGTCGCGTGTGCTGGTATATCCGCCGGGCTCGGTGACAGAGTCTGTGGTGACGGTGAAGACCGAGCCGCGAAAGGCCAGCTTTGAGGAATGGACGGTTGCGGTCTCTGAGGCGGGCGTACTGGCGGCAGTCGAGAAGTGCGATTTCTGCGTCATTGGCCTACGGTATCATTCTGCGTCGACAGCTTGAAGATGAGCATCCAACGGGTGACTGAATACATTTTGAATATCGGAGTAACGGGAGTTTATGAGCGCTGAGTGTTATCCGATGTCGGTGCTGCCGCATGTTTCTCGTCTTTATGGCGACTATCTTGCCATGAGCGAGCAGCCACCTGACGCCGCGATCCGGCTGTGGTACGGGTCCGAGCCGGCTTCCGGCGGATGGATGGGGCGGAATATCCAGGCTGCCGACACGCAGAAGCTGGCCGATTTGTTGACTCGGCAGAGTAAGGATTTTGGGGCTGGGGCGGCGTCGCTCGCGAACATTGAAAAGTTACGTGCCGGAGCGCGGGCCGTGGTGACGGGGCAGCAGGTAGGGCTTCTGGGTGGGCCGCTGCTGACTTTGCTGAAAGCTGCCACGGCCGTGGCGAGAGCCGCCGAGGCTACCCGCGCGACCGGGGTTGATCATGTGTCCGTCTTCTGGCTTGCGACCGAAGACCACGATCTGCAGGAAGTCGACCAGGTGACGTTGCCGGGGAAGCACGGCGTGGAAACGCTGAAGCTGGGCTTGCACGCTGCCGGCTCTGAGGTCGGGGGCATTGCCCTTGGCGAAGGAGTCAAGGCGCTTCTGGAAAGTACGTCGGAACTGCTTGGGTATGCGCCGATCTGCCAGCTATTGGCAGAATGTTACCGGCCGGGGGCCACGCTCGGCGGCGCCTTTGCACGGCTGATGACTGCTCTGTTTGCAAAGCACGGCCTGATCGTGATGGACGCTTGTGGCCGCGACTTTCATGCGCTTGGGGCGACGACTCTCCGTGCGGCGATCGAACAGGCCGCTGAGTTGGAAAGTGCGCTGCTGGAGCGGGCCAAGCAGATGGAGGACGGTGGATACCACGTCCAGGTCCTGGTCAAGCCGGGTGCCTCACTGCTCTTTCTTATTCATGAACAGACGGGCCGCAGGGACCTGCTGCGTCGGTCCGGAGAGACGTGGAAGGCCGGCAGCCGCAGCTATCAGACATCTGAACTGCTGGAGATTCTGGAGCGCACGCCTGAGCGGTTGAGCCCCAATGCACTGCTGCGCCCGGTGTTTCAGGACACGATTCTACCTACGGCGGCTTACGTTGGAGGCCCGGCCGAGGTCGCTTACTTTGCTCAGAGCGCGGTGATCTACAACAGAATTCTGGGCCGAGTTACACCCGTGCTGCCACGGTTTTCCGCAACGCTGATCGAGCCGGCGGTGGGGGAGGTCATGGCGCGCCATGAGATTGCGCTGAATGATATCTTCGCTGCGAGAACCGCGGAGGCCCTGACGCAGCGACTCGGGGCGCGTGCCATGCCGATCCAGGGCAAACGACGGCTGGCTGCGGTGGGCAATGCGATGGATGCGGAATTGACTGCGCTGACAGAGTATCTAGGAGATATCGACGCCAGCCTGGGCCGTTCTGCGCTTGTCTCCGCCAGCAAGATGCGCTACCAGATGAACCGCCTTCGGCGCATGGCCGCAACCTTTGAGATCCAGAAGGAAGCCAGCCTGGGCAAACATGCCAACGCCATGATGATTCACCTGTTTCCCGAGGAGCACCCGCAGGAGCGCTTGCTGGGGGGTATCTGGTTCCTCGCACAGGATGAAGGGCTGAACGAATCGCTGGTCGATCGGTTGGTGAAAGAGGCTAGCGAGATGTGCGTTGGGCATGCCGTCGTGCGGCTCTAGCAGTAGGCTTCAGAGCCATCAAAAAGCCCGCCTAATCGACGCACACAGGAGCGTGCTCCTGTGTGCTCAACTTATGAGCTAGGCGTCGGGTGAATCGCTTTGGGCGTCGGTGTCAAGCTTATGTTTGATCTTGGTCCAGACTTCCTCGCTCGGAGCTTCTTCCGCCGGCTCGAACAAGAGGCGAGCCTGCGAGGCAATGTACTCCAGGTCGCGGATCAGGGCCGAATAGTTGGGATCGTTGCGCAGCGCGGAGAAGGGATCTTCTTCATCCGGTCCATCGAAGTTGGGCGTCAGGGCGAAGAGGTCGTGAAGGTCGTCCGGCTGCCCCTGGTAGGCCGCGGGAGAGGGAGCGGCCTCCGGAGCGGCTCCATTGGGCTTGCTGGTCAGAGAGTCGTTCATAGGTTCAGTCTTGGTCGGGTCAATCATGCTGAGGCCTCCTTGGTGGGGGTCATTGCGACGGGGTGCGTCTGCAGGCGCAGAAGCTCGCGAAGTTTAAGACGCGCTTTGTGGAGCTGCGACTTGCTGTTACCGGTCGAGCATTCAAGCATCGTGGCGATCTCGTTGTGTTCGAAACCTTCGACGTCGTGCAGCACGAACACCATCCGGTAACCGGGCGGCAGGGACGCAACGGCACGCTCGAGTGCGACCCGGTCGACGGAGCCGGCCAGCATTGGGTCGCGGCTGCCGAAGTCGCGCTTCGGGGCATCTTCATCGGATGGGCTGATGGTCTCTTCGAGCGAGACGAGATTGAGACCCTTCTTGCGCAGGTGCATCAGGACGAGATTGACCGTCAGCCGATGCAGCCAGGTTGAAAAGGCGGACTCGCCGCGGAAGCTGCCGAGCTTGCGGAAGAGATGGAGGAATGCCTCCTGAGTCATATCCTCGGCTTCAGAAACATTGCCGAGCATACGAAGGCACAGAGTATAGACCCGCCGTTTGTGGAGCGAATAGAGCTTGGAGAAGGCATCGGGGTCGCCATTTTTGGCGGCTTCAATCGCTTCCGCCTCGCCGGCGATCGGCGGATTCCGCTTGAACAAGCCGGAGTTAGTTTTCAATTCCGTCATCGGTATGCCTTGAAGATTCATTTTGGCTCGATTCCGGGTCAGTGAAACAGTGTGCGTCTGACGTCACCGGCAGAAATTCCTGCCAAGCGCTTTTCCGGTCTAGCCTCCTGCAAGGTTACCGCAATCGCGAAGATTCTGCGTGCTTGTCAGCGATCGGCACTCAGATTATGCCGTTCAAGGAATTGGAGGATGGCCGGTCAGAAAAGGTTGTTCACTATGTAGAGACCGGCTTTACGCGCCAATAAACCGCGCGTACAAGGATCGCGCCAACGCTGGATCGGTCGTCCCCTGGATGAGGGCGCGGCCATCTGGAAAGACCGTAACGGAGTACGGTCCGCGGCGAAAACGCAACAGTAGGGCGTTGGATCGCAGATCCTGGATGTCGGCGTGGCGCGCCAGCGTTTGCTGAAGAACAGAGAGGTCGAGGGGGCGGTGATGCTCATGGATCTGGACTGAATTGCGTCCGCACAGAGTGATGTGGGGACGAGCGGAGCCGGCGAGATGGACGAAGCTGCGTTTGCCGCAGACGTTGCAATCCGGATTCGGCCTGGATGTGGAAATTTCGGATCGCGCGTTGGTCCAGAGGTCGAAAGAGAGTAGTGTGCGCCGCATCAGGACAGGCTGATGAGTCAGTAGTTTCAGTGCTTCCGCAGACTGGATCGACGCTGCGAGATTTACAGCCATGGAGAGAATGCCGGCGGTGTCGCAGGTCTCGACCGGCCCTTGGGGAGGATTGGGGAAGAGGCAGGCCAGGCAGGCCGTTTCACCGGGCAGAATGTTCATCGTGGCAGCATAGGCTCCCACGGCAGCGGCATAGATCCAGGGTTTTTGCTGCTGTACGGCGTAATCGTTGAGCAGGTAGCGCGTCTCGAAGTTGTCCGTGCAGTCGAGGAGCAGGTCAGCCTTACCAAGCAGTTCGTGGATGTTGCCGGGGACGAGATCCGCGATGTGCGCATTTACCTGGATTGCGGAGTTGAAGAGCGCAATCTTGCGTCGCGCCGCCTCGGCTTTGGGTAAGGCTGCCTGGGCGTCGGCCTCGTCGAAGAGAATCTGGCGCTGAAGATTGGATGGCTCGACGAAGTCGCGGTCTACCAGGATCAGATTGCCCACGCCGGCCCGGGCGAGCAGTGAGGCGGTGGCCGCGCCGGTCGCCCCCACGCCGATGATGGCAACGTGCGCGGTCGCCAGATGATTCTGTCCGGCTGCGCCGATCCCTGGAAACAGCATCTGCCGCGAATAGCGTTCGAAATCGAGGCCGGAGGTGTTTTGATCGAGGATTGGTTTATCTGGCACGACTTCTAACTATAAAGAAGTGGCGAAACTTACGCGGACCATGGAGACTAACGCCCCCGGGCAATTCTGCATCAATAATAGAATGGTGGCAGGTAAACAAAAGGTGGACCGCTGCTCTGTAGCTGCCCTCCGTTGGCTGGCTATCTTTGGGAGAGGGCCCGAGTGTTTCGATTGAAAGACGTAAGACTGAAACGAACACTCGAAGGCACTTCCAGTGTACGGATGACTGCGCGATGGAGCGGTGCCTGGGTCGCGGGCAGCCTGGCCTTAGCGTCGCTGGCCCTCGGCTCCGGGGCAAAAGCTCAGGTCACGGGTACGCCAGCTTCGCCGAGTATGGGCGTTACCCTGGGCCAGACTCCTTTTCAAACTGCCGACGAGGCAGAATTGCTTCCCACGGCCCCGTCCGCCGTCCCGCAGACCTCGGGTGCTATGTCGAATGCGCAACAGGCACCGCGTCCGGAGCCTGAACCGACGGTCCCGCCGCTGAGCGCGAATCTTTCCGAGTACGCCGGACAGCCGGTGGAAGCGATACTGTACCAGGGCGTCAACTTCGACAAATCCGACAGACTTACCGAGGAGTTGACCCAGAAGGCCGGAGCCCTCCTGGACCCGCTGAAGGTTCGTGAGACCACACGGAGGCTCTTTGCCACGGGCCGTTACCGAAACATCGCCGTGCGGGTGGAGAAGACAGGGAAGGGTCTAACGCTGATCTTCGCTGGGATCCCGCGCTACTACATCGGCCGTGTGCAGGTAGACGGCATCAAGGAAGATCGACTCTCCTCGCTGGTGGAGTACGGTACGCAGTTGAATCCCGGCACCGGATTTACGAATGCAGAAGTAACGACGGCCACCGACCTTGCCAAGCAGGTGCTGGCGCAGAACGGATATTACGAGCCTACGATTTCGGTCAAGACGGATCGCGATCCCGCCGGCCAGCAGATCAACGTTACGTTCACGGTTGGGATTGGGCCACAGGCTCGCATCGGCAATGTGACGCTGACGGGTAAAGACCCGGGTATCAACGAGCACGACTTCCGCAAGAAAGGAAAGCTCAAGCGCCGCTCCAAGGTGTCTCGCGAGACGACGACTACAGCGCTTGCGAACCTGCGGACTTACTACCAGAAGAAGGACCATCTGGAGGCGACGGTAAGCCTGCAGAAGAGCACCTACGACTCTGCGACGAAGATGTTGAACTACGACTTCACCGTCGAGCAGGGCCCGCTGGTGCAGGTGAAAGTAGAAGGCGCCCGCTTCTCCAAGAGCCGGCTTCATCTGCTAATTCCGGTGTATGAAGAGGGAACCGTAGACAACGATCTGCTGAACGAAGGCACACACAACATGAAGGATTACCTGCAGCAGCAGGGATACTTCGATGCCAAGGTTGCGGTCGAGCAGAAAGGGCAGGGCGTGGTCGCAAGTCCTACCGATGCGACGACGACTGCTGTACCCGCGGCGTCCACTCAGACCGTGCTCTACACCGTGGAGAAGGGCAACAAGCACAAGGTCATCACGGTTGAACTCCAAGGGAACAAGTACTTCTCCACCGACTTGCTGAAAGAAGGTCTGAGGGTGCAGAAGGCCGATGCGTACCTGCGTAGCGGGCGATTCAGCCAGGCGCTTGTGATGGCCGACCAGAACAAGATGCAATCGTTATACCGTGCGAATGGATTCAATGCGGCGAAGGTCACGTCCACGGTGGTGGACTCGGGGGATAACGCAGCGGGCAAGGTAGTGAAGACGGCGCAGATTTCCGTGGTGTTCAAGATTGAAGAAGGACCGCAGCAAAAGTTTGGAGTGGTTAACCTGAAGGGTGTCGATCCAAGCCGAGAGGCTGCCTTGCAGGCGCTTCTGCAGGCGCAGACGGGCCAGCCGTTTTCGCTGGTTACGTTGTCCGGCGATCGGGATACGCTGCTGGGCTACTACCTTAGCAATGGATTTGACCAGGCGCGCGTGGAAGTCAGCCAGACTCTCGAAGGCGCAGATGCGAACCGGACCGATGTTGGATTCAACATTACGGAAGGCAAGCAGGTTTTTATCGGCAAACTGCTGGAGAGCGGCATCGTTCACACCAAGCAGAGTGTGGTGGACAAGCAGCTGAAAGTTCATGCGGGCGACCCGTTGGACCAGAGCGCATTGCTCGAAACACAACGCAGACTTTACGAACTTGCGCTGTTCAATGAAGTCAACGCCGCGGTACAAAACCCTACAGGCGATGCAGAGCTTAAGAACGTCCTGCTGCAGATGACTGAAGCCAAACGTTGGGACGTGACGTATGGATTTGGATTTGAAGCGCAGACCGGGACTCCTGGCTGCAACACGTGTACGCAGCAGGGGACCACGAGGGCCCAGGAAGGCAAAGCCGGCGTAAGCCCACGGGTGTCAGTGGATGTAAGTCGAATCAACGTGCTGGGCACGCAGGACTCGCTCTCGCTCCACACCACTTATGGGCTTCTCGAAAAGGTCGCGACCCTGACCTTCCAGAATCCGCACCTTTATGGCAGCGACAAGTTTGCCTTCCAGGTTTCCGGCGGATATTCGAACGTGCAGAACATCACGACGTTCAAGTCTTCGACATCGCAGGTTGACTTCCGAGTGACCCATAAAGCCACGCGCAAGGACACGTTTATCTACAACTTCCAATACCGCCGTGTGGCTGTGGATCCCAACAGCCTGGCGATCTCTGCCAATCTCATTCCGTTGCTCTCGCAGCCTGTGCGCGTGGGCGGCCCGGGCATTACGTGGTTTCACGACACGCGTTCGCCAAGCCCGCTGGATGCAGTCAAGGGCATTTACTTTAGCGTGCAGAACTTCTTCGCATCGTCGAAGTTCGGTTCGCAGACAGACTTCAACCGGACCGACGTTACCAACTCCAGTTATTACCAGTTCGGCAAGCGTAAATATGTATTTGCACGCAACACGCGTTTAGGGATTATCGCGTCTTTTGGAAGTAACCCAAACACGACGGTAAGCTCATGCGCTGGCGTCCTGCTGAACACCAACGCAAGCTGCAACGCGGTTCCGCTGCCTGAGCGTTTATACGCGGGTGGCGCCAGCTCGCTGCGCGGTTTTCCTATCAATGGCGCAGGCCCCCGCGATCTGCAGACCGGCTTCCCCGTGGGTGGGTCCGGCGTGCTGATCAACACGTTTGAGCTGCGTTTGCCGGCTCCAACGCTGCCCTACGTTGGCGATAACGTAAGCTTCGTCGTCTTCCACGACATGGGTAACGTGTTTCAGCATGTGGGCGATATCTTCCCGAGCATCTTACGGTTCCGCCAGCCGAACGAAGCGACCTGCGAGAACGTCAGCGGCGGCATCGCGATAGGCACCTGCAACTTCAATTATTTCTCCCACACGCTGGGTCTGGGGGCGCGCTACAAGACGCCTGTTGGCCCTATCCGTGTGGACCTGGGCTACAACCTGAACCCGCCCCATTACCCGGTCATCCCGACGCTGAATGCGGATGGTTCGTACTTCAACAACAACAAGCCATCCACGCAGACGGGTAAGAGTTTTAACTTCTTCTTTAGCATTGGACAGAGCTTCTAGGCGACCCGGACCCATCATGACCATGTATTCGACAATCCGGCTCTTCACCCTTGCAGCGATGTTGACTCTGCCTGGCGGGACATGGGCAATCGCTCAGACTCAGACCGGGGTCCAGACCAATCGTCCAACATCAGCTACCGATCCGGCAACTGCAAAGACACAGGGCCGCGCCGATTCTAAGGCAACTGTCCATGCTACGTCAGCGCCCATAGCCGAAATGGCCCCGGGCGCCAAGCAAGGCGTTCTGGTAGATCAGGTCATCAGCGTCGTCAATGGAGATCTGATTCTGGAGAGCGATGTTGAAGAAGAGCGCCACTTCTCTGCCTTCCAGCCCTTCCGCGATCCGGGCGGGAAGTTCTCGCGAGAAAATGCAATTGAGCGCCTTGTAGACCGCTTGCTCATCCTGCAGCAGGCCAAGCTCCAGCCCGATGGACTCGCAACCAACGCTGAGGCCAAGGCCGAACTGAGCAGCCTGCGCAAGGAGATCCCCGCATGCACGCAGTACCACTGCGAGACAGACGCAGGATGGGAAAAGTTTGTTGCAGACCAGGGTTTCACGCTGGATGAACTGACCGAGCGCTGGCGGCAGCGGATGGAGATTCTGAAGTTCATCGAGGTTCGCTTCCGTGCTGGGATTCGCATTTCGCCTGAAGAGATCAGAGCTTATTACCAGAAGACGCTGTTGCCGGGGTATGCCCGGCTGAACGCGAAGGCACCTGTTCTGGACACGATTTCGGATCGCATTCAGGAAGTTCTTCTGCAGCAGAGAGTAGGCAATCTGCTCTCCGACTGGTTGGAATCGCTCAAGGCTCAGGGAACAGTCCGCATGATCAAGCCCGGGGAGGTGACGCCATGAGCGAAGATCAGAAGGTCCCCGAGACGACGGAGCCAGTAAAAGTCCCGAAAGCCGCTCCGAGCGCCGGGGCCCGATTCGGTGTCGCTGTGGGTTGGACGATCGGCATTCTCGCAACGTTGAGTATCGTCTTGTTCCTTGGGTTTGCGTACTACACCACGACGCCGGATTTTCAGCGCCGTGTCGGCAAGCAGGTTGTCGGCGTCCTCGAGGATTCAACGGGCGGCAGGGTGGATCTCGGGCTTATTAGATTCGACATCTGGCATCTCGCTATTGAAGGCGACCATCTCGTGATCCATGGGTTGGAAGGACCGGGCGAAGCGCCGTATCTGGCGGCCGACCGCATCCTTATCCGGCTCAAGATCCTGAGCTTTCTGCAGCATGCCAGCGGGACAGGCCTCGCGTCACACATCGGGCTCAACCTGTTGCGGGTGGAGCAGCCTCACGTTCACCTCATCATCGACAAGAGCGGCAAGACCAACCAGCCCGTCCCCAAGCACCCTACGCAGAGCAACGAGCCTGTCCTGGACACGTTGCTGGACCTGCGCGCGCAGCAGGTTGAGCTGGTGCATGGCATCGCGCTTCTGAACGATCGATCCATCCCGTTCAACCTGACCGCCGCCGATCTGAACGCGCAGGTGAAATATCTTCCGGCAACGGATCGGTACGGCGCGACGATCGATCTTCGCGATCTTCGGACGCAGATACAGAAGGAACCTGAGGTCAAGTCCAGTCTTCACCTGGAAGCCGAGGTAGGGCGCGACATGGCGCAGCTCACCCAATTCGACTTCCACACGGGCGAAACATCAGAATTTACGGCGACGGCAGCGATCCATCACTTTGCCAATCCGGAGTGGCAGGCCAGGCTCGTCGGCTCGCTGGAACTCAAGCAGATCACCATCCTGACGGATGTAGACGGGTTCAAGGCCGGCACGGTTGACGTGGATATTGCCGGACACAACTGCTATGTTGAGCCGGCAGTGGCGCAGAAGCATCCCAGGTTCTGGCAGCGGGAGCGCAGCAAGAAAGAAGCCGCGACGACCGCGCCCAAGACCTTGCCGCCGGATCCCGATTGTCAGACCGGCTATCTGCTCGTTGGCTCGATGAAGGTACATAAAGCCGCCTATCAAAACCAGTATGTTCGCCTGCACGATATCAACGGTGGAGGTCAGTTAAAGATCACTCCCACCCAGCTTCTATTTAGCGCGTTGACTGGCTACCTGCCCGGCGGCGGCAGCGCTCTGGGCGAATTGAAGATCGATAACTGGCTTGGCGAAGCTCCGCAAGACACGCCAAGCACCTCCGCGACGGTCAAAGGCGCGACCACGACAGCCAATAAGACCTCCACGGCAATTACCGGCAAAGGAATCGTCTCGGATGCGCCGGTGGTCTCTGCTGTGGTTCCTGCGCGCGCTTACCTGACCGTTAAGGTAGACCGCATTCCGTTGCGGACGATCCTGGACATCACGGCGCCCCCAAGCTACGGCGATCTGGGCTTCGATATCTCGATGTCCGGTCCGTTGAAAGTCCAGTGGGGCGGGCCCGCAACTTCTATCGCCGATACGGTTCAGGCCGACGCCAATCTGCAACTGTCTCCGACGGGGGTGCGCCGCCGCGGAGCGCTCTCGGACATTCCCGTCAAGGGCCAGTTGCTGGGTCATTACGACGGCAAGACAGAGGTCGTGCAGATCAATCGGCTGCAGGCCGATACGCCTCAGTCCACGCTTTCCGCAAGTGGGATTCTGGGTGTCAACCTTGGCGATCCGCTCACGGACCTGAATGTGGACCTCTCCGTCCGTAACCTCGCGGAGTATGACCAACTACTGCGCACGCTTGGATTGACCGGGAATGGCAAGAAAGGCGTAGCTGCCATTCCGGTCGATCTGCACGGGCAGGCAACATTTCAAGGAACGGCGCGCGGAGCCATCGCCAAGCTTGATGTCAAGGGTCATCTCGAAGCCACGAACCTCGAAGTTCGCATGGGTGGATCGGCTCCCGCACATGTACCCGCAACGCCGTCGCCAGGAAACCTGCTGACCACCGCGATGAGTGCGAAAAACGTCCCTCTGCCGGCACCTGCGCCTTCCACCCAGACGGATATTCATATCGACACGCTGATCGCCGACGCTCAATACACTCCATCCGGTCTAGCCGTTGCAAGTTCCACGATCACGCAGGGAAGCGCTATCCTGCACGTCGCTGGTGCCTTTCGTCCACGCACCGTGATTGTGAAGAAGGCAACGACCTACGTGTGGGACGACCTCACCGCTGTGGATGCCAGCATCCAGTTGGGTAACGCCAACGTCCGTGACCTGCTGACCATCGTCGGCCAGCAAGCGAAGGTCTCCGTCACAGGCACCATTGACGTGGATGCTCACACGACCGGGACGTTCCGGAATCTGAATGGAGCGGGAACCGTTTCGCTCGTCAACGGCGTGGCCTACGGTGAGCCGTTCGAATCGATGCATGTAGACGCGGTCGTTCAGGGGCAGGATATCGAAGCCTCGCGCATCAATATTCTTCTGCATGGAATGAAGCTCACCGGCAACGGTGGATATGACATCAAGTCAGAGAAGTTGCACGCCCACCTTGAGGGCAATGACCTGCAACTGTCCAAGTTCAAAACCGTGCAGGACGCGAACGTGAATGCCGATGGAGTGCTCAGTCTGGTCGCCGATGCGAACGGCACGATCAGCGAGCCTGGCCTGAAAGCAAACGTGCGGCTCGCAAAGGTTGTTGTTAGTGGCAAGCCAGTTGGTGAAGCCGTGATCGACGCGCATAGCCTCGGCAAGGTTGTTTTTTACAGCCTCAATTCAACGCTGGTTGGCGCACAGGTTGCAGCGGAAGGCCAGACGGAACTCACGGGCAACTTTGAAACCAAGGCCAAGCTGACGCTTACGGCTCTGGATGTCGCCAAACCGCTGGCCCTGTTCCAGCCCGGCGGGTTCAAGGCGCAAAGCAATATCTCCGGGACTATCGTAGTGAGCGGGCCAGCGCGGACGCCGATAGCGCTGACCGGACAGGCCGCTTTTAACAACTTTGAAGTCACCGCTCAAGACGTTTCGTTGAAGGCCGCGGAGCCTCTTAAAATGAGCCTCCGCAACGGCGTCGCAACTCTAGACCAAGTCCACATCACGGGCCCTGCAACGGACCTGCATGCGAGTGGAACCGCCCAGTTGTTCGGTGCCGTCGATGCCAAGACGAAACAACCCATTGCCATGGGCGGCAAGCTTAACCTTGACGCGAGAGGCAGCATCAACATGGCGATCGCGCACACGATTGATCCCGACTACATCACCAGCGGCAAGCTCGTGTTTGCGGTTGGAGTTGGCGGCATTGTTTCCAATCCCTCGCTGAGCGGCAAGGTGGAGTTCCAAAAGGTGAACATCGCCGTCGACGGCATCCCCAACGGCCTGAGCAACATGAACGGGGTTCTGGTCTTCAATGAAGATCGTCTCAACGTGCAGACTTTGACTGCGACGACGGGAGGGGGTCAGCTAAATATTGGTGGCTTCCTGACCTTTCGCAACGGACTGTTTGCAGACCTGACCGCAACCGGCAATGTTGTGCGGGTACGACTCAATGGTCTAAGCGCGACGGCCAACGCCAACCTTCGCCTGGAGGGAAGCCCCAAGGCTTCGCTGCTGAGCGGAAGCATTCTTCTTACGCGCTTTGGTGTGGGAGCGGATGTAGATTTTGCAGCCTTTGCCGGAGCAGGCGGGGTGCAGGCCCCGCCGGATCCCTCCGCGCCTTCGAACAATATCCGACTGGACGTTCGAGTCACCAGTTCGCCGCAGCTTGACTTTCAAAACAGCTACGCCAAACTCGCCGGAAGGGTGGATCTTACCGTGCGGGGGACTGTCGGCGAACCAACGGTCCTGGGCCGCATCCAGATTACCGATGGCAGCGCTACCTTCGCCGGCACGAAGTACCAGTTGCAGCGCGGCGATATCTACTTTTCCAATCCCGTACGGATCGATCCCACCATCGACATCGACGCGACTGCACGAGTGGAGAACTACGACGTGACAGTCGGGCTGCACGGTACAACGGCCAACCTGAAGCCGACCTATCGCTCTGAGCCTCCGTTGAGTGAAGCCGACGTCTTTGCGCTGCTGGCGTTGGGCCGCACGCAGGAAGAATCGCAGCTTTACCAGGAACAACAGATCCAGGCCGGCACCGATCCAACCACCAGTTCCCTCCTCGGCGGCGCGCTGAATGCCACGGTCAGCAGCCGTGTCTCGAAGCTCTTCGGCGTGGGCAGCGTCAAGATCGACCCTGCATTTGTAGGTACGCTTGGTAATTCTTCTGCGCGAATTACAGTGCAGCAGCAACTCTCTCGGCAGATTACGCTGACCTACGCAACCAACGTCAACTCGTCCGCCGAGCAACTCATTCAGGTTCAATATCAAGTGAGCCCCAATGTTTCGATTGTCGCGACTCGAGACGAGACCGGCGTTTTTAGTCTTTTATACAAAATTCGCAAACGTTACCACTAAAGAAATCGATGAGAAAGTCCAAACGCGCTATACTTGCGCTGCTTACCCAGGCGCGGAGGACTTTGATGAAAGCTAAGTCAGTTGTAAAAGGTCGTATTGCTGCATTTTTCTTTCTAACCTCAATCGCATCAGCGAGCGCGATTGGAGTTGGACTAGCGCTCACCCTGCCAACAGCCGCCAGTGCCCAGGCGAGCGTCAGCGGCGACTCTCAGCTACAAGCTGATGTGTCCAAGGCGCTCAACAAGAAGCAGTTTCAGAACGTGACCGCAGTCGTAAAAAACGGGATGGTGACGCTGCAAGGGACCGTCGCCGTCTACGCCGACAAGGAAGATGCTGACCGTCGCGCGCACCATCGGAAAGGTGTGCTCGGCGTCGAGAACATGATTGAGGTAGCGGCAGGCGAGACCGACGATACGACCTTGCGCAACAAGCTGGCCGAGAAGCTGACTTATGACCGCGTTGGCTACGGTACCACCGCTTTCAACTCCATAACGATCGGCGTTCAAAAGGGAGTAGTCACCCTGGGTGGCGTGGCTTACGGACCGGTGGATAAAGATTCCGCCGTCAGCCTGGTTGCCAACTACCCTGGTGTTCGCGACATTGTCGACAATATTGAAGTAGCACCGCTCTCACCTAACGACGACCGTATTCGGATGGCGGCGTTCCGCTCGATTTACGGTTATCCCTCGCTTAACAAGTATGCGATCGATCCGGCCAAACCGATTCGCATCACGGTGGTCAACGGCAACATCACCCTGACCGGGGTGGTCGATTCGAAGGCTGACAGCGACATCGCGAATATCCGGGCAAATTCCGTCCCTGGTGCTTTCAAGGTAACCAACGAGCTCCAGGTAGCGCGCGATAGACCTGAAAAAAAATGATGTTTAGACTGGACAGATGACACGGCTGCAGAGCGCGCTTCGGAGTACGGCCGTTACGCTTGAGATGATCAAGTGGGAACACTCGATCTTTGCGCTCCCCTTTGCCCTTACCGGAGCGATGCTCGCTGCACACGGCTTTCCTCCCATCCTTAAGCTGGGCTGGATCGTCGTGTGCATGATCTCGGCGCGATCTGCCGCAATGGCGTTCAATCGCCTGGTAGATGCGCGCCTTGATGCGGCCAATCCCCGCACGGCCATGCGCGCCATCCCTGCGGGGGCCCTGAGTTCGTCGTTCGTCGCGGGCTTCGTTGTCATCTGCTGCGCAATCTTTATCGCCAGCGCGGGGATGCTGAACCGCCTGACGCTGGAGCTTTCCCCCATCGCGCTCGTGGTGGTGTTGCTTTACAGCTACATGAAGCGCCTGACCCGCTGGTCGCATCTGGTGCTGGGCCTTGCGCTGGGAATAGCGCCGTCCGCTGCGTGGATCGCCGTCGCGGGATCGCTTGACCCACGCATCATCGTGCTTACCGTGCTGGTGATGCTTTGGGTGAGCGGCTTTGACGTGCTCTACGCATGCCAGGACTTTGCCTATGACAGAGAAGTCGGCCTGCACAGTGTGCCGCAGGCATTTGGCATTACGGGTGCATTCTGGATCGCCCGCGTCATGCACATTATCGTCGTCCTGCTTGCTCTCTGGCTGGACCGCATCTTTGCGTTGGGTCCCATTGGCTACGCCGGCACGGTGCTTGTGGCGATTCTTCTGGTGTATGAGCACAGCATCATCTCGCCCAAGGATCTCCGCCGCATGAACGCTGCGTTTTTTCTCTTGAACGGGATTATCTCCGTGGTCTTTTTCGTGTCGGTTGCGGTTGCCATCCTGAACCGCTCCTGATAGCTGTAACTCAAAAAATGGGGCCTGTGACCCGCAGAAAAGCCCACCGATAGGGTGGGCTTTTTCATTGAAAGCATGGAGAGCTACGTTTTGGGATTGCGTCCGATGTGGTCGAGACCGCGTTTCAAGCTGTCTTTCAGGTGCTCCGCTCCGGAAGCTACCTCTTCACGCAGATTGTGACCAGTGTTCTCAGCCTTCACTTCAGTTTCAGTTGCTGTGTCGCTGTGGCCAAGTTTGCTTGCAGAATCCTTGACGCTGCCCCAGGCTTCTTTCGCACTGCCTTTTACCTGATCAGCCACACCGGAGTTTGCAAGACTCTGATCGTTGAACGTGTTGCCGAGTGTCTCTTTGATCTTGCCTTTGGTCTTGTCCAAGAAACCTTCTACTTTGCTTTCATTCATTGCGATTCTCCTATGCTGCGTAGTATGACGGAAGGGTCCGGTGAGGGCCTGGGCACGTCTGAAATTAAAGTGCGCGACGACCTGAGAGCAGGTTGAAGATCAAGACGATAACGGCCACAACGAGAAGGATGTGAATCCACGATCCGAGCGTTGGGAAGCCGATAAAGCCGACCAGCCAGAGGATGACGAGCACCACGGTAATAGTCCAGAGCATTTCGTTCTCCTGTGCCGCCCGGGCCATTTTTCGACCAAGAACGGTGATAAGCAGGCCATCTGGCCTTCATGTGATAAGTTGCGGGGTAAAGGGTCAAGGTTGCCACCATGATGATGTTTTGTGCGGTTTGTGCTTGAGCACAACTGAAATTTCAACTCCCACTCTGCGCGTCGCCATCCAGGGTGAACTCGGTTCCAATAGCCATATGGCTGCGATACAGGTTTATTCGGAAAAGGCCGGAAGCCTCGAAATCGTTGCCTGCGCGCTCTCTGCTGAAGTGGTGGAAAAGCTTGAAGATGGCCTCGTCGACGCGGCGGTCCTGCCAATCGAAAATAGTCTTCACGGCTCGGTCGCAGAGCATTACGATCTGCTGCTCGAACATAACGTGTATGTCATCGGGGAGACCATGCTGCGCATTCATCACAACGTCATCGCAGCACCGGGGGTTGCGCTCGCGGAGATTCGCCGGGTGCTGTCGCACCCTGTGGCTCTTTCTCAATGCCGGCAATGGCTCAGAGCGCATCCTGAGATCGAAGTTGTCCCTTTTTACGACACCGCGGGCAGCGTCAAGAACCTGATGGATAAAGGTCAGCGCGATACCGCGGGCATCGCTCCCGAACTAGCCGCGGTCCATTATGGCGCGCGGGTCCTGGTGCACGGCGTCGAGGATCACGCGGAAAATTTCACGCGGTTCTACGTGCTGCAAAAAGAAAGTTTGGGGTTGCTGCGAGTCGATCCCGACAAATCTGCGGCCAACAAGATGAGCGTTGCTTTCAGTCTTGACCATCGTCCCGGCTCGCTCATTGAAGCGCTGGACGCCTTCCGCCGGGCCGGACTCAACCTGACCCGTATCGAGTCCCGTCCTGTGCCGGGCAAGCCGTGGGAGTACGTCTTCTTTGTCGATCTGCGCTTTGAATCGGTCGCCCAGCTTCATATCGCCATGGACGAACTCGCGCACCACTGCAGGATGATCAAGGAACTTGGACGCTACACGGCTGCGTGATGCGTCCGCAGCGAAGGGGGCGCGGGCGCCTCTCCAGCATGAGCGCCGGGGCGATGGTAGGGATTGCAAAGTCTGGCGCGAAATAACTCTTTACTGTTCGCAAAGTGAAGTAAACCAGCCACCCGATCCGTGCCGCAGCCATATCGGGATAAAAAAGTCTTTCGATAGCAAGCACGATCCGCATCGTATTGAGTTAAAGCCTGGGGCTTCCGGTATCAGCATCGTGAATGCTGCGGATACCGCTATTCCAGGCAAATCGGTGACTCTCAGAAATGCAAGGGATGCTCCGATGGCGAGTATTTGGTGTTGTGGCCAAATGCGGAGGCGCTGGAGTACGGTGATTGTGACCATTCCCCATGCCGCCAAGCCCGCCAGAGCCAGAGCAACGACAAAACTGCCGAGCGCCCTCCCGGCGGACGATAACAGAGTAATTTCCTAACTCTCTACCAGCAGCACAGTAAGAGACACGACCTCAGGGTTTGTTTTCATAAATACCGACGGCGTGGCGCGTTGTTCGGTTCTAGAACGTCAAGATTGATGGGGCAAGCGGTAATGGTCGATACAGGTTCTGCTACGACCCGTCACGAAGCGTGATGAGTCGTTCCCTTAACTTGATGCATCACATATCCGATTACTTGATAGAAGGACACTCATATGGCAAACGATTTCGTCAGCGTCATCAAGCCCACCGGACTCGCCAAGACAGGCGAAGTGCTCGGACAGGGAGAAGTTCATAACGGTTCCGCACCGGTTCTGCCCGTGCGCGACACAGTTCTGTTTCCGCACGCTGTCCTTCCACTGACCGTCGGGCGAGAGAGCTCAATCCAATTGATTCAATCACTTGGCGAAGAGAAGACGATCCTGGTGGTTGCTCAGCGCGACGCACGCCTCGATGCTCCTGAAGGAGCAGACCTCTACTCCGTGGGTACCCGCGCGACTGTCCACAAGGTCGTCAAGATGCCGAACCAGAGCCTTTTTGTATTTACAGAAGGCAATGAGCGCGTCCGTCTGGGCGAGTTTACGCAGGTGCAACCCTTCATGACCGCTCACTACGAGATCATTGAAGAGATAGATCCGGCCAATACTCCCGAGACGGAGGCCCTGCAGCGGAACGTCGTCAGTCAGTTCCAGCAGATCGTCACCTCTTCACCTACGCTTTCCGATGACCTGCAGACCATTGCAATCAACATCGACGAGCCCGGACGCCTGGCTGACTTTATCGCCTCCAGTCTGCCGTTCCTTACCACTTCCGACAAGCAGGAACTGCTTGAAACGCCTGCCATCACCACCCGCCTGCAGCGGATCAACAAGCACCTCGCCAAGGAGTTGGAGGTTCAGCAGCTGCGCAACAAGATTCAGACCGAGGTGCAGGACTCCGTGCAGCAGTCGCAGCGCGACTACTACCTTCGCGAGCAGCTGAAGGCCATCCAGAAGGAGCTTGGCGACCTGGACGACACCGCCAAGGATCTTGCGGATCTCAAGGAAAAGATTGATACCGCAGGCATGCCTGAAGAGGTCCAGAAAGATGCTCTGAAGGAGCTTGGCCGCTTGAGCCGCATGAACCCCGCCGCTGCCGACTACTCGCTGACGCGCAACTACGTTGAGTGGCTCGCTGTGCTGCCGTGGAACAAGACCAGCGCCGGGGAAGTGGACATTCTAAAGGCCAAGGAGTGCCTCGATGAGGATCATTACGGACTGAAGAAAGTCAAGGATCGCATTCTGGATTACCTCTCCGTGCGCCGTTTGAAGCCGGATATGAAGGGGCCGATCCTGTGCTTTGTCGGACCTCCGGGTGTTGGTAAGACCTCGCTGGGCCGGTCGATCGCACGCGCTCTGGGACGCAAGTTCTCGCGTATCTCGCTGGGCGGCATGCACGACGAAGCGGAGATCCGTGGGCATCGCCGGACTTATATCGGTGCGCTCCCGGGCCAGATTATCCAGCACCTCAAGAGAGTTGAAGTGAAGGATCCCGTCTTCATGTTGGACGAGATCGATAAACTGGGTCGGGATTTCCGGGGCGACCCGGCTTCTGCCCTGCTAGAGACGCTGGACCCGGAGCAGAACAACACCTTCCGGGACAACTATCTCGATCAGCCGTTCGACCTGTCGAAGGTGCTCTTTATCTGCACCGCCAACCAGCTCGACACGATTCCCGGCCCGTTGCTGGACCGCATGGAGATTATCGAGTTGACTGGCTATACGGAAGAGGAGAAGGTCTCGATAGCTGTGAAGTATCTGATTCCGCGGCAGATCAAAGAAAATGGACTCCCGCCGGAGATGATCGAGTTCCCGCGTGAATCGGTCGCTTTGATTGCAAGGCACTACACCCGCGAGGCTGGGGTGCGCAAGCTGGAGCAACAGATTGGGACCGTTTGTCGCAAGCTGGCACGCAGGATCGCAGAAGGTCGCGCCGACATGCTGGTCATCACTCCGGAGGTCATCAATCAATTCCTGGGAGGTGTGAAGGTGCGCGTGGATACGGAGATCGCGGAGCGGACCAAGCGTCCGGGTGTGGTGGTCGGGCTTGCCTGGACTCCGGCCGGAGGCGATATTCTCTTCATCGAAGCCAACAAGATGAAGGGCAAGGGCGGCTTCAATATCACCGGGCAGATCGGCGACGTGATGAAGGAGTCGATGCAGGCTGCCTTGACCTGGGTGCGCTCGAACGCGAAGATGCTTGGTCTCGACGAGGACTTCACCAAGGATGTGGACCTGCATATCCACGTACCAGCGGGCGCTATCCCCAAAGACGGTCCGAGCGCTGGTGTCACTATGGCGACGGCCCTGGTCAGCCTGCTGACGGACAAACCAGTCCGTCCGCTGCTCGCCATGACCGGCGAGATTACGTTGAGCGGCGACGTTCTGCCGGTCGGCGGAATCAAGGAGAAGTTCCTTGCGGCCAAGCGCGCCGGTGTACGGGATGTCATCCTGCCAGTCGATTGCAAGCAGCAGGTCGATGAAGACCTGACGCCGGAGCAGATCGAAGGCGTGACGATTCACTACGCTCGCCACATAGAAGATGTGCTGGCGGTTGCGCTGCCCAAGAACGAGAATGAGATCCACAAAGACGAGGAAGTTCGCGAAGAAGTGCTGACGGCCACGTCAGCATAAGGTGGGCCTGGCGGACAAACCAAGAGGGCATCCCTGCTAACGGGATGCCCTTTTGGCGTTTAGAGCCGATGCCAAATTAGTGCAGAGACCGGGCGACCGCTCCAAAGAACGCCAGGTCATCCAGCGTGGAAGGGGCTGAAGGTTTTGGGTGGGCGCTGAGGACGACGATGACAAGTTCCTCCGCGGGGTTGATGTACAGGTGCTGCCCGAAGATTCCGCGAGCTTCAAAGGCTCCCTTATTGATCGCATCGCCCGCGGCCAGCGGCCACCAGAGGTAGCCGTAGTCAACCTGCTTCCCGCTGAACGAATGGGGGCTGCCGGAGTCGCGGAACCAGTTATCCGGCACGATCGACTTGCCGTCAATCAGGCCGCCGCCCTGGACGAAGAGGCCAATCCTTCCATAGTCGCGCAGAGTGGCTCCGAGGCCGGAGCCGGCAAGGCCCATGCCGCCGGGCGATTCCACCCACCAGGTTGCGTCGGACTCCATCCCCAGACGGGACCACAGCGTCTCCGAAAGGTAGGTCGCGAGGGGCTTGTGAGTCGCTCCTTCAAGCACGGCTCCAATCAGGAACGACTCACCGGTGCTGTAGTGGAAGACGGAGCCCGGAGCAGCCGCGCGCGGAAGCTGTCGCATGAAATCGAGAATTACACCCGGTTTGCCGAGTAGTTGCAGATCGAGCAGTTTGCGGCGGTCGGAACGCGGGTCCGTGTAGGTCTCGTCCCACTTGACGCCGGATGCCATCTGCAACAGGTTGCGTACGGTGACGACATCGTAAACGCCTCCCTTCAGCGCTGGAACGTAGTGAATGATGGGATCGTCAAGACTGGCAATGAGTCCTTGCTTCAAAGCTGCACCGACCAGCGTGGAGGCGACGGATTTGGCCATTGAAAACGAGATCCAGCGTGTCTGCGGGGTGATGCCCAGCTCGTAATCTTCGAACACTACCTTGCCCTTTTTGAGCACCAGCAAACCCGCAACGCGGTTGTCTGAGAGGTAATCGAAGAGGTCATACGGAACGCCGGCGGAGATGAAGTGCACATTCTTCAGCGGACTGGCAGCCGGTGGCAACTCCTGAACAGGCCCTTTGCGGCCCACCTGGTTGACCGGGAAAAGAGTCTCGCTATGGGAGAACGTCTGAACTTCTACGTTAGGCAACATGGTGCCGTCGAAGGTTTGTCGCGCGTCTGCCGGAGCTTGTGCCCGCGCCATGCCAACCACGAGACAGGCAGAGGTAAGAATAAGGAAGTTGCGCTGAAATCGGGCGCGTAGCGATTTCCAGTTTGCTGGCGTGGTCATGCGCGAGTCTTTCATGGCGCGGAACAGCAACTCAAGTGAATTCGTGCCGGCTGCGTTGGTAGGATAGGGGTGTGAAAGTCGACGTGTTGTACTTTGGCGTTTTGAAGGATTTTTTTGGCGGCGAGCAGGATCTGATCGAGCTGCCGGAAGAGGCTTCGGTCGCTGATCTTCTGAACCTCCTGAAGGGTCGGGGGACTGGGGATCTGGCCATGTGGAAGTCTCTGGCGGTCGCTGTCAATCGCGAATATGCGGGGATATCCACGCTGCTGCACGACGGGGACGAGGTGGCGCTGCTGCCACCGGTAAGTGGGGGTTCAGTTGCGTATTGAGATTCTGGATGAAGTTCTGCCGACGGCTGCGGTGATTGAAGAAATAAAGGCTGGTTCGGATGGCGCTGTGTGCATCTTTGATGGCATCGTGCGCGATAACACTCGCGGTCGCAAGACTCTTTATCTCGACTACGAGGCCTACCGCGAGATGGCCCTGGCACAGATGCATGGCCTTGCCGCTGAGGCTGTTCACAAGTTTGGGGTGCGGGACATTGCAATCCTGCACCGGCTGGGACGCCTGAGTGTGGGTGAGACGAGCGTGCTGATCGTTGTGGCGAGCGCGCACAGGGGTGCTGCCTTCGATGCCTGCCGATGGCTCATCGACACGTTGAAGAAGCAGGTTCCGATCTGGAAGAAAGAGACTTTCGTAGACGGTGCAATTTGGGCAGACGGCGAGCCTTTCCCGGAAGCGGTTGCTTTGCGTGATAGCTGAGCTGATTCGCGCGATGGCGAGCCGTTTCCGGAAGCGGTTGCCTTGCGTGATAGCTGAGCTGATTCGCGCAACGGCGAGCTATCGCCGGATACGGTAGCTGGGGGTGGACACGGTTGAATACGTCTTCCGTGAGGATTCGTCTACCTCTTGCAGGTTTAGGTAATCAGACAATTTCAGCGGGGTTTACGGTGACACTTCGTCACAGCAGGATTTGGTTTTGGGTAGTTTTTCTGGGGGTGGCTGGTGCCTGTCGGGCGCAGGCTCCGGTGGAGCGACGGACGCCGCCGGATGAGAAGATTCCGACGCTGAAGCTCGCTGCCCGCCTGGTGACGATCACGGTGAACGCGGTAGACGGGCAAGGCTCGCCGGTGGGTGGACTGGAGAGGGACGATTTTCGCGTGCTCGAAGATGGCAAGGCGCAAAAGATTGCGTTCTTTGAGAAACAATCCGCGACGCCTCTCTCGATTGTGCTGGCGATCGACGGCAGCGAGAGCCTGCTGCGTAACGAACGGCTGGAATTGCAGGCCGCCAAGCAGTTTGTGCGCACTCTTCTGCGCCCTCAGGACGAGCTGGATTTGATGGAGTTCTCCGACTCCGTGCATGAGATCGTGGCATTTACGAGTGATCAGCGGAAGATTGAAGCGGGGCTTGGGTCACTTGAAAAGGGCGATGCGACGGCCATGTACGACGCGATTTTTCTGGCGAGCCAGCGGCTGGGCGAGACCATCGCCGCCAAGGGGCGGAGGCGGGTGCTGGTGCTGATCACAGACGGCGGGGACACGGTGCATGGGGCGCGTTATGGGCAGGCGCTGGAGCAGGCGCAGCGGGCAGGGGTGCTGGTCTACTCCCTGATTGTCATTCCGATTTACGCGGACGCGGGCCGCAATACCGGTGGAGAACATGCGCTCATCCAGATGGCCGCGGACACCGGAGGAAAGTATTTCTACGTGGAGACCGCCAAGGATCTGGCGCCCGCGTTTGCGAAGGTTTCGGATGATCTGCGGACGCAGTATGTACTGGGGTATTACGCGCCGGAAAAGACCGTCAAGAGCCGTCCGGACGGGTTCCGTGCGCTCAAGGTTGAGGTAACCGAGACGGGCATGGAAGACAAGGTCGGGCTGCGGTACCGGAGCGGCTACTACGCAAGCCGGGAGTAGCGATGCCGGCTTCAGGCCTCGGCGGTTGTTGGGTCGATGATTGACTTGATGGGCGTGATTACGTTCGCAGGGAACGCACCCTCAGCCGCATGGCGTCTGATCATGTCCTCATTGGGCGCGATGTAGATACAGTAAATTTTGTCCGGCGTGACATAAGACTGGACCCACTGGATTTCGGGGCCCATCGACTTCAGCACGGAGCAGGAGGTCTGGGAGATGGCCTTTAATTGCTCGGCGGAAAGATCACCGGCGTTGGGAATGTTGCGCTCGATCAGGAATTTGGGCATCCGCGTCTCCTAAGGTTCACCTGCGTCGTCCAAGGTATCAGGCACGGAGCGCATTTACAGTTGAGATGTGAGGGTTTGTGAGCCAATTTGAGTTTGCGGAAGCGGCGGCAGAGATTGCACGTGAGGCGGGTGCCTTGCTGCGTGGGTTCTACGAAAAAGGCGTGGCCATGGAGTACAAGGGCGACGTGGACCTGGTAACGGAGGCCGACCGGGCCAGCGAGGCGCTCATCAAGACACGGCTGGCCGCGGCGTTTCCGGAGCACGGAATCTATGGCGAAGAGGGAACTCGCGAGCGCCTGGGAGGTGAGTTCCGGTGGTATGTCGATCCGCTGGACGGCACGACGAACTTTGCGCACGGATTTCCGGTCTTCTGCGTGGTCCTGGGCTTGGAGCGGCGCGCTCCGGGGCTCGCCGAGGGTGAAGATGGCGAGATGGTGGCAGGAGTGATCTACGATCCGTTGCGCGACGAGATGTTCCTGACTGAGCGCGGCAAGGGCGCGTGGCTGAATGGGCGGCGGATTCATGTGTCGAAGACCCGTACGCTGCAGGAAGCGCTGACGGGGACAGGGTTTCCCTCGCAGAAGCGGCACCGTTCGCCGAACGTGCATTTTTACCAGGAGATGACGTTGCGTTCGCATGGAGTTCGGCGGGCGGGGTCGGCTGCGCTGGACCTGGCTTATGTGGCTTGCGGACGGCTGGATGGCTACTGGGAGTTCATTCTGAACCCGTGGGATACGTCCGCCGGTTACCTGCTGGTGGAAGAGGCGGGGGGTACGGTGACGCACTTCGACGGCAGCAAGTTCACGCTGGACTCGCGTGAGGTATTTGCGACGAACGGCCTGATCAAGGCGGAGATGCAGCATAAATTCGCCGAGATGTTCGCGGGGCGGGGGCTCGAGCCGATTCCGACACCGGCAGAATTTCGAGCGCGACGCGAGGCGGAGACTGAAGTGCGTCCCATCGAATAGCGAAGAGCGAGTCCTGATAGAATCGGGGCAAAGACCAGATTAACGTAATTTAGCTGTTGTAGATAAGGGAGATGGGAAAGATGGCGTATGTAATTGCGGAACCTTGCATCGGAACAAAGGATTCGGCTTGCGTGGACGCTTGCCCGGTGGACTGTATCCACCCCAAGAAGGATGAGCAGGGCTTTGACGGTTCGGAGCAACTCTTTATCGATCCAGTGGAGTGCATCGACTGTGGCGCGTGTGTACCGGTCTGTCCGGTTTCGGCGATCTATGCCGGGGACGACCTGCCGGAAAAATGGGCGAGCTACATGGACAAGAACGCTGCGCACTTCGGTCGCTAAGACGAAGAGGAATCTTTAACGGCGCAGCTCTTCGGGGCTGCGCATCGCTTTTGCAGTGGACTGTGCGATTGTTATGAGCTCAAGGAGCGGCGCAATGAAGACGCTGGCATACGAGGGCGATGTTCTTGAGATTCGCAGACGAATGGAATCGCTGACGGTCAGTGATTGTGCGGAGTGGGGTGTGATGTCTGTGGCGGGGATGGTCTGTCACCTGCGGGAGGCCTTTGCCCTGGGGCTGGGAGAGCTGATTGCCAAACCCGTCAAGGCTCCGATCCCGGCGCCGGTGATGAAGTGGTTTGCCCTGAAGCTGCCGATGCGCTGGCCGCGCAATGTGTCAACGGTCTCTGAACTGAAGCAGGGGAATGCGCCTGCGCCTGGGGTCTTTGAGGATGATCTGACTGCTGCCCTAACCAACGTGCAACGGTTCATTGCGGCGAAGAATAACCGGACGCCGCATGCGATTCTTGGCAGCATGAAGCCGGCTGAATGGATGCGTTGGGGCTACTTGCATACGGACCATCATCTGCGGCAGTTTGGGCGCTGACGGATGGCTGAGGGGCGAGTTACGATGTGCGTGGGAGAGGCGATTGTGTTGCGGACCTGGCCGTTTCACGAGGCAGATCTGCTGGTAAGTCTGTTTACGCGGGAGCATGGGCGGATCAAGGGGATTGCGCGTCATGCCATGCGCTCGCGGAGACGGTTTGGCGGGGCGCTGGAACCGATGACGCACGTGCGTGCGACCTGGGCCGAGAGACCCAAGCAGGAGTTACTGCGGCTGGATGCCTTCGAGATCATCAGTTCGCCGATGTCGGAGCCGGTGGATTTTATCCGCGTGGCGGCCCTGGAACTGGTCGCAGAGGTTCTGGACGAACTGCCCGAGGGAGCCGTGGAGGACGACGTATTTCGGCTGTCGCTGGCGGTTCTGGCGGAGCTGCGGGTGGGCCGTGTGTGGATGCCGGTGACGTACTTCTGTCTATGGATGAATCGGCTGATGGGGTGGATGCCGGAGCTTGGACACTGCGTGGTGTGTGGGCTGAGCCTGCGGGGCGCAACCGTCTGGTATTCGTCAACGAGCGATGGAGTGACTTGCCCGGACGACCGCCGGCCGGGAAGCATTGCGCTCAACGCAAATTCCGTTGCGGAGGCGGGACGCATGTTTCGCGGAACCGTGGCGGGACTCGCCGCAGAAGAGTGGCCGCAGCAACGTGGAGCTGCGCTGCGACGGTTTGCGGTAGAGACGCTGGAGCGCCATCTGGAGAGGCGGCTGGTTTCGGCTCGGGCTTTGTAAAGGTGTGTGTGCGAACGCGGTCGGGCTTTGTATGATACCCCCCCGGCTTTTTCGCTGAGACTGAAACGGCAGGGGCAACCGATTACGCTATGGCTTGGCGTTGCGGAAGACCGGGAGGCGGCGCAGGAGCGTTCGGGGGTGGAAGCCGGGCGGAATCTCAAAGAAGCTTCGGATAAAGGGGAAGAAGCTGTCCTGGGCGATGCGCAGGGTCGTAGGCAGGACGTAGATATTCATCAGGATTTCCGAAAGCAGAAGCGAGACGGCGGCTCCGTAAAGGCCGTAGGAGAGAGACGCAAACCAGGTGGCGACGATCGTAACGGCGGAAGCCGCGACATAGATGACTGCGAGCCGTTTGTGCTGGTTGGTGGCCACGAGGATCGACGAACTGGTGGACCAGAGCGAGTAGATAATGACGACGAGAAGCAGGATGGAGAGCAGCGGACGGCTGGGGGGAACCTTGCCCTGCGTCCAGTGATTGAGCAGCCATGGGCCACCTGCGATCATGGCTGCGACCACGAGGCCGGACAGAATGAGGGCGCTCTGGCAAGCGCGCCGATGCAGGGTGCGGATGAGGCCGACGTTCCGCTGGGCGTAGGACTTCGAGAACTCCGGCTCGAAGGTAATGTTGATCATCTGGACGATCTGGAGGGCAACGCGAGAGATGGTGCGCGCGGTGGCAAAGACGACGACCGCAAGCGGACCGACCGTGTGGCTGACCACGATGATGGTTCCCTGCAGGTTGAGCGCCTGGCCCAGGGGGAAGCCCATGAAGGCAAAGGCGGGGGTGCTGAGGCGCTTGATCTCGGCGAAGCTGGCACTCTTCCAGCCGTAGCGGATCCAGGAAATTTGCGCACGCGTCATGATGCCAAGTACGACTGTGCCGGCGATGCTGGTGCAGGCATAGACGAGCGCGGCGGTGCGTGGGCCATAGCCGAGACCCACGGGGACGAGCGTCGCAACAAACGCGCTGAGGACGATCATGCTGTTGATAAAGAGACCGAAGGCATTGCGGCCAACGCTGCGATAGGCGGCCTGCATGAGGCTCTCCAACTGGGCGAGCAGGATGGTAAGACCAAGGTAGAAGAGGACCCAGCGCGCGTCTGTCTCCGAGATGGAGTGAATGTTCAAGATGCGGGTGACGGGAATGAACTGAACTGCGAGAAAGACGACGACGCCGCTGGCACTCAAGGCCGCGACGATGAGCCACCAGCAGGACTGGAAGACGCTCAGGGCGGTGTCGATCTCATCCTTGGCGACGAGCATGGTCATCTCATGCAGGGCGGCGGAGCCGAAGCCGAGGTTGGAGAAGATGAGGTAATTGGGGATGGCGCTGAGCACGAGCCACTCGCCATAGACTCCGGCCGACCAGAAGTGCAGGAAGTAAGGCACCTGGACAAGCTGGACGATGGTGTAGGCGAACTTGGAGACCCATTGCGCGAGGAAACCCCATATAAGCCGGCTGCGGGTGCCGGAATCGACACTCATGCAGGACTCTTTCTGGAAACTTGGGAAGCGGATGCTTGGCGGTCGAATCGGATCGTCATGATTGGCTTAGTGATCCTGAGTTTAGCAGTGTGACGTGAGGTGGGGTGCGTGCTCCGGTAGAATCTGCAGATGACCGGAGTGGCGGAGAAGAAGAAGGCGCTTACGTTTCAGGAGCTACTGTTTACCTTGCAGCGGTTCTGGGCGGAGCGAGGATGCGTGCTGCAGCAACCGTATGACAGCGAAGTTGGCGCGGGAACGATGTCTCCAGATACGTTCTTGCGGGTTCTGGGGCCGAAACCGGTGAGGATGGCATACGCGCAGCCCTCTCGCAGGCCGGCGGACGGACGCTACGGCGAAAACCCAAATCGGCTCTTTCGCCACACGCAGATGCAGGTGATTTTGAAGCCGCCACCGGTCAATGTGCAGGAGCTTTACCTGGAATCGCTGGTCGCGCTGGGAATCGACCTGCGCGAGCACGATATCAAGTTTGAGGAAGACAACTGGGAATGGCCGGTTGGTGGCGCGTGGGGGGTTGGTTGGCAGGTCATGCTCGACGGGCTGGAAATCACGCAGTTTACCTATTTTCAGCAGTGCGGCGGCATGGATCTAGATCCGATCTGCGGCGAGATTACTTATGGGCTGGAGCGGATCGCCGGGTTTCTGCAGGATGTCGATTCGATTTACGACATTGTTTGGGCAGTGGAGCCGGACGGCAAGAAGACGACGTACGGGGAGATCCGGCTCGCCGAGGAGGAGCAGTACTCGGCTTACGGGTTCGATTA
>JAYVZP010000035.1:0-38370 GCA_043783275.1 Rhodanobacteraceae bacterium
TGAACCCGAACATCCATTACATCCAGCGGCAGCGCCCCACCATCCAGAATCTCGTCATGGAACTTGCGCACATCGTACTTCTCCCCAAGCTGTTTCTTCGCACGCTCGCGCAGCGCGGTGATCTTCAACTGACCGAGCTTGTAAGCCAGCGCCTGTCCCGGCCACGCAATGTAACGGTCCGTCTCGGACTGCACGTCCGCTTCATCCTCGCCCGAGTGTTTATGGAAGAACTCCACCATCTGGGCCCGGTTCCAATGCTTTGAATGCACGCCCGTATCCAGCACCAGCCGGCAGGCCCGCAGCAACTCATCGTTCAGCCGCCCAAAATCGGATAAAGGGTCCTGGTAGAACCCGACCTCTTTGCCCAGCCGCTCGCTATACAAAGCCCATCCTTCAACATAGGCCGTATAGCCCGCATGCTGCCGAAAGGGAGGCAAGCTGGTAAGCTCCTGCGCAATCGACAATTGCATATGGTGTCCCGGAATCCCTTCGTGATAAGCGGTCGATTCTACCGTCACCAGCGACCGGTGCGCCCAGTCATACGTATTGATGTTCACCCGCCCCGGCCTTGATCCATCCGGTGTGCCCGTAACGTAGTCAGCCGCAGCCGACTCCTTGTCCCGGAAAGCTTCCATCGCCACCACTTCTACTGGCGCTTTCGGCAGCAGCCCAAACAACTCCGGCAGCTTTGGCTTCATCTGCGCGATGTACTTGCGGTAGTGGTTTAGCAAGTCCTCGGACGAGGTAGGAAACGCCTTGGGATTCGTTTTGAGCGACTCACGAAAACTCGGCAGATCCGTTGCACCCAACTTCTTCGCAATCACCAATTGCTCAGCTTCGATCCGGGTCACTTCGCTCAGACCAAGGTCATGAATCGCTGCCGGATCCATATTGGTCGTTGTGTTCTGCCGAATCGCAAATCGATAGAGCGCATCACCATTCGGCAGCGCCCATGTGCCTTCCTCCGTGCGGCCCGCCGGTGCGTACGTCTTCTCCACGTAGTTTGCGAACTTCTCGTAAGATGGCCGCAACTGCGTATCGATCGCCAGCAAAATCGCATCGTGCAGCCGTTTCTGGTCCGCCGCAGGCACGCTCGCCGGAAACTTCTTCAACGGAGCCGCAAACACGCTCTCTTCACCCGCCGGATTGCCAATCGCTCTTGCCTGCCCCGGCACCTTTGCCAGCAGGAACTTTGGCGGCATCAGCTTGTCTTTCCGACCCATCTCGCAGATCGCCATCGTGTCGTCCAGCAGTTTCGGAACCTCACGCAGACGAGCCAGGTAATCCTCGTATTGCTTTGTCGTGCTAAACGGAATCAGCGGCACAAACTGCGCAATCTGCAGATGAACCCCGCTCATCTGGTTTACCGGCATCTCAAAAGTCTTAAGCTGAAAGCCCTCAAGACTTTCCTTCAGATTCCGCACCATCAGGCTTTTATTGAGCTGTTCCTGCTCCGGAAATCCCGCTGTATCGATGGCCTCAAACCGCGTTAGAAAATGTTTGGATGCTTCCATGCTCTTCAAAATATGCGCGTAAGAAGCATCGCTCAGCTTGTCGTTGTACCGAAGGTCGCCGATCATCGTCGCCATCTCCGGCGAATCCTTCAGCTCATACTCCCACTCTTCGGCAAGCAGCTTGTTGAGCGCATCCCGTCGCCCCTGCAGGGGCTTTCCCTGCGCCTGACCTACAACGCCCATCAACGATCCCCCAAGCAACGCCACAGCAATCCCAGTTCGAAAAAACATATCGCCACGTCCTCAATTAAAGCTGTGTTCCAGCATAACCGCACTAGCCCAAGATTCTCTCCAGTACGCCTGCCCAACCCTAAAGTTCCCCCAATACCTCTCCGAGCACCACAAAAACATCCGTGCCCCATTCATCGCAGTCTCACCGCCTAGAATGAGACTCCGCCCACCCTGCTAATCTGTCTCCACCACAAACGCCCAAGAGACTCGCCCATGAAACGCTCCACCCAAGTCACCGCCCCGCTCCTGGCCGCCGCCGCCCTCACCCTGCTCGCCGGATGCCGCAGGCCGGAGATGCAGCGCTGCATCGACGAAAACAACAAAGTAGTCGACGAAACCTTCTGCAAGAACGCCCCTAACCTCCAGGGCAACGGAAATCGCGGCGGCACCTACGGTGGAGGCATGGGCTTCTATCCCTACCGCTTCTACTACGGCGGAGGCGGAGGCTACGGCCTCGGGTCCCCCGTCTACGGCGGCAGCCCTACTCCTCTGGCCGGCCACAGCTACTCCAACCCCAGCACCCGCGGCGGCTTCGGCAGCACCCACGGCGGAGGCGGCGAAGGCGGCAGCGGAGGCGAGTAGCCGCCTGAAAACTATCTGCCATCATCCCCCTGATCCGCGTTATCCCTTGTTTTTAGGAGCCCGCACAAATGAACCGCATCCCCCTTGCCCCTCGCGATAACTGGCAGCAAAAAGTAGAAAAGGAAGGCCTGACCTTCCACTCCCCGGCCACCATGAGCCAGCTTGCCGCCGATGACCATAGATTCAGCGGATCGGCCGGTGCTCCGGTAACGCGTCAACCGTATTGGGACGAGTCCGCCGCCTACCAGTTCACCGCCGCAGAGGTCGACACCCTCGAATCCGCCGCCAACGAGCTCCAGCAAATGTGCCTCGCCGCCGCGCAGAACATAGTCGACAACCGCCGCTATGCTGAACTAGCCATCCCCGCAGAAGCCATCCCTGCAATCGAGCAAGCCTGGAACGCCGAGCCTCCGGCCCTCTACGGCCGCTTCGACCTCTCCTGGGCCGGAGCGCAATCCGGCCAGCCCCCCAAGCTGCTTGAATACAACGCCGACACCCCCACCTCGCTTCTAGAAGCCGCCGTCATCCAGTGGACCTGGCTGCAGGATTCATCCTTCAACCTGGAACTCGCCTCCCGCGCCAAGCCAGACCAGTTCAACTCCATCCACGACCGCCTCATCGCCAAGTGGAAAGACATTCAGCCCTACCTAACCGAGCCCGTCTACTTCGCCGCGCTCGAGTTTCCCGACTCCGATCCAGCCATCGCGAAGGATGCCGCCGAAGATCTCCTCACCGTGACCTACCTCCGTGACACCGCCGATCAGGCTGGCCTCCAGACCCGCCAACTGGCACTCCAGGACATCGGCTGGAACCCGGATCGCCTCTGCTTCATCGACACTGACCCTGACGAAAACCAGATCCATTCCCTCTTCAAGCTCTACCCCTGGGAGGCTATGCTCGCAGAAGAGTTCGGCCCCCACGCCCTCGAGAGCTACTCCTCCGGCCATGCGCCCCTGACCTGGATCGAACCCATCTGGAAGCTCCTTCTCTCCAACAAGGGCATCCTCCCCATCCTCTGGCAGCTTTATCCAAGCCACCCGTTGCTCCTGCCTGCGTTCTTTGAAGATCATGGCGACCGCGGCGACCTCACCGCTTACATCCGCAAGCCGCTTCACTCCCGCGAGGGCGCCAACATCTCCCTTATCCAGCCTGGCCAGCAAGCCATCCAGACCCCCGGCCCCTACGGCGAAGGTCCTTTTATCCGCCAGGCTATTGCCCCCCCGGCGGTCTTTCCAGACAAACAGGGAAACGCCCGCTACCCCATCCTCGGCCTCTGGATGATCGACCAGGAGTGCGGTGGCTTGGGCATCCGCGAATCCGCCGGGCCCATCACCGACAATCTAAGCTCCTTCATCCCTCACTTCTTCACCTAGCCCACAGCCGGCAGTTGCCCGGACCCGCACAAATCGGGGTGTTCCAGGTCTCGCCTCTGAAACCCGGGGTCCCAGCGCGCCACTGCTATCCTCAATAAAAATGAAGTCTCTCCTAGCCGCCCTTCTTCTCGCCACCACCGCCCACGCCCAAAATCCTCTTCCCTCCGCAGATCCCGCCGCCTTCGAAATCTTCCGCCAAACCGCCAGCACCTCCATGGTCCTCGTCATCGTCCGCAACAACGAGATCCACATGCAGGCATTTGGCTCTATCTATCCTGGTTCCCCCCATGCCCCTGGCCCGACATCCCTTCTGCGCCTTTGCTCCCTCACCAAAATCTTCACGACCGACCTCCTTATCAAGCTGGCTAACGACAAGACCGTCCGTCTTGACGACCCCCTCCAGATCTTCGCCCCCCCGGGCAAGCTGGTTCCCGTCGCCACCCTGAAAGGTCCCGCCGCCCGCGCCATCACCCTGGGTGACCTCGCCACCCACACCTCCGGCCTCCCCCGCGAGATCGGTCAGTCCCCGGCCGGCACTCCACCCTTCACCTTCCCCAACTTCGATCAGCGCTGGTCCTGGCTCCCTACCCAGACCTTACGCGCCGCCCCCGGCACCGCCGCCCTCTACTCCAACGTCGGCTTCGACCTCCTGGGCGACGCCCTCGCCTCCGCCACCCACACCCTTTACCCCCAACTCCTCGCCGCCCGCACCACCACTCCGCTCGCCCTCCGCGACACCACCTTCACTCCCTCGCCTGCGCAATGCTCCCGCCTCCTTCTCGGCTTCCACGAAGCCCGGAAACCCAGCGCATGCGTCTCCACCGACGCCTCCGCCGGGTCCTCCGGCCTCTATTCCACTCCCACCGACATGGCCCGCTGGCTGCAATACCTCCTCGGCGTATCGCCCTTTGAAAGCCAGTCCCTCAAGCAGAACCCAGCCGCCCAGGCCACCTACCTCCATCCCGCCAACCTCACCCTCGTCAAAGGCATCAGTCACGCCGGGGACCCCGACGGCATAGGCCTTGGATGGATCAGCCTCGACCCGCCCCAGGTGTCCACCCGCATCGTAGAAAAAACCGGCGGCGGCGGCGGCTTCGCTACTTACATCGCCCTCGATCAGGCCCACCACACCGGCGTCTTCATCGCCCTTACTGAAGGCCGCGGCCCGTCGCAGCTCAACCCCTTCCGCGAGACCAACAACCTCCTGCTCGCCCTCTCCAATCTCCCCCCCATGCCCCCAGAGCCGCCACGTAAACCTGCTCCCCGACACAACCTGAAGCCCCGGGCACGCGCTCGCAAACGACGCTGAACACCGGCAATCCGCTATCAAGCATCCAGAAAATCGAGGTGTAAAGTGGAGGTTGGGCGTGATCCTGACGAACGCCGCTCACTTTCCTGGAGACTAAGGACCATGAACGCGGTAAAGCGCAACAATGTAAAAGTTCTCGGAAGCGGAGAACGCACCCTGATGTTTGCCCACGGCTATGGCTGCGATCAGAACATGTGGCGTTGCTTGACCGGCCCCTTCCAGGATGACTACAAGATCGTTCTCTTCGATTACGTGGGTTCTGGCCAGTCCGATCCTGCGGCCTTCGATCGTTCCCGCTACAGCACTCTCAGCGGTTATGTGCAGGACGTTCTCGAGATCATCGACGAACTCGGCCTTGAGCGCATCAACTTTGTCGGCCACTCCGTAAGTTGCATGATCGGAGGCCTCGCGGCACTCGAGCGCCCCGAAAAGTTCGAAAGCCTCGTGATGATCGGCCCCTCACCTTGCTACATCAACGATGACGGCTACACGGGCGGCTTCAGCCGTACTGACATTGAAGGCCTGCTCGATCTACTCGCAAGCAACTATCTCGGCTGGTCCCGCACCATGACTCCCATCATCATGGGAAACCCGGATCGCCCCGAACTGACTGAGGAACTGGAGGCCAGCTTCTGCCGCACAGAGCCCATCTTTGCCCAGCACTTTGCACGCGTTACCTTCCTCTCGGATAATCGCAGCGATCTCCCCAATATCAAGACACGCACGCTTATCCTGCAGTGTCGCGAGGACGCCATCGCCCCCGAAGTCGTCGGAGAATATGTCCATGCCTCCATTCCCGAAAGTGAATTGATTCTTCTGGAGGCCACCGGTCATTGTCCTCATCTGAGCGCTGCCGGTGAGGTTGCGGAGGCGATGCGCCGCTTTCTTTAGCGCATCGAAGCCCCCATCGCCGACGCGCAGACCTTCCAAAGCCTGATTGAGAACAGTCCCTGCGGACTCGCGGTGCTTGCGTTGGATGGCATGCTGACCTACGCCAATCCACACTTTCTCCAACTGGCCGGTATCACCGCCGAGCAAGTGCCGACCCTTCATCTGCAATCGCTTCTCTCCCGGGCTGGTGCCATCTTCTACGAAACTCAGCTAGCCCCGGTTCTTTTGCTCCGCGGCCATATTAAAGAGGTTGCGCTGGACCTTCAGCGCCACTCCGGCGAGCGTATCTTGACCCTGGTCAACGCCAGGGTCAAGCGTTCTCCCACCGGTGAGCCCGAAGCCATCTACCTGGCGTTCTTCGAGGCCACCGAACGCCGCCAGTACGAACAGGAATTGCTCCGCGCACGCAATCTCTCAGAGCAGATCGCAGAAGTCGTCCGCCACTCTTCCGACGCCATCATCACCGTTACCCCGGAAGGAATGGTTGGCAGTTGGAATCATGGCGCAGTCCAGATGTTTGGCATCTCTGCCGAGGAAGCCGGCGGCCAGGGCTTTGTGTCTCTCTTCATGTCACCGCAACGCCAGGCGGAGATTGAGGAGGCGATGCTCTTCCTGCACCGCGGCAAGGAGGTCAAGCTCGAAACCATCGCCCACCGCAGGGACGGCGCTGAGATCTACATCTCCATCGCCCTGACTCCGCACATGGAGGCTCCGGGAACGCTCGTAGCCTACTCCGCCATCATCCGCGACGTGTCTTCTCGGAAGCGCGCGGAGCTGGCTCTGATCCAGAGCGAGAAGCTGGCCTCGGTCGGTCGCCTCGCCAGTTCCATCGCGCATGAAATTAACAACCCGCTGGAATCCGTGACCAATCTCCTCTACATCCTCAACCACGAGGTGGATACGCCGGAGCTCAAAGTCCTCGTCCATACCGCCCAGGAAGAGCTTGCACGCGTCTCGCAGATTGCAACTCATACACTTCGCTTCCACCGTCAGAGCAGCAACCGAACGGAAGTCGATCTGGATTATCTCTTGACCTCGGTCGTCGCCCTGTACCGCGGGCGCCTGCAAAACTCCTCCATTGAGGCGCGCATCGACGGTCGCGACAAGCTACGTTTGATATGCCACGAAGGTGAATTACGCCAGATTCTGCTAAACCTCGTCGCCAATGCATTCGACGCCATGCGAACCGGCGGTATCCTCACGCTGCGTCACCGCGAAGCCATCCTGTGGGGTACCAGCCGCAAAGGCGTGCGCATCACAGTCGCCGATACCGGCACCGGGATGGACAGCGAGACAAGGAAGCGTATCTTTGAGCCCTTCTTCACCACCAAAGGCATTGGAGGAACCGGACTCGGCCTTTGGGTCACGCAAGACCTTATCGAGAAAAATGGCGGCGTCATCTCCATAAAGAGCACCACAAACGGTTCGCAGACCGGTACGGTCTTCTCTATCTGGTTCCCCCACAAGACTGAGGCATAGGGCCAAACCTCTAACCCGCTACACTAGCAGCAGTCGTTTGCCCGTTCCCCCCCAATCCCCTGGATTTACGAAACCTAGCTTTATGGAACCCGCCGAGTCACCGCGGGCTAGAGGCCACCTTGAAGATCGTTCTCGCAGAGAAAGTCTCCCCCGCAACCCTCGCCATCCTCAACGCTGAGCCCGGCTGGACCTGCATCACCGCAGACAAAATCAAGTCTCTGCCGGAAGAGCTTGCCAACGCTGACGCCCTCATCGTCCGCTCTGCCGTCCAGGCCGATGCCGCCCTCCTCGAGCACGCGCCCAAACTCCGAGTCATCGGCCGCGCCGGCGTAGGCGTAGACAACATTGATACCGCCGCCGCCACCCATCGCGGCATCGTCGTCATGAACACCCCCGGCGCCAACGCCGTCGCCGTCGCCGAGCTCACCCTCGGCCTCATGATCTCCATGGCCCGCTCCATCCCGCGCGCCAGCGAATCTATGCACAGCGGCGTCTGGGACAAAAAAGCCCTCCAGGGCTCCGAACTCCGCGGCAAGACCCTTGGCATCGTCGGCCTTGGCCGTATTGGCCTGGAAGTCGCACTCCGCGCCGCCGCCTTCGGTATGGATCTCATCGCATACGATCCCTTCATCGCCCCGGTCATCGCACGCGAACACAACGTCACCCTCACTTCGCTCGATCAGGTCTTCAACTCCGCCGATTACCTCACCCTCCATGTCGGCTTGACGACGCAGACCGAGGGCATGATCAACGCCACCTCCATCGCCATCATGAAGCCCGGTATCCGCATCATCAACTGCGCCCGGGGCGAGCTCATCGTGGACTCCGCCCTTGCTGACGCGCTCAAGTCCGGCAAGGTTGCGGGCGCTGCTTTGGATGTCTTCAGCAAAGAGCCCCTTAAAGAGTCCGTCTATCACGGTCTGCCCAACGTTCTCCTAAGCCCCCATATAGCTGGCGCCACGGATGAAGCCCAGGAAGCCATCGGCATCCAGCTCGCAAAGCAGATCCGCGATTACCTCAAGCTCGGAGTCGTGCAGAACGCCGTCAATCTCCCCTCGCTCACCCATGAGGAGTACCTGGAGATCGGCCCATTCATCGACATGGCCGCACGCCTCGGCGCCTTTCTCAGCCACTCCACACCCGGCAATCTGGAGAGCGTCCACTTCACCTACTCCGGCCGCATCGCCACCGCCAAGACCGACCTGATCCGCAACGCAGCCGTCGCCGGCATCTTCGCCGACACTGAAGGAGGCAACGGCGTCAACCGCATCAACGCCGCAGCCATCGCCCAGGAACGGGGCATCCGCATCCAGGAAGACAAGAAGGAGTTCGTCATAGGCGGCAGCGGCTCAGTTCTCAAGCTGGTCCTGCACTATGCAATTTCAGGCGAGCAGGGGTGCGACACCAGCGCTTCAGCCACTGTCCTGCACGGTACCCAGCCCCGCCTCCTCACCTACGATGGCATCGACATTGAAGCTCCCCTCAACGGCACCCTCGTCGTCATCCGCAACCACGACGTCCCCGGCGTTGTCGGCCGTATCGGCACCATCCTTGGCGAAAACCAGATCAATATCGCCAATTTCGCCTTGGGTCGCTCATCGGATTCCCGCTCGCAGCGCGTTCCGCAGGGCCAGGCCATCGCTGTCGTGCAAATCGATGTTCCCACCCCTGCCACCGCTGCTCCCGCTCTCGCTGCACTCCGCCAGGTAGAGGCGATCGCCAACGTCCGACTCGTGGAATTGGCGAAGAGCTAGCGCCGCGGAGACGCCAGGTCATTTGTCTGCATCAAAACTAGGTGTGTAGGAACTTGATGACGGCCCCGTGTCGCAACTCGCGCTTCACAAAATTCTCGTATTGTCAGTTTTGTGGCTAATCGCTTGAAAAGCACTCACAATAAAGCTGCCGCACCTGTGGCCGTCGCCCTTCTCGTCTTCGCCTCTACGGTGAGGGCGCAGACGGTCGTCGCCAGCCCTTCAGACCTGCCGGACGCCCCAGGTTTCTCCGGTCAAGCCACAGGACCCGACAGCACAACCGGAACCGCCGCAATCTACGGCATCGTGGTTGATGTCAACGCAACTCCGGTACCCAACGCCCGGGTAACGCTCGCAAGCACCAACGTAGACGATCGCGTCATCAAAACCGGCGACGACGGAGCCTTCTCCTTTGATGGGCTGGCCTCGCGCAGCTACCGCGTTCTGGCAACCGCAGACGGCCTGGAGACCTTTCTCTCCAACGAAGTGCGCCCGGCCCAGGGCAAGCGCATAGAGCTGCCGCTCATCGTTCTGCGCGTAGCCCCCACCACTTCTGAAGTGACTGTCACCGTGACCGAGGAGGAACTGGCCCACGAAGAACTGAAAGCCGAGGAGAAGCAACGAGTTCTTGGCATCCTGCCCAACTTCTACGTCAGCTACATCTGGCACGCCGCCCCGATGAAGCCCAAACAAAAATTCGAGCTGGCAACCCGCTCCGTTATTGATCCCGTCGCCTTTATTTCGACCGGAATCACCGCCGCCGTAGAACAGGCGCACAACACCTTCCCCGGCTACGGATCTGGCCCGGAAGGCTACGCCAAGCGCTACGGAGCCGCCTACGCCGACATCACTATCAGCCGCTTTCTGAGCAGCGCCATTCTGCCATCGCTCTTCCATCAGGATCCGCGCTATTTCTTCCATGGGTCCGGGAGCATCGCCTTCCGCACGCTTTACGCGCTCTCCATGGCCGTGGTCACTCGCGGCGACAACGGACAGTGGCAGCCAAACTACTCGCACGTCATCGGTAACTTCGCAACCGCCGGCATCTCGAATATCTATCGCACGCGCCAGGACCGCAGCGCCGGCCTGACCATCCGCAACGGCTTCATCATCACCGGCAGCAACGGACTGAGCAACGTCATCCGCGAGTTTATCTCTCGCAAGCTGACCCCCAAAGTCCCCAGCTACAACCAGGGCAAGCCACCGGCGACAAAATTCCCAAAACTGAACAAGTAAGCTCCTCGGGACTTGTAATTTTCTTGCTTTGAATTCCGATGCAGACTAGATTCATCCTGAATCCCCGAGGGATCATCTGTGTCAAGTCTTCGCCTTGCTGTTCTGTGTCTTCTTATCCTGCCGTGGTTCTCTCTCCGGGCCCAGACCCCGCTACCCCCGCCTGCCGCAATCGCAGCCCCGGCGTACTTATCGGATCCCAGATACGTCGCGGCGATCAACGAGGCGATGCGCTTGAAACGAGACCGCGAGTACCTGTTCGAGCTGGAAGCGCTCAAAAAAGCCAACAAGATTGCGGAAGGGAAGAGCCTGCCCTGTCTGGACTTTATGTTTGAGCTTCAGATAGCGCTCAACGACAGCAAGGGCGCCCTTGCGACTGCAACCGAGTACCAAACCGCCGCAGTGGCTCCTCGGGATAAGTCCATCGCAGAGCGCAACATTGCCGCCGCAATCCTCATGCAGGCTGGCGATAAGCCAAAGCCCGCGCAATTAGAGGCCGCTCATACCGCGCTGCAGGCCGCGATCGCCGATTTCCCCGGAAACAATTCTGCCCGCTGGAGCGATGCCTGTGTCCTGGCCCGCATGGGCAAGACAGCGGAGGCACGTGTTGCCTTCAACGCCTGCGCGGAAGCTGCCTCGGCCAAAGACCCTATGCGCTATCGCGCAAAGCACTTTGCGGAGGACCCATCGCTCTCTCTGCATAAAATGGCGCCCGCGTTTGAAGTCACCACGCTCGACGGAACCAGATTCAACCTCGACAACATGACGGGTAGAGTCGTTTTGGTCGATTTCTGGGCCACCTGGTGCGGCCCCTGTAAGCAAGAACTTCCCAACATCCAGAAGATCGCAAAAGAGTTTGCAAATGAACCATTGACCATCATCAGCATTAGCTGGGATGCCGATGAGCACCAGTGGAAGGACTTCGTCAGCAAGCATGAGATGACCTGGCTTCAGTACCGCGACGCGAATCACCAACTGAGCGACCGGTTCGGCATCAACGCCATCCCACATTACTTCACCATCGATTCGGACGGCGTTCTGACTGCTGAAATGCTTGGTTCAGGGCATGACGTTGAAGGCAAGCTCAAGAAGCTCCTCAAGCGCGCCCGGGAATCCAGGCCCGTCGCGACGTCCGTTGCGGAGATCAAGGGAACTTCATAACTCCTCCGCTTCTGACGCATCGACAGCGCTGCGACCATGCCACTGGTCAGCCTCGGGACTTCAGAACCCTGACACCTTTCTTGTCCGCATTAGCTCATCGAGCCATCAATGTAGCGCGTTACTCGCGGGCTTTCAAGCGTCTCTCATCCGGTGAGCCTTGGCCTCTCCTCCGCAGCCTGTTTACTCGACTTTGTCCCTTGCAGGATCGGCACGCGCCAGGATGGAAACCCGCCTTTATTGGCAGTTTTTTCTAATACTTGTATCCTCTAGGTAAGGAGTTGAGCCATGCCGACCTGCAATATCAACCTCGCTCCCGCACTTGACACCTTCGTCGCATCCAGAATAGAGAGCGGCCGCTACGAAAGCGCCGGCCAATTCGTCCGCGCTGGCCTCCGCTCGCTCGAGCGTGAAGAGAGAGATTTGGACGCCAGATCCGCCGCGCTACTCGTGGCCATCGATGAGGGAGCCGCGAGCGGCATCCACGAGGGCGACGCTTTTGACCGCGAACTCAAATCCAGACAACTGCGGTCTTCAAAGACCAGCGCGAATTCCAAGATTGATAGCCAATAGCTAATACAGGAACCCACCATGCCGCTTTACGAGTACGAATGCACTACCTGCCATCGCCACACTGAAAAAATCCAAAAATTTTCCGACCCCGAAATCACCACCTGCCCTTACTGCCAGGGCGAACTGAAGCGCGTGATCACAGCACCGGCATTCGCAATGAAGGGCGGCGGCTGGTATGCAGATGGCTACGCCTCGGCCAAGCCATCTACTGAAGGTGCCGCCAAGTCCGACACCCCTGCCGCTGCCCCGGCAACCGCTACTCCCGCGGCGGCACCTGCTGCAGCTACTGCTGCGCCTGCCGCGGCATCCTCGTCGACCAAGAGCTAGCTACTTCGAAGAAGATTTTTTGGCAGCGGACTTCTTCGCTGAAGCTTTCTTTGCCAGAGTCTTCTTAGCTGCTGCCTCCTTGGTTGGAGACTTCTTCGAGGCAGTCTTTGTTGGCGGCGGTGGAACCTTAACCCCGGCTTCGCGAGCCTCTGAAAGGCCAATGGCGATGGCCTGTTTGGGGTTCGTGACCTTCTGGCCGCTGCTGCTCTTCAGCTTGCCCTGCTTCATGGCCTTCATCTCGCGCGCGACGCTCTCGGCCGCGCCGGCCCCGTATTTCTTGCCTGAACTTTTCTTCGCAGTTGCCATGACCGTTCTCCCTGCCGCAGTGAGAGTGTAAAACGAGAGTTCGCGTTGCTCACGCGTGCAGTGCCGGTCCCTATTCTGTTAGTCCCGGTCGCTGGGGGCATCCAAGCTTGATATCGACTTCATGCGTCGCCCTGTCAGGCAGCAGTTCCACAGAGACCGGCTTCCCGCCGCACATCGTGTTTACAGGCGCAACGCCAACCGAGCGCGCGATCAGAACAGCCTCATAGGCCGCACCTTTCGCGAGCTTCCATGACTGCGTAAGCTGGCTCTGCTGTGCAGATGTTGTGCCTGCACCAAAGCCAAGTTTGCGCATCCGGTAAAGCTCCCCGGGAACGTCCATAAAGGTATATGCAATCATGTGGCTCGAAACGTCTTTAGAGGGGTCCACAGTGATCGTCGCATCGAGAAAGCCGTGATTGGTGAACGCGCGTTGGAGCCGCAAGACCGTACTCAGTAATTCAATGCGCGAGGCAATCGCACCCGTTTTCAACTGCATCGCGCCGTCGAGTTCATTAGCGGTGACTCCTCCACTGGGGCCGGGTTCAACCAGACGTGACACTTTGTACTGCTGGCCCAATTTGGCGGTGCCGGTCAGATCGATGGCGATGCGGTCCCGCTCGATACGCGGTATCGCATGGCCGATGGGGCCCACCGTCTCGTCGAGGAAACCAAGATCGAGATATGCGTCAGACAGGTTCTTCCGTAGCGCCTCCCCGGAGATGCCTTCGACATAATCAGACCCCGCCACTCGGCTGCTAACGGCTGTGAGGGAAGGGTCCGAACCCAGCCGCGCATCTTCCACCAGCAGGTTGCCGACGACCACACGCGGCGAAGTAATACCGAAGTCAAGCGCACCACCCGAGCTACCAATTGATTTGACGGTTGCGTCGATACCCCGATTTTTTAGGATTGCTTCAAGCGCAAGCGTGACCTTGCCGGACATGTCGCCATCGATTGGAACGACGCCTGTGAACAGCGGGAGCCTGCTATGAATAGCAGCATTCAACTCCGCGGTGGTGTACCAGGCGAAGTTAGTGAATGCAACGCGACGCATATGGTCAGCGGCGGTGGGTTCGAGCTGAAAGCGCAGGACGAAGTCACCAGTCGTGTACTGGATGCCGGCGAAGAGGCCGGAGTCATCCAGATGATGCATCGCCGTCTCAATGTCTTCCTTGCTGATCACCTTGCCGGGTGAGAGTCCGCTCAGCGCGAGCAGGTCGGCTGGGGCGTACTGCGGAGCGCCATCAAATGCGATGGTCCTGGGGGTCAGGGTCAGGGTCAGGGGCAGGGCTGAGGCCGAAGCTGCGGCCAACAAGAGAAAAGGGAGGATGAGCCTCATTCCCGGGAGCATAGCAAACGGTTTACTTTTTGCTGCATGAAAATTATGCGGACACCCTCCGGCATTCGCTAAGCACCGTGCCCTACTTGCGCGGCCGGTTCCATAACCACCCCAGCACAACCAGCAGCAGCGCGGCACCCGCAGCAAGCAACCCCAGCTGGATTCTCCAGAAGGTACGTCCATGCCACCGGCGCAGCTTGCCCGCGGTCCATGCATCGTGCACAGCGATCAGATCTTCACCGAGACCCGGAATGGTGATCGTAGCGAGTTCAGCATCTGAAGCCCCCACGGGAAGCGAGCCGAAGATGCGTTCAATCTGCGGCAGCGTGCCGTCGCGGTCCTTCGGCAGACGCACAATCAGGGCGTTGATCTCGGCATCGCGCGGGTCCGTAAAGAACCGCTCGTCAGCCGTATTGGGGAAGAGGGTCGCTTTGCCAGTCATCTTCAGTTCAATCGCCGCAACTTCATCCTGGCAGACGCCAAAGGCGTAGTAGCCGCCAAACGGGATGGTCGGATGTGCTTCATGCAGACGCGCATAAGCCGGCAACATAGCCGCGTTCAGGCGCGTAACTTCAATCGCGTCAGCTCCGCGATACTCATGTGCGTGGCGATTCATCACCCAGGCCTGGTCAAGCTGATCCATCGTCCGGAACTCCGCCTTGCCATCGATGCCGAAGTAAAAGCTGATGGCCGCATTCACCTTCGGCCCGCGAATCTGCCATTCATACTCGGCGTGCGAGACCGGCACCAGCAGTGGCCTGTCGGTATGCGGCACCGCAAAGTGCGAGTTCACATAGAAGGGCATCATCACTTCCTGCCCTTTGTAGTGCAGATGTCCAAAGTTGGCAAAATAGCGCGCATCCGAGACCTCCACCGAGTGGCCGCTCGCAAGCAGGGCTGCGATCAGATCCTGCGCGCTGCCCACCGTCTTGCCCGCGACCTCCGCCTGAAAGGGCGCGACACCATCCGATCCATTCAGGCTCAGACGATTCATAACCTCGGCCAAACGTGTCGAGTCGGCGTGCATAGGCGCAAACGCATTCGGCCCGTCCCCACGCGTAACGTCCTCACTGAACGCAGTGATGAACTCGCTGGCGTCGTACGGTTTGCCACGGGAAGGAGTATCGAGCGATTCTGTCGCCGGCACTTTCAGCCCGTAAGCCCCAAGATCCAGCGAAGCCGCAAACGATCCTGGAGGCGCATCCCCCGCGCTGGCAGGTTCACCTGCCGTGGCGGAAGATTCCACCTTTACATTCCTGCCCGCGATATGCCCAATGACCCGGACGGTCGGGTTGATCTCGCGCATCGTCCAGCCCGGGAAGTGGTCGAGCCCCTGCCAATCTTTCCCCAGAATCAACTCGCGCAGACGGTCGACGAGCGCCGGCGTCATCAGCGTCGGTCCCGCCTTCTTCGCACCTCCCTCAATCTCTTTGAGAAACGCCTCGGTAAACCCAGGACGAGCCGAAAGCTCCTTCATCATCGCGGAGAGCGCAATGGTATTGGGAGGCATCTGGCCCGCAGGCGCAGCAAAACCCAAGAAGCTGAAACACGTGGCGGGAACAAGACCGGTACGGAGAAAACGCATAGCGTTATTAAACCTCTTCCGGCGCACCAACAAAGAATAGAGCAAAGCGAAGACTGATTTGGAGCAAGGGGGAAAGACCCACGTCTCCAAACTATATGAGTCCAAGCCTTCTTCCGCCTCGTTCAGATCTTATCTGCGCACAGCGGCTATACCGCATCCAGTTTCTTCACGACAAGCTCATTCAGAACGGCGGGGTTGGCCTGTCCCTTGCTAGCCTTCATCACCTGGCCTACGAAGAACGCTGCAACCGTCCGCTTGCCCCCGCGGAACTGCTCCACCTGCCTCGGGTTCGCCGCGATAGCTTCGTCGATCAGGCTCTCGATCGCGCCCGTGTCGGAGATCTGCTGCGGCTTCTCGCGCTCGTAGACGGTGATGAAGTCCTCGTTGTTGGCGAAGGCGGTGTCCAGCATGCCCTTGAGCATCTTGCTCGAAATCTCACCGGATTCAGTCAGGTCGGCAGCGAGGACCAGCCCATCTTCCGTGATCGGGGACTTCGCGGTCTCCATCTCGGCGGCACGCAGGCGCATGGTGATCTCGCTGGTCAGCAGGGAAGCGACGCGGCGCGGAGACTTCGCACGTTTTGCCGCAGATTCGAACTGGTCCGCGAAGGCTCGCGTTGCCGTGAAGGTCATCGCGTCCTGATCGCTGATGCCGTACTCGGCGATCATGCGGGTGCGGCGCGCTTCCGGTAGCTCCGGCAGAGCCTTCAATATCTCAGCCTGCCAGACAGGGCTGACGATCAGCGTGGGCAGGTCCGGTTCCGGGAAGTAGCGATAGTCGTGCGCCTGTTCCTTGCTGCGCATCGAGTACGTCCGTCCCTCGGCGCTGTTCCACAGGCGGCTCTCCTGAATCACGCGACCGCCATCTTCAATCACGCCGATCTGGCGCTCGATCTCGTACTCGACCGCGGCTCGGATGTAGCGGAAGCTGTTGACGTTTTTCACTTCGGCCTTGGTGCCGTATTGGCTCGCGCCCTTGCGCATGACGCTCACGTTGGCGTCGCAACGGAGTGAGCCTTCTTCCATATTGCAGTCGCTGACGCCCGTGTAGAGCAGGATCTCTTTCAGGCGCGTCAGATATTCGAAGACCTCGTCGGCCGTGCGGAGGTCGGGCTCGGAGACGATTTCAAGCAGCGGCGTGCCGCAGCGGTTCAGGTCGATGTAGGTGCGGGAGACCGAGTCCGCGAAGCCGTCGTGAACGCTCTTGCCCGCGTCCTCTTCCATATGCAGGCGAGTGATCCCGATGCGCTTGATAACGCCAGTCGAGCCATTGCCTTCGGGCACATCCAGCCAGCCATGCTCCGCAATCGGCTTGTCGAACTGCGAGATCTGATAGCCCTTGGGATTGTCGGGGTAGAAGTAATTTTTGCGTGCGAAGATGCTCCGTTCGCGAATCTCGCAGTGAACAGCCTTGGCCGCAAGCACCGCATATTCCACCGCCTGCCGATTCAAAACGGGCAGCGCACCGGGTAGCCCCAGGCACGTCGGGCAGGTGTGGGTGTTCGGCTCGCCACCATACTTGTTGATGCAACCGCAAAAAGCCTTGGACTCCGTCAGGAGCTGCACGTGGACCTCAAGTCCAATAACGGGCTGATACTGCGCCAGAACTTCAGGCGAGAGCAGGGTAGAAGCGGCCATAGGCTTCATCTTATCAAGCCAAAGAGTGCTGGCAGCCAATTGTGCCGGGTCAATTCGCGGAATCCGGGACGACGTAAACTTAGGTATGGCTTCCGTTCTCGTTACTCCTGCTCCCGCCTCCATTGCCTCCATTGAAGCCCGCATCGCTCCGCTGCGTGCCCGGCTTGCGGAACATCCGCTTTACCGCAGCATTCGCACGGAGGCGCAGCTGCGCACCTTCATGCAATCGCACATCTTTGCCGTCTGGGATTTCATGTCATTGCTCAAGGCGCTGCAAATGCAGCTGACCTGTGTCTCTACCCCGTGGATGCCAACTGCGCTACCAGAGAGCCGCCGCTTTATCAACGAGATCGTGTTGGGAGAAGAGTCCGATCTGTTCGAAGGCAAGGCCACCAGCCACTTCGAGCTTTACCTGAAAGCCATGCGGCAGGCTGGCGCAGATACCACCGTGATTCAGAACCTGCTGTCCGACCTGGCCTCAATGCCGGTTCTGCAGGCACTACGCAACGCCCGGATTCCGGCAGGTGCACGTGCCTTTGCGGAGCATACGTTTGCACTGGTTCAGGGCGGAAAGCTGCATTCGCTCGCCGCAGCCTTTACGTTTGGCCGCGAAGACGTGATTCCGGATATGTTCCGCTCGCTGGTTCGGGATCTGAACGTGGAAAAGAACGGTGCGCTTGACACGTTCATCTGGTATCTGGAGCGCCACATCGAGGTGGACGGCGAGGATCATGGGCCGCTCTCGCTGCGAATGGTGGCAGACATCTGTGGGACCAGCGAAGAGCGCTGGGAAGATGCCGCGGCCACAGCCGAGCAGGCGCTGGTTGCAAGGCTTGCGCTTTGGGATGCAGTTCTGACTGAGATGTAGCCACGAATCAGAGCGAAGTCAAAAGCGCGCGGGCACATTCCCGGGCGTTTTTCTTCTGGATCGCGCTCTGACCCTGCGCGGATATCCTGGTGACCACCTTGCAGTAACTAATCGCGACAAGAACCCAGAGAGGCTGATAGACAACAGCAGATGGGCTTTAGGCGTCATGTCGCCTGTGCCTGAATCGTGTTCAAGCCAGGGAAACACTGCGTAAATCTCGCTGCCGCCCGGGGGAGAGACTTACGCAATGTCGCTCGCGGCGAAGAGCGCTAACAGCCCCTCTTCGTCGAGCACGGAAACCCCCAGCGACTGCGCCTTTTCGAGCTTCGATCCCGCCTCTTCCCCCGCAACGACATAGCTGGTCTTCTTGCTCACCGAGCCCGAAACCTTGCCGCCTGCGGCTTCGATCTTCTCCTTTGCAACCTCGCGCGTGAGCGTTGGGAGCGTGCCGGTCAGGACGAAAGTCAGTCCGTCCAGCGTGGAGGTGGTGACGCGCTTTTCGGCCTTCATGGTCAGGCCAAGCTGTTGCAGGTCCCGGATCAGCAAACGATTTTTCTCTTCGGCGAAGAACTCATATACCGCCTCGGCAACCTTCGGTCCCACTTCATTCACCCGCGTCAGCTCTTCCACCGACGCCTCCATCAGCGCGTCGACACCGCCGAAGTGCGAGGCCAGAAGACCAGCCGTGCGTTCGCCCACAAAGCGTATGCCAAGTCCCAGCAACACGCGTGCAAGCGGAGCATGCTTGGATCGCCCAATTTCATCCAGTAATGCCTGCGCAGTTTTATTGCCGACACGATCCAGCCCCACCAGTTGATCTTTGGTCAGTCGATAGACATCCGCGATGGAGCGAATGAGCGGCGTATGCGCTGGTCGCGGCGTACCGTCTTCGGCTTCGACCTCTTCGCCAACCTGCCCGAGCAACTGTGCCACCATCGCTTCGCCCAGCCCTTCAATATTCATCACCGAACGCCGCCCAAAGTGAATCAACTCTTCACGCAGTCGAGCGGGACAGCTCGCGTTCACGCACCGCCAATCCACCTCGCCTTCCTCGCGCACGAGTGGCCTGCGGCACACCGGGCAATCACTCGGAAAGACAATCACCTCTATCCCGCGGGGCTTGTCCGGCACAACGCCGGTGATCTTCGGAATCACATCTCCGCCACGCTCCACCGAGACGAAGTCGCCAATGGCCACGCCGAGCCGTGCAATCTCGTCGGCGTTATGCAGCGTGGCCCTGCTGACGGTTGTCCCGCCGATGAATACCGGCTCAAGCTCGGCAACCGGGGTCACCTTGCCGGTACGGCCCACCTGAAACATCACGCCATTCAGCCGCGTCACGCCAGCCCGCGCCGCGAACTTGTACGCAATCGCCCAGCGCGGTGCCTTACCCGTAAAGCCCAGCCGCCGCTGCTGCGTGGCCGAGTCCACCTTGATGACGATGCCGTCGATCTCAAAGCCGAGCGTGTCCCGCAACGGCTCGGCGGCTGCAATAAACTCCACCACGCCGTCGATCGACTGCACGGTCGCGACACGCGGATTGACGCGCATGCCGGCCTTGCCCAAAGACTCGAGCGCAGCCGACTGACGCGGCAGCAGCATCTCGCCTGTACCGGCTTCCAGTAAGAAGTAGGCATAGAAGTCCAGCCGCCGCTGCGCCACGATGTTCGGCTCCAGCGTCCGGATCGTACCCGCTGCTGCATTACGTGGATTCGCCGCCGCCTGCAGCCCCGCCGCCTCGCGCTCTTCGTTCAACTTTGCGAACGCCGCTTGCGGCATCACGCATTCGCCGCGAACCTCAAAGTCCGCAGGCAGCCCCGCAGCCTTCAAGCGCGCCGAGGAGATCGAAAGCGGAATCGAACGTATCGTCCGAACATTGGTGCTCACGTCCTCACCCGTGCTCCCATCGCCCCGCGTCAGCCCGCGCTCCAGTTTGCCGCCGCGATAGTGCAGTGCCAGCGAAAGCCCATCCAGCTTGAGCTCGCAGGTGTACGCGACCTCATCGCTGCTGGCCAGTCCGCCCCGCACACGGGCATCCCATGCCCTCAGATCTTCGTCGTTATAAGCATTGTCGAGCGACAGCATCGGCCGCGAGTGCGCCACCTTGCCGAAGCCTTCCGCGGGCTTGCCTCCCACGCGCTGCGTCGGCGAGTCCTGGGTGATCAGGTCCGGCTGCTCCGTCTCCAAAATCTTCAGCCGATTCATCAGCGCGTCGTACTGCGCGTCCGTCAGGACGGGCGAGTCCATGACGTAATAAAGGTGTTCGTGGTGCCGCAGTTCGTCGCGAAGCTGCTCGATCTCTTGTTCAATCCCCAATCTTTCGTCCATGACCAACAGTATAAAGACGCCTGATAAAGAGTGTGGCACCGCATCGGTTTGACGATACCCTTGAGCCATGGAGCCCGTAACCCACATCCTTACCGGCGCGGTCCTCTCCCGTGCAGGCCTGAACCGACGCACTGCCTACGCCACCGTCGCCATGATGATTGCGGCCGAGTTCCCCGATGTCGATCTTGTGGCTGCAATCTCCGGACCCGTAGCGGGCCTGGAACATCACCGCGGCATTACCCATACTTTAGTAGGGATCCCCTTTGAAGCGGCGCTCATCACAGCCGGTTTTTACGCTTGGCACCGTTTTCGCAAGCCGCACGCCGGGCCACCAAAGTCCAAGGTGCCGCCGGCGTGGGGCTGGCTCTTTGGGGCGACGCTGCTCGCCCTGTTGAGCCATCTGCTGCTGGACTGGACCAACAACTACGGCTTGCGTCCGTTCTTTCCATTCAATCCGCACTGGTACGCCGGCTCCTTCGTCTTCATCTTTGAGCCCCTGCTCTTTCTGATGCTTGTCCTCGCACTGATCCTTCCCGCCTTGTTCGGGCTCATCAACGCAGAGGTGGGTGCGCGCAAGCCGGTCTTCCGCGGGCGAGCCTCCGCCATTGCGGCCCTGGTGGGGATTGCTGCGCTCTACCTGTTCCGCTACGACCAGCGTAACCAGGCGATACTGCATGCACGCAGCGTGGCTCCGGCGGACACATCCCGAGTCTTCGCCAGCCCTTATCCGCTTGACCCATTCAAGTGGCACATGGTGACGGATACGCCGCGCGCGTACCTGCTTTCCACGGTAAACAATAGGAGCGGAGAGGATCCCGTCGTGAAGGAGACCCTGTACAAATCCCCTTCGACGATGGAAGAACTGGTTGCCAAACGCACGTATCTGGGCCGCATCTATCTGGATTGGTCGCAATACCCTGTGTTGACCCAGGTTCCTGAGACCACGGATCCGAATCATCCGCTCACCGCCGTAACCTTCTCTGACGCACGCTTTTACTACAGCGTCAGCCTGTTGCATGGACTGCCGGAGCACGGCGCGCCTCCTATCCTCTCAGGCACAGTTTTGCTGGACATGACCGCCCCCGAGGGTCAGCGAGTGGTCGAAACCCGCATGGATGGACGGCTTGAGAAATAGGGATGCCTAAATGACCTCGGGATCCGCGTCGAACAATCCACGGAAACTCAGGCGATAGACGAAGATCAGGAACAGTTCAAGCACGGTCAGCACCAGCGGGAACGCCACGTCATGGTGTAGCAGCAGCAGGTGGTACAGCAGAATGTTAACCAGGATGGGAGCGAGAATTACGAGCGCAAGCGGCACAAAGCGACCCACCAGCAGCAGTAATCCGGCAATGACCATCAGCAGCGCAACAAAGGTCATGTAGTTATGCGTCATCAGGATGGTGATGAAGGTGGTAGCGTCGCTTGGCGGCATGGGTGGAGCCTGTTTCAAGTGGAGAACCCCATTCAGACCAATCCCAAAAAACACTATCCCAAGCAAGAGACGCGCAACCCTGCTGGCAATTTTCATGGTATCTCCGGGAGTCCAGCTCATATCCGATGAGGATACCTGACCATGCGTAATTTACGGCCCGTCGCGCTAACATGGCGCAGGAGATTCTTGCAGATGAGTGGTTTGCAGTTGTCGATGGAAGGCAAAGTGACGTTAATCACCGGAGGCTCGCGGGGCATCGGCGCCGCAACAGTTCGGATGTTCCGTCAGGCTGGCGCGAAGGTAGTCTTCAGCTACGAGAAAGCAGAGGCTACCGCTGAGGCCCTTTCCGTCGAGCTTGGCGGCCCAACCGTTTGTCTGGCTGTGCGTCAGCCGCTCGCTGTGCCTGAAGAAGGTCGCGCACTCGTCGCCGCTGCGGTCGCGGCTTTCGGGCGCGTCGACTGCCTCATCGTCAACCACGGCGTCTGGCCCGCGCATGAACAGCCCATCGCCACCATGACGGACTCGCAATGGCGTGGCACGCTCTCCATCAATCTCGATAGTGTCTTCGGGCTCGTGCAGGCGGGAGTGGCGCAGATGCTCATGCAGGCGGGACCGGTCAAGGGGCACATTGTTCTGATTGCCTCGACTGCCGCGCAGCGTGGCGAGGCCTTCCATGCAGACTATGCCGCCAGCAAGGGTGCGCTGCTGTCGCTGACCAAGAGCCTGTCCAGCGAACTCGCCCCGCAGGGCATCTATGCCAACTGCGTTGCGCCCGGCTGGGTCGGGACGGAGATGTCGTTGGCAGCCCTCAGCGACCCTGAAACGTCCAAGAAAGCGACCTCACTGATCCCGCTCGGCCGCGTCGGTCACGTGGATGAGATCGCCGGGCCCGTGCTGTTTCTCTGCACTCCACTGGCAGGATTCATCTCCGGAGAGATATTCAACGTCAACGGCGGAGCTGTCCTCGTAGGTTAGCTTCCCAGCCAGAAAAAATCCGGGTGCTCCGGCTCTCGCCTCTGAGACCTGGAGCACCCATCCACAAGTTGCACCGATAAGGAAATCGCAGCAGGAGCCCGCAATGTCCTTGTATCCCAGGTTGTCATTCCGCACCGCCTTTTACTTGTCATTCCGTGGCGTCTTTTGCTTGTCAGACCGCAGTGCCTTTTGCTTGTCAGACCATGGCGCAGCGAAGAAGTCTGCTTTTGCCCTTCGCTTCCACCACGCAGCTTTTCTCGCCCTCACCCTCACATTAGCCACCGCAACCGCCTTTGCACAAAGCGCTCAGGACCTAGAGCGTGCGACCCCTGCCGCCCGTACCGGCGAGACGCAGGAGCAGCATGGCAAGCGCCTGCTGGATGAGATGGTCACGGCCCTCGGCGGCAACGCGTGGCTCAATAAGAAGACTGTCTCCATCGAAGGCCAGACCGCGCCCTTCTTTCGGGGCCAGCCTTCCGGCGTCGTCGCCCGGTTCGTCGAGTTCAAGAAGTTTGCCGAGGGCTCCACGCCGGAGCTCGCACGCGTCGAGTTCATCAGCAACCGCGGCATGATCGAGCCCGGCACCGTCCGCCAGGTTGCCCATGTCTGGACCGCCGACAACGGCTACGAGTTCACCTTCAAAGGCCGCACCACCCTGCCCGAGCCCCAGGTCACCGACTACCTGCGTCGCCGCGCCCATTCCATTGATGAAGTCATCCGGACCTGGATCAAGCTACCCGGGGTCGTTGTCATTTATGACGGAGCCGGCATGCGCGACCGCCGCCCCGTAGACAAGGTCTCCATCCTCTCCGACAACAACGACTCCGTCACCATCGAGCTTGAACAGGACACCCACCTGCCGCTCCAGCGCGCCTTTGAGTGGCGCAACCTGCAGTTCAAAGACCATGACCTTGACGAGGAAGTCTACGGTGACTGGAAGTTCTTCCAGGGTATCGGCACGCCGATGAATATGACTCGCTACCGTAACGGCGACATGGTTGACCAGACCTTTTACAAGAAGGTCCAATTCAACCAGCCACTCTCAAATGACCTCTTCGATATCGAGAAGGGCCTCAAAAAAAAGTGACTCCCCTGATCAGCCTCTGCACTCAGGTCCGGACCTAAGGCATTTCTTTCGGAGACTTTAGGGTTTGGCCCCCACGGTGGGAGGCAGGCCTCGTTTTATACTCAGAAAGTTATGAGCGAGCCTGAGATTCCCCCTGCAACGGAAACACCGATAAAGCGCACCCTCGACATCACTGAGATTATGGCGATCCTGCCGCATCGCTATCCGTTCCTCCTCATCGACCGCGTACTTGAGATGGAACCACGCCAGCGCATCGTCGCCATCAAGAACGTGACTATCAACGAGCCGCACTTCACCGGCCACTTTCCCGACTACCCGATCATGCCCGGCGTCCTTATGATCGAAGCCATCGCACAGACCGGCGGCGCGCTGCTGCTGACCGAGATCCCCGACCGCGACTCCAAGCTGATGGTCTTTACGGGCATCGAGAACGCCCGCTTCCGCCGACCCGTTACGCCCGGCGACCAGCTCCGGATTGAGGTCACGGTCGTCAACTGGCGTAGCCGTGCGGTCAAGATGGCAGGCGTCATCACGGTAGAGGGCAAGGTCGTGTGCGACGCCACGGTGACGTGCCAGGTTGTCCCCCGCGTCCGCAAGCCCGTGGCAGCGGCGCCAGTCAGCGGCTTGGAGATTCCCGAGTGAAGACGCCCGGCATCCATCCGACTGCCAGCATCGAGCCCGGCGCTGTAGTCCCCGCAAGCTGCATCATCGGCCCCTTCTGCACGATCGGGCCGAACGTGGTGCTGGACGAAGATTGCGAGCTGGTGTCGCATGTCGTGCTCGCCGGCCACACGACGATTGGCAAGAGAAATCGCTTCTTCTCGTTCGCATGCGTCGGCATTGCTCCTCAGGACCTGAAATACAACGACGAGCCCACGCGCATGACCATGGGCGACGGCAATACGATTCGCGAGTATGTGACGATTTCGCGCGGAACGGTCGGCGGCGGCGGCCACACCCGGGTCGGCAATGGCTGCCTGATCATGGCCTACACGCATATTGGACACGACTGCGTTATCGGCGATGGCTGCATTCTGGCCAACTCGGCGACGCTGGCGGGTCATGTGATTGTCGAAGACTTTGCAGTGGTGGGCGCGCTTTGCCCGGTGCACCAGTTCTGCCGGATCGGAAAGTATTCTTATATCGGTGGCGGCACGACGATCACGCAGGACGTGCTGCCGTACTCGCTCACGTCGATCGCACGCGACAACCACGCTTACGGGCTGAACAAAGTTGGTTTGGAGCGCCGGGGCTTCTCGCCGGAGCAGCTCAAGGAGTTGCGGAGTGCCTACCGCGTGCTGACCGGCAGCAAGAAGAACGTCTCGCAGGCGCTTGAAGAGTTGCGCGGACGGCTGGAGGCAGGGGAGGCCGGCGAGCACGTGCGCTACCTCGTCGATTTTGTCGGGGCCAGTGAACGCGGCGTGATTCGATGAGCGCAGACAAGCTCGGCCTGATTGCGGGCAATGGCAGGTTTCCGTTCCTGCTTCTGGATGCTGCCCGGGCGCATGGGCTGAGCGTTGTTGTTGCGGCGATCCAGGAAGAGACCGATCCGGAGATGAACGAGCGTGCGGCGTCGGACCCTGCCGTACGTGTGCACTGGATGTCGCTGGGCGAGTTGTCGAGGCTGATTGATACCTTTCATGCCGAAGGCGTCTCGCGTGCCGTGATGGCGGGCCAGGTGAGTCACAAGCAGATCTTCTCAGCGATCCGGCCAGACTGGCGGCTGGCCAAACTGCTGATGAGCCTGCGGACCCGCAACACGGACATGCTGCTGGGTGCGGTGGCCAAGGTGCTGGGTGATGAGGGCATCGAACTGATCTCGTCCACGGCTTACCTGGAGCCTCTGCTGGCGAAAGCTGGAGTGCTGGGTAGCCGCGCGCCGAACGACGACGAAGCGAAAGATGTGGAGTACGGGCTCGGCGTCGCGAAGGCGATTGCGGGTTACGACCTCGGGCAGACGGTGGTGATCGCGGCGCAGGCCTGCGTGGCAGTGGAGGCGATGGAAGGCACGGACGCGACGATTGCACGCGCCGGTCAGTTGTTCCGGTCGTTGGGGGAAGGTGGCTCGACTCTGTCGCGCGCACTGACCGTGGTGAAGGTGGCGAAGCCCAACCAGGATATGCGCTTCGACGTCCCGGTGGTGGGCGTGGCCACGATTGAGACGATGCGTACGGCCCGTGCGACCTGTCTGTGCGTGGAGGCGGGGCGTACGCTGCTGTTTGATCTCCCCGCCATGGTGCGGGCGGCAGACGAGGCGGGAATCGCTTTGATCGCACGGTAAGGGCGTGCGAAAGCTTCTTTCTCCTGGGGCCGACGGCGTAGAATTGCCGTGACCTCTGACCGGGTGTAAGTACAAAGCGGCCGGCCACATGTCAGTTTTCAGTTGAGATTTGGAAATGAGGATGCGAATGCGCAAAGGACTTATATATTTGGCGGCCGCCGGAGTGGTAGCTGCCGGGATTTCTGGTTACAGCGCCCATGCCGCTGCTGACGTAACACCTCTCGCAGCAGGTACGGTTGCGCCGGCCTTCACGCTGCCTTCGCAGACCGATACCTCGGTGAGCCTGAAAGACTACAAGGGCAAGTACGTTGTGCTGTACTTCTACCCGAAGGACATGACCTCCGGTTGCACGATGGAGGCGCATAACTTTGAGCGGGATACGGCGAAGTATGCCGCGCTCAACGCTGTCGTGCTGGGCGTGAGCCTGGATACAGTAGAGAGCCACAAGACCTTTTGCACCAAGGATGGCCTGAACTTTAAACTGCTGGCGGATCCCAACGGCAAGGTCGCGGCAGAGTATGGCGTGCCGGTTAGGGGTATGGGGCCGATCAGGTTCGCATCCCGCGACACATACCTGATTGGACCAGATGGCAAGGTGTTGAAGTTCTGGGAGGTCAAGAACATCCAGACCCACAGCGACGAAGTGCTGGCGTCGATTACCGAGATGAAGAAGTAGATCTTGCTCGGTGGTCGCTTCACCCCGGTTCTTAGTTGATTCAAAAAGGTTGAGCAGACGCAGAAAGGCCCGGACTCTCAGAAACAGAGACCGGGCCTTTTTGCTTGCCTTACTGCACGTTGCCTTACGGTGCTACAAGCTCAAAACTACTTCTTGGGGGTGGTTTTCTTGGCTACAGCCTTCTTGGCAGGAGCTGCCTTCTTGGCTACGGCCTTCTTTGCTGGGGCTGCCTTCTTGGCTACGGCCTTCTTTGCTGGGGCTGCCTTCTTCGCGACTACCTTCTTCGCGGGTACTGCTGCCTTCTTTGCCGGAGCTGCCTTCTTTACGGGTGCTGCTTTCTTGGTTGCCAAGGTGATACCTCTCTTCGTGGATTTTTTGCTGCTTGCCATACTCTTGTTGCCAAGCGCCTTTTCAGGGGCAGCTTTACCGCCGCGCAGAGTACTGGACTTCTTCGCGGCAGATTTCGTGATGGAAGAAGAAACACCTTTTTTCGCGGATGCTTTTTTGGCCGGAGCCATCTTCTTCGCAGAAACTGTTTTGGCGACCAACTTCTTGGCCGCGACGACCTTCTTGGCAGGTACGGCCTTCTTTGCGACCAACTTCTTGGCTGCAACCGCTGTCTTGGCCGGTACGGCCTTCTTTGCAACAACCTTCTTTGCCGGAACGGCTGTCTTCTTTGCGGGTGCTGCCTTCTTTGCAACGACTGCTGTCTTCACTGAAACTGCTTTCTTGGCGAGAACCTTCTTCGCCGGAGTTGCGGCCTGCTTGCTGACGACCTTCTTTGCCGGAGCGATTACCTTCTTTGCGACCGCCTTTAGTGTGGGAGCGGCTACCTTCTTTGCGGGGGTGGACTTCTTTGCGGCGACCGACTTCCTTGCGACGGTCTTCGATCCAGCCCTCGTAGAGAGCACGGAGCCCAGGTTGGTCTCTGCTTCGTTCTGCTCAGGCTGTACCGAAAGTCTGAAGGGTGGCGTGTAGGGTGCGGCCGGGGTGCTGGCGTTGGAGGCCAGCACTGCTTCTTCCGGATGCGTGTTGTGACGCATCTGCGGAGTATCGTCTTCGTCCTCTTCGTCCTCTTCGTCCTCCTCGTCCTCTTCTTCGTCGTCTTCATCCTCATCGTCTTCGAGGTCGTCTTCTTCGTCCGCGAAGAGATCGATCTCAACGGCGACAACGCTGTTCGACGTCAACTCATTATCAGGCGAGGTGAGAGTGACCTCTTCCTCTTCATCCTCTTCTTCGTTGTCGAAGGCGCTACGGGAAGACCGCCGAGTTGCATCATCGTCCTGCTCTGCACTGGCGTTTAGCTTGATTGCGTCTTCGAGATGTTTGTCGTGTTTCATGCCTGATATCCCCTGACGTACTCGACTTCGAACTGATTCCACACCATGAGATGCAGATACAAGTTCGCGACGATTTCTAGCAACACGCTAGACCAGTGCGGCAGTGAAGGCAAGCAATCTTTTCAGAAGAGAAGCTTATCGAGCAGCTTTATGTTTGGCAGGTCCCGACCCGGCATGCGAACTACCACCAGACGCATGCGATGAAGGATGAGAAGACGTCCGCGTCGAGGCCTTAGTAGATCCTTTCGTAGATGTCTTCGCAGAGCTCTTGGACGCACGCCGCGATGTTGGGTGCGAGCTCTTCGAAGATGCCCGTGCGCTGCGGCCGCCAAGGGTGCGGCGCCCTTTGCCATGACCACGCGAGCGTGCCGATGGAGCCAAGCGCAAAGGCTCTGCAACGTAGAGCGAACGTCCCGGACGAACATTCGAGCTTGAGACCGAGTTCCACTTGCGAAGCTCTGCCACCGAGATGTTGAAGCGGTCGGCAACAGTAACGAGCGTGTCCCCTCTGCGCAACGTATAACGCTGCGGACGAGCGACCGCAGATACGATTTGCACGGGAACGACAAGCTCATCGCCAACCCCCATTGGATCGGCGGAGGTGATGCCGTTGGTCTCCGCGACATCCGCGATATGCGCGTGCAGAGAGGTTGCAATGCTATCGATCGTCTCGCCGGGCTTGACGATATGGAAGCGCCAGCTCGCTCGACGATCCTCCGGAATATCTTTCAGGCGGTCGTCGAAGAGAGATTTTGTTCCCGGCGGGATATGCAGATCAAAGGTCGTGTCACGCGGAGTAGAAAGCCTGATCAATGCCGGGTTGAGCGCCACGATCTCCTGCGCGGAGACGCCGGTCACGTCGGCGATGAGACGAACATCGATGGCAAAATTTGTCGAGACGGTCTCGTAGATGACCGGTGGGCTGGGCACAAGTTTGTCCAGTCCGTACTTCTCAGGATTCTTCGCCATAATGACTGCGGCAAGAATCTTGGGCACGTAGGCGCGGGTCTCGGCCGGCATGGCGTTGCGGCGGTACAGTTCCCAGAAGTCGGCATAGCCGGTGCGCTGCACGGCGCGTTGCACGGCACCCGGGCCCCAGTCGTAGGCGGCCATGGCCAGATACCAGTCTCCAAACTGCGCGTAGAGCTTCTTGATATAGCGAGCGTAAGCGCGCGAGGATTTTTCAGGGTCGAAGCGGTAGTCGAAGTAGCCATTGCGGGTCAGGCCATACTCCGCGCCGGTGTAAGTCATGAACTGCCACATGCCCCCGGCGCCGGATTTGCCGTTGACGACCTGCGGCTGAAAGCCCGACTCTGCGACGGCTAAATAGATAAGATCCTGCGGCACACCCTCTTCCTTCAAAACATTTTGAATAAGGCCGCGGTACTTGCCTACGCGCTGCAGCGAGGCAGCCATGTGCTTGCGGAAGCTCTCGGAGCCGGAAAACACGTTGATGTAACCGGCGACCTGGTCGTTGATGATCAGCGGAAGGTCGGACGTCACGTTGAGTTCTCCACGCAGCCTGGCGACGAGCTCAGGGTTCGCAGGAAAGGTGATGTCGTTAGCGGCGTCGAGCGGAGCCTCTTCCAGCTTCGGCGAAAACCCATTGCCCACCTTGAGCGCGGCCATCTCCAACGTGTTGATGGAGTTCAGCAGATGATCAAATTCCTCGGCCAGCTGGCCCTCGCCCTTCAGGTCCATACCGCTTGTGAGCATTGTGTCGACGGCGTAGTCGAAGTCGAGGCGTGCGGCGTCCAGGCGGCCTGCGCGATAGTTGTCCAGACCGGACTTGTAGCTGGTTTCAACCTTGGCGATCAACTGCTGCATCTTCAGGTTGTTGAGAGCGTTCTTCGCCGCGTCGGCCTGCGGACCGGCTGGTGAGTTCTGCGGCGCGCTGGCGGGGCGCTTGGCGCTGGTGCCGGTTGCTGCGGCGGGCAGGGTCGGTGCGGTCATCGCAGGGGACGCGGCCGTGGGAGACTTGGCAGCAATGGAAGGCGGGTCGCCGGGGCAGCCCGCAAGCAAAAGAAGCGGCGTGCAAAGAAGTGCCAGGAAGAGGCGACGAACCGGCTTGACCTTAGGCATCGACATTGGTGTCATCGAAAATCGTGTCATCAGAAGTCGCGTCGGACCCAGTCGGTTTCGACGGTGCGGATCGGGGAAAGAAGTCACACCTGATTGTAAGACGGATGACCGGGCAAGGCGTCTCAGCGGCAGGCTTTGTAGCGCCTTGCTCCATGCTGCATCGCCTCCTGCTGAATTGACCCGGAGGTAGGCGAAGCCTATTCTTTGGCAATGAAAATCAAATGTACCTCCGCTTGTTCCTGCATCTGCACCACCTGCCTCTCCGGTGGTTGCTGCGGTTGCTGCGCCTAGTTTTCAGTCGCGTGCTACAGCATCCGATTGCGGAGCGGATTGAATCCACACCGATCACGGAACCCACCTGATGCTTCGGCACAGGCGGGTTTTTGTCGTTTACACAGGTGTCTGCGCCGGGCCTTCCTATCCTGGCTGCGGTGTTAGCATTAAGGGTAGCGAGACCTCTTAAACTTTATGGATCCCCAGCACATTCGTAACTTCGCGATCATCGCGCATATCGATCACGGCAAGTCCACCCTCTCCGACCGTTTGCTTGAGCTGACTGGTTCGCTGACGCAGCGAGAGATGCAGGCGCAGGTCCTCGACGCCATGGATTTGGAGCGCGAGCGCGGTATCACCATCAAGGCCCACACCGTCCGCATGATGTACTCGGCCAAGGACGGCCAGACCTACCAGCTCAACCTGATCGACACCCCCGGGCACGTGGACTTCAGTTATGAAGTGTCGCGCTCGCTGGCAAGCTGTGAAGGGGCGCTGCTGGTCGTAGACGCTTCGCAGGGTGTGGAAGCTCAGACCCTCGCGAATGCTTACCTTGCGATCGCCGGTGGACTTGAGATTATTCCGATCATCAATAAAATCGATCTGCCGTCCGCTGATATCGAGCGGACCAAGGAGATGATCGAAAAATCTGTCGGGCTTCCGGCTGACGATGCCGTGGCCGTAAGCGCCAAGACCGGTCTGAACGTCGCCGAGATTCTGGAGGCCGTCGTCACGCGGTTGCCGCCTCCCAAAGGCGATCCCGAAGCTCCGCTGCAGGCGCTGATCTTCGACTCATGGTTCGATGCCTATCGCGGCGTCATAGTACTGGCGCGCATCATCAACGGCAAGCTGCGCAAGGGCATGAAGATCAAGGTCATGTCGAACGGACGTCAGTTCGAAGTGGACTCCATGGGCGTCATGACGCCCAAGCCAATGCCGCTGGATGAGCTTTCGGCCGGAGAGGTAGGATTCTTCGTCGCGACAATCAAAAACGTCGCCGACACCAAGGTGGGCGACACCATCACCGAGGTCGAGCGCCCCTGTGCCGAGGCGTTGCCGGGCTTTGAAGACATCAAGAGCATGGTCTTCGCCGGGCTGTATACCGTGGACTCGCATGAGCACGCGATGCTGCGCGATGCGCTTGAAAAGCTGCGGCTCAACGACGCCAGCTTCTCCTTCGAGCCGGAGAGTTCCGTTGCGCTGGGGTTTGGATTCCGCTGTGGATTCCTCGGGCTGCTTCATCTGGAGATTATCCAGGAGCGGCTGGAGCGCGAGTACGACCTCGACCTCATCACTACCGCGCCCGGCGTTCGCTACAAGATCACGCTGACCGATGGCTCCGAGCGTGAAGTTGATAATCCTTCGCGCTGGCCGGATCCCTCCGAGATCGAGATGATTGAAGAGCCCGTCATCGTCGCCAAGATTCTGACGAACGAAGAGTATGTGGGCGGAATCCTGAAGCTGGTCGAAGAGAAGCGCGGTCGCCAGAAGAACCTTGAATACGTCTCTGACACCCGCGTGATGATCACCTACGAGTTGCCCCTGAATGAGATCGTGCTCGACTTCTACGACCGCCTCAAGACTGTCTCGCGCGGCTATGCATCGCTGGACTATCAACTTGCGGGGAGTTGGATCTCGCCCATGGTGAAGATGGATATCCTGATCGGCGGCGATCCGGTAGACGCGCTTTCGATCATCATCCATAAGGATTTGGCGCAGCAGCGAGGCAAGGCACTCGTCTCCAAGATGCGCGAATTGATTCCACGGCAGATGTTTGAAGTCGCTATCCAGGCTGCGATCGGCTCCAAGGTGATCGCGCGTGAGACCGTCACGGCCATCCGCAAGAACGTCATCGCCAAATGTTACGGTGGCGACATAAGCCGCAAGCGCAAACTTCTCGACAAGCAGAAAGAAGGCAAGAAACGCATGAAGCGGATCGGCAAGGTCGACATCCCGCAGGAAGCATTCCTCGCCGTACTCAAAGTTGGGGAAGAATAAACAACAAGTCCGCCAGCAGCAAAGAAAGATAGGAACGGACAAGCCGGTAACCTGGCTATCCGTTCCTATCTTTTTAAATCCGCGACGTACCCCCGTCGTTACTTAACTGGGGGCTTGGCTGGCGTCGTAGGACGCGGTGCTGAGCCTGCGGGACGGCCTGCTGGACGCGGTGCGGACGGTGGCGGTGCGGCGACGCCGGACTGCTTGTTGTAGGCATCCACAATGGACTGCGAGATGTCGGTCGAGCCATCAGCCCAAAGGACGTTAGAGGTCTGGCTGGAGACGTCGAGCAGCAACGTGTAGCCATTGGACTGGGCGTAGGACTTCATCACGCCCGCAATCTTCTGCGCAACCTTGGCAAGGGCCTCCTGCCACTCGGCGTTGTATGCGGTCTGGGCATCCTCGGCGTCACGGTTCAGCTGCTTTTCCTTGGTGTCGATGGCGCGGAGACGGCTGGCGCGCTCTTCATCAGAAAGATTGGCTGGGGCGGAGGTAATGCCCTTCTTCAGCGTCTCGACTTCAGCGGCGAGCACTTCGATCTGGCTCTTCTTGGGCTCATACTTCTTTTGGGTCGCTGCGGTGACGGTCTGGCCTTCGTTCGAAGCAAGGACGACCTGCTCGAAGTTGATCAGCGCGATCTTGGCGTCTATTGCGTGCGGAGCGACGGCCACGGGTGCGGGTGCAACGGCGGCAGCCTGGGCACCCGCAAGCGGAGAGAGGACGAGCGACGCGCCAAGCGCGGTGATGAGAGCTAAGTTACGGTTCATGCGAATTGTGTTGCTCCTTAGTAAGAAGTAAGAGTAAGAAATTGTTTGAAGAAGAAACTAGGTGGGAGGCCCGCAAAGGCAACCTTGCTCCCCGGTGCGAGTGGTACGCGCCCTAAAAAATCAAGGCTTGTCCAGTCCGTGAGTCAGGTGTTTTCGACTCAGTCGGAGACAAATAGGTGTGCGATAGATCTCGAAGTTACAAAACTCTTGAACATAGAGTCGAGGTTAGAAGACCCAATCTGATCGGCATCGGTACGCCGGGTTTCGGCCTGACATCTACTAGGACGTGAGTTTCGCCTGGCTGATCTGTCCGTTACTTGTTCCCCTCAAACTTTCCGCTTGTCGGTTCCGTAACGCTGTCCCGTCCAAACTTCGAAGGAAGATGATGCGGCGGAGAACTTGCCAGAATGTTCCTGAATTATAGGCGTGGCCTGTGCATGGGTCAACGAATCCCGGTTAGCGATGCGGATATTGAATTATGGAGATGTGAGCAGCACAGCCTACGCTTTCTGTAGCCTGATGGCGCGATAACCAAGGGAAAACGAAGCAAGCAATAGCATTGTGATGCGAACGCTGTTTGGTCTCCGGATTGCTCTACCTGTACACGGCATAGCGGAAAATATCTCGCACGCCAGATTAGTCCTGCTCACGCAAGAGCCTGCACCCAAAAGACGGTGCGGCCGGCGGGCAGAGACTCCGAAGCTCCCGGGCCCAAGCCGCAGGGTTGGATTCGGTTTTCCTGGAGGCCAGTAATGGCCATTTGGTTGAATGTCACAAGGCCACTCCTAATATGGAGTGGCCTTGTGCCGTTTAGGTGTGCCGCAGGCTCCTGAAAACAGACCTTTGAAAAAGAATTGGTTGCGATGTCGCGGACTGTGGAGTAAAGTTAAGGTGCCTTCAAAGTGGACAGCATAACCGATTGCTTCAGTGGTTTGCGTGTCCGGCAAAGGCATTGGGTCCCAACGGACCTCTTCCCGCTGGGTTGGCTGGAGGCGTTTCCGCAAGTTTCCCTCTCGTAAGACAAGTAGAAGCAGTTCGCACCGCCGGTAGTCATGCCGCGGTAAAAATGCCGATAAGCAAGTAATAGTCGAGCTTCGACGATTCCGGTGATTGCGTAGTCCGCGGGAAACGTGACCGTTCGACAGACTATTCTGCAGGTGGAACGTACTAATCTCTCGGATGTTTGGATAAGAGTACGAATTGAAATTGTCTCAACTGACTCTCGAAAATCGGACTGCCGCGCCTCTTACGAGCGCGAGCGGTGCGCTGAATCCTGAACGGGATTCTTCGGGTTAAGGTCGAGAACGCTAACGCTCGCGCGAGTTCTCGCGCGGCAGGCAAGAGGAAACCGAAGCATGAGTGCAGAACAGGGTTTGACAGACTCACCGGTGCAACACGCACCGCAGGCAGCGGGCACGGAAGACTTTGGCTCAGACAACGCCGGAAACTCCGGTGGCTATGAACTGGACGAAGATGGACAGCGCGTACCACATGGAATGGGCCAGTCCAAGAGCAGCCGACGCCGACGTCGCAAACGCAAGGGCAAAGGCCCGGAGACGGCCAATGAAGGCTCGGGCGATCAGCCCGGCAACGCTGGGAGTCCAGAAGGTGCGGCGCCCGAGGTGATTGCAACCGTTCAGGGCGGTACGGAAGCGCAACCCGCCGGTCAGTCCGCAAGCCAGCAGCCCCGCCAGCAAAACGGCGGTGGACGCAGTTTCGACCGTTCCCAGGGCAATCCCGCAAATAATGGAGCAGCCGGGGCCCCGGGCGGAACCAAGCGCTGGAAGAAGAAGTTCCGCGAACGTGATCGCGATCGTCCGCGCCAGGACAACAACGGTATCCAGGCAAGCGCCGGCGGCTTCGGTCAGTCTGCACCGCAGGGTCCCGGCCAGAACGGCGGCGGATTCCGTGGCCCGGATACGCATCAGCCTGGAAATGGCGGAGGCGGCTTCAAGCGCAAGGCCGGCTTTGGCAGCGGCGGCGGCAGTAAGCCGCGTGGGCGCTCGGGCTTTGTTGGCCCCATGGACCACAGCTACCGTCCAGCAAACGGCAACGTCTTCGACCCCAGTCCTTCATCGATGGATCCGTACGGAAATGGTGGTGGCGGTGGTCGCGGGCGGTCGTTCCATTCGGGCGATTCACAGCCAATCGACTACTCGCAAGGCCGCGCTATTCCAATCGCACCGGGCACGCCGACCAAGATCTATTTCTTCATCGAAGACTTGTTCTTCACCGCCAAGATTCAGGAGACCGCGCGCAAACTTGGCGTCAAGGTGGCCTTTGTCAAAAACGAGAAGGAACAGATTGCGGCGCTCACCAGCGGCGAGGATGAGGATCGGCCAAGCTTGATCGTATTCGATCTGAACAACGCGAATGCCAAGCCATTGACGCTGATTCCGAAGCTCAAAACCAAACTCAAGAAGGCGACTTCCATCGTCGGCTTCCTTTCACACCTGCAGGGCGACCTGAAGGCGAAGGCAGTGGAAGCGGGCTGCGATACCGTCATGCCGCGTGCGGCGTTCTCGCAGAACCTGCCGAACCTGCTCCGCCGCTATGGCATCGAGGACGTGGAAGAGCCAAACTTCAACCTGTAGGGTCTTTGCTACATGCAAGAGGGGCGACGGAGAATTCTCCGTCGCCCCTCTTCTTTGCCTGTTCGAGACTTAGCCTGGAGGCCAGTGCATGGGGCGTCCGCCAAGCAGGTGGAGATGGAGGTGGTGAACCGTCTGACCGCCGTCGCTGCCGGTGTTGATGACGATGCGGTGGCCACCCGGAAGCTCACGCTGCCCAATCGTGCTGGCTGCATTCAAAAGCTGCCCAAGCAATTCCGTGGGCGCCGTTTCGACATCGACGAAGTGTTGCCGCGGAATAACGAGGAGATGCGTCGGGGCCATGGGATTGGCATCCGCGAAGGCCATGCATGCCTCGTCCTCGTAAACAACCTTGACGGGGATCGTGCCAGCGGCGATCTTGCAGAAGATGCAGTCTGTCATGGGGAGATTCTAGTCGACCAAACCCAACTAGCCATCCCTCAGGAAGGCAAGAACAAAGAGTTCCTGTCCTCATTTCGCTTTTAGTGCGTGCAGGTCTGGCGGCTATTTCTGGAAGTACTTGGGCGCAGCATCGGGTACCCAGGGGTCGTAGTGCTTGGCAAAAGCGGCGCGCAGCCAGATGGGCGGATGCGAGCCGACCCAGAACTCTACCAGCGGTGACGGGTCCGGCGCGGCAAAGGAGTTCTCGCCCAGCAGTTGGAAGGCGTTTTGCGCGGACTTCTGGGGGTCGGCGATGATGCCATGCACGGCTTCCATGCCGTACACGTCGGCGGCATGCTCATGTGCGCGGCTATAGGCGCTCATGATGGGTTGGCTAGCAAATCCGATGATTTCGAGCACAAGGATGAGGACTACGAGCGCGGCCCAGTTGTCCTGTCTGGGGATGCGCCATTTAGTTCCAAATCGCTTCAACAGAAACTGGAAGAAGTGGAATCCCACGAAGAACGAGACCAGGATGAATCCAAATGAAAAAATAATCCCGGAGACGATATGGCCAAGGACATAGTGACCCATCTCGTGGCCAAAGATGAAGAGGATTTCGTCCGGCGTTCCCTTTGCAATGGACGTATCCCAGACCACGACGCGCTTGGAGGCTCCAAAGCCGGTTACGTAGGCATTCAGCGTGGTGACCTTGTCCGACGCCTTCATCAGAAACATCCGTTCCGGCGGAATATCAATGCCCTTGCCGCGCGCAACGACCCTTTCCAGCTGTTCGACGAGGGCCGGATTGGACTTGGTGAGCGGCTCGAATTTATTGAACAGCGGGTCGATTACGTAAGGCGTAGCGAAGATGGCGAGGATTGAGAACAGCATCGTCGGGAACCAGAGCGCCAGCCACCAGCGTTTGGGGAACTTGTGGATAAGCCAGAACAGCAGCATCACGCCCAGTCCGCCGAACACGAACGACAGTCCCAGCGCCTTCAATGCATCGCCCACCCAGCTACCCCAGCCCTGAACGCTTAGGCCGTAGCTGCGGCGGATGTGCTGCTCGTACAAGTCGATCGGCAGCCCCAGCAGCGTCGTCACGATCAGGAATTCGAGAAAGAAGGTAAAGCCCTGGGCCCACCGATTCTTGCTCAGGTTCACCGCGACGTTACGCATCTTCGCGACAATTCCGATTTGCAGAATCAGCACCAGCGAGACGATTCCCCAAAACGCGCCGCCAAACGTCACAATCGTCCTGATCTTCGCAAGTGTTTCGGCCTTGGCGAGCTTATCGGGTGGCAGCGTGTAGGCGGTGTGATCCTGGTGGGCGGCGGAAAGCGCGGCAGCCTCGGCCGGAGTCGTGGAAGCATGCGCCGCTACCGGGGCAAAGGGCATCAGCACAACAAGAAACAGTACAAGGGCGCGCAGGCGCATGGAGACTCCTTCAGGACTTTTCGTTCGCGGCATCACCGTCGAGCAGGCTCAAGTTTGCCTCAGCAAGGACTCCCGCGCAATAAGGATTCCGGACGGGGCCGCCGCTCGTCTAATCTGTAGGTCAACGCTCAGCATAATTTTGCGGTGTAGCGCCCAAAAAAAAGTTTCGGATCTACATGCGTAAAGGTGGAACAATTCTTTGAATAAGCAATGGATGTTGAGTCTTGTGGTTGGTTGTGGAGTTGGATTGACGGCATGCCCAGCGTACGCCGCTACGGGCAGTGAGACCGGCGAGCCACAGAATCCCCCTGTGAAATCAGCCAAGGTAGACTCTATCCTGCTGAAGGTGATGCAAACGGAACTGGAGCGGGCGATGAACTCACTTGGCTCCGCGGCTCCAGTGGCGGAGCAAACCGACGCCAAAGCACAGCCGGACCCCAAGGCACAGCCTCAGCCCAGGCCCTACTTCATCAGCTATGCCGTTGCGGATGTCGAAAATGTGCAGATGTCTGCGCAGTTCGGCGCGCTCACCAGCGATACGCAGAGCCGTCGCCGCAGCG
>JAYVZP010000036.1:0-2378 GCA_043783275.1 Rhodanobacteraceae bacterium
TCCTCGAAGGCAAAAAACTCCTCGGAGTCGAAGCGCTGACCGACAAGTAACGCAACAAAGGAATCGCTGTTGGTTGACGTGGGTGCCACGTCAACCGACAGGCGATCCTTTCGCTTCAGGGGTTGCAATCTCTACAGATTTCTTCGCCGCGCGCTTGCCAGCAGCATCCGCGGCGGGCGGCCAAACTGAAATCAATGAATCGTCTGTTCCGGAACCAAAAGACACGACGCCCCGATCGTGTGTCCCCCATCACCCACCGCCCCGACCCCATCCTCTAAAATCAAGTCGAGGAAACCAAAAATATGTCGCGTAAAGCATTGATCGCCGCAAACTGGAAAATGTACAAGACCCCCGCTGAAGCCAAGGCCTTTGTCGATGCCTTCCTGCCCCTGGTCGCCGGACATACCCGGGACGAGATTGCTCTTTTCCCGTCGGTTACGTCTCTCGCTACCGTCGTCGCCGGTGTCGCCGGATCGAACGTCCTTGCTGGCCTGCAGAACATGCATTTCGCTGAGGAAGGCGCCTACACCGGCGAAACCTCTGCTGCCATGCTCAAAGCCATTGGAGCCACCCACACCCTCATCGGTCACTCCGAACGCCGCCAGTATTTCAACGAGACCGACGATATCGTCAACAAAAAACTCCACACCGCCCTCAAACACGGCATCATTCCCGTCGTTTGTATCGGAGAGGTCCTCGCCGAGCGCGAAGCAGGCCAAACCGCCACCGTCCTCTGTACCCAACTCAAAGGCGCTCTGATCGGCATCACGGCCCACGCTGCAGCCCCGATCGTCATTGCCTACGAGCCCGTCTGGGCCATCGGGACAGGCAAAACTGCCACTCCCCAAATGGCCGTCGAGGCCCACAAGATCATTCGCGAGGAAATCGACAAGTTGCTCGGGACACACGTCGCCGCAGCCGTCCGCATCCTCTACGGGGGCAGTGTCAAGCCAGATAACGCCACCGCCCTGCTCGGTGAAGAAGAGATCGACGGTGCCCTCGTCGGCGGCGCCAGCCTCAAGCCAGACTCCTTCGCAGCCATCGTCAAGTACTAAGCAATACCACCAACGAGGTCGGAACTATCCGTTCCGGCCTCGCGTATTCTAAGTCGTGGCCACACGCGACCTGTACATTGACCGACTGCGCAGCGTAGTGACCGCGCTCGTCATCTTGCATCACACCGCCATTACCTACGGGGGCTCAGGTGGCTGGTTCTGGCGCGAAGTCGAAACCTCCCGCGCCCCCTCCAGCCTTTTACTCACGTTCTTTTGCGCCACCAACCAGGCCTACTTCATGGGCTTCTTCTTTCTGCTGGCCGGTTACTTCACTCCAGCCTCCCTCGAGAGAAAAGGTTTTGCACTCTTCCTGAAAGACCGATTCCTCCGCCTCGGTCTCCCCTTGCTTGCCTTCATCCTCATCCTCGGCCCCTTGACAGCCGCAATCGTCACCGCCGCCCAGGGCGACGGCTTCTGGCCCACAATCGTCTTCCTTTGGAATCACAAGCGAATCATCAACGGCCCGCTCTGGTTTGCCGAGGCTTTATTGATATTCAGCCTCGCCTATGCCGCATGGCGCGCCGCCTTTGACAACTCCCTCGCCGATTCTCAGCCGGTTCCAAAACCAGTGCCAGCCTACCGATGGTGGCTGCTGAGCGCGCTGGGAGTCTCAGCCGGAGCTTTGGCAATCCGGCAGTTTATCCCGGTAGGTCAGAATTTTTTCGGTTTGCAAGCCGGCTACTTCTCCAGCTACATCTTTCTCTTCGCCGTAGGAATTGCTGCCTGGCGCTTCGATTGGCTGCGTCAACTGCAATTGAAGAACGCAAAGCCCTGGATCATCACGCTCATCCTCACCTGGCCCATTTTGCCCATCGCCATCGCCCTCACTGGATTGTCCAACGGCTCCGGGAAGTCCAACTTCGCCGGTGGCATCTCCCTCACCGCGGTTCTCTACGCCCTCTGGGAACCCTTTGTTGCCTGGGGCCTCATCGCGCTCTGGCTCCTGGTTTTCCGAAAACACGGCAACCAGCCCTCCGCATTTTGGAGCTGGCTCAACCGCCGCGCCTACGCCGCCTACATCCTCCACCCACCTGTACTCGTCGGCATTGCGCTGCTCCTGCATAGCTGGTCCGCCCCCGCACTCGTCAAGTTCGCCACGGTCGGGGCACTCGCCTGCGTCGCAACTTGGCTGCTATCAGACCCAATCGTCCGCTTGCCCGGTCTGCGAGACGTCGTATAACTACTTCAACGAATCAGCCGCAACGGTCCATCCCTCTTTCTCACCCTTGTTTTGCTCCTTCAACCAATCCAGCAGTGGCTTGAAATACTCCACAATCGCCGAAGCGTCGGCCTTGTCGCTTCCCGTCATCGCCTTCAGCGCCT
>JAYVZP010000037.1:0-2360 GCA_043783275.1 Rhodanobacteraceae bacterium
CCCCGGACGGGCTGTCTACCAAGTTCTACGGCAACCCTGACCACGGCGTAGACATCCTTCGCTCTAACCGGCTGAGCTGGTACATCACGAAGTTCAAACCCGGCACGGTGCTGCTGATTCCAGTGCTAGCGAAGTCGCGTGGTCTATGAGTGACACAACCTACTTTCCTTCGGCAAAAGTGCGGCTCAACATTCGGCTAGACGAGTTTGGGGACAAGTCGGTCAAGAAGCAAAAGCCGAAGGGCAAGCCGATTGACACGCATAAGGGCACGAGCGCGAATCGCACCGGCCTTACCGTAGTGCCAGATCCCGGAGATACGGGTGCCCAGCGGTTTCTAATCTCGGATGGCGGCGGCGGGACCACGGCTGGGCCACAGGACCGGGAAAGCTCTGAAGACGGCTACACTTACGCCACAGGCAGCATCATCCCGGCGGAAGCTAACTGGGCGGCAAACGGTATCCGCTCAGCGGACACGCTGTCCTTCACCATCAAGTTCAAAGACTTCCCCCTCGACCCGCGAGTTGTGCGTGCAGCGGGAGTGAAGTTCTTTCTCGGGTGCGTTAGCGCGACGGACTTTGCGCGGGGCATGCGCGGCAAAACAAGAGCTGAAGACCCGGTGTATAATAAAGCATCGGGTGTCGTTCCGATGGCGGTGATTCCAGACACTTACATGTTCAAGAATCAACCACGCTCTAACTTGAGGTTTGAGGGGTTTGTGGACAAGTGGGAGGTGGAGTTCACCGAGAGCGGGGAGCCGGTTATCCGCATCGAGTGCCGCGACAACACGCAACTCTTTATTGACACACAGGCGCCAGCCAATCTCACCATCGACCACAAGAAGCCAATTCACGAGGCGGCGGCGTATTACCTCAGCAATTTTGCGCAAATGCGCGGCATGAAAGTTGAGTACCGGCCAAGCACGGAAGAGGCGCCGTCGCTGGAAGGGCGAGTTTCGCCCATGTCGCTACATCCGAAGGGTGGAGTGGCCCCGACGCAGGGGGGAGGTGCGCAGGAAAAGCTCAACCTATGGGACTTTCTTACTGACACGGTGGGCAAGATTGGGCACTCCATTCGGGTGGAGGGAACGACCGTCATCATCCAGCACACGGCATCGCTGGAACGGACAGCGAACAAGACAACCACGAAACCGACTCGTCCTGAAGACTCCTTCCAGACGCGGACGCTTGATGACGGGGAAACGCTAGAGTTTCGCAGGTTCATCTACGGTAATAACCTGCAGAGCTTCAAGCTCTCGCGGGCATACGGTGCGTGGCAGCCGAAAAACATTGCGGTCAGCAGCTACAACCCGGCCACGAAAAAACGCATTCGGGTGCGCTTTCCGGAAAAAGCAGACCGGGCAGTCAACTCCCTGCCCGGCGACGGGGGCACAGAGGAAAAATGGTTGGAGCTTCGTTTTGACGGAGTGACCGACGAAAACACCCTGAAGCTCATCGCGGAAAGCACCTTCTACTCACTAGGGAAGCGCGAAGTCACGACCACCATCAAGACGCTGAACCTGGCGAGCTTTGGTGGAAACAATGTAGACCCGGACATCCTCGACATGCAGGCGGGTGATACCTTCGAGGTGCGAGTGGGTCAGGAGCATAAGGACCAAAACACCCCGTCACGGTTGACGACCGCCATCAGCGGCGGCGAAGCCGGCATGAAGATTCTGACGAGTCTTGGCTTTGGTGACGATTTCGCGAGCGCGTACCTGAAGCAGTATGCCAATGTGGGATTCCCAAATCTGTACAGGCTGCGCACCATGACGGCGGGCTGGGATGCGGAGACAGGCATCACGCTCTCGCTGCAGGGCATCAACTACGTCGAGGCGCACGTTGACCCGAACACGAAAGCCAACCCACCATCGACCAAGACGAACAATCAAGATGGAGCGGCCAAGGCGAATGCCGCGACTGCAAAGGCGGCGGCGGAGCAAGCCAAGAAAGCCAAGACGTTCGCTGACCCGGCAGGGAATAAGTATCTCCCAACGGCCAACGGACTCTATGTGGACCCGGCAACCGGGGAAACGTTCACGGCGGCGGAGATGAAGGCGCGACTCAACACTGGCAGCGGGCGTGGGGAACTCTGATGCAGGAATTTGACATGCAGCAGTGGCGCAGCCTGTCCTCCTACCCCGGAGCTGACACGCGCCAACACTTTGGGATTGCTACGGTCATTGCGGGGGACGCAGCGAACCCCCCTTTCGAGTTTACGCAAGACCACGGCCCAGTCATTCACGTTGCGCTGGAAGACGGGCGCCAGGTGAAGTGCCGTATTGCCACGAGCACGGCCGGCAACGGAGAGGGAGAGTTTTCGCCCTACATGCCTGGCGACGAAGTAGCGGTGGGGATTCCTGG
>JAYVZP010000038.1:0-6210 GCA_043783275.1 Rhodanobacteraceae bacterium
GTGGTGTGGTGCTTTCAACGACGCGGACGATCACGCCGGAGTTGCTGCCGTCGCAGCTGACGGGCAGCACCTATTCGGCTGCGTTGCTGGCCCATAGGCCGGATGCTTCCCTGTTCGATGTGATGGAAGAGATTGAACGGCGCATCATTGCCGATCGACTGGAACGATGCCACTGGAACCAGACGGAGGCAGCGGAGTACTTCAAGATTCCGTTAAGTACGCTGAATCAGAAGATCAAGCGCCTGAATGTGGAGATCAAGAAGCGCATACGGGACTGACGTGATGGGCCGTCTTGCACTTGATGTTAACCTGATTGCAATTCTAAAACACTGATTCGCAAAGGTCCTATGCGTCTTCGCTCTCTTGTTACGGTCGTTGTCCTCGGTCTACCTCTTCTTGCCTTTGCTCAGAGGCGTCCGATTACTGAAAAAGATCTGTTCGACTTTGTGTGGGTTGGGGACATGCAAATGTCGCCGACCGGCAGCAAAGTCGCGTTTGTGCAGACGACGGTTGCTGCGGATCATTCTGGATATGAGACGTCGCTGTATGTGCTGGATATTGCAAACGCAGGGGCTACCCCGGTGCGCCTGACGATGGGGACACATGACTCGAGTCCGCGTTGGTCCCCGGACGGAACGCATCTTGCGTTTCTGCGGGCAGTGGAGAAAGAGGGCAAGTTTGCGCCACCCCAGCTTTATCTAACGGCGGCGGAGCCCAAGGCGAGTGCCATACGGCTGACGGATTTGCCCAAGGGCGCGAGCGTGCCGCAGTGGTCGCCGGATGGCACGGTATTGACGGTGCTCTCGGACACGCCGCAGGATACTGCGAAGGCGAAGCTCTATGCCGCGAAAAAGGGCCGTGCCACCGGAGATGAGGCGCATGTTTCGGATGTTCGGATTGTGAACCGCGAGGTGTATCGGTTAAATGGAGAGGGGAACCTTGACCCGACGTTTGTGCCGCAGTTGTACATGGTCTCGATGCCCAAGGCTGATGGGTCGCAGGATGCTCCGTGGCAGCTTACCGGTGGGCCGTACGCGGTTGAAGAGTATGTGTGGCGGCCGGGGTCGAGTTGGATTCTTTACACGTCTCAGCATGTGGACGAGCCATACTACGAAACAGTGCCGCATAATGCGTTGATCGGGTTCCAGGTGAAGCCTGGCGGCGCGCACCCGGCAGGCGTAGTGCCGACGCAGTTTACGGTGGAGATGCCGTTTGAGATTCGAGGGTTGGCGCCATCGCAGGATGGAGTGCATCTGGCATTTCATGCGCAGGCATTCCCGATTGCGCCCGCACCGGCAGTGAGCCATCAGGAGTCGGATTTATTTGTTGTGGATCTTGCGGAGAAAAAAGACACGTTGTCAGCTTCTGCTCCGCGGGACCTGACGGGCGGCAAAGGCTTTGAGATGGGTGGCGGGGTGGGCGGCGACAACACGGCGCCGCGGGGTGGCGGCCGGCCGGCGATCGTTTGGAGTGGCGATGGCAAGCAACTTCTGGATGTCGGAGGGTCACAGGGATCGGCGCTGCTACTTGGGGTGGACGTGAGCGATGGTTCGATCAATAAGCTTTCAGCGCGGAAGCAGGCGGTGTTGAATTTTGTGGCGAGCAAGGATGCGAGGAGTGTGATCGCGCTAATTTCGAATCCGATCATGATTGGAGATATGTTTCGGATTGATCCAACTGTGGCTCCGGGTGGTCCGAAGGCGGGGACTCCGGCGGCGACGGCAGGAAATCAGACTCAATTGACGCACATGAATGATGCTTTGTTTGCAAAGCTTGATCTGCAGATGCCCGAGAATCTGCATGTAACGCCGACGGTGAAGCCGGAGGACATTCCTTATGTCTCGATCGATACGTTTGTGCAGTTGCCGCCGCAGTTCGACAAGACGAAGAAGTATCCAGCGATTCTGAACGTCCATGGTGGGCCGCACGCTTCTTACGGCTGGGTGTTCGACCATGAGATGTTGTGGATGGCGGCGAAGGGTTATGTGACGATCTATCCGAATCCGCGCGGTTCGACCACCTATGGGCAGCATTTTGCGAATGTGATCGAGAACAACTATCCGGGAGACGACTTTCACGACCTGATGGACACCGTGGACGCTGTCGTCGCGAAGGGCTGGGCAGATCCGGACAGACTGGGCGTGACGGGTGGTTCGGGTGGTGGACTGCTGACCGATTGGACCGTTACGCAGACGGATCGATTCAAGGCTGGCGTGGCGCAGCGCGACATCGTGGATGCGGCCGCCTGGTGGTATACGGCCGACATCGGAGAGTTTCGCCAGTACTGGTGGCCGGAGGCTCCGTTTGCATCGCAGGCGCATTTGGATGTGTATAAAGCACACTCGCCGCTAACATTTATCAACAACGTGAAGACGCCGATGATGTTCATCCTTGGGGATGCGGACTATCGCACGCCGCCGACGGCTGGTGGCGAGGTCTTCTTCAGGGCACTCAAGTACAAGAAAATTCCTACGGTGATGGTGCGATTTCCACGGGAGAGCCATGAGCTTTCGCGGTCGGGTGAGCCATGGCATCGGATCGAGCGGCTGGACAATATTATGGGCTGGTTCGACAAATACCTTATGGGCCGGTGTGAGCCGCAGTATGAGGTCGCACCGACGTGCACAGCGGCGGAGTGAGAACTCAGCTAACGCACACGGTGGGTACGACTTTCTCACCGAGGACGGCGATGAAGCGCACAGGCTTGCCGTGGAATGGCGAAGCGACGGACATCTGAAAGTCGAGCCAGGAGATTCCACCAAGGGCTCGTCATGATTGGCGGATCTTTTTTGCGACGGGCGCAGGACCGCCCACGATGAGGGCTCCGGTGGCGCTGTGAGGGGCTTGTCGAACGGGCGGCGAGGATGACGGAGGGGCGGAGTCGAGGTACTCGCTGGGCGGGTGCTCGCCGAGACCGAAGATTCTCAGGCCTACCAGATCGACTGCTTCGATCTTTTCGAGGAGGTTCTGGATGCGCTCGACGTTGGTGACCGTGATGCGTGTTACGCGGTTCGGCATGGCTGCAGCAAAGCTATCAAGTCAAATCTGCACGGGTTCTCTCATTTCGTGGCGATGAACGGCCTGTTATGGCTGCGGATACTTTGGTGCGTTGGGAGTGAAATGCTTTAGGACAAATTCCTGGATTAGGTTACCGAGGGCGTCGGATCCAACGGAGATCAAGCCGTTGTAGAGGGTCACTGAGGCTCCGGTTCGGTCGGCGGCCGGATAGTACAGGTTTGAGGCGGCGCCTGCAGCGAAATCACCGATCACGCTGGAGTAGTTGGGTTGGCGCTTTCCATTGTCCCCCCGAGCAATAACGGCGCTGGATAACGCATATAAGGTGCGAGACGAGATTGAGCCCGTTCCTTTGTAGAAATAGCGAGGATCCTGGTGCAGAAGCGAAGGCAGGATTGCGCCGCCGAGAAGCGTGCCGATGGTGAAGTCTGCCTGGACCGCGCCAAACCGTTTGGCGTAGCCCTCTACGCCGTGGCCGTAACCGGGCAAGGTGTTGGTTCCCTGTTGAATGCCGGCAATGGCGCCGCTGATGAGGAAGCTGGCTGGGTCGAGGATGGTCTTGCCGGCAAGCTGAAACTTCTGTCTCGAGGTGAGCGGGGCTGCATGCCAATCGTATGTGACGAAGAAATTGGGGACGAAGCCGACGAGACGCTGATGCTCTTCGACGTGAATCTCTGCTTCTGCCAGATCTACCTTTGAGAGTGTTACCTCAACATTGGAGTTAGCCGTGGCGATGGGGATGACGATCGTTGGAACGGAAAGGGATTGCCCAGCCTGGAGGGTACCCGTGGCGAAGCTCGTCTCAAAGCCTGTTGAAGTTACGGTTAGCTTGAAACCGCCAGCCGCCACGTTGAAAAGCGTAAAGCGGCCATCGGGATCGGTGAAGGTTTCCTGGAGCGTGATTCCGTTTGGAGACGACAGGGTGAGGCGTGCGCCGGGGACCTCTGCGTTGTCGGCATCTGTCACCAAGCCGGTGATTGATCCTTTGACTGCGGTGTCCGGGACAGGCACTACCGAGGCTGTCTGCGCAAACGCCTTTGTGCAGGTCGCATGCAGAAACATGATGAACAGGAGCGAGATCGAGAGAGGCCACATGCTGTGCCTTCTGGGCTTTTCCAACAAATTAGATCCCATGTGCTGAGGATAGCCGGTTGTGGTGCCGATCTGCCCGATAGTGGCCAGTGGGTGAGGGTTTTCAGAACAATACGGTAAGCTGTCTCTGAGAGCCTTATGATTTTAGACAGAATACGCAGAGTTACCCGGGATGGCAGATGGATTCCGGAGATAGACGGGCTGCGATTCATCGCGATCATCTCTGTGATTCTTTTTCACCTCGACGGTGAGATTCGCGTACGGTCGGGAGTCCATCTTCCCATCGAGCAGCGGTACAAGGCGCTTTTCTGGGCTATCAACAATGGTGATCGCGGAGTCGAGCTCTTTTTTGTAATCAGCGGCATGATCCTTGCCATGCCTTTTGCTCGTTATTATCTGGCAAAGGGCAAGGAAGTTTCCTTGCGCAAGTACTACATGCGCCGGGTTACGAGACTCGAGCCACCGTACATTTTGTCGATGATCCTGTTCTCGGCGATGCTCGCAATTTATATGCATGGCCGTCTGACACCCCACTATGGGCTCCATGCGTTGGCGAGCACGCTTTATCTACACAATCTGATCTATGGGGCGATGAGTCCGGTCAATCCGGTGACGTGGAGCCTTGAGGTCGAGATTCAGTTCTACGCCATTGCTCCATTAGTAATGATGCTGTTTCGCATTCCGGGCAAGATGTTTCGCCGAACATTGTTTGCTGTCCTGGTGATTGGGATTGGTTTGGCGCAGACGCCCTGGAATCAATCTTTGATTGCACCGCTCAACATCCTGTTCCACCTGCAGTACTTTATCGCCGGGTTGCTGCTGGCGGATATCTTCGTGTTGGATTTGCCGGAGATGAAGACGCATTGGATGTGGGATGTGGGCGCGCTTCTTGCGCTGGTTTACATGTTTGCGAAAAAGCGCGAGACGTGGTCAGCGCATCTCCTGCTTCCCTACTTCTTTTTGGTGATCTGCCTCGCCGCGATGCGGAGCGTGGTCTTCAGGAAGTTTGTGTCGAATTCCTGGATCGCAGTAATCGGAGGGATGTGTTATTCCATCTATCTGCTCCACTTTGCATTAATGGCGGTGTTCTTTAAGCTCAGTCGCCGGTTGCTGCTGTTTCGCTTCGACTATCTGACCAACTACATGATTCAGATACTTGTGGTTGGTGTGCCGATCCTGCTGTTCTCTGTGGCGTTTTTTATGCTGGTCGAGCGCCCTTGCATGGACCCGAATTGGCCGGGCAAACTCTGGTACAAGCTGACAGGGCGGACGGAACACGACGTGGATGTGCTGGATACGGCGGGGGTATCGGAGGAAACCGAACCAGCTTCTGTTGCCCGGTAAGAGTGTCAGCCTTTCAGGAAAATCGTTAGATGGAAAGCGCCCCGGCTCTCACGGTTCGAGAGCTGGGGCGCTTCTGGGTTACTCGCTATAGTTGATGCTTTCGATGCCCAGGAACTCGGCTGACTGGCCGAGCTGCTCTTCGATGCGAAGAAGCTGGTTGTACTTGGCGATGCGGTCGGTGCGGCTGGCGGAGCCGGTCTTGATCTGGCCGGCGCCCGTGCCTACTGCGAGGTCTGCGATGAAGGTGTCTTCAGTTTCGCCGGAGCGGTGGCTGATGATGGAAGTAAAGCCGAAGCGGCGGCCGAGTTCAATGGCTTCGAGGGTCTCAGAGATGGTGCCGATCTGGTTCAGCTTGATCAGGATTGAGTTACCGCACTTCTCTTCGATCCCGCGCTTGAGACGCTCGGTGTTGGTGACGAAAAGATCGTCGCCTACGAGCTGGATGTTGCCGCCGATCTGCTCGGTCAAGTACTTCCAGCCTTCCCAGTCATCCTCGGCAAGGCCGTCTTCGATGGAGACGATGGGATACTGGCGGGTCCAGTTGATCCAGTAGTCAGCCATTTGCTGAGAAGTCAGCTCACTCTTATCGGACTTTTTAAAGACATACTTGCCGGTTTCCTTGTTGTAGAACTCGCTGGACGCCGGGTCAAGGGCGATGGCGATGTCTTCGCCGGGCTTGAGACCGACTTTCTCGATTGCTTCAAGGATCAGCTCAACGGCTTCAGCATTGGACTTGAGGTTTGGAGCGAAGCCGCCTTC
>JAYVZP010000039.1:0-36748 GCA_043783275.1 Rhodanobacteraceae bacterium
TCCTTGTTGATCGCGATAATTGCCTTGGCGCCCTTCATGCCGACGAGGTGCTGAATCGCGCCTGAGATGCCGACCGCAAGGTAAAGCTTGGGGGCAACGGTCTGGCCGGAGCTTCCCACCTGCCGTTCCATGGGGAGCCAGCCGTTGTCGCAGATCGGGCGGCTGGCCGCGAGTTCTGCGCCCAGCGCGTCTGCCAACTCCTGCACAATGGCGATGTTTTCTTCCTCGCGGATGCCGCGGCCGACCGACACAATGACAGGTGCAGCGGAGAGATCGACCGTCTGGGCAGACTCGCGGAAGCGCTCGCCGGGTTTGTTGCGGATCTCGCTGGCGTTGAGTTCTACCGCTATCGCCTTGATCTCCGACTGGCCAGCGACTAGGGAGTCCGCACGGAAGGTTCCCGCCTGGACGGAGAAGAAGCAGGGAGATTCCGCTGATGCGGGTTTGGTGGGCTTGTAATCGGCATTGAGCTTGCCCTGCAGGAGTTGCCGGACAAAGATGGGGCCATCGTGAATCGCAATGACGTCTGCAATCAGTACCTGGTGGAAGCGGGTGGCGAGCGCAGGGGCAAAGTCCCGAACCTGGTAGGTGTGGGGGAAGAGAACGTAGCTGGCACCGATCTGTTTAATGGCCTGCTCGAGGGCAATGACGTAGGCGTCTGACGTGTATTCGCCGAGGACTGCATGGTCCAACGTGTAGACAGCTGCAAGCTGGTTAGCAGTAACCTGCGTTGCGAGCGAGGTGATATCCGTGCCCAGAATCGCGGCCGAGCAGGGGATTCCCAGGGTCGCGGCAAGCTGCTGGCCAGCGGCAAGGGCTTCAAAACTCATCTTGTTCCAGGAGCCTGCGCGCTGCTCCATGACTATCAAAACACCGCTCATATGATCCTCACTTCAAACTTCAGCTTTTCGACGATCTGGTTAGCTATCTCAGCCGGAGTTCCGGTCAGCATCTGGGTACGCTTCTGCTTTTCAGGCAGGTAGACCTTCGCAAGCTCAACAGTAGGCGGAGCGGGATCTGCAGGGGAGACGGTGTCGGTCGGCTTGGATTTCGCTTTTTTGATGCCCATAAGGGTGGCGTAGCGGAGTTTGTTGCCGCCGGACTGAATGGTCAGCAACGCGGGCAGGGGCATGTCCATGTGCTGGAACCAACCATCTTCGAGTTCGCGCTTGACGCGAAGCCCAGTGGCGGTCTTTTCGACCTGCATGATGATCGTCGCGTGGGGCATGCCGAGCAGTTCGGCGAGGACGACACCGGTCTGGCCGAGGCCGAGGTCGTCGGACTGGAGGCCGGTCAGGATCAGGTCGGGCGATTCGGACTTGATGGCTTCGGCGAGCATTTTGGCGACGGAGAGCGTATCGAGCGCCGTGAGTTCGTCGTATTCGACATGAATCGCACGGTCTGCGCCCTTGGCGAGCGCCTCGCGCAGCGTTGAGGTGACGCGCTCGGGTCCCAGGCAAAGGACAATGACTTCGCCCGAGCCACTCTTTTCCTTGAGTTGCAGCGCCTCTTCGAGCGCGTAGGCGTCGGGCTCGTTGATGGTATAGGTGAGGTCGTCTTCGTCGATCCACTTTCCATCGGCTGCGATTGCGATCTGGGCGTCGCGCTCGGGGACCTGTTTGATAGCTACGATGATCTTCATTGCTTTGGGGACTCCGGGAACTGAATGCAGGTTCAGTGACAGAGTTTAGCGCACGAAGCAGAGCTTTGACGAGGGCACGATAATGCCGTGAATAGATAGGCTGGTGGTTCGTGAAAAACGCGATACAGTACGTCTACCGGGAACCACAAATTCTTGCTACGGAGCCGCTCCTTTGAAGAAGCTTTCCTTCGCCCTTTCGCTGGCTGTGTCGTCGTCTTTGTTTTCCATCCACATTCCTGCCCAGACTCGCAGGCTTTCCGCAGATGATCTGCCGAAGCTTGTGCGCATCACCGATCCTCAGTTCTCCCCTGACGGCAAGACGATTGCTATCAACGTCGGCCGGGCCAACCTCAAGGATGATCGCTGGGACACGGAGATCGACCTGGTGGATGTTGCGACCAGGGAAGTACGCGTGATGACGCGGGAGCGGCTGGGTGTGGGGTCGGCGCGGTGGTCGCCGACCGGTGATCGAATTGCGTTTCTGGCGCAGGACGTGAACAAGAAGGCCCAGATCTTTATCCTGCCGTCGGGGGGCGGGGACGCGATGCAGTTGACCCACTCGAAGACGCCGATCAGCCTGCTGGCGTGGAAGCCGGATGGAGTATCACTGGCTTATGCGGCGATCGATGAAGAGCCGGAGAAGAAGGATGAAGCGAAGTTTGAGGATGCGTTTGAAGTAGGCAATAACAACTATCTGGAGCGTGCGGCGGCGCTGCCGGTTCATCTGTGGACGGTGACGACGATCGATGGCAAGGCCACGCGCATCACGCAGGGCGCATGGTCGCTGCCCGGACACCTGCCACCTGCCGGACCACCCTCTCAGATTGCGTTTACACCGGATGGGAACTCGGTCATCTTCGTCAAGGCGGACTCTCCCATCACGGGCGAGACCGAGTCCAGCCGACTGCAGAAGGTCGATATCGCGACGGGCAAAACCTCCGGGATTACGACTGCGGATGAGGCGGAATCGAATCCGATGCTTTCGCCGGACGGGACGAAGATTGCCTACAGCTTTCCGCGGGATGGACAGAAAAACAACCAGGGCAGCCTATACGTTGTTCCAGCCGCCGGTGGTGCGGCGACGGATGTGGCTTACGCTCTGGATCGCGATATCAGCGGCGCGGGATGGATGCCGGACGGACAGGCTTTGGTCGCCGTCGCCAACGACGAAACCAACGTGCATATGTGGCTGCTGCCGCTGGGCGGCGGCAAGCCGAAGCCGATCGATCTGAAAGGGCTTACTCCTGCTCCCGGGGTTGGCGTAAGCAAAAGTGGAGAGATTGCTTTCGCCGCGACCACTGGGAATCGTCCGGCCGAGCTGTTTTATCTTCCCCATGTGGGAGATGCTCCGGTGCAGCTGACGCACCTGCAGAGCGTGACCGATGGCGTGGAACTGGGCAAGGCCGAGACGGTGAAGTGGAAGAGCGATCGGTTCGACGTGGACGGCGTCCTGACCTATCCGCCAGATTATGCAGCCGGCAAAAAATATCCGCTGGTGTTGTATATCCACGGTGGTCCGACGTCGGCGTCCCTTGAGACATTCAGCATGCCGGCGCAGATCTTTGCGGCGCAGGGATGGTTGGTGTTCGAACCCAATTACCGGGGCAGCAACAATGAGGGCAATGCCTTTACGACCTCCATCGTGGCGGATGCGGGCGCAGGACCGGGGCGGGATGTGATGGCGGGAGTCGCGGCACTAGAAAAGCGAGGCATCGTCAACGAAGGCAGGATCGCGGTCAGCGGATGGTCTTATGGCGGGTTTATGACTTCGTGGCTGATTGGAAACTATCCGACAGTATGGCGGGCTGCGGTGGCGGGCGCTCCGGTGACCGATATCCTGGACCAGTACACGCTGAGCGATAACAACGTCCAGAGGGCGAGCGGCTATGGGCCTTCGCCGTTTGTGGGCGAGAAGAGCCTGCAGCGCTACGCGGCCATGTCGCCATTGACCTATGCCTGGCGGATGAAGACGCCTACGCTGATCATGTCGGATGTTGGAGACTGGCGCGTCACAACGACGCAGGCTTACAAGCTGATGCACGCGCTCAAGGACAACCATGTGCCGGTAAAGTTCATCGCCTATCCTGTCGCGGGACACAGCCCGGCAGACCCGATTCGGGCACGGGATGTTTATCGTCGCTGGACGGCGTGGCTTGCAACGTATCTGAATGCGCCCAGCCCCACGACGTCGACGGGAGACTAGCTCCTAGGCTGTCGGCACGGTCTCTGTTTTGGGGAGGGCGCGGGCCGTCAACTGGGCGATGTCCAGCAGCTGCGGCGAGTTGGTGGGTGCGACCGTGCCGAGTGCGTCACGGAACATGGTGTTGCAGAACGGGCAGGCGGTGCCGATGATCTGAGCGCCCGTGTCAACCAGTTCCTGGGCACGGACGTGCGAGACACGGGCTGTGCCGCCCTCTTCCCCGAGGAAGGCGAGTCCGCCGCCGGCTCCGCAGCAGAACGAGCGCTCATGGTTGCGGGGGGCTTCAACGAGGTTGCCAGCTGCTGAGACGAGCTCACGGGGCTCCTCGTAGATGTCCTGGTAACGGCCGAGGTAGCAGGGGTCGTGGTAGACGATATCCCCGGCAGAGGCTTGTTTGGGCAAGCGATCTTTGTGGCGCGCCATGAATTCGGAGTGGTGTTCGATCTCGGGGGCAATTCCATATTCGCGCCAGTCGGTCGCGATGGTTCGGACACAGTGGGGGCAGATGGCCACGATTTTTTTTACTTCATTGGTAGTGAACTGTTTCAAACCGGCCTGAGCCAGATTGCCGAAGACCAGGTCGTTGCCAAGACGGCGGGCGGGGTCGCCAGTGCACTTTTCTTTCTTCAGGACGCCGAAGGTCGTGCCCAGGTAGGTCATAATACGGGCGAAGTCAGCGATAATCTCGCGGCCTTTGGGGTCGTACCCGCCCATGCAGCCCAGCCAGAGGCAGTACTCCTGCGAGCCGTCGAAGATGGGGAACGCTTCCTTTTTGATGAATTTGTCGCGGTCGGAGGCGGGGAGGCCAAGAGCATTCCCATTTTTTTCCAGCGCAAGGAAAAGCTTGGTGCCATAGGTGTCTTCCCACGCGCCGGTGTTGGTAGCGCCGCGGCGCATGCCGATGATGATGGGCAGATGCTGGATGCCGACCGGGCACTGGTACTCGCAGGCGCCGCAGGTGGTGCACTCAAATGCGGCTTCCATTGAAAAATAGTTGGCTGGGGGATTGTCGGGGGAAGCGTTGGCGAGGACGGTTGTAGATCCCTCCGCTTCGCTGCTGAATGACATCAACTCTTGCGTCAAGGGAGTGTTGTCGCTGGCTTGCAGGAACTCGGCGCGCTGCTCGTTGAGTAGAGGAGCGGCGCTGTGGGGGCCAAACTCGTTCAGGTACGAACGCATGCCGAGGATAATCTCCTTCGGGTTCAGAACCTTGCCGGTGGTGGAGGCGGGGCAATGCTCGGTGCAGCGACCGCACTCTACGCAGCTATAGGCCTGCAGAGTGATGAGTTGGGTGACGTCCTGGCCGGTGACGAGGCCGAAGTCTTCGATCTCGGTTCCGTCGGGGTTCTGGCCTTCCTGGAGTGGTGGAATCTTGGCGAAAGAGTCGCGCTTCAGGAAGACTGTCAAGGGGCTCAGAACCAAGTGGAGGTGCTTGGTATGGGGGATGAGCGGCAGGAAGACCAGCAACGCCAGCGTATGCGACCACCACAAAGTCTTGAGGGTTCCGGAGTCGGCTTGAAAGAAGAAGGCGGCGAGGTATGTCACCATCAGGGTAAAGATAAGGAGGGAGATAAAACCGGATTCGTAGGAAACTTTTTTGCCCAGCCAGACGGGGCGAGTGACAAAACGGCGGTAGAACAGGCCGGCGATGGAGACGGCCACGAGCGCAGCCCAGACAGCGGCGAACAGGAAGTAGAAGCGGCCGATGAAGCTCCCCGGCGGCAGGAAGCCAAGGCGCACCCCGACGAAAAAGTGGTTTACCGAGACAAGCGCGAAGGCCAGGAAACCCCAAAAGACGAACGCATGCAAGACGCCCGGCAGGGGCCGTTCCTTGATAACTTTGGACTGGAAGAGGACCTCAGACGTGAAGGTCCAGATGCGCCACCCGAGCGGATTCAGGGTAAAGTCTGCATCTCTTTTGCTGCCAAAAATATTCTTGAGGATAGGGAGAAATCGGTAGAAGAACAGCACGCCTGAAATCGCGGCACAGATCGCGAGCAGCGTTATCTCTAGCGTGGAAAAGTGTGCCGGCTCGTTGAGCGTGAGTACGGCGGGAGCAGTGACGAACATGAGCCCTATCCGCGAATGACGCCTCTGTGGTGGCGCGGTCGTTCGTTCCGAGAGACGTTTGTTGCGGCTTGCTAGCGTTTCAGCTAGTAGCTGAAGAACTCGTTGGAGCCGCGGCGGAGACTGATGCCCGTTAGCAGAAAGAAGGCCGCGAGAATTGCCGTGATCGAATTCCAGATCACCATCGGTCGAGCCAGGCCCGGAGAGTAGGTCGCATCCTGGCCGGACCAGAGCAGCATCAGCAAGGAAACGAGGAGGCACTGGACGCCAATTACCAGAAAGAGTTGTCCGCGACGACGGCGACGATCAAGCACAACGATCTCGCCGGGGGTAAGTTTGCGCTCTTCAACGGGAATCGTGGTATTTGCCATCTTGCTCTTTTCTCCTGCAGTTTGTACGGCTCGAAGCAGTACCGGCCCTGACAGCGGCCCTACCACTAGTAAAACACGCTTCGCGCTGGACTTGACCGCGGGTATTCATGTCCGCAAACGTTTCTACCTCTCAAAGCATAAATGAATGGTGGTTCAGTCGTAAAGCGGGGTGCTAAATGAAAGCTACCGACTGAATACCGGCTACGTCGAAACGCTTGCGGCAACGAATATTCTTGCAGCCAACCAGGTCGTCGCGGCGAACCATGTAACTTTGGGCCTTGGCAAAACGGGCTTTATCCCGGTCGTCGGCGCCGCGCCCTAATTGGGTCTTTTTGCGCCGCACCAGCCAGGAAAGTTCGTACTCTCCCTGCTGTCCGCAGTGCGGGCATGTCATGGTGTGGGTTCGGTTTTCAGGCCGCTCGTCGAAAAAATCGCGCTCTTCCATAGCTGACCTCCGGGCGTCGTGCACAGATCGCAGGCGGCGATGGATTTCGGCTCGCCGGCGGATTGCGATGCCCCTTCGGATGAGAGTATTGCATATCGGGCCACGAGATAGAAGTGGGCAGGAGCGGGATGAAGAAGGCGAAGAAGCGGATTTTCTCAATCGTAAAGGCCGTCAAGGAGAATGCGCGAGCCCGCGTAGGCTCTCCTCCGCCGGAGCGCGTGATCCCGGACCCCAAGGCCAGGGCGGCCGCTCACCCGAAGCACAAAGAAACGCTTGCCAACATTCTGGAACGCGCAGAAAAGGCTGAGGAATAAGGCACGATGAATCTGAACGTAACACTGATTTTTTTTCAAGTTGTGGTGCTGGTCTTTGCGTTCAGCGTTCATGAGTGCGCTCATGCCTATGCAACTTACCGGTTCGGCGATCCGACCGCGTTCATGCTGGGACGGGTGACGCTTAACCCGATGAAGCAGCTTGATCCCTGGGGCTCGATCGTACTGCCGGCATTGAGCCTGGTGTTTGGCGGAGCGATGGTGGGCTGGGGCAAACCGATCCCGGTAACGCTGCGAAACTTCAAGAAGATCAAGCGGGACGACGTGCTTTCAACCTGCGCCGGCTTGGCAAGCTTTTTGGCGATGGCTTTGGTTGGGCTCGTCGGTCTGGTGGCGCTCAAGCACACGCCGGGCGTCGGCGCAGACGCGGTTGTGACCGCCATGGCAATGGTGAAAAAAGTGCCCGTGGATATGACAGCGCTGCCGCGGCTGTTTCCTCTGGCGCTGGTGTTGTACTACATGGTCGTCACGAATGTTCTGCTGTTTGTATTAAACCTGATCCCGGTGCCGCCGCTCGATGGAGGTCGGATCATCCGCAACTACCTTCCATACAACATAGAGCGCGCATATGACCGGATCGGCATGCTGGGCTCGTTTCTGATCTTCTTTGTGGCGGGACGGATTGTGTTTCCAATCTTTTATCCGCCACTAATCAATACGTTCGACGCGCTCCTGCTGAGTTTGTAGAGGCGGCGCGCTCTTGTAGCTTCGGTGTTCGAGAGTTTTCGGTTTGAGGGTTTTTGCATTCGATGAGTGATCTGAATCTGACCAACGAGCGCCGCAGAGTGTTGAGCGGCATGCGGCCCACGGGCAAGCTGCACCTGGGCAACTACATGGGCGCGCTCTACAACTGGGTGAAGCTCCAGCATCAGTATGAGTGCTACTTCTTCATCGCCGACCTGCATGCCCTGACGACCAACTACGAAGACCTGAGCATGCTCAAGTCGGATACCCGCGAGGTGGCGCTGGACTTTTTGGCGGGCGGGCTCGATCCTGCAATTTCAACTATTTTTGTGCAGAGCGATGTGCTGCTGCATGACAGGTTGAACACGTTGCTGGGGATGTTCACTCCGCTGAGCTGGCTGGAGCGCGTTCCGACCTACAAAGACCAGCAGGAACAGCTGCGCGAGAAGGACCTGGCCACCTATGGCTTTCTCGGCTACCCCCTTCTGCAGTCTGCCGACATTCTCATCTACCAGCCGCATTTCGTGCCCGTCGGCCTGGATCAGGCATCGCACGTGGAGCTGACGCGAGAGGTTGCACGCAAATTCAACCAGCTTTATCCCGGCGAGTTCTTTATGGCCGAAGGTGCTGCACCTTGGGAGTTGGAAGCCGTGAAGACCAGGGCGCGGAAACTCTCGGGCAAGGCAGACAAGAACACATTCACTCCGCATGAACTGATAGCGGCGGCTCCGCAGACAAAGTTGAAATCTGCGTACGATACCCGCAAGATTCTGCCGGAGCCGGAGGTGCTACTGACGCCATCTCCCAAGCTGCCAGGAACCGATGGCCGCAAGATGTCGAAGAGCTACGGCAACACAATAAATTTGTCGGACTCTGAGGCTGATATCCGCAACAAGCTGAAGACAATGGTGACGGATCCGGCGCGCGTGCACAGGACTGATCCGGGCAATCCTGAGGTCTGTCCGGTGTTCGATCTGCACAAGGTCTTCTCGACGGAGGAGACGCGGCTCCGGGTTGCGGACGGCTGCGTGACCGCGGGGATCGGCTGCATCGAGTGCAAGCAATGGCTGGCGGATGGAGTCGTGCGCGAACTTGCTCCCGTGAACGAGCGCAGGCGCAAGTACGAAGCCGATCCGGTACTGGTCGACGAGATTCTGGATGCTGGCGGCCGGCGTGCGCGCGCACGCGCGGAAGAAACAATTCGGCAGGTGAGCGAGGTCATGGGGCTTCGCTACAGGAAGGCCGGGGCCTGATGGCTGACTTCGAGCAGGACGACGTGGTTGAACGTATTCATCACGTTGAACTCATTCATCGCAATAAAACCCTCGTGAATGGGGCACAGGGGGACTCTGATTCTTCTGAGGTTAAATCGCCCAGCGAGCCGTTCGTGCTGAAGCCAAAGCCCGAGCCACCGCCTGCACAGGAGCCCAGAAAAGCCGCCGCCGGAAAGAGTGCCAGCAAGCAAGAAGCTTCGGTATCGCCGTTTTCCATCACCGTCGGACAGGTGTACGACGGGCCCATGGACCTGCTGCTGGACCTGATTCGCAAACAGAATATCGACATCTATGACATCCCTATGGGCGTCATCACGGCGCAGTTCCTGGAGTACTGCCACCACCTGAAAAACACTGACGTGGATGCTGCGGGCGAGTTTGTTTACACCGCTTCCCTGCTGATCCATATCAAGAGCAAGATGCTGCTGCCGCGTGATCCTTTTGACGTGTTGGGCACCGACTCCGAAGATCCTCGGCGCGAACTGGTCGAACGGCTGCTGGAGCACGAGCGTTTCAAAGCCGCCGCCCAGATGCTCGCACAGAAGCAACAAGTGGAAGAGGCCACCTGGTCCAACCCCGGCATGCGCCAGTTCAAGGGCGATCCCGGTCTGGACGGCGAGATTGAAGCCGACACTGTTGACCTTGTGCGTGTCTTCCAGGACATTCTGAGCCGGTTGCGTGCGCGTCCGGTCCTCAATGTAGACGAGGAATCCGTGACCGTCGCGCAGATGATCGACTACGTGAAGCGGCGGCTGCTGATGGAAGACAAACCGGTCTCGCTGCGGCGCCTGCTGCACAACACCCATACCGAGCGCGCGCTGATCTGCATGTTCCTGGCGATACTTGAACTAGTGCGACTGCAAGCCGTGCTGCTGCATCAGCCCGTGGTGATGGGCGACATCCTGATCAAGAAAACCGATGGCTTTGACCAGGTGTTCGAGGATGCGGCGTCGGCCCGGGATGACTGGCAGTAGCAAATCACATCGATACGGATGCCTGGGTAGTTTCGACTGTCCTATCGCGGCGCGGGCGGGGCCGCAGCAGGCGGCGTAAGGGGCTTTCGATAAAGAGGAAGACGCCGATCGAAAGCGCGCAGATACCGATCAGGTAGAGCACGACGATCTCGATGATGTGGGGCGAGCCGGCAAGATGGAGAAGAAAAGTCAGAAGGATAATTCCGACCAAATGCAAGAGGTAGAGGCTGTAGCTTGCCTCGCCCAGGAGAAGCATTGGTTTGACGGCGAGGAAGCGGGTCCACGCGGGTTGTGTTGCAAAGCCGAAGACAATCAGCGCAAACGCAGGAGCCAGCAGGCCCGAGTGCATGATCGGGTAAGGGATCTGCTTCTGTAACACGATGCCGACGGCGATAAGGACGATTCCTGCAGCGATGGGCCAGCTTCTGGCACGGGCAGGCAGTCGCAGGAATGCCATGCCGACGCCCATGCCAAGCAGGAAATCCGGCAGGCGAACCAGCGGATTAAACTTGACTACGCTAAGCCAGAACAGTTGATTGTCAAGGGTGTTGGTGTGGGCAACTCCGTCCGGCCGCAACAGGACATAGGTTGCGGTGAGCGCGAGACTGGCCAGCCAGGCGGCGCTCATCCACAGGCCAAGCCCGCGCCAACCTCGGCGTTCCAGGCGACGGACGACGAAGGGGAAGACCAGGTAAAAGAACGCCTCGGCCGAGAGGCTCCAGGCGACCGCGTTCCAGTAAAACAGGATGCGCGGAAACCAGGCCTCCAGCAGGAGCGGAAAAGCTGCCAGAACCAGCCCGGCGATGTGCATTTGCCGCAGCTGAGGCAGGAAAAACAGGACACCGGGCAACGTAATCAGCAGCGAGAGCAGATACGCAGGATAAATACGGGCGAAGCGGGCTTGCCAGAAGCGCATCTTCTCCAGCTCGCGACCGCTGTAAACGTAGACGAGGATAAAGCCGGACAGGACAAAGAAGAAGCTGACGCCGAGGTATCCGAGCTGGATTGTGGCGAGATATGGCCGCACACCGCCCCTCCAGAGGCCAACCTCCCGTATATGAAAAAGCACGATCCAGAGAGCCGCGAAGAACCGCAGCGAGGTCAGCGCAGGGATGTCGGGACGACGGCCGTCAGGGACGGAAGTTGACAAGGAGCACCTTTTCCACGGATCCAGTTGCAAGATGCTACGGCGGTGCGGACCGGACGTCAACGGCTATACATTGCAGCGACTCAAGCCAAGAGCGAAGCCGGCGCGTTGAGAATACGGCATCCGCGAAAGACGAGTGGCAGTGGCGCGTTGGGCATGGCATTGCTTTTCGTTTAGAATTTAGGTGCGTGGCTAGGAGAATGTTGAGATGAGTGTCAAAGGTGAATCGGAGTTCTGGTTGGAGCGCAACTGGTCGTGGGTGGTAATCGCTTTTGGAGTGATCTTTGTTTTGTGCATCGATAACTTTGCGCCGGCGCTGTAGGGAAAAATACGATTGAAAAGGTAGTGCACTCGACTTCCCTTTTTTAGCCACGCGGTTATTGTCCTCCTCGCGAAAATATTTGTCAGTCTGCGTCAACGCTTAGGGCATTGACAGGAGGCGGGCGAAGGAGCTGCTCGCATCCACGCACAATTTTTGTTGATCTTTCACGTTCCCGCCCCGGCGCACTATTTGCTGAGGCCACTCCTGACGGCAATGACTCGTTTTTCAGAAGCGAACGGCTTAAGATAGGGATTGGAGTTCTTTGTCCCTCATGGCATCTCGTTTACTTGAAAAGATGAATCCGCAGCAGCAGGATGGCATTCAGGCCGTCGATGGACCAGTACTGCTGTTAGCCGGCGCCGGGTCCGGCAAGACGCGCGTCATCACGCATCGCATCGCATACCTGATTGAAGAGCGGGGAGTCTCCGCCGACCAGATTCTGGCCGTAACATTTACAAACAAGGCCGCGAAAGAGATGGCGGAGCGCGTTGAGAAGATCATCGGGCATACGTCACTGGCAAAGCCCACGCTGAGCACCTTTCACAGCTTTTGCGTGCGGGTCCTGCGTCGGGATATCGAGGCGCTGCAGGTCGGCGGCAAGGGGCTGACCCGAACCTTCGCAATCTACGACGAGACCGATCAGCAGGCCGTGGTGAAGACCGCGCTAAAGCGCCTGCACATCGACGACAAGAGCCTGAAGCCACGCGTGGCGCTGGGCCGAATCTCCTGGGCGAAAAACCACATGATCGACCCGCAGGAGTACTTTCTCGCCTCCACCAACCCTTTGGAAGAGAAGATCGCGCACATCTTCAAGATCTACAAAGAAGAGCTCGCGAAGGCGAATGCGCTGGACTTTGACGATCTGCTGCTTGAGACAGTGCGGCTGCTCAAGGTCTCGAAAGAGACGCGCGAGCGCTACAACCGGCGCTATCGCTACGTCATGATCGACGAATATCAGGACACGAACAAACCGCAGTATGAGCTGATGAAGCTACTTGCGGGCGACCACCATAACGTGTGCGTGGTGGGAGATGAAGACCAGTCGATTTATAGCTGGCGCGGCGCGGATATCAAGAACATTCTGGACTTTGAGAAGGACTTTCCGGAGGTGCGGACGATCCGGCTGGAGCAGAACTATCGCTCGACGCAGATCATTCTGGAAGGCGCATCGGCGGTGGTGGCGCAGAATACGCAGCGCAAGGGCAAGAACCTTTGGACGGCACGCGAAGGTGGCTCGCTGATTGGGCTTTATGAGGCTCCGGATGGCGAGAACGAAGCGCTGTTCATCGCCGACCGCATCAAGAAATATCTGCGTGAGGCCCAACAGGTCGAGACCGACGAGCCAGCCCGTTGTGCCGTGCTCTACCGCACAAACTCGCAGTCGCGACTGGTGGAAGAGGCATTGCGCCGGTATCAGATCCAATATCACATGGTCGGCGGCTTCAGCTTCTACGATCGCGCTGAGGTCAAGGACATCCTGAGTTACATGAAGCTGGTGTCGAATCCGCATGACTCGATTGCGCTGCAGCGGAGTGTAAATTCGCCGCCGCGCGGCATCGGCAAGACGACCATGGAGACGCTGGAGCGCATGGCTCTGACGACAGGAATGAGCACGTGGGACGCGATCGGCAAGGCGATTGAAGAGCGTCTGCTGCCGGCGCGGGCGTTGCAGGCGTTGAGCGGCTTCAAGCGGTTGATTGAAGATGCGCGGGCGATGCTCGGCCCCGGCTTTGCAGAGAAGCTTGCAGACGATGTCGCCCCGGCGAAGAGTGAGGATGACTCGTTTGATCCGACGGCGTTTGGCGCCGAGCCGGCAATCGAGTCCGGCGCGGATGAGCCCGCGGACGTGTCGTTCGACACCAGCTTCAACTTCGGTTTCGACTTCGGTCCGAGTGAAGAGATTTCAACGCTGGCGCCGGAAAACGCGGCGGATTCGGACGCTGACCATGGGATCCACTCCGCAATGTTCAACCCGTTTGGGCCGATCGTGCTGAAATCGGGCGCGAATGAAGCCAGTGAAGTTGCGCGGCGGGCGGTTGCGAATGAAGAAAAGCAGTTCCCGTCTCTGGCCGAGCGGTCACCCTTCCGCAAGCCTGGCGACGCGGCCACTTTGCCGGAGCTGATCAAGTTCCTGAATGACCGCTCCGGCTATATTCGTGCGCTTGAGGAAGAGGCGACCCCGGAGTCGTTTTCGCGCATTGAGAATTTGAAGGAACTTGCCAATGCCGCCGGAGACGCGGAGAGCCGGGGCGAAACACTGCATGAGTTTCTGGACCATGCGGCGCTGGTTTCTGACGCAGATGGCTACTCAGCCGACGCGCGCGTGACCCTGATGACGCTGCACGCAGCCAAGGGACTGGAGTTTCCGCTGGTCTTCCTGGCCGGCATGGAAGAGGGTCTGTTCCCGCACTCGCGTACATTTACGGATCCGACGGGGCTTGAAGAAGAGCGGCGTCTTTGCTACGTGGGCATGACGCGCGCGATGGACACACTGGTGATGACGAGGGCGCGATATCGTCGGCGTTACGGCAATGACATGCCGGAGGCGTCGATTCCCTCGCGCTTTCTGGACGAAGTGCCGTCAAAGCTGGTGGAAGATCTCGGAAGTCCGGCGCAGCAGCCGCAGTTTTCTTCGTCCAGTTATTCGACACCGTATCCGCAGCGCGGGCGGTCTGGCCAGCAGAAGCCCGGTAACGAGGACGGCGAGCGCCACTACAGCTACGAGGACGAGAGCCAGGAGACCGGTGTACGCGCGGCTGCGAGAGCGGCGATGGGAGCACCGGCGCGCCAGCAGACTCCAAGCGGATCGCTGGACAACATCGCCAGCTTTTTCGCGACTCGCGGGGGCGGACAGAAGTTTTCGCGACCCAAACTCGATATCTCGGCGCCGACAGGAAAGACCGGTCTGGGTAAGGGTTCGCGCGTTCGCCATCCAAAATATGGTGAGGGCGTCGTCTTTCAGCGCGAAGGCGACGGAGATGACGCGAAGATTACAGTACAATTTCAACAGCACGGCGTGAAGAAGCTGGTGGAGAAGTTTGCCCAGCTGCAAAAGCTCTAAAACCCAGAGCTAGTCCCCTCCGGCAAACCTTTAGATCAAGAAAAGAGACAGTATTCCCATGGCGAACACCAAAAACATTACCGACACCGAAGAGCGCAAGAAGATTAAGCGGGCTGCTCGCAAGAAAGCTGCCCCCAAGGCAAAACGCACCCTCGCTCGCGGCGAAAACAAGGCCAAGCTCAAGAAGGCAGCACGCGGCCAAGCCAAGCGCTAATCCGCGCTCGGGAGCGGCTCTGCATCGCCGCTCCCTGTCGTGACCCCGACCCTAACTCCCCTTGATGGTAGACCTGACAGCAGGAGTGCATGCGCTGGGCCGACAAATCTTTGCCACGAAATCGATTGACAAGCTAATTTCCGACTCAGAGCGTCCGGAACACGCGCTCAACAAGACTCTTGGCCCGTTATCTATCACCGCCCTGGGTATTGGCGCAGTCATTGGGTCGGGCATCTTTACGGTCATCGGCACGGCAATCGGGGGCAACCCTGAAAAGCTTGCTGACTGGAAGGGTTCGCCCATCCTGGACCTGATCGTCGGCTGGCTTCACCATACCAGCGGAGCCGTAGCCGGACGTCCGGGAGCGGGTCCTGCGCTGGTGATTTCACTCGTTCTGGTTGCAATCGTCTGCGGGCTGACTGGCCTTTGTTACGCGGAACTTGCGAGCATGATTCCCATCGCGGGGTCGGCTTACACGTATACCTACGCGACAATGGGCGAACTCATCGCCTGGATCATTGGCTGGGACCTAATCCTCGAGTATGCCTTCTCCAACATGAGCGTTAGTGTTGGATTTGCGGCACACGTCGTTGATTTGCTTGACTGGCTTGGAATCCATTTGAATCCCAAGTGGCTCTCTCCGGCTTATCTGCCGCTAGGCCTGCAGGACCTCTCCGGCAAGGACATCTTCGGGACAGGCTGGCACTTCGGCTTCGATATCCCCGCATTTGTCATCGTGCTGCTGTTGACAGTGGTTCTGGTGCGCGGCATTCGCGAGTCCGCCCGGACCAACAACTTTATGGTGCTGATCAAGATCGCGGCAATTCTGCTGTTCATCTTTTTCGGCCTGTCCTTCATTCATCCGTCGAACTACCATCCCTTCTCACCCAACGGATTTTCGGGTGTGCTGGCGGGCGGATCGATCATCTTCTTTACCTACATCGGTTTCGATTCCGTCTCGACCGCCTCTGAAGAGTGCAAGAATCCCCGGCGCGATGTGCCCATCGGCATCGTTGCCACGCTCATTGTTTGTACGGTCCTCTACATCGGCGTCGCAGCGGTGTTGACCGGTATCGTGCCCTGGCAGTCCATCGCGGGCGACGGCGCACCAGTCGTAACCGCGCTCAAGCGACTTTCGCTTACGCCTGGTGGACATCGTCTGCACTGGGTTCGCCTCGCCGTCCTGCTTGGCGCGCTCATCGGCATGATTTCATCGATCCTTGTCTTCCAGCTTGGCCAGGCGCGCGTCTGGTTTGCCATGAGCCGCGATCGGTTGCTCCCCGATGTGTTCAGCCACGTCCACCCCAAGTTCCGCACACCGGCCGTTGCTACCTGGATCGCGGGGTTTCTGGTGGCGATTCCTTCCGGGCTTTTCGACGTCGGGACCTTCGCCGAAATGTCGAACATCGGCACACTCTTTGCCTTTGTGCTCGTCTCCATCGGCGTAATCGTGCTTCGTTACAAGGACCCAACGCGACGCCGGGGTTTCCGCGTTCCCTTTGGACCCGTGATCCCGATTCTCAGCACGCTCTTTTGCATCTTGCTCATGGCGGGCCTGCCGGCAATCACATGGGTGCGGTTCTTTGTCTGGCTCGCGATCGGGCTGGTGGTGTACTTTACGTACAGCCGCAAGCGCAGCGAGTTCTACCCTGGTAACGAACCCACGCCCGGAGCTCCTGACAGTACTGAGGTGATCCTATGATTGTGACCTGCCCACGCTGCTCCGCGCCGGCTAATCTTGGTGGTTTTCCGGTCTGGACGATCGTGGTTTCGATCATCTTCTTCCCATTCGGCCTTCTGGCTCTGCTCGCCGGACGAAAGCCGACAGTCTGCCCGCACTGTGGCTTCATCTGGCAGAGCTGACTAGGCCATCCGACGGCGCCGTCCGCTGATCAGGTAAACCGCCGCCCTAAGCTCCAGCAATGGATCGTCTGAGGGTGCGATGCCAGCAAGTCTCGGGATCGGATCGAAGATGATGTGCTTCTGGTCGTGTGCGTCTTCAGCCACTGGCGCGGTCAATTCAATGGTGCCTAACTCCAACTGCTCGCGCTCTTCCGGCCAGTGGATCGTCGAGTCATCCACCACGTCGCCGTCCTCTGCGAGTTGCGCCAGCAGCTTGAACCGAATGGGCTCTTTGGCCACTCGATGCGACAGCTCCGCGAACAGATAGCCGGCATCCTGAGCCTTCGTCGTGGCGTCGTCAAGATAGTCAGTCCCTGCGACAGGAACGATCCGGTAGCGGCCAAAGCGAACCTCTCCAGCAGCGTTCGTAAACTTCATGGCGCTCACGCCAAAGAAGCTCTCTCGCGCAAAGCTGGACGGGAAGGGCTTGGGCGCCTGCACAAACGCCAGCGCGGCAGGATGCGAACCGAGGAAAGCCTCCAGCGGCGAGCCAGCAGGGTTGGCAGGATCGCTAACCGCCAGCGCACGCAGAAACTCCAGAAATTCGTCGCCGGTCCGCGTGGGAAAGCCATCGACGGAGTGGCTGACGATGTCAGTATGGACACGCTCGCCCAGCATAAAGCGGGTGGCCATGCCCTTCGGGTTCGAATTGGGGTCATTGTCCGGGATCAGTGGGAGCCCGGTCGTGTCGGAGAAGCGCACTACGATCGGCGTCGACGTCTGGTTCAGATGCTGCGCTAAACTCAGTTTCGACGCGCCGGCAGCGGGGGTGAAGGTACCCGTCAGCATTGCGCCCTTTGCGTGCGCGGGCCGGAAGCCGGGGTGCTCGCCAAACAATGTCTCGAACTGCTTGAGGAGGTCCTGGCTGAGGGTTAGAACCTTTTCATCGGTAGTTAGCGGCATAGAAATCTCCTTTTGAGGGTGATTGCAACTGTTGAATAGAATACGCAGCGCCTGGTTAGGCAGGAATCAATCTCTCCCGCCTCATTCTGTCAAAGAGATCGACAAACGACCGGACTGTATCCTGCTGCGCCATAAAGCCCAACCGGCGGCTTTTGCTCATATCATTTACGCACTCAATCTTGCGGCCAAGGTCACCATCGGTGTGCCACCAGGAAGCTAAACGGTTCACGTCCCTTTCCACGAGCCCGTGTTTGTCTGCCAACTTTGCCCAAACTTCCGCCGCGTTTCCCATGCGGGCCTCAAGCGGGGCCCCACCCGCCGGAGGAGCTTCAGCCGTAAGCCCAAAGTAGTCCGCCAATTGCTGCCACATCCAGCGCCAGCGGAAGATATCGCCATTAACGACATTGAACGCCTGGTTGTGCCCGGCAGGATGCGTAGACGCCCACTCCAGATGCTCCGCCAGCAAACGCGCATCGGTCATATCCGTCAGAGCATTCCATTGCTCCGTCGAGCCTGGGAAGATGAAGGGCGCACCACTTTCGCGGCAGAGAGTCGCATAAACCGCCAGCGTTGAACCCATGTTCATCGCGTTTCCGACAGCATAGCCAACGATCGTATGAGGCCTGTGAATGCTCCAGCCAAAGCCCATACGAGCGGCCGCAGCAAAGAGTACGTCCTCCTGGGTGTAGTAAAAATTCTCTCCCGGCAGACGCGGCGTGTCCTCACGAAATGGCGTCTCCGCTTTAGTCTCGCCATAGGACTCGAACGGGCCAAGGTAGTGCTTGGTCCCGGTTACTAACGCCGCATGTTGCAGATTTTTCGCACCACTCAAACCCGCAAACACATTCTCGACAATCGCACCGTTGACCCGCACGTTCTCACTTTCGGTATCTCGTCGTATCCATGCGCTCAGGAACACATCCGTAATATCGAGGGGCTTCAGCACGTCACGAACCGCCTCCGCATCCTGCAAATCTGCAGTGAGTCCGTGCACGCCCTCAACAGTCTGCGTGCCACGCGAAAGCCCAAAGACCAGCCAGCCCCCTTCAACCAAACGCCGCGCAAGACTTTGTCCTACAACACCTGTCGAGCCAACAATCAGTGCCGTCCGTCTTTGCATTTATTTGCACCCAATCCGCCCGCAGGCACCCTTAGTAGATGCACGAAAGACCCAGATGCGCCAAGGCTCTCTCCAAAAAACTGACCCGATACACTGGGAGGATGGCCCGTCGCCCAAAGCTCAAAGAGATCGATATTCCCACCTGGCTGAGGCTTTTGCCCAAAGCAGAACTGCATCTGCACCTCGAAGGCACGGTCACGCCGGAGACTCTGGTGGAGCTTTCCCGCCGCAACGACGCAACCCCTCTGACATTGGAGCAGGCTCAGGCAATTTACATTTATGCCGATTTTCAGGCGTTTCTCATGGCTTTTAAAGCCGTCTCTGACCGGCTCCAGACCCCGGCGGATTTCGCCCTCATCACCTACGAGATGATCCGCGCCCTCGAGAGCCAGGGCGTCGTGCACGCGGAGGTATACATCTCCTGGGGCATCCTGCTGCGTTTCAAACCGGAGCTTACGATAATCTCCGTGATGGATGCAATCGAAGACGCGCGGCTACGTGCGGAGCGTGAGTTTGGCACATCGGTGCTTTGGATTATCGACGCCGTACGCCATTTTGGCGTGGAGGAAGCGACCTCCGTCTTCCGCCTGGCAGCAGAATTGAAATCCACTTATCCCAGCATCATCGGCATCGGGATCGGCGGCGATGAAGCACGTGGACCCGCAGGTGACTTCCGCGACATTTACGAGGAAGCGCGCGTGGCCGGACTCCGTCTCACCGTTCACGCAGGAGAATCAAGCGGTCCGGAGTCAATCTGGTCCGCGCTGAATATCGGCGCAGAACGCATCGGCCACGGCCTTGCCGCGCAGCATGACTTAGACCTGCTGCGCGAACTCGCGGAACGGCAGATACCCATTGAGATCAACGTGACCTCAAACATTCGGACCGGCTGTTGCCCGGCCTACGACGCGCACCCGCTGCGGGAGTACTTCGAAGGCGGCCTGATGGTGACGCTGAATTCTGACGACCCACCGATGTTTGGTTCGGATCTACTGGGAGAGTACGTGCTGGTACAAAAACTCTTCGCCTTCTCGCTGGACGAAATGCGTGAATTTGCCGCGAACTCCGTCGAGGCCAGCTTTCTGCAGCCAGACCGCAAACTCAAGCTGCTTGGGCTCATCGAGCAGTACGGCGAGCCTGAATCTTCCGGAAACTGAATCTTGCACAAGCTAGGAAGCTGGGACCATCACTGCGTCGGGATCGACCTTCGGTATGCCGAAGTGGCCGCTGAGATGGATCAGGTCAAGCGGTTTGAGATCGCCCGTGATGTGGACCACACTCATATCGCGGCTGGCCCGTGTCAGCACCGTGATGCCGTCTATGTTCATACCCGAAAAATGTAGCCAGAGATCGGTCGCCATGGTCCTCGGTTGAGCCGTGTTAGCCGGTGTCTGGTTGCCATTCACCAGATGCTTCCAACCAGCTACACGGTAGCCTTCGATCAACGACGTCATAGCCTCCGGAGTGTAGAAGGCCGGCTGCTGATAGTGATAGCTGTCTACCGAGATGCCGGTAAGAGCCGCCGCCGCATGACGCGGATCGAGCCCGTTTGACTCCAGCAGGTTTTGCGCGATCTGCAGCATCGAGCGGTCGAAGTTGAAGCCGGTATGGGTGGCCGGCTGGTCACTGAGCGCCCCCATCACGCGAGACATGTCGGGCCCCGGGAACGGAGGAAGACCGTACGCCTGCGCAGGAGGAGGCGACGCACCATACGGTTGCTGGGCGAAAACAGCGGACGCAGCAACCAGGAGACCCAGGGTGCAGACTGAGCGACAAATCTTGGAACCAATAGGCAGGCGCATGAACAACCCTCCGTATTTTAGTTAGACGCACTCTTTAGCAAAGTCACTTTGGTTCCCGGAAGAATCAGCGCTACTGCATCGGTTTAGGAGCAAAGTAGCCCGCGCGGGTACGCACATGATAACGCCCGTCCATCGCGCGCAGATAAATCGTGCGGAAGCTTCCGTCCGCCTTGAAGTCCGCCGGACGATACTCCAATGAGTACTGGCTGCGCAATTCTTCTTCAATATTGACGAAGCTGTTGGCAACATCCTCCAACCGGTTGGGGTAGAAGGCCTGTCCGCCGGTCGCATCGGCGATCGTCCGTAACACCTCGCCGCCCTTGCCCTTGGTGGGGCTGGTGTCGGTTGAAATCGTGTAGACGATCGTCTCGGCGCGCTGGCACATCTTGATCGCGTCCGACTCCAGGGCACGACTGTAGTTGTCGTCGCCGTCTGAAACCAGAATGATGACCTTGCGTACGGAGCTTTCTTCGCTCAGCGTCAGCATCTGATCGCGGCAGGTCTTGTAGAGCGAATCAAATAACGCCGTACCCCCACCCGGCCGCAGCTTGCGAATCCCTTCATCCAGCAGCGCGGGATTGTTGGTGTAGTCCTGCGTGAGCGCTACCTCAATGTCGAAACCCTCAATGAAGGCACGATCTTTCGGCTGCAGCACCTGGCGGAAGAAGTCGTAGGCAGAGTCCTGCTCAAACTTGAAGCGCGTCCGAATGGAGCTGGACGTGTCCAGCATGATGCCGATGCGCAACGGCAGATTCGTCTGCTGAGTAAAGCCCAGTACCGCAGAAGGGGGGCGCTGGTTATCCAGCAGACCGAAGTTCTCCTTACGCAGGTTTTTAATGAAGCGGCCCTTGTTATCGACCACCGTAAACACCAGGTTCACGAGGTTTGCACGCACTGCCAGCTTGAACACCTGATCCTGCCCAGTCGGCTGCGTTCCATCCGAAGACGCGGGCGGTGGTATGGCCTGCGGTGTCGACGCCTGGGGTGCAGCCGCCTGGGGAGTAGCAGCCTGAGGAGCGGTGGCCTGAGGCGGAGCTGCGGACGCAGGCGGCGTGGGCAGTGCATTTTGCCCAATCGCAAACGTGGTGCCGGTGATAAGAACCGCGGCCAGGGAAAGTCGAAGGGTGGGCGTCATGAGATGCTTACAGGTCACCCGTCGATTCTACTGTGTCCAACGCAATCTTGATGTCTATGTCAGGTCCGAAGCATTTAAACCTGAGAGCAAGGCTCGGGCGACAACAAAAGAAGCTGAAAAGAAGCCCGACGAAATCAAAATAGCCGGGGGTATCCCTTGATTACCCGCGGAGGCTCTCCAGAAATTCCACCAGTTCCGAAGCCAGCGGTGCTTCGACAGCAACCTCTTTCTCCGTGCGCGGATGTATGAATCTCAGGCGTGCAGCATGCAGGAAGTTCCGTTCCAACTCCAACACACCGTCCTCGCCGTCGGCCCTGCGAATAACGTGTGGTGCGCCGTACAGGAAGTCGCCGACAACCGGGTGCCCGAAGGACTGCAAATGAACGCGGATCTGGTGCGTTCGCCCGGTTTCAATCTTGACCTCGCAGAGCGTGAATGGACCAAAAGGAGTCGTCAGCCGCTCCAGCACATGGATGTGCGAAACAGCAGATCGGCCATCAGCGCGGCGCGTCGTCATGCGGATACGCCGCACCAGATCGCGCGCGATCGGTAGCGTAACTGTCGTATCGTCTTTGGCCAGATGCCCGTGCGCCAACGCGATATATGTCTTGTGAACCTCACGCGCAGAAAACATCTCGCCCAGCTTGCGATGCGTCACATCATCCTTTGCAACCACAATCGCGCCTGAGGTCTGCTTATCCAAACGATGCACGATGCCCGGCCGCAGCGACCCACCCACATCCGATAAGCCTTTGCCAGCCATATGAAACAGCAGCGCATTCACCAGCGTACCGCGATTGCGCTCGTCGTCCGTAGACCCCGCGCCCGCATGAACCATCATGCTCGCCGGCTTGTTCACAATTGCCAGGTACTTATCCTCGAACAGAATATCGAGCGGAATATCCTCCGGAGTCGCGTGTAACGGCTCCGGATTCGGTTGCCCTTCAATCTCGATCGCTTCCCCGCCCTTGAGCTTGTCCTTAGACTTCGGAACCACGCCATCCACGCGCACCTGGCCCGAATCAATCAGCAACTGCACCCGCGCCCGCGAGATGTCCGGCAAACACTGCGCGAGGTACAGATCGACGCGCATTCCTGCGGCCGCCGGGTCTGCGGCAAACGTGCGAATGGTGGTGTCATCGGCATCATCTTCAAACTCAAGCACCGGAACGATCGCCGGTATCTCCGGCTCAACCCCGCGCGTGGCCACGTACTGCGCTCGCACAGAGCGGTGCCTGTGACCCTTGGGAAGCATATTCTTTGACGGCATTGAAACTCCAGATTCAACGGACTCGCTTGCGACTTTGTTACAGTCGCGCGAACTGTCCTACCTTTATTTTAGTCTTGAGCCCGACGGACTTCACTCTTGCGCATCGCGAGCAGTGTCCCACCCGCCAACAACATCGCCAGCGCGACCCACTGCAACGTGTCGAGCCCCAATTGCTGCTGCCCCGGTTGACGCACAAAGCAGAGTAGAAACTGTGCGACTCCCACCGTCGACAGCGCCAGTCCGGCCGTCTCGCCAGGCCGAGGCGCACGCTGCAACTGCTTATAGAGCATGACCGTGAGCACCGCCGCGACCAGCGCGACATACAAAGCGGTTGGATGCAGCGGAGTCGACTCGCCCGGCATCCTGACTCCGAATGGCAGCGTCGTGGGCAGGCCAGGGTCAGAGCCCTCTGCAAAGTGCCCCAGCGCTAGAAACATCCACACCAGCGTCGCACATGGAGCCCATGCATTCAGCGCGCTCAGAATCGGGATATTCTTCCACCACAGCCATGCAAACGTCGCAGCAGCCGTAAGCAACAGCCCCGCAGCAGTCAGGGACGGAACTGCAAGAATCAGCAAAGGAAAGACCATAAAGCTGCGCCAGTATGAGCCCAGCAGCAGAAGCCGAGACAAAACAAACGCGGCCAGCACCGCAAACAAACCCGCGTCCCACAATCCTTCCGGCTTAACACCCGCCAGCGTTGCGGTCCTCTCGCCCAGCACCAGTCCAGCCACAAGACCCACAGCAGCCAACACCCCAAAGGTGGGCAGAAAAATGTGTCCGAAGTGAAAGAGATAGGGATACACGCAGGCTTCAGTCTATGTCAGGCGCGAAGGCCTGCTGAAGGTAAAAAGAACCGACCCGCTGGGCCGTACGTCGAAGCGCAGGTGAACCCGTCTAAGACGGCGGGACCTAGCCGTGGCTCTTTAGGCTTTCCGGACTGGCGGACTTAGCACACCGAGCCATGTATACGAGCCAGATCCCTGTTCAATGAATATTGGTTCAACCTGCGTTGTTCGCGTACCTGCTTTGCAGGCCGGATTCTTTTCTGGATACTAGCCGCGAGCCAGCGGAATGGCAAGTCAAGCTTTTTATTGTGACGAATCACAATGGCGCGCTCAATAAAACTCATACATCACTTTGCGCGGGGCAAAGATTCCCGACAGCTCAGGGCAGAATTTGTCTTTGCTGAAAGCTCGTCAGCCGGCGCGGCGGACAGGCTGTTCGAACTCGTCGAAGACCTCATCCAGCATGCCGGAGAGCGAAGCAGAGCGGCTGCGCAGCGTCGTTTCAGTCTGCGTCAGCGAGCCCGCCAGCGCGTTGTAGCGCTCCCGCAGGCACTCCAACTCGTCCGCGATATTCAGCGACGCTAGCACCGCCACACGCAGCGAATCGACCGTGCCGCCGTGCGCCGAAACAGCACGCATCTTGGCGTCCACCAGGTGCGCAAGATGCTCAATATAAGCAGAGTCAGTGCCGCGAAGACGGTAGATCTGGTCGTAGATGTCGACCGAGATGGACTGGCTTTCCTGCGTTTCAACTACGTCGTCTTCTTGCATAACCCTCCTTCCATTGCCGTCGGTAAAACTAAACCAGCTCGTCCATCTGCTGCAGCATCTTCTCAACACGCAGGCGAACCGCAGTGCGCTCCTGGTTGAGTGTCGTGATCTGGGTCTGGGCCGAATTTGAAGCTTCCTTCAAAGCATCAAGCTGCTGGCGAAGCGAAGCGGCCTCCGCCTCAGCAGCAGCGCGGGCTTCACGCTCACGGCGCACAATCTCAACGGCTCGATAAACTTTTTCTTCAAGCGCCTGGAACTCATCTGCACTGATCGCGGGCATGGTGTCCAAAGTTTGTTCTCTCCCCCGCTAGTATAGAACTGGTTAACGTGGATTTCCGATGGCGAATTAGGTCCGCTTCCGCCAGGCATCATCAATAATTCCCGCCGCACCGCAAACAGGCTCCCGTTACGAGCGAATTGCGCCACCCAAAGCCTGCAGCGCGCCGATGATCGCGGCAGACCACGCAGTCAGGTCCCCATCCACCAGCGTTCGCTCCTCCGATTGAAACACCGTGCGAATCAGCAGCGAATAATGCCCCGGCAGCTTCTTTGCATCGCGGAAGATCTCCACCGCCTTCAGGCTCGTAAGCTGTGAAATCGAAAGTTGGTGGATTGCACCGGAGATCACCTGCCACGCCGTCGCATCCGCGAACGTGAAGGAAAAATCACGCTCGACGGCCTGGAACCGCGACAACTCACGACCCGTGTGCTGCCGCAGCGGATACGTAAGCAGCATCGCCAGATCCAGCTCAGCAAGATACACAGGTTGCCGCAGTTTGCGCCGTGCAGACTCGCCTGCAGCCAGCTGGCCGAGGTGCGCAATCCACCTGCCACCAAGCATCACCGATGCAGAGCGACCGGCTTCAAACGCAGCCGGTACAGAGACCGCAGTAAAGGTCACATCCGGCGTATCGAACAAACTTAGCACCGACTCAAGCGCGCCCTTGAGCTCAAAGAAGGGCGCGTCCTGCGCGTTGTGGAGCGGTGTCGCAGCAACCTGGCCCGTGAGTCCAAGGCTCAACGAAAGGGCCTCTTCCACGCTGGCCGAGACCGCTGAAAAGATCGCACCCGACTCAAACAACCGTGCCGTCAGCACGTCGCGATTAAGGTTGTGCACCAACATCGTTACCATGCCCGGCAACAGCGAGGGCCGCAGATTCGCAGCCTCTTCACTCAGCGGATTCTCAAGTGGCATAGCCGCAACCTGAGGCGTGAAAAATGTACTCTCGGTCGTACTCGCAAACGTACTCGAAAGCGCTTCAGAAAAGCCGAGCGCCAGCAGCCTGGTGCGAATCGCACTCTCCGCACGAGCCGTCGGATGGACAATCACAACGCATGGAACAGGCAACGTATTTGCAAAGCGGTTATAGCCGTACACGCGCGCAATCTCTTCAATCAAGTCGATCTCACGCGTCAGATCCAGCCGCCACGACGGCAGCGTGACAGCATACGTGTCGTCGGCCATTGTCCTGAGCTTGCAGCCAAGCGCGCTCAGATACTGTCGCACCAGCGCTGCAGTAATTCCTTCCGCTGCAAGCGTTGTTCCCAGATGCCGCTGAACTTCCTTCAAAGAAAGCGCAATGGCCGGCCGCCGTGCGGTCACTGCTTCATGTTCAGCGATCACAACGTCAATCAGGTCTCCCTCAAGCGAGCCCCCACAAAAGGCAAGAATATTTTTCGAAACCAACGCATTTGCAACGGGAGCCGCAGCAAAATCCGCGCCGCGTTCAAAGCGATGGCTCGCGTCCGTATGAATCAGATGACGTCGCGAACTCGCGCGAATACTTGCCGGCGAAAACCACGCTGCCTCTACCAAAATGTTCCGCGTCTCCGCCGTAATCATGGATTCAAATCCGCCCATCACGCCGGCCAGCGCGAGCGCCTTCACCTCGTCGGCAACAACCAGATCGTCAACTACAAGCGTACGTGTCGTCCCGTCCAGCAGGCGAATCAGTTCGCCGGCACGCGCTCTGCGCACCACGATCCCGCCCTCAAGCTTGTCCAGATCGAACGCGTGCGTGGGATGTCCCATGCCCAGCAGCACAAAATTCGTAATGTCTACTGCGTTCGAAATCTGTTTCTGCCCAAGCTCTGCAAAATATTGGCCGACCACGCCCTCCGTGGGAGCAATCCGCACGCCGCGAATCACCTGAGCGGTGAATCGTCCGCACAGATCCGGCGCCTCGATGCGCACCGGAAATGGCACCGCGGCTGGAGTTCTGGCCGGAAGCGACGCGTCGAGCGGGTGCAGCGGCACGTCGTAAATCGCAGCGACTTCACGTGCGATGCCGTAGTGATTCATCGCGTCGACACGGTTGGTCGTGATGTCCATATCGAACAACGCCGCGTCCGAGTCGCCCGCAGCATCGTTCAGCTTAAAGATTCCTTCCACGGCGATGCCACGGAGGGTCAGGTCTTCGGCGAGTTGGTCGTCATCGACATCGAGAACGGGCAGGTAGGTGCGGAGCCAATGCGTAAGGATCTTCATGGATAGACGTCTCTCAGTGTACCCGCGGCCAGCGTTGCCACCCTCCGGAATCGTCAAAAGGCAAATTGGCCGCACAACCTTGTGCCAGCACGATGACCGAGCGAGTATGCTGTCCAATTATTCGATATGACCGGAAACACCTCCAACTCGACCCGTTTCCACCCGGTAGCAAAGCTTCGGATCCAAGTGACGGCCATCGAAGCGGCGTTCTCCCTGGTCCTCGCCAGGCCTTCAAAGAAGTCTGTGCATGAACTCCGAACGTCGACGCGACGCATTGAGGCTCAGCTGGAGCTGCTAGCTCTGCTGGCACGGTCGGAACCCGCGCTGCACATTCCGCCAAAGCTGGATGCCAGGCTTCGAAAACAGCTTGCCAAGTTGCGCAAGGAGGCGGGCAAAGTTCGCGATCTCGACGTGCAGCGCGACCTCTTCAGCGAGGCCGCCGACTCGAAAAAAAACAAGGGTTCGCACGCCGAGGCCAAAAAGCTGCGACACGATTTGAAGGCCGAACGGGACGAGGAAGCCGACGCCCTGTTGAAGCTCATCCGACAACACAGCCTGAAGCTGTCTCCGCGATTGGAAAAGATGATCGAGGCCCTCGCAGCAGCTGAAGCCTTCAGCCTCTCCCCCACGCAATGGGCGGAGTTGACGCGCGCCTGGTTTGCGACCCATATCGCAGGCGCCGACATCAGCGGCATCGACATGGAAGGTCTACACACCATCCGCAAGATGGCGAAGGTGGCCCGTTACATCGCAGAGAGTTGCGACGGTTCCAAAACGAGCGTAACCGGTCGTCTTGCCGCCCGGTTTGAGACGCTGCAAGAGGCGGGCGGAACTTGGCACGACCTGCTCACCGCGCGCGAGCTTGCAGGCAAACGGCTCGGCAAATCTGCGGATTTGAGGGCACAATTTGCCTGTCGCGAAAAGAAAGCGCTTGCCGTTTTTCGCCATAAGCTGAGTTCAGAGACCGCGTCCGAGCTATCGCAAGAAAGCTAGACGCGCAGAAAAATCCTCTTTCGCCACAGCAGCCAGTTGGGCAGAAAGCACAGCAGAACAAACACCAGCGCAAAAGCCAGCGAAGCGTTGTCCGTCGATCCATGCCGTGCGAAAAAATGTGTGTACGGCCAGTTCCATGCGGTCGTCAGGTTGCCGTCGCCGCGCGGAACCTTCCACGCAATCAACAGCATCACGATCAGATTCGAAAGTGCAAATGCCGTAATCGCATTGGATCCGTAAACAAGCATCGGCCACAACATTGCGCGCGCCACGCGTGATCGGTCCTGAATCCGCGCCACATCAAGCAGCCAGAAAAACAGTGCCAACGCTATCAACGACCAGCCCCCGCAAACCAGGACATAAGAACTCGTCCAGAGGTTTTTGTTTACCGGAAATACCAGTCCCCACGCGTAACCCACGCTCAACAGCGCCGCACCCGCAAGGAACAGCATATTGCGCGTCCGTGCAGCCTCACCATGCGGACGACGCAGCCAAAGCCCCGCCAGCACGCCAATCAACGTTGTCGCAACGGCAGGCAGCGTACTCAGCAGGCCTTCAGGATCACGCGTCCGCTCATACAGCAAACCCGTATGCAGCCAGCGCTGGCACCATGCATTGAAGCCCCGATCCATCCACGCCGCCAGATTCCGATCATGATCCAGTAGCGGAAAATCGGTGACCGGATGACCAAGCCCGGGTACCGGCACAAAGCGCATCAGGATCCAATACCCCACGAGCAGCGCCACCGTAATGGCAATTAAATATCGTGCAGAGCGGCAATAGAGATAAATCAATCCTGCAACCAGGTAGCAAAGTGCAATCCGTGTCAGCACGCCGAAGATGCGTAGATGTGTCATGTGGAAATGCGGAAACGCCGTCAGCGCCATCTTGATCGCAAAGATGATCGCCGCGCGGCGCACAATCTGGAGCGCAATGGTCGTGCGCGAAACACCGGCCTCCACACGCGAGCCCATCGCAAACACAATCGAACAGCCAACCAGAAAGAGAAAGTTTGGAAACACGAGGTCCGTTAGCGTAAGCCCATTCCATTCGGAATGATCGAGCTGCCCATAGACATGTTTCCAGTCGCCCGGATCGTTTACCAGGATCATGAACGCGATAGTCAATCCACGCAGCGCGTCGATGCTTGTTATCCGTGTCGGGGCAGGATGGGTGCCAGTCTTCAATCGGAAACTCCTTTTCCAGCTGGCCTAGGCTATCTCAGCTGACCTAAGCGAATCTCAGCTGACCTAAGCGAACTGAGCTGGCCTAAGCGAACTGTTCGAGGAAGCGCATGTCACCAGAGTAAAAATATCCGATATCGGAGACGCCATGCAGAATCATCGCAATGCGCTCCACGCCCATGCCGAACGCAAAACCCGACACCCGTGCCGGATCGTACGGCGTATCGTCCCGCCCCAGGCGCCGACGCTCCGCCGTCACACTCGCAAACACAGCCGGATCGACCATGCCGCAGCCCAGCAGCTCAATCCAGCCCGAGTGCTTGCACTTGCGGCATCCTTTTCCCTTGCAGAAGATGCACGAAATCTGCACGTCAGCCGAGGGCTCCGTGAATGGAAAGAAGCTCGGAAAAAATCGCGTTTTTACCGCCGAGCCAAACAGCGCGCGCATCGCATGGTCCAGCGTTCCCTTCAGGTCGGAGAACGTGATGTCTTTATCCACGCAGAGCCCTTCCACCTGGTGGAAGATCGGCGAATGGGTCGCATCCGCCGCATCATTGCGATGCACCTTGCCCGGAATCACAATCCTCAGCGGAGGCGCCTGCGCTACCATCGTCCGGATCTGCACCGGACTGGTGTGCGTGCGCATCAGCAGACGATCGCGGCTCGGCTTTGCCCCCTGCCCTGCAATCTGCAGCGTGTCCTGCGTGTCGCGCGCCGGATGATTCTCCGCAAAATTCAGCGCTTCAAAGTTGTAGAAATCGCTCTCCACCTGGGGTCCAAGTTCAGTCGAATAGCCAAGCTGATGAAAGACCTCCACCACGCGCTCCATCGTGGAAAGCAGAGGATGTGCGATGCCCGGCGTACGCGGCGTTCCCGGCAGCGTAATGTCGATCCGGGGCAGCGCAGAAACGGCTGCAGCCGGTGATTCCAGCGCTGCTTCAATCTGCTGCTTCAGTTGGTTGAACCGAATCCCCAGCGGCTTACGCGCCTCTGCCGGTGCGGACTTCAGCCATACCTCTGAGATCAGCTTTAGCCGCCCCTGCTTGCGGCCAAGCCATAACAGCCGGAAAGCCTCGGCGTCCATCGACTTCGCAGAAGCACTCGCTTCGTCCGCCAGCACGGCGAAGGAGGCCTCAAGGGTGGAGTCATCGTAGGCGGGGAGATGCGGAATCTGCGTTTCGGTCATATTCAAAAGGCTCCCTTTTAGTTTACGCAATCGGCTTCATTCCGAACCTCGCACTGCTAGAGCGCAGACAACACAATCCCGACTACCACAACGCCCAGCAACAGACTCCGCTTGTCCGTAATTGCGTACACCACCGGGTCTTCATTCAATTCGCCGCGGCTTGCTAACAGCCAAAGCTGTGACACCCAAAGCAGCATCACCGGCAGCAGCAGCCACAGGCGTCCGGGGTGCTTATACAGATGCGTATCCAGATTAAAGATATAAAGCAGCAGCACGACCACCGACGCATACCCGGCCGACGTCCCGAAGCTGCGAAGCTGTTCAATATCCTGAACTACATACCCGCGCCCATTCGACGGAGCCTGATCCCGCAGGCGTAGCCCTTCCAACTCCGCAAAGCGCTTCACAAATGCCAGTGAAAGAAAGAAGAAGACGGAAAACCCCGACAGCCACGTGGACACCGGAACACCTGTAGCCGCCGATCCCGCCAGAATCCTTACCGTATATAGCCCCGACAGCACAATCACATCCACCAGCACGACCCGCTTCAGCACCAGCGAGTAAGCGGTGGTCGAAATGAAATACACCGCCAGCCACTTCAACATCCCGTACGGCATCTGCAGTGCAGGGCCGACTCGTGCGGTCGCATAGGGCAGCAACACCGCAACGAGTATTGATGCAGCCAGAAAAGTGCAGACGACCACAACGCCTGAGATCGCAGACAGATTGCCGGCGGCGAAGGGCCGGCGGCGCTTTGTCGGATGCCGGCGATCGGCCTCGATATCCAGAAGATCGTTAACGATGTAAGTCGCACTGGCGCAAAGACCAAACGAAAGAAAGGCAAACATCGCCCCCAACACCGCTCCCAACGCCTGCGGCCCGCGCCACGCATGCGCCAGCAGCAGGGGCAGAAAGACCAGCGCATTCTTCGCCCATTGGTGCAGTCGAATGGCCCGCAGCCAAGCTTTGAGCGGCCTGGCCCCATCCCGGAAGATATGCGCCGGCACTACGTGAGCCTCGCGCAGCCCCGCCATCAACCCCTTCGACGGATTCGCCACCATGGGCTCTCGACATGCCGTCAAAATCGACAAATCGGGCCCGGCGTTCCCAATATATGAAAAATGCTCGCCGAAACGCTGCCGAAACGCCTCTAGCTTGTTGGCTCCAGACAAGTTGTGGTCCACGCCGGATGCCAACGTATCTTCAAAGACCCCCAGGTACTCCGCTACGGCTTCGGCCGACCTGCGATTGGAGGCGGTCGCAAGGTACAGGGCCCGTCCCGAAGCATGTTGTCGCTTTAAAAATTCCAAAAGCGGCTTGTTATAAGGGAGCGCAGCCACGTCCAGCGCAACCGAATCTGCAATGTGCTGTTTGAACCCAGCCTTGCCCTTCGCGAGCCAGCCCGGAATCGAGAGCAACGCCCGCGGATTCGAGCGGGCCAGCACCAGCACGGAATCCACCAGCGTATCCGACTTCACCAGTGTCCCGTCCAGATCCACGCAAAGCGGAAGCGCCAGATATGGATTAGGCTTTACGTGCTGCCTGCGGGGCTCAATAGACAAGGCAACACTCCTGGGTTGGCAATCACGTAGCCAAAACTGACTCGCTTGCGTGCAAAATTGAAAACGGCTTGCCGGATGCGCAAACCTGGTTTGCTTCCTGCATTCACCCGCTGTCTTTTAGTGAATCTTCAGCTTACACCGGGTTTCTCGAAACTCTCGTGTGCGTGGCTACGTCAATCCTCTGTATTATTTCGTTTGAACCCCTTATCTCCACTTGCCCTCCGTGGGTTTTTCCCGACTAGAGCGCAAAAAGAATGGTGACGAAATCCTATGCCGGTAAGTGAGCAGAGTGAACAGGATCGACAGGCGTTGCCCGCGCCCCACACCCAAAAGGCTCTTCCTGCGCCTGCAAGAAACATTAGTGGCTTGTTCAGACGTCTTACGCTGATCTTGATCCTGCTGGCCGCCGCCGGGTTTACCTGGTGGAGACTCTCCAGCAACAAGAAGGAAGCTGCTGCGACCGAAGCCAGAACAGAACAGGCAGCCAACCGTCCCATCCCAGTCACGGTTGCGCCGGTGCTGTCGAAGACCATGCCCATTTATCTGACGGCACTCGGCACCGTGACCGCATACAACACCGTTACCATCAAGAGCCGTGTCGACGGCCAACTCCTCTCCGTGTCAGTGCGCGAAGGCCAGCAGGTTCGCCAGGGACAGGTTCTCGCTACCATCGACCCGCGCCCCTATGAAGCGGCCGTCGCCCAGGCGCAAGGGCAACTCACAAAGGATGAAGCCGCCGCCGCCAATTCCAAGGCCGAGGCCAATCGCTACATGGCCCTCTACCAGGCCGGGGTCGTGTCAAAGGAGAGCGAGCAGGTCCAGGTCTCTTCCGCCGGACAGAGTGTAGGTATACTCGCCGCCGACCGCGCCGCTATCCAGGCCGCCAAAGTCAACGTCTCCTACACCACAATTACCTCGCCGATCAACGGCGTCGTCGGCCTGCGCCAGGTGGACGCCGGCAACATCGTCCATGCGTCCGACGCCAACGGCCTCCTCGTTGTCACGCAACTGCAGCCCATCGCCGTGATCTTCACGCTTCCGGAAGACCAGCTCCCCACCGTCCTCAAGGGTCTCCGCGAGGGCCGCAAGCTCGTTGTCGAAGCCTTCGACCGCTCCGAGACCACTCACCTTGCCAGCGGCACGCTCCTGACAGTCGACAATCAAATAGACACCACCACCGGGACTATCAAGGCCAAGGCCATCTTCGAAAACAAGGATGGCGCCCTCTTCCCTAACCAATTCGTCAACATCCGCCTTATCCTGGAGCAGCGGCCGAACGCCCTCGTCGTCCCCGCCGCCGCTATCCAGACCGGCTCCAACGGCAACTTCGTCTACGTAGTCAAGCCCTGCCCGAAAACGGGCTGCCCTCAGGCTGACGGAACCCGCAGTAGCGCTGGCAAGGGGCCTGGTTCCGCAGCGCCAGCGGCAAAGGCTTCCGGCATCCCCGCCGGAGACCCTCAGCAGAAGGGCCCTCGCTACTTCGTTGACATGCAAAATGTCGAGACGGACCTGACCGAAGGCTCGCAGGTCATCCTGAAGAGCGGCGTCCAGGCCGGTGACCAGATCGTCATCGACGGGCAGGAGAAGCTCAAGAGGTTCACCCACGTCCAGCCCCAACAAGGAGTCTCAAACACCGGCGGACGTTCCACTCAAAAGATCGGCACGGATAGCCCACCCTCCAGCTCTACCGCTGCCCCGCAGCCCTCCTCGCCTGACCAGGGGACGCCTGCACACAAAAGCCCAGATACTGGTCACAAGAGCGGCGGAGAACCCTCCAAGCGTGCGACCGGGACCAATCGATGAACCTTTCACGGCCATTCATTCTGCGGCCTGTGGCCACCGTTCTGCTGATGGTGGCCATTTTCCTTGCCGGCATCGTCGCCTACCTGCAACTGCCGGTCAGCGCGCTCCCCCAGGTCGACTACCCCATCATCCAGGTCCAGACGTTCTACCCCGGCGCCAGCCCGGACGTCATGGCCAGTTCCGTCACCGCTCCGCTTGAGCGCCAGTTCGGCCAGATCCCCGGCCTCTCCCAGATGACCTCCAGCAGCTCTGGCGGCGGGAGCGTCATCACCCTTCAATTTGGCCTGACGGAGAGCATCGACGTCGCCCAGCAGGACGTTCAGCAAGCGATCAACGCCAGCTTCACCTTCCTCCCCAAGGACCTTCCCAACCCGCCCACCTATAGCAAAGTCAACCCCGCCGACGCGCCCATCATGACGCTTGCCCTGACGAGCAACTCACTGGAACTGAACAAGGTGGAAGATCTTGCGGACACCATCCTTGCGCAGAAGATCTCGCAACTTTCAGGCGTCGGTCTTGTCGCCATCGCCGGCGGCCAGAAGCCCGCGGTCCGCATCCAGGCCAATCCCACGGCTCTTTCCAACTACGGCCTGGGACTGGAAGACATTCGCACCGCGCTTGGCACCGCAAACGTCGATCAGGCCAAGGGCAGCCTCAACGGCTCCAAACAAGCCTTCACCATCGGCGCCAACGACCAGCTTCTCTCGAGCGCCGACTACGGCAAAGTCATCATTGCCTATCGCAATGGCTCGCCAGTGCGCCTGTCGGACGTTGCCAACGCCGTCGATAGCTCCGAGAACCTCTACCAGGCCGCCTGGCGAGGCTTTGCGAAAGTAGATGCCACCAAGACCACACCCGCACGCGACGAGACGCTCGACCCCGCCGTCATTGTCAACATTCAGCGACAGCCCGGAGCCAATATTATTGGCGTCGTCGATGAAGTCCAGGCGCTCCTCCCGCAACTCCGTCAGTCGCTGCCCGCTACCGTCACACTTGAAGTGCTGACCGATCGCACCAACACTATCCGCGCCTCGGTCAAAGACGTGGAGTTCGAGCTTTGCCTCACCATCGCTCTCGTCGTGATGGTCATCTTCCTCTTTCTGCGGTCCATCCGCGCCACCCTAATTCCTGCCGTCGCCGTCCCGCTGTCCATCGTAGGCACCTTTGGCGTCATGTATTTGTTCGGCTACAGTCTCAACAACCTGAGCTTGATGGCCCTCACCATCTCCACCGGCTTCGTCGTGGACGACGCCATCGTCATGGTGGAAAATATCTCGCGCTACATCGAAGAAGGCGACTCGCCTCTCGACGCCGCGCTCAAAGGCTCCGAGCAGATCGGCTTCACGATTCTCTCGCTGACGATCTCGCTCATCGCCGTGCTCATTCCCCTTCTGTTCATGGGCGATATCGTAGGCCGGCTCTTCCGCGAGTTTGCTGTCACGCTGGCCGTCACCATCCTGGTCTCCGCCGTCGTCTCGCTCACCCTGACGCCGATGATGGCTGCCAAGCTGCTCAAGCACACGCCGGAGAGCGAGCAAAGCAATTTCTATAAGAAATCTGAAGAGTTCTTCGCTTACGTCATCGCGAAGTACGGCACCGGCGTTCGCTGGGTGCTCAAACACCAGGTTCTGACCCTGCTTGTCACCGCCGCAACCTTCGGGCTCACGATTTTCCTCTACATCATCGTGCCCAAGGGCTTCTTCCCGGTGCAGGATACGGGCGTACTGCTCGGCATAACTGAAGCGCCGCAGTCAATCAGCTTTCCCGCCATGGCGGACCGCCAGAAGACTGTCGCGTCCATCATTTTGAAGGATCCTGCGGTCGCAAGCATCTCCTCCTTCATAGGCATCGATGCCAACAACTCCACGCTCAATAGCGGCCGCATCCAGATCAACCTGAAGGATCGCGAAACCCGCACCGAGACGGCGCAGGATGTCATTACACGCCTGCAGCCACAGGTCGCCCAGGTTGACGGCATGCAGACATTCCTGCAGCCCCTGCAGGATCTCACGGTGGAAGACCGCGTCAGCCGCACCCAATACCAATATTCTGTGGAGGACGCGAACCCCAAGGAATTGGCCGTCTGGACCGACAAGCTCGTCGCTGAATTCCAGAAGCACGATGACGTCCTCCGCGACGTGGCCAGCGACCAGCAGTTGAAAGGGCTTGAGGCCAACCTCGTCATCGACCGCGACACTGCCAGCCGCCTGGGCATCACGCCGCAGAACATCGACGATACGCTCGACGACGCCTTCGGTCAGCGTCAGGTCTCGACGATGTTCACCCAGCAGAACCAATACCACGTGGTCATGGAGGTCGGGTCCAAGTTCCAGCGCAATCTCGCATCGCTCGACAATATTTACGTCAAGAGCAGCAACGGTACGCTGGTTCCGATCTCCGCCTTTACTCAAGTTGAGCAACGTGAAGTGCCACTCGCCATCAACCACCAGGGACAGTTCCCTTCCACGACCATCTCCTTCAACCTGGCTCCCGGCAAGTCCATCGGCGACGCAGTCTCGGTCGTCAACAACATCAACAAACAGCTTCAGCCGCCGGCCAGCGTCAATGCTCAGTTCCAGGGCTCAGCGGCTGCTTTTGAGGCTTCGCTCACCAATGAGCCGCTGCTGATTCTCGCGGCGCTTATCGTGGTGTACATCGTTCTGGGTGTGCTTTATGAGAGCTACATTCACCCCATCACGATTCTTTCAACGCTGCCGTCCGCGGGCGTCGGCGCCATCCTTGCGCTGCTGATCTTTCACGTCGATCTCAGCGTCATTGCGTTGATCGGCATCATCCTGCTCATCGGCATCGTGAAGAAGAACGCCATCATGATGATCGATTTCGCCCTGGACGCCGAGCGCCACGAAGGCAAGGCGCCGCGCGAGGCGATTTTCCAGGCGAGCCTGCTGCGCTTCAGGCCGATTCTCATGACCACCATGTCGGCGCTGCTCGGCGCGCTGCCGCTTGCGCTCGGCACGGGCGTCGGCTCGGAGCTTCGCCATCCCCTGGGCATCACCATGGTGGGCGGCCTGATCCTCTCCCAGGCGCTGACGCTTTTCACCACCCCCGTCATCTACCTGTGGTTCGATCGCCTGGCGCGGCGCGTGA
>JAYVZP010000040.1:0-36423 GCA_043783275.1 Rhodanobacteraceae bacterium
GGCTATTATTAGCTGTTTAATACTAAAGTACCCTAAATAAATACATTTATTTGATGCTTTCCAAGATCACATTCCAGCAGTAATACTGTTCGGCCAGGATCAATCGCACTTGCAGTGGATCAGGAATTTTCTTCAATACCTTTGAAGGCCAAGCGTCGACTTCATTCAGTCGGCTATCGGCCAAGAGAAGTCACCTGTGGAGCTCAGGACAATCTGTAAAGGTTTGCTGCGAAGTTCGGGTGTCATTCATCCCTACCGTGCGGCTTGCTCCGAAATTACGGGAGGCGTGAAGAAGTGCCGCACGATGCCTGATCTATTGAACGTGATTGCACTCGTGAACCTTCGCGGGAGCTTGGCTGACGTCGGGTCGCCCTGCGGAATACTCAGACAGGGCGATAGAAACGCCATGAGTGAGGCATTCATTTTGAGGCGGGGATGATGTCGTGTGATGACAGCTCACAAAGTTGCAGACTATGCGCTCTTATATTCATTTACAGCACGCATATGGACGTACCCGATTTTATATCTGAGCCCATTGCGTCGGTCGCGAAAGCGAGGCTTCTTATTGATCGGACCAAGGAACCAGACTTCACTGCTCTTATGTGACTCTCCTGGATAATGCAGTCGGAGAACACACATTTCCCGACAGGTCTGTTAGAAAGACCGATCCACGCAGAATGAAGTTATAACAATAAGAAAAAGTGTCAGGCTTTCTGTTCCAGGCTTCAGAGGAAACAAGCATCGCTATTTACAGCTTGAAGGGCCAAGGCGAGGCGGGACCACTTAGTTTATTCAATGCATAATCCGCTTCTAAAAGAAGATGGTTTTCTGGTATCCGGCTAGTATTGAGCGGATATCTTCAGAACACCCAAGGCGGTGTGTGGGGGGACGCAGATTGTTACTTGCCGAGCGAATAGAACGTCCACTTCTGTTTGAGATGGTGGAGCAATTCGACTTCGCCCAGGCTGACAATTTTGGGGATTCGGGCTGCGATAAATCGGGCATGCAATCTTTGGGGGGTGTGAACGCTTAGAGGGAGAGGCCGGCGCGGGCGGCGTGGGCAGCTATGGCGGCGTTGATTTCGAGGGCCAGGGCGAGGGCTCGGCGACCAGCGGCGGCGTCAACTATGGGCTGGCTGCGCTCTCGGACGGCCTTGAGGAAGGCGGCTAATTCAAGCCTCAGCGGCTCGCCGGGCTGGACGGGGATCTTGCTCATGTTGAGGCCGGCGGTGGGGTGGCGGGGCGCTCCCTCGGGCTCGGGTTTGGAGTGGCGCTCGATGAGTTCCGTGAGTTGCGGAATGCTGAGGCCGGCGGCGGCAGTGACGTCGATGAGGAGCAGGTCCTGGCGGGCGAAGTCGAGCGAAAGGTATTGGTGGGGCTGGAAGAAGCGCAGCTTGCGGACACGCTCAGTAGAGACGCGGGAGGCGGTGAAGTTGGCGATGCAGCCGTTTTCGAACTCCAGGCGGACGTTGGCGATGTCGACTGTCGGGGAGAGGACGGGCAGGCCTACGGCTCGGACTTCGCGGACGGGAGAGGCTACGAGCGAGAGCACGATGTCGAGGTCGTGGATCATGAGATCGAGGACTACGTCGACATCGAGCGAACGCGGGGTGAAGATGCTGAGGCGGTGCGCCTCAAAGAACATGGGCCGGTTAAGGTGGGCGCGGGATGCGACGACGGCGGGGTTGAAGCGCTCGAGGTGCCCGACCTGGAGGGTGCGGCCGTGCTGCGCAGCCAGGGCGATGAGCTCGTCGGCTTGTTGGAGCGTGGCGGCAAGGGGTTTTTCGATGAGAAGATCGACGCCCGCAGCCAGCAGGGGCCGGGCCGCTGCGGCGTGATGCACGGTGGGAACGCAGATGCTGGCGGCGTCGATCTCGATGCCGAGGGTGAGGAGTTCTTCGACGGAGGTGAAGGCCGGGATATTGTATTGAGCGACGGCCTCGCTGCGGACGGCTTCGTTGGCGTCCACGACGGCGACCAGGCGTATGGGTTCACCGGCGAGTTCAAGCTCGCGGTAGACCCGTAGATGATTGCGCCCGAAGGCCCCGGCGCCGACGACGGCGATTCTGGTGAGATCGCCCGAAGAGGACGACACCCGCACTACTTCTCTGCGGGCGCTTCAACGGCCTCGCGGCAACGGGCGTAGAGCTCAAGCAGGTGCGAGACCTGATCGTCCGGCTTGACGGCGGAGGGGACAGCGAAACCGGTGGAACCCGACGGCTTGTTGCCGACGTTCGCGTGCGAGGCGACGAACTTGAGCAGATCGAGGGCAATATCTTCCGAGCGGCGTGCAGTGTTGTTCAATGGAGCTTCCATGAACCGATGCTAACGGGCGATGGGCAGAGGACGCAACCTTAGCCGCAGGGATGGACGCCGCAGACGATCTCGTAGGCGATGGTGTGGGCCAGCTTTGCGTGTTGATCGGCGGTGATGCCCTCGCCGAGAAGGATGGCTTCATCGCCGGTGGCGACGGCTTCGATGGCGGTGACGTCGACGACGGTGAGATTCATGGAGACGCGGCCGAGGACCTGGGCTCGCTGGCCATGGAGCATGACCCAGCCGGAGGGGTAGGAGAGTTCGCGGCGGAGGCCGTCGGCGTAGCCTACCGGGAGCAGAGCCGCGCGCGTGGGTCGCTGGGCGGTAAAGGTGGCGTTGTAGCCGACGGTGTCACCGGCTGCGAGCGAGCGGACGGACAGGACATGAGCTTTCCAGGTCATGACAGGCCGCAGGTCCGGCTGGACGTGGGGCCTGGCGTCTCCTTCGATGGGTAAGCAATAGCCATAGAGGGCGAGCCCGGTGCGCACCATGGCGCGAGCGTTGACGGAGGCGGCAAGGTGGGCGAGCCAGGGGGTGACCTGGGCTGGATTGTCCAGTGCGGATGAGTTGCCGGCGTGCACCCAATCGGGCTGGACTCCAGCGGCCTGGGCCTGGGCCACTGCACCTTCAAAGAGGCGTTGCTGGTGACGGGTCAGCGCGGAGTTCGCGACTTCCGAGCTGCAGAAGTGGGTGAAGATGCCTTCCGCGACTATCTTTGCCTGGAGAATGCGATGGAGGAGCTTGTCGAGTTCGTTGCCGGGGACTGCGCCCTGTCGGCCCATGCCGGTATCGACTTCAATATGAACGCGCAGGCCGGGGGTTCCTTCAAGCCACGCGACCTGCTCCAAGGTCCAGACGACGGGGGTGAGGCCGTGCAGGAGGATGAGCGGAACGTCCTCCGGGAGGAAGCCGCACATGATGACGATGTGGATGGTGGGGTCGGCAATGGCGGCGCGGGCCCGTGCGCCTTCGCTGGCACAGGTGACGCCGAGCCACATGGCGCCGGCACGGGCCAGCATGGCGGAGCAGACCTCCACGCCATGCCCGTAGGCGTTGGCTTTGACCACGGCGATGATTTCGGTGGTGTCGCCGGCTGCGGCTTGCAGGGTGCGGAAGTTGTGGGTGAGGTTGGCCTCGGAGATTTCAATCCAGTTGTTCAAGCTGCTTGTCCGCCCCTTGCTTCTATCGTAACGCCCCGGGGGGATAAGCCCGGGTAGACGGGGTGTGGCTGTCTTGTGCTGCGGGGGGAGATGCCTAAGGCATGTTGCGGACGGCGAGACCTTCAGGGAACTTTAGCTGGAACTGCTCGTCATCCAGCTTGCCGTTGATCACCAGCTTGGAGATATCGATCCTGAGGGTGTACTCGTCCAGTGGGCGCGTGATCAGGATACTGGTGGGGAAGTCGATATCGCCGAACTTCTGATATCGGTCATAGGCGACTACGGTAACGACGTGGCCGGAGTGATCGTAGATATCCTGCTGGTAGGGCAGAAGCGTGACGCGCGAGATGTGGATGACGCGGACGCGCTCGAGGACGTGGTCGCTGCGGTTCAGCAGGAAGACCACGTCGTAGTCGGGTTCTTCAATCCTTGCCTTCTTGCCGTAGACCGGCACCGTAAGCCGGGAGCTTTCGGTCATGTCCATATATTCGTCGGGCTGAACGGCGGGGACGAGGAGAGCGTCGCGAATGACGCTGGGCCGAAGATTTTCGAGGCCGTTCTTGCTGGGCCTGGTGACCTGTTCGGAGCCTTCGATGGCGCGTGCGGGCGTGGCGGGAACGGTCATCAGGAGCTTGAAGACCTTGCCGTCGGAGACCATGTCGAGAGCGCGCGAACGAAGGACGGGCACCAGCATCAGGACGCGCAGATCTAGCGGTTTGCGCAGGAAGATGTAGCCGGCAGAGGCGGGAATCTCCTTTACCTGTCCTTCGTGATGGCCGCCGGTGGTGGCCGTGATGTCTACGGTTGCGTTGAGGGTCTGGATGGCACCGAAACGGTCGTTCATCTGCTTGACGAGTTGCTCGAGGGTCGCGTCCATCAGGCGCGAGGGGACCACGGTCCTGTCGACGACGTGGGTCCGTATGCAACCCGTGAGGGGAAGCAGGACCAGCAGCGAGAGAGCGACGAGGAAGGAGGTGAATCGGGATCCCGGAGGTACGCTGTCGCTCGGGGCCGGGATGGGTGGGGTGGCAGGATTCATCGGGTTCGGTGCAGCTTGCAAGACGACCTCATAGACAACAAGACCACGGGGTCCGCCGCCTGCTTTCGCTCTGTTGAGACTGTTGCGGGGTAAAAGCGTACTTGACCCGATCGTAACTTGTTGGATGTGTGTAAGCCAGAGAGGGTGCGCCTGATTTACTTTTTCCGACTTATGGCGGGTTCCTCATGATGGACTCGGTGTTGCCTGGCGGCGCTTGCCGGTGGGGCACATGCCGAGGAGCGGGCAGGTACCGCAGGCAGGTTCGGTGAAGACGCAGAGGGTCTGTGCGTGAAGCTTGACGAGGGAATGATGCTCGTCCAGCATGGCGGCGTCCCATTCTTCCGGGATGAGGCGCATGAGCCGCTCTTCGGTGATGCCTCCGTCGGCCCTGGGGGTCAGGGCGAGGCGCTGGCTGACGCGCAGATGGTTGGCGTCCACGGATAACGCGCGGCGGCGCAGGGTGGAGAAGTTGACGACGGCGGCGGAGACCTGGGGGCCTACGCCCTCAAACTGCTCCAGCCATTCGCGGATTTTTTCCGTACGGTATTTGGCGAGAAAATCCAGCGTGAGGGAGCCGTACCGGGCCGTGATCTGGAGGAGCGCGAGTTTGAGGCGGGGCGCCTTGGTCTCCGGAAAAGTGACGACCTGGATGGTGCGTTCGATCTCGTCTGCGGGGGCATCGCGCAGGTCTTGCCAATCCGGGAATCGCGTGCGGAGATCGCGCATGACTTGTTGCGAGTCCTCGGTCCTGCTGCGGGAGGAGAGGAGCGAATAAATGAACTGTGTGAGCGGATCCCACGGAACCCGGGGCGCAGGACGGCCGTATCGCTCCAGAAGGAGAGCGTGCAGCTGGGCCAGTCGAGGATCAGGTGGTGTGGGGAAGAGCGGAGGGGGCTGCATTCCTTTCGATTTTAGCTGTGCCATCGAAGTGGTATTGACGAAGGGGCATTTCTTCTAATTCACGTTTGACTGGTTGGGCCATTTATGCCATTCTTTTGACACTTTATTAATTATGCCAAGACGGGTTGTTCCGAATGATTTGCCCGATGTTGTTGGCTTTGAAAGTCTTCTCCTCCGCCACCCCCTGGCGTGATGAACACATGTATACGTCTCAAGCAAACCATCCAGGCCTGATTGCGATTCCCGACTTCCGGAGACTCTTTACATGAAACACTTTTCGCACCATCGCACTCTTCTTGTCTCGGCCGCATGTGCGGCGATTTCGTTTACCGGAGCGGCTTATGGTCAGACCACCGCGAGCTTGACCGGACTGGTTACCGACGCCACGGGCGCAGTGGTGCCGAATGCTTCCGTCAAGGTCACCGGGATCGCGACAGGATCAGAGCGCAACGTCGTTTCGGACTCCGCCGGCATCTACTTTGTTCCGACGTTGCAGCCGGGCGATTACAAGGTTGTGGTTCAATCTGCGGGCTTTGGTCTGTATACCGTGCCGAAGATTCAGTTGGACGTCGACCAGAGGATCACGATCAATGTCCAGCTTTCGGTCAACGCAGAGGGACAGACAGTTGAGGTCAATAGCGCGGCCAGCGTCATCATCGCAGATACGATTACTGTTGGATCTGTCATCGACCAGCGGACGGTGCAGGAGCTTCCGCTGAATGGCCGTCACTTTCTTGACTTGACGGTGCTGACCCCCGGCGGCGTGACGGCTCCTTCGTCGGGCTCGCTGACGGCTCCCAGTCGCGGTCTTGGGGCCAACTCGTTTATCACTGCGGGCAATCGTGAGGACTCGGTCAACTTCCAGATTAACGGTGTCAACCTTAATGACATTGCGCAGAATCAGATTACGTTTCAGCCGTCGATCAACACTACTTCCGAGTTCAAGATCAGTAACTCGACTTATTCGGCTGAGTATGGCCGGAGTTCCGGCTCGATTGTGAACGTTAGCACCCGGTCCGGCACGAACAAGTTCCATGGTGAGGTTTTCGACTACTTCCGGAATAATTATCTGGACGCTCGCAACTACTTCAACCGTGCGCCCGCAAAGCAGAATGTGCTGAAACGCAATAATTTTGGCGCAGCGCTCGGCGGCCCTATCTTCCGTGACAAGGCTTTCTTCTTTGGCAGCTATGAAGGTCTCCGTCAGCACCAGGACCTGATCCTGAACGGAGGCGTTCTAACCGCCGCTCAGCGTGCGCAGGTCGCCCAGGTGAACAATCCGGCTGCGGTTGCGCTGACCGCACTGATTCCGATCGCGAACGACGCGACCGGCACGCGCTTTACCGGCACCGCCTCCGGGCCGGTCAATGTGGATCAGTTTACGGGCGATGTTTTCACGCAGTTCAGCCAGAAGAACCAGGTGCATGTCTTCTATGCGTTCCAGAAAGACATTCGCACCGAGCCGAACCTGCAAGGCAATAATGTTCCGGGATTTGGCGATCACCGCAACGCGCATCGCCAGGTGGGGACCGCCAGCTTTTATCACATCTTCTCTCCGACGCTTTCAAACGAAGCACGCATCGGCGGCAACCGTATCTCCATCTCGTTCACGCCGAATGTGGTGACCAATCCTGCGTCGATTGGCATTGGAGATGGCGTCAATCTGCCGGTGGGGATTCCACAGATCGCGCTGTCGGATGTGGGCACCAACTTTGGCGGCCCGGCTGGCTTTCCGCAGGGCCGCACGGATAACCTCGGGCTCTTCAACGACACGCTGACTTACCTGCGTGGAAAGCACACGATCAAGGTGGGTGGCGAGTATCGCCGGCAGGTTGCCAACAGCTTTGCCAACGATACGGGCTCGCTGACGTTCAATAAATTCGGCACCGTCAATAGCCTGGGTGTGGTTACGGCCAATGGATTCGTCAACGGCTTTGCCAACGCCTTCGCCATTACTCCGAGTGCGGTCAACAGCCGTGTATTCGTCAATGCAGCGGCGGCGTTTCTCGAAGACAACTACAAGCTGGCCAGCAACATTACCCTGGAACTTGGACTGCGTTTTGAGTGGAACGGCACGCCGACCGAGGGTGCAGACCGTTTCATCAACTTCGACCCCAGGACAGCTTCGCTCGTGCAGGTTCACAGGCCGTACGACCAGAACTATAACTATGAGCCGCGTGTTGGCTTCACGTGGGATCCTTACAAGGATGGCAAGACGATCGTTCGCAGCGGCTACGGCATCATGGCGGACCAGCCCACTTCAAACGCGGTCACCGGACTTGCAGGTAACCCGCCCTTTGCGACCGGTGTGTCTTACAGCTCTTCGACTACGCCGATCTCTGTTGCGAATATCTACGCTGCGGCCGCCGGCAACAGCATCGCGATCGCCGCCATCCGTCCCAACTTCTCCAACGCGTACACCGAAACTTACAACTTCAACATCCAGCAGCAGCTTCCGCAGAGTGTCGTGCTGACAATGGGCTACTTCGGCTCGCAAGGCAAACATCTCCGCGTTCGCGTCAACGCGAACCAACCTTCCAACGGCACGAATGCTTCGCGTCCTTTCCAGGCGATCTCCGCCTCCAGCGCCTACAAGCCCAACACGTCACTTGCTGCCGCAAATATTGCTGAAGTCGACTCGATTTCGCACTCCAATTACAACGGCCTGTGGTTTACGGCGACCAAGGGTCTTTCACATGGTTTGCAGTTTTTGGTGACGTATAGCTGGAGCAAGTCGATGGACCTGAACTCGCTTGGCTCGCAGGGAGGCTATGTGTTGCAGGATTCCAACAATGCTCAAAGCAACTATGGCCTGTCCGACTATGACGTTCGCGACCGCATTGCGGCCAACGCGGTGTGGGATGTTCCGGTCATCAGCCACAGGGGCAACGACCGCATCTTTGGTGGGTTTCGTCTCTCGGGCATCGAACAGTGGCAGACGGGCAATCCCATCAACATCACCACGACGTCGACCTACACCGGGGTTTCGGGCCTGATTCATCCTAACCAGCTTGGCCCGGTCGCCTCCCGCCTTTCAAATAACGCCAACGGTACCGTGAACTACTTCATCGCCCCGGTATGCAACCAGGGCGGTGCGGTGGTCGCGGGTTGCGTCTTCCAGAATGCGGGTTCGACCTCGCCTGCCGGAACCTTCACGCCAGCGGGGTTCGGCAATGTGCGGCGCAACTCAATCACGGGACCACGCTTCTCCAACCTGGATGTTTCGCTGGAGAAGAACACAAAGATCACGGAGCGGGTCAACTTCCAGCTTCGGCTCGACGCGTTCGACGTGGCCAACCATGCCAGCTTTGGGAATCCGACGGCCAGCGTTGCCAGCGCCTCGTTCGGCCAGATAGCCGCAACCCGGTTCCCGGTGGCGGACTCCGGCTCGTCGCGGCAACTGCAGCTGGTGGGTAAGGTTTCGTTCTAAGCAACCTGGGATACGGCAAAAAGCAACGGGGATAAGAGAGCAGAAACTCTCTTATCCCCGTTGCTTTTCTAGTGGACGGGGAGGTTGCTAATTTCGCGTGACGCCCAGCGACCGCTCTTTTGCAGTCGCGAGACCCCAGGCCATTCGGGGGGTGTTGTGGGCTATGCCGATCTGGCCATCGGGGCCGAGCAGGATGACTCCGCCGTGCCCGCCTAGACGGTCGAAGAGGTAGGCGATGGCTGAGGATGCGGCCTCCTGCGGGGAGTATCCGGCGGCTATTTTGTCTACGGCCCACTTGCCCAGAACGAGCTTCATGATGGGCTCGCCCCAGCCTGTGAGCGAGACTGCGGCGGAGAGGTTATCCGCATAGCAGCCGCAGCCGATGAGGGACGAATCGCCTACGCGCCCGGGAGCCTTGTTCAACGTGCCGCCAGTGCTGGTTCCGGCTGCGAGATTGCCGTGCGCATCGAGGGCCACCGCGCCGACTGTGTCGTGCGAAAGCATGGGGTCCGACGGCATTGCGGGTACCGCCGAGCCGCTGGAGAATGCCGAGCCGCCGGAGGATGCCGAGCCGCCAGAGAAGGTGGTGTCACGGTGGCCCCTGGATTCAGCCTCCTGGGCTGCGTAAAGGCGCTTCTGCTCACGCGGAATGACGAGGTCCATGTTGTCGCAGAGACGCATGCCGTGCGCTGTTGCAAAGCGCTCGGCGCCAATGCCGACGAAGTAGATGTGGGGGCTTTCGTCGAGGACAAGCCGGGCAGCCTTGATGGGGTTGGGAAGATGCTCCACACAGGCGACGCCGCCCGCACGCAGATTTTCTCCATTCATGAGCAGCGCATCCAGCTGCACGCGGCCATCGCGGGTCAGGTAGGAGCCGCGACCAGCGTCGAAGGCCTCGTCATCTTCCATTACGACGATTGCGGCCTCGACCGCCTGCACCGCAGTCCCGCCACGTTCCAACACCGCGTAGCCTGTATCGAGCGCGTTGGCGATGCCTCGCTCATGCGCCTCCATCTCGTCATTGGGCATCGCCCAGGCCCCACCATGAATCAACAACACCGGAGATCTCTTCATTACACCTTCCAGATTGGTCCCGGATAGCCCGCAAGGGTCTCATCCATCGACGGTAAAGGGACGCTCTCCACGATAGACTGCGCTACGAGCATCCGGTCGAATGGGTCTTTGTGGTTAGTCCACAGGCTGAGTCTAGCGCACCAACATGCTTTCGTTGAACCGATCCAGCGACTGGACGATGTCTTTGCCGGGCCTGTATGCAAGCTGCCACGCCTGGGCCTGCGCGCCAGGATTCTTTCAATGCTGCAAAGAAGAGCCCTGATCATTCAGGCCCGGATTTACGCCCGGATGCGCGCTCCGCGTACACTGGCAACCAAGATGACGCTCGCCCAATTGAACGAACATTTCGCCCTGCCTGGCATTCTCGCTTTCGACGAAAACAACGGTCTTGCCCGCGCGCAGGTGACCTTGCCCAACTGCCTGGCGACGGTGTATCTCCACGGCGCGCACCTGACCCACTGGCACCCAGCGGGTCAGGCTCCGGTGCTTTTTGTGTCGTCGAGGTCGGAGTTTGCGCAGGGCAAGCCGATCCGAGGTGGCATCCCTGTATGCTTCCCGTGGTTCGCGACGGACACCAAGGGACACGACAGCGGCAAGCCCGGCCCTTCGCACGGATTCGCGCGCCTGCAGGAGTGGGAGTTCGCCTTCGCGGCGTTGGTTCCGGGCGAACATCCGGCCCTGCATCTGACCTTTACGCTGGCCCCGAGCGAGCTCAGCAGACACTTCGGCTGCGGCGATTTTCGCCTGGCCTACGAGATGATCTTTGGTGCAGGGGGTGCGAATTCCCAGAGCGTAACGCTGCGCTTATCGGTCGCGAACCCCGGGCAGGATCCCCTGGAGTTTGAAGAGGCGCTGCATACCTACTTCCACGTTGCAGATGTTACGAAGAGCCCGATTACCGGTTTGGAGAGCGCAAAGTTCCTGGACAAGACGGACGCGATGCGCGAGAAGACCGGGCCGGCCGGGCCGCTGACGGTTGCAAGCTGGACCGACCGCGTCTACCCCGCCAATACGGCAACAACGCATATCGCCGACACCGGCAATGCCCGCACGATTACGATTGCGAAGGTCAACTCGGCGACGACGATTGTCTGGAACCCGTGGGATAAGGCGTCGGCCGCGATGGCGGACCTTGGCCCGAACGATTGGCCGGGTTTTCTGTGCGTCGAGACTGCCAATACCGGCGCGCAGGCGATCACGCTGCAGCCCGGCGGGGCGCACACCATGCAGGTCGTCCTGACCACAACCCTGAACGCGAAAGCGCGGTAGCCATGTTGATTCTTGCCTCTGCCTCGCCCCGCCGTCGCGAACTGCTTGCGCAGGCCGGGCTCCAGTTCACCGTGGAAGTCTCCGAGATCGACGAGACACCGCTGCCGCACGAGGCCGCTGCGGCTTATGTGCAGCGGATCGCAGTCGAAAAAGCCCAGACTATCTGCGCGCTGCATGCCAGTGACCCAAGCAGCGACGAAGGTATCGTGGTGCTGGCGGCGGACACTGCGGTGGTGCTGCCCGGAGAGGTCATTCTGGGTAAGCCGAAGGACCAGGCCGACGCCATCCGGATGTTGAACCTGCTTTCCGGTAGAACCCACGCCGTGCTGACCGGGATCGCAGCAATCTCTGTGGGGGGCCATGGGGGGGGCGGGAAGATCGTCTCCGATGTCGAGATCACGCAGGTGACATTCAACCTGATGACGCAGTCCGAGATCCATGCCTATGTGACTACGGGCGATCCCATGGACAAGGCCGGAGCGTACGCGATTCAGGGCTACGCAGCGCGCTGGATCCCCAGAATTGAGGGCGATTATTTCAACGTGGTCGGACTACCGATCTGCCGGGTGGTTGCGTTGCTGGCGGAGGTGGGTCAAGCTTCCCGTGCAGGGGGTCTCGTAAGTGCAACAAAATAAACGTAATTATGCTGCAAGGCCGAGGGGAGTGGGTGAACCAGGTTAGTAAACACCTGTTGGGGAGAACTCAAGAGTGTGGTCAATTTGCTACACTTTCCCTTATTCTCACGCCTGTAACCTAGTTTTCAGAATGAGCGTCCAAGCGGTAGTCGGCCCTTCAGGTCCAGCTCACTTAGAGCAGACCATTCAATCCGAGATCAGCTTTGCCGGCGTGGGCCTGCACAGTGGCGCGATGGTGAATATGCGTCTCGTTCCCGCGCCTGCCGGTTCCGGGATTGTCTTTCGCCGCACCGACCTGGACAACTTTGAAATTCCCGCGAACGGGCGCAACGTCGCCAAGGTCAGCTATGCGACCTCGCTGATGCGCGGATCGGTCCTGATCCAGACGACTGAGCATCTGCTCTCCGCGCTGATCGGCTTTGGCGTCGATAACGTAATTGTGGAAGTCGACAATCTGGAAGTGCCGATTCTGGACGGCTCTGCGTTGCCCTATGTCCGTGCGTTTCAGGCGACGGGTCTTTACCAGCAGCGGCGTCGGCGGGAGTATCTGAAGATCGTGAAGGAAGTTGAGGTTCGGGACGGCTCCAAGTTCATCGGGGTCTATCCGGGGACCGGCTACGGCATCGACTACAGCATCGACTTCCCTTCGCCCATTGGCTGCGAGACGTTTCGGGGGGACCTTGCGGTGGGCGATTACGTCAACTTCATCGCTCCGGCCCGTACCTTCGGCTTCAAGGAAGATGAGCCGATGCTGCGCAACATGGGGCTGATTCGCGGTGCGTCGGATGAGTGCGCAATTATTCTGAGCCGTGAGCAAAATCACAAACCGGAGCTGCGTTTTCCGGATGAGTTTGTGCGGCATAAAGTGCTTGACCTGATCGGCGACCTGGCGCTGGCGGGGCGGCGTATTCAAGGGAAAGTGGTCGCGGAGCGTGCCGGTCACGCGATGCATACGGCTCTGGTCCAGCGCCTGATGCGTGACCGTTCTGCGTGGGAGCTTGCCCACGGTTACGACGCAGTTCCTGCCCATGTGCATGAAAAAATCAAGAGCCACGCGGGCCTTCATCTGGCTCCGGCCCATGCCTGACGCCGCCATCGCGCTGGGCTCGAACCTTGGTGACCGCATTCAGAACCTGAACACCGCTATCGCCCAGGTCCGCAGCCTGGGGGAGGTGAAAGCGGTTTCGAGCTTTCTCGATACGCCTCCGGCCATCTATCTAGATCAGCCACGTTTCCTGAACGCTGCGCTGATTCTGGAGACGACGCTGCCTCCGCTTGAACTCCTTGAGTCTCTTCTTGCCATTGAGCGGACCATGGGCCGAACGCGGACGGGTATTCCTCCCAAGGGCCCACGTCTTATCGATCTGGACCTGATCCTTTATGGCCAGGAGATTCTTGAAACCGAGACCCTGATCCTGCCGCATGCCGCCATGGCCGAGCGCGCCTTCGTGCTCGCACCGCTGGCTGAGATTGCGCCCGATTGGATCCACCCAATCACGCAGGAAACCGCCGCTTACATGCTTCTGAACCTCACGACAAAAGAACTGGCTTGATTCCGATTTCAACACGTTGAAAGCGATCAGGACGGATACGGACCATAGCTTGGTGATCCGTATTTATCAATGCTTCGATTGGGCTTAATCGGTGTCAGGCCTCTGCTCTTGCCGGCCTCCACGTAGCGTATTGGCCTGCTGTCACTGCGACCCGTGAGCGTGTGTAAGCCAGGGCCGCGGGAGAGACATGAGGGCAGGTCGCCAAATCGTATAGGGACGAGTAGACTCAGGGTCGAGCATCTCATCCGCACAAGTAAGAGAGTGAGCCCCGACATGACCCAAGTAAGCTTCTGGCAGCGCCTCGACGAACGTACCGAGCCCTTCAACCTGCTCAAGCACCCCTTCTATCAGGCATGGACCGCCGGTGAACTTACCCGCGAGGATCTGGCCGACTACGCGGCTGAGTACTGGCACCACGTCTCCGCCTTCCCGACCTATTTGAGCGCGCTGCACTCCTGCCTGCCAGACGGCGAACTGCGCCGCGAAGTTCTGCGCAATTTGTCCGATGAGGAAGGCACCGACACGGCCAAGGGTCGTCCCCACTCGGAGCTTTGGATGGACTTTGCTCGCGGCATGGGCGCGACGCGCGAGAAGGTTCTCTCGCACCCGGTACAGCCGGAGATGCAGGCGCTGATCGCAAACTTCCGCGGCCTGATGCTGGAGCCGCCCGCGTCCGCACTCTCTGCGCTTTATGCGTATGAGTCGCGCGTTCCCGCGATTGCCGCGGAGAAGGCAGTGGGGCTTGAGAATCTCTACGGAGCCGACGCTGCGACGACCAAGTACTTCACGCTGCACCGCACCGCAGACGTTCACCATGCGCAGGTCTGGCGCGATTTGATCGACGCTGAACTGACGGCGAATCCGGAAGCTGCGGAGCCAGCCCTGGCCGCTGCCGAGCAGGCTGCGAAAGCTCTCTGGGCGGCGCTCGATGGCGTAGAGCGTACACGTCTCAGCTAGGCGGCTCTGTCCACGGAAAGTCCGGTGCCCCATCCTTATCGACAGCTCTATCGTCGGTCCGGGTGGGGTTTCTGGTTGGGCCGGTCGTACCGTGGTTACTCTTATAAAGGCTGGGAGGCGTTAGAAGCGAAACGCAGATCCTGACGGTTACCGTACGGTGATTTTAATTTGGATTAACTGCTTGATTCGGTGAAGGGACGCTATGGACCATATAGAGAATGTTGAAAAGCTGGGGTTGCTGCCGACGGAAGCTCGCAATCCGCGCTCTGAGCGCCTGGATGAGTTGTCCACGCTGGAGATGCTAACCGTCATCAACGATGAGGACGCTACCGTCGCCGCTGCGGTACGGGCCGCGCTGCCGCAGATCGCCGCTGCGGTGGATGCGATTGCAGAACGCTTTGCCGAAGGGGGGCGGCTCTTTTATGTGGGAGCCGGGACCAGCGGGCGTCTGGGAGTGCTGGACGCGAGCGAGTGTCCGCCGACCTTTTCGGTGTCGTCAGACTTGTTCATTGGGCTGATCGCGGGCGGCGACTCGGCGCTGCGCAATTCTTCGGAGCAGAGCGAAGACTCAGCGGACTCGGGGGTCGAGGACCTTATGCGGTTTGCCCTGACGCGCACCGACACAGTACTGGGCATCGCCGCGAGCGGACGGACACCTTACGTGCTGGGCGCGCTGGCCCACGCGAATGAAAAGGGTGCGCTCAGCATCGCTGTGACCTGCGCGGGGTCAGCTGCCACAGATTATGAGCCTTCGCGGATGGCCACTGTGGCCGAGCTTGCCATTGAACTGGCTACGGGGCCGGAGGTCTTGACCGGCTCCACTCGCATGAAGGCGGGGACGGCGACGAAGCTGGTGTTGAACATGATCTCTACCGGCGTGATGGTCCGGACGGGAGCCGTGTTCGGGAACCTGATGGTGAACGTGCAGCTTACGAACGCCAAGCTGGTGGATCGGGCCCACCGGATCGTTGAGGCGGCCACGAACTGCGACCTTGCAAAGGCCACGAAGCTCCTGACCGAGGCCGGCAGCGTAAAGACCGCTATCCTGATGGGCAAGCTGGATCTGACGCGCGGCCAGGCTGAGGAGAGGTTGCAGCGATTTGACGGTGGGTTGCGCAAGGCGCTGGGCTAGAGGAATTAGCGCGGATTCCTTGCCGGGTCCCCTGCGAGTAAAGAACGCTCGCAGGGGACCCGGGAAGTTTGCGATAGCCTACCTTTTGAGGAACGCGAGAAGGTCGGCGTTCAGTCGATCTGCCGCAGTCATGTACAGACCGTGCGGCTCTCCTTCGTACTCGATAAACTCTGCGTTGGCGAGAATCTTTGCGGATTTTGCACCTGAGAGCGCCATGGGCACCGTTGCATCGCTGCTTCCGTGGATGACCAGAAACGGAACCTGAATCGCGGCCATTTCCTTGCGGAAGTCGGTGCCGGAGAAGGCGTCAACATCGTCGAGCGTGGCCTTGAGAGAAGCCTGAATGGCCATCGCAAACGTCCAGTCCAGTACCTCCTCCGAGACGGTATGTTTGATCAACGTGCGGCCGTAAAACTGTGGCGCGAACCCACTCAGGAAGGCGAACCGATCCTTGCGGATGCTGGCCTTGAAGCCTTCAAATATCTCAGGAGGCGCGCCATCCGGGTTGTCGCTCGTCTTGAGCATGAACGGGGGCACCGCAGAGACGAGCACACCCTTGGCGACGCGGGCGGACCCATGTCGGCTCAGGTAACGAATGACCTCACCGCCACCCATCGAGAAGCCTACGAGCGCCGCTCCCTTGACGTCCAGCTTGTTCATCAGGGCTGCGAGATCGTCGGACAGGGTGTCGTAATTGTGGCCGTCGAAGGGCTGCGAGGAGCGCCCGAAGCCGCGGCGGTCGTAGGTGATGACGCGGAAGCCGTTCTCTGCCAGGAATAGCGCCTGGTGTTCCCACATGTCGGCGTTCACAGGCCAGCCATGGATCAGGACTACGGGCGTGCCGGTTCCCTGGTCTTTGTAATAAATCTCGGTTTTATCCTGCGTTGTGATGTAAGGCATTTGTGTCTCCTGATTGCCGTTGGGCAACAGCCCCATGGTTTCCACGGGCATACCGGAGTGAGACGCGGCTTGCTCGCCAGGGGTTGGGAGATAAATGTCAAAGCACCGTAAATCGCCTTGTTGGGCAAACTTTATCTCGCCATGTTTTGCCCGGCGGTAGAGAGCGGAAGGGTGCGGAGATAGCGAACGATCTGTCTGATGGGCGCCATTCGACTGCGCTGCGGATGACGAATTTTTCTGGGCTTGGCGTTTAGCGGGCCACGGATGGGGTCGGAGGAAGGTTCGATGATGTGGCTGGTGGTGGTTAGAACAGTCCGTACTTATGGGGCATTTCGATGCCGAGATGCTCGTAGGCGAGCTTGTTGGCGACGCGGCCGCGGGGGGTGCGGTCTAGGAAGCCGATCTGGATGAGGAAGGGCTCGTAGACCTCTTCGAGGATCTCCTGCTCTTCGCCTAGTGCGGCTGCGAGGACGGATACGCCCACCGGGCCTCCGTTATATCTTTCGATGATGGTGCGGAGCAGGCGGCGGTCGAGTTCGTCGAAGCCATGGGCATCGACTTCGAGCATGGTAAGGGCGGCGTTGGCGGTGGCGCGGTCGATTCTGCCATTGGCGCGCACTTCGGCGTAGTCGCGGACGCGGCGGAGGAGGCGATTGGCGATGCGTGGTGTACCGCGGGAGCGCATGGCGATCTCGGCTGCGCCGTCGCGGTCGATGGGCACGCCAAGCACGTCGGCGGAGCGCTCGACGATGAATCGGAGTTCGTCATCGGTGTAGAACTCAAGGCGCAGCAGGATGCCGAAGCGGGCGCGCATGGGGGAGGAGAGAAGGCTGGGGCGCGTGGTGGCGGCGATGAAGGTAAAGGGTTTGATGTCGAGCTCGAAGGTGCGGGCCGAGGGGCCGGAGCCGATCATGATGTCGAGGCGATAGTCTTCAAGCGCGGTGTAGAGCTTTTCCTGGAGGACGGGCTGGAGGCGGTGTGCTTCATCGAGGAAGAGGACCTGCTTGTCCTTGATGTTGGAAAGGATGGCGGTGAGGTCGCCCTGGATCTGGAGGGCGGGGCCGCTGGTCTGCTGGAAGGCGACGCCCATCTCGTTGGCGATGATGGTGGCAAGCGTGGTCTTGCCGAGGCCGGGGGGGCCGAAGAGGAGGATGTGGTCGAGGGCTTCGCCGCGAGTTTTGGCGGCTTCGAGCGCGATGGCGAGCTGCTCCTTGGCTTTGGTCTGGCCGATGAACTCGGAAAGGCGGTGGGGCCGGAGTTTTAGCTCGTAGGCGCTATCGTCTTCCACGGGGACGGCGGAGACGATGCGGTCGGAATCTGGGCTTATTTTCATGTCTGGAGCTCATCAAGCATGGAATTTAGATGTGGGAGCATCGTAGGCAAAGAGGGAGACGATCTCCCGGATATCTTCGTCCCGCATCACTCAAGGATCTGGTCGCGATTGTCCGAGATGATCGGCTGCATGCTGTCTTGCCCTCTCTGCGCAAAGTATATCTGAGGGGCGGATGGCCGCTTAGGCCTCGTGCCAGTGTTCGAGGACGACGCGGGCCTCCGCTACGGCTTCGGGGACTGCCTCTTCGACTGTGCGCCAGAGTTTGGATAGATCGGTCGATTCCGCTGACTCGATAAGGCCGGGTGCGCCGGCGATCTTGGCGAACTCCGCGGGAAACTGGCGGCGCATCTGGTCGAGGCGGTCGGCCATAATGGTGAGCATGGTTTTGACAACGGATTGCAGGAGTTCGCTCTGGTTGTAGTCGTCGAAGCTGCGACCGGAGGTGAACTCCAGCAGCTTCATTCCGGCGGCGTGGACGTCCCAGAGGCAGTCGCCGAGCTTGACCTGTTCCAGTTCGCCGGCTCGTTCAAAGCCCATTTTGGCTGCGCGTTCTTCGGTCATGATTCTCCGGGATGGGTCGGCGTGAAGCAGAAAAGCCTCGCCAGATAGGCAAGGCTTTTTTGCGGTGAATCGAACTCGAAAGCTAAGCGGCTACTGCCTCTTGGGCTACAGTTTCAGGCGCTATGGTGGCGATAATCGAGACGAAACGTCCCTTTTGGCCACGGTCCTGGAACCTGACGACGCCGGACACCTTGGCGAACAGGGTGTCGTCTTTGCCGCGGCCAACATTCAGGCCGGCCTTGAGCGGTGTTCCACGCTGGCGAACCAGGATGGAGCCGCCGGTGACCGTCTCACCGCCGAAGCGCTTGACGCCCAGGCGTTGTGCATTTGAATCGCGTCCGTTTTTGGAAGATCCAAGTCCTTTTTTATGTGCCATCTCTATCCCCTCATGCGCGCCGGCCCCGCAGGCTCGTGCACGGTCTTGTTGCAGTGATTAGGCTTTGAAGCTCTTGCCGTTGACGGAGATCTCGCCGATCTTCACTTCTGTGAAGGCCTGGCGGTGTCCCTGCATGCGCTTGTACTGCTTTTTGCGCTTGAACTTGAAGACCAGGATCTTGTCGCCGCGGCCCTGGCCGAGAACGGTTCCGGTAACCCTGGCGCCTTCGAGCGACTCTTCAAACGTGCCGGCATCGCCACTGATGGCAAGGACGTCCGAGAACTCAACTGCACCCTCGGCATTGGCTGCGTTCGAACCGACGAGCTTCTCGATCTTCAACACGTCGCCCGGGGCAACGCGGTACTGCTTCCCGCCTGTGCGGATCACTGCATACATGGTGGAACCCTCATACGCGGTGGCGGAATCCAGAAGGATTTGCCGCTTCCCAGCGCGTTCTTCAAAGCTGATTTTGTCGCTTGACAGGCAAACTTACGGTGGAATAAGACACACCCGTGCTCGACCCTGTAAGTCTATCCCGGTTTTCCACCGTGAGTCAACGAAGGGACGTTATCGGGCGAGAGCCGGGGCGATTGAGTAGAGGGTGATGGCGGAGGCGGCAAGCATCATGAGGCTACGAGCAGCGCTGATCGAAACCAGTTGCCTGAGTCCGGCATCGTGCAACGTGCCGGTGCGCTCCAAGCGGTTGTGGATGGGGGCAGCGGCGAGCAGGCTGATGAGGACCACGCCGGCATCCAGGGTAAAGAGCGCTATGGCGCTGGTCAGGGTGAAGAACGAGGGCCTCCAGCGCAGGAGCATGCCGCTTGCGAAAAACATGACCACGTGGGGAGCGGTGATGACAGGACCGAGGCGACGCAGGTAGTCCTTGTGGAGTGTGCCGAAGTCCCGGGGACCGACCCACCGCCAAAGCGGATAGGCAAGGCGGTAGGTATAGCAGTTGACCGCGGTGCAGAAGATGGTCGAGAAGGTGGCGGTCAGGAAAAGCCACACCGTCCAGATCATGAAAGCCACTTGAGCAGGCGGATGACGCCCATCGGCGCCGCTTTTGAGTGAGCGGAGACATCGGTGCGTGCGTGGATCTCTGCCTTGCGGGCGGCGTAGTAGCGATAGGCGGTGACCATCATCTCTTCATTGGTCAGGGTGGGTCGCCAGCGCAGGCGCTCTCGGATCCTGCGAGTGTCGAAGACGAAGTCCTCCGCGATCATGCGGTAGTGATACGGACCCAGAGGCGACACGCCCAGCTTATGGGCAAGCTTCATGGCCGCAATCGTGGGGGCCTTGGGCAGGCGGGAGACGCGGGCTTTGGTTCCGGCGGCCAGAATCACCGCCCTGTAGACGTCTCCGAGCGAGGTTACATGATCCGAGCCGATGTGGAAGAGATCCGATCCGTGATATTCCAGCGTCTGGAGGCAGGCCTGCACCAGGTCCTGAGCGTAGATGAACTGGTATCGGTTCGAGCCGTCTCCCACGACCCAGACGCGGCGGCCTTCGTCTATGAATTCGAAGAGGATGGCGAGCAGCCCGAGGCGGCCTGCGTCGATGATGGTGGGGCAGCGAATGATGACGCCCTGGAGATCGGGAAATTCGGCGAGGACTTGTTCTCCGGCAAGTTTCGATCGGCCGTAGAGTTCGACGGGTGCGGGCGTTTCATCTTCAGCAACGTCGCGGCCAAGATTGCTGGCCCACAGGCAGTTGGAGGAGATGAAGACCAGGCGGGGAACACCGGCGACGCGGGCGGCTTCAGCGACGCGGCGGGTGCCGTCGACGTTCGAGGACCAGAGTTCTGCGGCTGAGATATGGTCGTGCGCGAGCATGGCGGCACAGTGCATGACGGAGGCGAAAGAGCGCTCGGCGAAGATGCGGGCCATCAAGGCGGCGTCGCGGATGTCGCCACGGTAACTGACCAGGTTGGCATGGGTGTCGGGATCCGGGACGAGATCAATATTGACGACGGCAAAACCTTCGGCAAGGAGGCGACGCTTGAGGATTCCGCCGAAGAAACCGGATCCGCCGGTGACGAGGATTTGTTTCAAGCCAGTTTCCTCCGTACCGGCTCCGCCGATTGGAAGAGATAGACGATGAGGACAGTGAGGATGGGCTCGAGGGGGTGGCGGAAGCGGGCTTGCACGGTAATGAAATAGTACGTGAAGGGAATGATGAAGAGGGCCCAGAAGAAGAGCCACGCACCCGGGAGACCGCGGCGTAAAGCGAGAGCAAGACCAAGCAGGCCGCCCAGACTGATAAATGCGAAGTTGAGTTCCCTGATGACCTCGGTGGCCAGGTGGTGATCAACCGGATGCGGCACGCTGATCCAGAAGAAGTAGATCCGCTTGAAAAAGTTGGCGACGAAGACTTCCGGGTTGGCCTGGATGATAAGCATTGCCTGGGCGCCGCGCTCCCTGGAGAACGCGACCTCTCCTATCTGTTTGTAATGCTGGAAGACGGGATCGCGTTGGGCAAAGGGGATGGAGGCCCCCCAGGGGAAACCCTGATTCGATGGCCGAACCGACTCAAATAACTCGGCTCCGAGGTTAGAGCGCATGGGCACGAAGGCGTGTAAGGCGTACCCGTTACGAACCACCCAGGGGGTGACGACGGCGAGGAAGCAGATGCCCGAGAGGACGGCATTGCGCAGGGCTCGGCCGGCGTGGTCGCGTGCCTCCGGCCAAAGCATCCACAGCGCGCTGAAAGGAAGAAACGTGAGCAGCGCGCTGTTGGACAGGGCGATCACGCCCCAGAGCAGGCCGAAGATGATCCAGAAGCGAACGGTCTGGCGTGAGCCTGGGGGGGAGTCCTCGCCGATGTTGCGCACTCGAAGAGCGAGAACAAGCGCCCAGGCAAAGAGCGAGACGGTGAGGGACATCTCCCAGATCCAGTGGACCGAGTACTGCATGGCCGCGGGATATAACGCCCAGAGCCAGCCGGACCAGAGAGCGACTTTCAGGCCGCGTTCCCGTGCGAAGACGCGCCACCCCATCTCATACACAGCCGGTGCGACTGCGGCTGAGAAGACGCAATTGAACGCGAGGATTACCCATGCGGAGGTGCGGGTATAGACACCGAAGACCTTGAAGACGCCAGCCATCAGGAGCGGATAAAGAGGGGGAGTCCATGCCGTTGGGCCGCTATGTCCATTGAATGGGTCGGCGAAACCGTAGCCGGTGGCCAGCGCACGGGCGATGCGGCCCATCTCCCAGCCAAAGTGGAAGTGGTCCTGAGTATCCCGCATCCGGTAGGTGTGGGCGATGGTCATGAACAGAAGCCGGGCCAGCAGCGCGACCCAGAACATGCGCCATGGCACAGGCGTCCCCGTAGGCGGCGGATCAAAGAATTGCTGTATCCGACTGCGGGGGGTGTCGCTCATCTTCCCACATTCTAATGGTTGCCGCTCCGGCAGAGGACAAGGGCGAAACGGGGATAAATGCGGGATGAAAGACGGATGGAAGCGCTTGGTCCGCTGTTATCAGGGTGTCATCCCGTATTTGATCTCGTTACGTTCCGCTTTTTGTCTGGGTCAGGAACTCTTTGGCGGAGCGGAGGGCGAGGGCCATGATGGTCAGGGCAGGGTTGGCGGCGAGGGCCGCGGGGAAGGTGGAGTTGTCGCTGATCCAGAGGTTGGGGATGTCGTGGCTGCGACCATGGGCGTTGACGACGTTGGTGGCGGCGTCCACGCCCATGCGGCAGGTACCGATGGTGTGGGCGGAGCGCTCGAAGGTCCAGATATCGCGAGCTCCGGCGGCTTCCCAGGCGGCGGTCATGAGTTTGGCGGAGTGGGCCGACATGCGGAGTTCGTTTTCGCCGTAGCTGAAATGGATACGCGGAATGGGGACACCGAACTCATCTTTTTCGGCGGAGAGCTCTAGGAAGTTGCGGTCGTAGGGGAGGCAATCGCCATTGGCGCCGATACCCGCGAAGTGGTTGTACTGGTCGAGATAGTCCACGAGGGGTTTGCCCCAGAGGCCGCGTCCGCGTGCAACCTGTTTGGCGAAGGTGACGGGGACGACGCCGAGACTCTGCGTCAGGTAGCCGCCCGCGAAGCCTGCGTCTTTGGGGCGCATGGACTCTGTTGCTTCCGAGATGAGAGACGCGGGAAAGCCTTTGTTCATGCGCATCTCATCGTCAAAGGTGCCCCATACCTGGGTGGCGACGTGCGCCATGAAGTTTCTGCCGACCTGCCCGGAGCTGTTGGCAAGGCCGGTGTGGAGGAGCAGACGTGGGGTTTCGACCGCACCTGCGCAGAGGAACACGGCCTTGCACTTCTGGCGGATATCGACTCCGCCGGAGCGATAGATCACGGCGGATATATGACCTTGCGGGTCGGTTTCAAAGCTGTGGACGAAGCTGTTGGCGCGGATCTCGACACCGGCGGCGACCGCGCGCGGGAGATACGTGACGTCCATGCTGGCCTTGGCGCCGAAGACGCATCCCTGATGGCAGAATCCGCAGCCGACGCAGGCGTGGCGTTCCGGGTAGCCGGGTTGCGAGTAGGACTGCGAGACAGCGGCGATGGGGGCTTCGCTGGTCTCGATGCCGATGGCGGCGTAGCCCTTTTGCATGGCAAGTGCAGGGGCATTGAGTGCTACGGGTGCGAGCGGATATCTACGGGAACGGTCCCACGGATAATTTTTGGGTCCGGAGACGCCGATGAAGCGCTCGATCTCTTCGTAAAAAGGCAAGAGGTCCTGATAGCTCAGGGGGAAGTCGACTCCGAGGCCGCTGTCGGTATGGAGCTTCAGGTCGCGGGGGTCCGCCCGGGGACAAAACGCGCCCCAGTGCAGCATGGAGCCGCCAACGCCGGTACCGCTGTTGTTACCGCCAAATGCTGTTGGGGTCGAGCCTGCGCTGAGCCGCTCGCCGAGCCAGTAAAGCTCGCTCATGGCGACTTCGTCGGCGGCGTATTCGGTCGCGGGGTCCCACCATTTTCCGGCTTCGAGAGCGACGACACGAAGGCCCGCCTCGGCCAGTGTTGCCAGAACGGGCGCACCCCCGGCTCCGGTGCCGATGACGACTACATCTACTACTTCATCGGTGGAGAAGGTCTTCATTCCTGCTCGGTTCAAGCCTTTACCTCGTTTGTCTTGCCGGGCAGGGGTTCCCAGGATTCGCGCTGGTTTGGGCCGATTGTGACAAAGCCTTTGAACTCGGTGTTGGCGCCGCCGACGCCGAGGCCACTGTAGCCAAGACGTGCAAGGGTGGCGGGATGGGCGATGTATGCGGCTGTGGCATCGCCACGGACTTCTTCAAACCAGCGTGCGTCGACCGAGCCGCCAACGTCTGCGAGCGCTTCCAGGAGCGCATCCTGCGCCGCGTTGTCGAGATCCGCAAAACGCATTGCTCCGAGACGGTCAAGGCCTTCGCGGTAGGCCTGAGCGTCGGCGGGGAGAACGTCGTACCGCCAGCCGTCGCCCTTGCCGGTGGCGAGGCGGGCGAGCAGGAAGCCTGCGAGATCGATCGGATCGGCGCTTTCCTGCGGCACGACGCGTGCGAGCAACGCCCGCAGGGTAAGCTCCTGCTCGTTGCTCAGCACGCCGCCGCTTGCGACTGGGCCAGCTATGCGCTGCTCGAGCAGCTCACGGGTCAGGGGGGCAACACGTTCGCTATCGATGAATCGCATGAACTCTGACGGAACCTTCATATCCTCACCTTATCAAGCTGCGGACGAAGTTGCTCAGGAGAGTGGCTAACTGGGAGGGGCGCTCCATCGGGACCAGGTGCGAGCAACCTTCGACGACTTCGATGCGGCCGTTCGCGAGATGCGGCAAGGTGAACTTGCGCTGGCTGTCGGGTCCGAGTGAGGCATCGTTTTCGCCCGCGACGACGAGCGCCGGCATGGTCAGGAGCCCTACGCGTTCGGTCCAGTCTTCCTTGCTGCCGCCGGTGAGCCATGCGACCCACGCGTTGCGGTTCATACGCAGAACCTCATGGGCGGCGCGGTGCTCGACTTCCTTCGAGATGTCGCGCTCTTCGTTCCGGGTGATGTACTTGCAGGCGCGGGCGAAGTCACCTTCGTGCTGGTGGCCGAGCGAGGCGATCATGCCTTCGCGCTTCTCTTCCGTCATGGGCTCAGGCGAGGGCGGCGAGGGCGCGATGAGAACGAGGCCGGCGAGATCCTGGTCCTCGCGATCCTGTGCGCGGCGGGCTACCACTGCCGCTACCTTGCCGCTCATGCTGTGGCCTACGAGGATGTATTGCTTGAGGTTGAGTTCGCGGATGGTGGCCTCGACCGAGTCGGCCATCTCGGCGACGGTGTATCCGGAGATATCAGCTGAGCCACCGAAGCCGGGCATGTCGAGCGTGACGCTGAGCTGGTCCGGGCCGAGGAGCGGCAGGACTTCGTCCCACTCACGCTGGCTGCCACCGAGGAAGTGCATGAGCACCAGAGTGGGAGTTGTCGTATTGTTGCTCGTTGCGTGCCGTGTCACGGCAAGTCCCTGTACTGCTACCATGTGCCCTCTTTTCCGTGCCTGTTTCTGACTGTACTGAGTCGGATGCCCTGCGCAGGACGACGAATCATTACATCTGTGCAAATTTCCACCTCACGAACGGTGTCAAGGTAGATTGTTGGCAAGCCGGTTCCCGGAGACATCAGGCTTAGACTCAGGTCATGTCGAAACCACTCAATATTCAGGTTCAGAAGCTGCATCCGGATGCGCAACTTCCTCATTACGCAAACGTTGGCCCGTTTGGGGATCTTGCGGCTGATTTGCATGCTGTTTCGGTGCGGAAGATAGAGCCGGGAGAGACGGTTGCAGTGCCGACAGGGATTGCACTGGGGCTGCCGCCAGACTTTGGCGCGCTGGTGGAAGACCGTTCCGGTATGGCAGTGAAGGGGCTTACGACATTGGCGGGCGTGATTGATCCCGGCTACCGGGGCGAGATCAAAGTGGTGCTGACGAATCTTTCGGCAAGTCCTTATGCGATCGCTGTTGGGGATCGCATCGCGCAGTTGCGGATTGTGCAGCGTTTGCAGGCGAGTTTTGAGCTGGTGGAGACGCTCGATGAGACCAAACGCGGCGCCGGTGGATTTGGTTCTACGGGGGTTTAGCTGCGCGGTGCATGCTTTGGACAAATGGCTCGAATGCTGTAGCTTGCGCTCGCTTTTCATAGCCACTTGGGGACGATATGGCTGATCTGGAATTTTCGGGACCCGGCTACTCCGCGGCGGCTGATTCCGGCAAGTGGGTTCGCGTGGCGCTGAATCGGCCCATCCTGGTGGGTCCAGCCGTCCGTGGACTGCGCTGACGCCGCTCCGCATGCGACAATCGAACAAGCATCCCATGCCCAAATTGCACGCTCAGACCGACCCAACTCCCTCCGTTCCGACTCCCACGACCATCACGCCCGCACTGCTCAAGACTCATTCCATTACGGAGGAAGAGTACGCGCTGATCGAACAGAAGATGGGGCGGACGCCGTCGCTGACTGAGTTGGGAATCTTCTCCGTCATGTGGTCGGAGCACTGCAGCTATAAAAGTTCTCGCGTTCACCTGAAGCGCCTGCCGACCAAGGGAACACGCCTGTCTGGTCCGGGCGCAGTGGTGCAGGGACCGGGTGAGAACGCCGGCATTATCGATGTAGGCGAGGGCTGGGCCTGCGCCTTCAAGATCGAAAGCCATAACCACCCCAGCTATATTGAGCCGTACCAGGGCGCGGCGACAGGCGTTGGCGGCATTCTGCGCGACATTTTTACGATGGGCGCGCGACCCCTGGCGGTCATGGATTCTCTGCGATTCGGACCGCTCACGGGGGAGCAGAAACGAACTGATTACGCGCGCAATCGCCAGACGATGTCGGGTGTGGTGCACGGCGTCGGCGGCTACGGCAACTGCTTCGGCGTGCCGAACCTGGGGGGCGAGACCCGGTTTGAAGAGTGCTACTCCGGCAATCCGCTGCTGAATGCGTTTGCGCTTGGTTTGGTCCGAACGGACGAGATCTTCTACGCCAAGGCGGAAGGCGTGGGGAACCCGGTGTTTTACGTTGGGGCCAAGACGGGCCGCGACGGAATTCATGGCGCGACGATGGCATCGGAAGAGTTCACGGAGGGGTCTGAACAGAAGCGCCCCAATGTGCAGATGGGCGATCCATTTTTGGAGAAGCTGCTGCTGGAAGCCTGTCTGGAAGTGATGCAGACCGGCGCGGTGCTGGGGATTCAGGATATGGGCGCGGCCGGTTTGACCTGCTCCACCTGCGAGATGGGCGCGCGCGGTTCGCTGGGCGTGACGATTGAACTGGACAAGGTTCCGCAGCGTGAGACGGGCATGTCGACCTACGAGATCATGCTGTCGGAGTCGCAGGAGCGCATGTTGCTGGTCGCTGCCAGGGGCCGCGAACAGGAAGTGCTGGATGTCTTTATCAAGTGGGGACTGGATTGCGCGGAGGTCGGTTTCGTCACGGCGGACGATGTCATGCGCGTCTTCCACGGGGGCGTTTTACAGGCGGAGATTCCCAATAAGGCCCTGACCGATGAGGCTCCGTTGTATCACCGGCCCGTCGGAACCTGGACCGCGCCGGTGCCCAAGCATCCTCCGGCGCTGGTACTGGAAGAGTTGAAGAAGCCGCGCGATTACATCGCGGACCTGAAGGCTCTGCTGGCCAGCCCGAATATCTGTTCCAAGCACTGGATTTACGAGCAGTACGACTCCATGGTGCAGACGAATACGGTTCAGGGACCAGGCGGTGAAGCGGGCGTCATGCGCATCAAGGGGACGGGCAGGCAGACTTCCCGGGACAGCGCGAAGGCATCGGAATCCCTGCTGGACACGCTTTCCAATCTGGTTGCACAAAGCACGCCGGAAGGCGAGGCGACTCGCATCACGGGCAATGAAGACGCCGCTAACCCGGTCGTCGCGCCCGGGGCTGAGCATGCATTCCCTGATACCGCATCCGAGACTCCACCCGAGCGTGGCATTGCGATGGCGCTGGCGGGCAACGGTCGCTGGTGCTATCTCGACCCCCGGCTGGGCGCGAAGCATGCTGTGGCGGAGGCTGCGAGAAAGGTCGCATGCACCGGTGCAACTCCGGTAGCCGCGACGAACTGTCTGAACTTCGGCAATCCGCAGAAACCGGAGATTATGGCGCAATTGTCTGAGGCGATCGATGGAATCGCCGAGGCCTGCACCGTGCTCGGTACGCCGGTTACGGGAGGCAACGTGTCGCTGTATAACGAGACGCTGGGCGAGGGCATTTATCCGACGCCAGTGATCGGCATTGTCGGCATTCTGGATGACGTGACCAAGGCTGTGCCAAGCAGCTTTATGAAAGCCGGGGATGTGATTTACCTGCTGTCCGCATTCAAGGGCAAGGGTCGCGATGCCTACGCTGACTTTGGTGCGACGGCGCACGCGCAGGCTGCAGGCATGCCGCTCTGGGGCGCGCCTCCCGTGATTGACCTGGAAGAAGAGCTTGCGCTGCACCAGAGCCTGGCAGAACTTGCTGCGGCGCGCCTGCTGCGCTCTGCGTGCGACATTTCGGATGGTGGCTGCTCGGTAGCGCTTGCCAAGGCCTCCTTTGCGAGCAAGCTGGGTATTGATGTCAGCATGAAGATCCATACCGATCACGCAGACGAGATGCCGTTTCTGCTGCAGGAGCGCTTGTTCAGCGAAATTCCATCCTCGGCAATCGTTTCGGCGAAGCCTGAACAGCGTGCGGCAATCGACGCCATTTTGAATAAGCATCCACGGCTCTGGCTTTCTGAACTGGGTACTGTAACGGACGGGCAATATCGTATTGCCATCAACGGTTCGGCAGTGATCGATTTGCCGACGTCGTCGCTCCAGACGGTTTTTGCAGACTCGCTGGAAGCGCAGCTTGTGGAAGAGGTGCTGGTATGAGCACGGACCTCGATCTGAATCTGAATATGCAGGACGACGAAGCGGACGAGCACTTCGACAAGCTGCACGAAGAGTGCGGCGTGATGGCGGTTTACAACCATCCGGACGCGGCGCGACTTACGTACTGGGGCCTCTACTCGCTGCAGCACCGCGGGCAGGAGTCAGGCGGCATTGCCTGTGCCGATGGTGAGAACGTCTCGGACATCAAGGGCATGGGCCTTGTCTCCGAAATCTTTACCGATGACGTGCTTGCGAAGCTGACCGGGCATCTTGCGATTGGACATACGCGCTACTCGACCACCGGTGATTCAGCCCTGCTGAATGCGCAGCCAATCTCGGTTGACTCGGTCAAGGGTTTGATTGCGATTGCGCACAACGGCAACCTGATAAACCTCGGCACGGCCAAGGCTCGACTGGAACGCGACGGCGCGATCTTCCAGACAACATCGGACTCCGAGATCATCATTCAGCTTATCGCGCACTCGACCTGTAACACGCTGGTGGACTGCATGGCCGACGCGCTGAAGCAGGTGCAGGGTGCGTTTTCGATTGTGCTGATGACGCGCAATCGCATCTTTGCCGCGCGCGATCCATACGGCTTCCGGCCGCTTTGCATGGGGCGCATCACGGGCGAGAACGGCGCACCGGATACGTTCTGCTTTGCCTCCGAGACCTGCGCGCTGGACCTGCTGCATGCAAAGTACGAGCGGGACGTGGAGCCGGGCGAACTGGTCATGGTGTCGGAGGATGGCGTCACCAGCCGACGTTTTGCGTCTGATACTCCGCAGGCGTCGTGCATCTTTGAGCATGTGTACTTTGCCCGTCCGGACTCGCGCGTGTTTGGCCGCTGGGTGCAGCACTCACGTGAAGAGATGGGCCGGCAACTGGCGCGGGAATCGGGGGTTGCGGCGGATCTTGTAGTGCCGGTGCCGGACTCCGGTGTCACTGCGGCGATCGGCTATGCTGCAGAGTCGGGCATACCGTTCAACTTCGGTCTCATCCGCAATCACTATGTGGGCCGCACGTTCATTGAGCCGACCCAGCGGGTGCGCGACTTTGGCGTGCGCATGAAGCTCAATCCGTCTCGCGCGCTGCTGGAAGGCAAGCGCGTCATTCTGATCGACGACTCCATTATCCGTGGTACAACCTCGCGCAAGATTGTGCGCATGGTCCGTGCGGCTGGCGCGACGGAAGTTCATCTCCGCATCTCTTGCCCGCCGACCATCTCGCCCTGCTTTTACGGCGTGGATACACCGAGCAAGGAACACCTCATCGCTGCGAACAAGAGCCTGAAAGAGATCTGCGAGTACATCGAAGCTGACTCGCTTGCGTATCTCTCGCTGATCGGCCTGACGCATTCCTGCACTAAAGGCGAGACGGCAAAAGGTTTGTCGCCCGGGAGTTTCTGCACCGCTTGCTACACCGGCGATTACCCGACCCAGATGATCGATGTCAGCGAGATTCTGCCGGCACCAGCGATGCAGCTATGAAGATTTCACGAGCGGAAGTGTCGACCGTAAACGGAGTGAGTCTCTTACGAAAGCTTTGCCACCATTGGTCGCATGAGCACACAGTGGAGTTCGACAACACGCACGGCAAGATCACTCTGCCCAACGCCTACGTCACGCTGATACCCGGGCCTGCAGCGCTCTCCGTCTATCTGGAGACGAAAGATGAGGTGGATCAGGATCGCATGGAAGGGGTCGTGGCCCGGCATCTGCAGCGGTTCGGCTTTGGAGAAGAACTGACGTTCCATTGGCTTCGGAGCTAACCCTGTAACAAGTGCGAAACAAGCATTAGTACAGCACGAAGAACGGGACAGGAAAGGTGCTTGATCATCCCTTCCTGTCCCGTTTTCAATTGGATGCGTGCGGCTTACTGGGACGGCGTTGTGAGTGCGAACGAACCTGCTATGAGCTGTTTCGCTAACGTCAGTTCTTCTGCGGAGACGGTGTGTGGGCGGCCCGGGTAGCGTCTAGAAGTTACCTCCGCGCCCATGCTCTTCAGGACGGCTGCGGACTCCTCCACGCGCGACCATGGGATGTGCGGGTCGGGGTCGCCGCTCAGCAAGAGCGCGGGTGTTCCGGCCAGGTCGCCGGTATGGGCGAAGCTTTGTCCAGGCGGTCCAATCAGGCCGCCGGTGAAGGCGATCAGTCCGGCGTAGCGGGCGGGGTGGCTGGCTACGAACTCGGTAGAAAGGCATGCCCCCTGAGAGAAGCCTGCGATGACGATCTTCTCCGTGGGCATGCCTGTCAGCTTGAGGACGGATTCTATCCGGGCAAGCGCCGAAGAGAGATAGGGCTCATTTGTGGATCGTGGTGCGAGGAACGAGTTCGGATACCAGCTCTGGCCGACGGCTTCCGGGGCCAGATACGCCAGTTTCGGATCGCCGATGGCTCCCGCAAGCGACAGAATGTCTTCTGCCGAGCCACCACGTCCGTGCAACAGAATTACCGCGCCGATGGCTTCCGCAAGGGGTGCACCCGCATGCAGCATGCGGCCGGTTGCGTGTGGGTCGAAGGTCATGAACGCACCTGTTTTTCTCCCGTCACGGACGAGTGTTTCAGCGTGATGGGCAGGAGGCGCTGCTCGATCTGCTGGCGACGCGGCTCCAGCCAGGCCGGGATATGCAGCGCCTCGCCGAGGGTCTCGATAGGCTCGTCGAGCGTGAAGCCGGGAGGGTCGGTGGCCAGCTCGAACAGGACGCCGCCGGGCTCGCGGAAGTAGATCGAGTGGAAGTAATCGCGATCCTGCACGGTGGTGACGCTGAGGTGCTTTTCGATCTCGACGCGCCACTCAAGCTGCGAGGCGTCATCTGCAGCGCGAAAGGCGATGTGATGAATGATGCCCGCGCCCATGTGTCCCTGGCTCGCACTGGGGTCAATGACCAGGTCGATGTGATTGCCTAAGGCCGTGCCTGGAGCGGAGAATCGTATCCGGTTTCCCTCCTCTGCTACGTTGTGGAAACCCATCATATTGAGAATTTTTTCCGTCGCAAGGGGGCTGTGCTGAAGCAGCGTCACGCCGAAGAAGCCACGTAGCGCGTGCTCGGCCGGTACATCGGCAAAGCGTGAGGAGGTGATGGCGGCCGCATCGGTATGGCCGACGATCTCGAGCTTGATGCCATCGGGATCGGAAAACGTCAGGACCTCTTCCTGGAAGCGCTTGCCGGTCCGCTCGACGACCACACTGTTTTTGGTTAGCCGGTCCTGCCAGTAGTCGATGGAGCCGAGCGGGACGCTGTAGGCAATGTGCGTTGTCTCTCCAACACCCGCGACGCCGGGTGCTGCGTGAGGCCAGGGGAACGTCGTCATGATGGTTCCGGGCGTGCCGACATCGTCACCGAAGTAGAAGTGGTAGGTGCCGGGGTCGTCAAAGTTGATGGTGCGTTTAACGAAGCGTTGTCCGAGGACCTCTGTGTAAAAGTTGAGGTTGCGCTGCGGATTGGATACGAAAGCTGTGATGTGGTGAAGTCCGACGATCGGTTTTGCTGGCATGGAATTTACCTCCATTCGATGAGTCTGAAACAGACTATCTAGACAGATGTTTCAACATGAAATCGGATTCGCGAAGGGCGCGCTGATCATATAATGAAATATGGAAAGCGCGCCGCCGGTATCCACTGAGGCCGGAAAGCTCAATTCGGCACAAGTAAGGGCGTCACTCGACCAGTCAGAGTCCAGTATTGCCGGAATTGACATGGAGAGCGCGTTGCAGACGCCGGCGCCTCCGTCCGGCGAAGAACGGCGGGAACGTGCAGAGCCTTCGCGATCCTTCGCACCGCCGCTGGCTCCGGTCCCGATGTCGCCCGCTACGGCCACGGCCTTCGATCCTACATCTATTGAGGCGCGGTTCGAACACCTGCTCGAGACGGTTCAGCACAACCGGCCGCATGATGATCTCGATCTGATTCGCCGCGCATGGGTCTTTTGTGTGCAGCAGCACGAGGGACAGAAACGCGCTTCGGGCGAACCCTACATCATTCATCCGCTGGAGGTTTGTCAGATTCTTGCGGATCTCAAGATGGACTCGACTGCCATTGCGGCCGGCCTGTTGCACGATGCGGTGGAAGACACGGACGTGACGAGCCCGGAGATTGCGAAACGCTTCAATGAACAGGTAGCGCACATCGTTGAAGGCGTTACGAAGCTGGACAAGATCAAGTTTGCGAACCGCGAAGATCACCAGGCGGAGAATATCCGCAAGATGCTGCTGGCCATGGTTACGGACGTGCGCGTGGTCATCATCAAACTGGCGGATCGTCTGCACAACATGCGGACGCTCGAGCACCTGAGGCCGGAGAAGCAGCAGAAGATTGCACGCGAGACGCTGGACATTTACGCGCCGCTCGCGCACCGCCTGGGTATGGGTAAACTGCGTGGCGAGCTTGAAGACCTGGCCTTCCGCTACACCGATCCCTACGCCTACGTTCAGGTTGCGCAGGAGGTGGAAGCGCTTCGGAACGCCAATGAAGATTTTCTTGCGAGCATTGTTGCGACGCTTGAGGTGAAGCTTAGTGAAGCGGGAATTCAGGGCCGTGTAGAGTCGCGCATGAAGCGGCTTTACTCCATCCAGCAGAAGTTGGAGTCGCAGAAAATTCCTGTCGACCAGGTCTACGATCTGCTCGCGATCCGGGTCATCTGCCATACGGTGGCGGAATGTTACGCGGTGCTCGGTCTGCTGCACGCGCAGTGGCGTCCGGTGCCGGGACGCATCAAGGACTTCATCGCCATGCCACGGCCGAATTTGTATCAGTCCCTGCACACAACGCTGATTGCGCCGGGCGGACACCAGTTTGAAGTGCAGGTGCGAACGGAAGACATGCACCGGATTGCCGAGGAAGGCATTGCCGCGCACTGGAAGTACAAGGCCGGCGATGCGGTCAGCGCGAAGGACGAGCAGCGGCTGGCGTGGGTCCGCCAACTGATGGAATGGCAGAAGGAGATGACAGATCCCAACGAGTTCATGTCGACGCTGAAGATCGACCTGTACCCGGAGGAGGTTTACACCTTCACGCCCAAGGGCAAGGTTGTGGTGTTGCCCAAGGATGCAAGCCCCATCGACTTTGCGTACGCGATTCATACCGAGGTCGGCAACACCACGATTGGCGCGAAGGTCAATGGTCGCATTGTGCCGCTGCGGACGAAATTGCGCAACGGCGACATCGTTGAGGTGTCCACCCAGACTGGTCATGCGCCGAGCCGCGATTGGCTTTCGTTCACCAAGAGCAGTCGCGCTCGCAACAAGATCAAGCACTGGCTCAATGAGCATCAGCGTGAGCGCGCCATTGAGATTGGCAGGAAGCTGCTGGATCGCGAAGCCAGGAAGTGGAAGGTTTCGCTAAACAAGATTTATGAGGCCGATTACCTCCGGGTAGCGAACGACTACGGTCTGGGTACGGAGCAGGAGTTGCTTGCAGGCGTAGGGTTTGGCAAGTACTCCGCGCGCGTGGTGTTGAACAAATTGCAGCCGGGATCGACGCTGCCGTTCGAGGAGCCGGAGCCAGCGGCGGGCGTGGGCAATGCGATTGCGCAGATGTCGGATGCGGTAAAGCGCGTCTTCTTTGGCAAGGGTTCGGACTCGCTGCAGGTGGAAGGGCAGGACGATCTGCTGGTCTATCGCGCACGATGTTGCAACCCGATTCGCGGCGAAGAGATTATCGGATACGTCACGCGGGGCAAGGGTGTGGCCGTCCATGCGCGTGGTTGTCCCAACGTGCAGAACCTGTTGTACGAATCGGATCGGCGCATCACGGTGGAGTGGGGAAGCGACGGTACGGGTCCGACCGGGGCGAACAAGCCTACGACTTATCCGGTGAAGCTCACCATCCTGTGCGACGACCGCTCAGGCATGCTGAAAGAATTTACGGCGATCATCGCGGACGACGGCACCAACATTCGTTCGGTGGATTCGAAGCCATCTGCTGACGGCTCCTTTGTGGTGGACTTTGTGATTGAAACCGTGGACATGCGGCACCTGACGAAGCTGACGCAGAATCTTCGCAAGGTGCCCGGCGTCCGCGGCGTACAGCGCGTGCAGAAGATCTAGCCACGCTAGTAAACCCGTAGGACAAAGACGCGCGGACGATTCGGCTGCCAGGTTGGCATGACGACTTCGATCGAGCCGCTCCGCCATAACTTTGAGGTCAATGTTTCGGCGTGCAGATTCAGACGGCGCTGCCTCTTGTCCCGTTTGCGATGGCGCTGCTGCGGGCCCTCTTTTTCTCCTCCTTCGACGCGTCTCTCGACGCGTCGAAGGAGGAGGAGAAAAAGCGGTTTCAATGACTGTGCCTACCGATGCCCTTCTACATACCCAAAGACTTCACGAGGAACGCATACATGTCGGCTGTAACGTCAAGCTGCTTTGAGAGCGGCATGCCTCCGCCGTGGCCCGCACGCGTCTCCACACGGATGAGCATAGGCGCCGCACCGGGTGTCTTCTCCGCGGCGGCCTGCATCGCCGCCGCAAATTTGAAGCTGTGTGCAGGAAATACACGATCGTCATGGTCAGCGGTTGTGATGAACGTCGGTGGGTAGTGCACTCCGGCCTTCACGTTGTGCACGGGGCTGTACTTCAAGATCGCGCGGAACTCGTCCTCGTGTTCGCTCGGCGAGCCGTAGTCGGACTTCCATGCGTAACCAATCGTGAACTTGTCAAACCGCAGCATGTCCATTACGCCCACCTGCGCCAACACAGCGCCAAACAGCTCTGGCCGCTGTAGCTCAACGGCTCCCACAAGCAATCCGCCGTTCGATCCGCCGTTGATTGCAAGCTTTTTGGCCGTCGTGTACTTGTTTGCGATCAGGTACTCCGCGCAGCCGATGAAGTCGTCGAAGACGTTCTGCTTCTGCAGCTTGGTCCCGGCGTTGTGCCACTTCTCGCCGTACTCGCCGCCACCGCGCAGAATGGCTTCGGCGTAGATGCCGCCCATTTCCAGCCACGCCAGCCGTGCAGAGCTGTAGGCCGGACCCAGCGAGATGTTGAACCCGCCGTAGCCATACAGAATGGTAGGCGCCGTTCCATCCAGCTTCGTGCTTTTCTTGTAGGTGATGAAGATCGGAACCCTGGTCCCATCCTTGCTGGGCGCGAAGACCTGCCTGGTTTCATATTGCGCCGGGTCGAAGACGAGCTTCGGTGAGCGATACAGCTTTACGGCACCGGTCTTCATGTCCAGGTGATAAACCGTTGGCGGCGTTGTGTAATTGGTAAAGGTAAAGAAGGTATCGGTATCGGTGCGCTTGCCGCCGCTGACGCCTGCTGTTCCGATGCCTGGCAGCGCCACCTTGCTATCCAACTTGCCGTCCATGGAGTGAATCTCGACTTCGCTCTTCGCGTCCACCAGGTAGGTCAGGATCAGCCTTCCGTCCACTGTCGCCGTCGCCTCCAGCGGGTTTGCGCCCTCCGCCACGACCGTCTTCCATCCAGCCTGCCCCGGATGATCGAGGTCCACCTTCACGATCTTTCCGTTTGGCGCGTCTTTGTTGGTAAAGATCCACGCTTCATGTCCTACGCCATCGACCCAACGGTAGATCGCGTCGTCCTTTGGTGCAATCTGGATGACTGGCGCGGACGCTGCCTGCCAGCCCGGCTTCGTAAGGTCTTTCACCGCGAGAGAATTTGTGTTGCCCTTGCCCTGCGTGATGGCGAGCCAGTGTCCATCCTCGCTGACGCCGCCATTGAGCAGCATCTCCTTGTCATCCGGACGGGCGAATACCACGACATCCGCAGTCTGCGGCGTGCCGAGTTTGTGGATGTAGATCTTGTGATTGAAGTTCGCGCGCTTCAATGCCTCAGCCCGTTCCTGGTCCGTCTTCGGCACGCCAAAGCTGGAGTAGAAGAAGCCGCTTCCATCCTTCATCCAGCTGAGACCGCTGAACTTTACCCATTCCACCAGGTCCGGCAGATCGTGTCCGGTGGCGACTTCCTTCACATGAACTTTCT
>JAYVZP010000041.1:0-14598 GCA_043783275.1 Rhodanobacteraceae bacterium
GTTTTCGGCGTTGAAGCGGAAGCGATCGGTCTGCTGGTCGACGAGGAAGGTGGTATCGCCAACCTCTTCGATTTTGACCCAGCGGAGCATCTGGCGAACGATGGTCTCGATGTGCTTGTCGGAGATAGTGACGCCCTGCAGGCGGTAGACTTCCTGGATCTCGTTGACGAGGTAGGTCTGCACAGCGCGCTCTCCGAGCACTTCGAGAACGTCATGCGGACTACGCGGACCGTCGATGAGCGGGTCACCGGCACGAAGGCGTTCACCCTCCTGCACGTTGACGTACACACCTCGTGGAACGCTGTATTCCTCTTCCTGTCCGTTGTCGGCGGTGACGTAAACCTTGCGCTGGCCTTTGCTGACCTCGCCGAAGCGTACGACACCGTCGATCTTGGAGATGATTGCCGGATCGCGGGGCTTGCGTGCCTCGAAGAGTTCGACGACGCGGGGCAGACCGCCGGTGATGTCCTTGGTGCGCGTTGTTTCGCGCGGGATCTTGGCAAGGATGTCGCCGGGGAATACTTCGTCGCCGTCCGCAACCATAAGGTGGGCGCGTGATGGCATGAGGTAGCGCTTGTTGCCGGAGCCAGCCTTGATCAGGATAGCGGGCTGACGCTTCTCGTCGGAGGAGTCGGCAACCACCAGGCGCGAGAGGCCGGTGACTTCGTCGACTTCTTCGTTGAGGGTGACGCCTTCCTGCAGGTCCTTGAACTGGACGGTGCCGGCGATTTCCGTAAGCAGCGAGAAGGTGTAAGGATCCCACTCGCCGATCAGGTCACCCTGGTTTACCTTGGTGCCGTCCTCGACCTTGAGCTTGGCACCGTAGACGATGGCGTAACGCTCTTTCTCACGGCCCTTTTCGTCGACGATCGCGATGGAGCCGTTGCGGTTGAAGGCAACGAGCCCGCCGGACTTGGCGCGCACCGTGACAAGGTTGATGAAGCGGATGGTACCCGCGTTCTTGGCCTCGAGGTGCGATGCATCGTGGACGCGTGAAGCCGTTCCGCCGATGTGGAAGGTACGCATGGTGAGCTGGGTGCCCGGCTCGCCGATGGACTGCGCCGCGATGACACCGACGGCTTCGCCCATCTCCACCATCTTGCCGGAGCCAAGGTTACGGCCATAGCAGAGGATGCAGACGCCGCGCTTGGACTCGCAGGTAAGCACGGAGCGAATCTTGACCTTTTCGATGCCGGCAGCCTGGATGGCCGACGCAAGGTCCTCGTCGATCTCCTGGTTGACTTCAACGATGGTCTTGCCTTCGAAGTCTTTCAACTTCTCAAGCGAGACGCGCCCGATGATGCGGTCGCGGAGAGGCTCGATCGTCTCGCCAGCTTCAATAATTGGCGTGACGTAGATTCCCTCGACGGTGCCGCAGTCGTTGTGCGAGATGATGACGTCCTGGGCCACATCGACCAGGCGACGGGTCAGGTAACCTGAGTCCGCGGTCTTCAGCGCCGTATCGGCGAGACCCTTGCGGGCGCCGTGCGTCGAGATGAAGTACTGCAGAACAGTAAGCCCTTCACGGAAGTTTGCCGTGATGGGGGTTTCGATGATCTCGCCCGAGGGCTTCGCCATCAAACCACGCATACCGGAGAGCTGACGGATCTGCTGTTTGGAACCGCGGGCTCCGGAGTCGGCCATGATGTAAATGGGGTTCATGGCGCCGTCCTTGTCGGCCTGCTTCATATTGTTGAACATCTCATCGGCGACGCGCTCGGTAACCGAAGACCACATCTGGATGACCTTGTTCGAACGCTCACCGTTAGTGATTGCTCCATCAAGGTACTGCTGCTGCATCGCAAGGACCTGCTTCTCGGCATCGCCTACGACTGTGTACTTGGAGGCGGGGATCACCATGTCGTCCAGACCGACCGAAAGACCGGAGCGGGTGGCATAGGTGAAGCCGAGATCCTTGACGCGGTCGAGGGTCTTGACGGTAGTCTCGAGCCCAAGATTCAGGTAGCAGTAGTTGATGAGCTGGCCGATGCCCTTCTTCTTGAGCAGGCCGTTGACGAATGGCATCTCCGCAGGCAGCGCATCGTTGAGGATGGCACGGCCGACGGTGGTCGAGATGAACTGATTCTTGTACTCGACTGCATCGGTGTGGGTCAGGTCCTGGTCATCATAGGCCGTGGTCATGTCCAGCACCTTGCCGGTGTAGCGTAGGCGAATGGGTGACAAAGTCTCGACCTGCTTGGCCTCGAGCGCCATCAGAACCTCTTCGATGTTCGCGAAGACGCGACCTTCACCCTTGGCGTTGACCTTGGCTTTTGTCAGGTAGTAGAGACCAAGCACGAGATCCTGCGTGGGCACCGTGATGGGCTGACCGGACGCCGGCGAAAGGATGTTGTGCGAGGCCAGCATCAGGACCGAAGCTTCAATCTGAGCCTCAGGCGAGAGCGGGATGTGCACGGCCATCTGGTCGCCGTCGAAGTCCGCATTGAAAGCTGTACAGACGAGCGGGTGAATCTTGATCGCCTTACCTTCCACCAGAACGGGTTCGAAAGCCTGGATACCCAGACGGTGAAGCGTCGGAGCGCGGTTCAACAGGACCGGGTGATCCTTGATAACCTCTTCCAGAATGTCCCATACGATTGGCTCCTGCATCTCTACCATCTCTTTGGCTTGCTTGATGGTGGTGCAGTGGCCGGTCTGTTCAAGACGGTGATAGATGAACGGCTTGAAGAGCTCGAGCGCCATCTTCTTGGGCAGACCGCACTGGTGCAGCTTCAGCTCGGGTCCGACTACGATGACCGAACGACCGGAGTAGTCAACGCGCTTGCCGAGAAGATTCTGACGGAAGCGGCCCTGCTTGCCCTTGAGGGTATCGGAGAGCGACTTGAGCGGACGGTTGTTCGCGCCACGCAGCACGCGGCCACGGCGACCGTTGTCAAAGAGCGCGTCCACAGCCTCCTGCAACATACGCTTTTCATTGCGGACGATGACCTCAGGTGCGTGCAGGTCCATCAGCTTCTTCAAGCGATTGTTACGGTTGATCACGCGGCGGTACAGGTCGTTTAGATCCGACGTGGCGAAGCGGCCACCATCGAGCGGAACGAGCGGACGAAGTTCAGGCGGGATCACGGGGATCACGTCGAGAATCATCCACTGGGGCAGGTTGTCGGACTTGCGGAAGGCCTCAACGATCTTGAGGCGCTTGCTGTACTTGAGCTTTTTCTGAAGCGAGGTCTCGGTCTTCATGCGCTCGCGCAGTTCGATCGAAAGCTCGATGATCTCAACGCGCTTGAGCAGTTCCTTGATGGCCTCGGCGCCCATCATGGCCTTGAAGCCGGAGGGGCGGTACTGAGCATCCAGTTCGCGGAAGCGCTGCTCATCCTTGATTACCTCGCGCTCCTTGACGGGCGCGTCGCCTGGATCGACTACGACGTAAGACTCAAAGTAGAGTACGGCTTCGAGCTCCCGCAGGCTGATGTCGAGCAGGTGGCCAATACGCGACGGCAGGCCCTTGAAGAACCAGACGTGCGAGCAGGGGCTAGCGAGTTCGATGTGGCCGAGACGCTCGCGACGGACTTTGCTAAGCGTGACTTCAACGCCGCACTTGTCGCAGATGACGCCGCGGTGCTTCATGCGCTTGTACTTGCCGCAGAGGCATTCCCAGTCGGTGATGGGTCCAAAGATGCGCGCGCAGAAGAGGCCGTCGCGCTCAGGCTTGAACGTACGGTAGTTGATCGTTTCAGGCTTGGTGACCTCACCATGCGACCACGAGCGGATCTTCTCGGGGCTGGCGAGCTGAATCTTGATGGCGTCAAAGTCGGCGATGGGGCCGGTCAGTTCAAAAGGGCTGGAGCGAAACATATTTACGTCTCCGTTGCAGCGTGGCTGCGGGTTTGTTGCCGTTTACTGCTGGGCAATGGATGTCTCTGCGTTAAATCTCATCGCCTTCTGCTATTTGGTGCCCTCTGCCCTGTTGGCGGGCTCTCCTGAACATTGAGCAAATTGCCTTGCTCAGGAGAGCCGCGCCGTGGGAGTGAGCGGGTGCTGCAAGTGCGGTTAGTCGGCAGCTGCGATCGAAGGCAGTCCAACTGTCTTCTTATGATCGGCCTGCTTGATCAATTCGACGTCAAGGCAAAGCGACTGCAACTCACGGATGAGCACGTTGAACGATTCCGGCACGCCGGGTTCGATCGCCGCCTCGCCCTTGACGATGGCCTCGTAGATCTTGGTACGGCCAAAGACGTCGTCGGACTTGGCAGTGAGCAACTCCTGCAGGATGTAAGCTGCGCCGTATGCTTCGAGAGCCCAGACCTCCATCTCACCGAAGCGCTGTCCGCCGAACTGTGCTTTACCACCCAGCGGCTGCTGTGTGATGAGCGAGTAAGGCCCAATCGAACGTGCGTGAATCTTGTCGTCCACAAGGTGCGACAGCTTCAGCATGTAGATATAGCCAACCGTGGCGGGCTGTTCGAACTCGTCGCCCAGCATACCGTCGAAGAGCGGCGTCTTGCCCGAGCTGGGCAAACCGGCGGACTTCAAAAGCGCCTTGATCTCGGTCTCACGTGCACCGTCAAAGACTGCCGTGCCGAACCAGATACCACGCTTCATGCCCGCAGCAACGCGGATCGTCTGCTCGTCATCTAGGTCAAGAAGCTGGTTGAGAGCAGCCGTACCGGCGAAGCGCGCCTTGAAGAGCTCGCGCACTTCATTGGCAGACTCCATCTGTGCAGCCAGCTCAGCAATCTGCTTACCAAGCGTATGTGCCGCCCAGCCAAGATGCGTCTCGAGGATCTGACCCACGTTCATACGCGAAGGCACACCAAGCGGGTTCAGGACGATCTCGACCGGTGTCCCATCGGGGAGGTACGGCATATCCTCTTCCGGCAGAATACGTGCGATAACACCCTTGTTACCGTGGCGTCCGGCCATCTTGTCACCGACGGAAAGCTTGCGCTTCATGGCGATGTAGACCTTGACCATCTTGATGACGCCGGGCGAAAGCTCGTCGCCCTTCTGCATCTTGCCGATCTTCTCGTTGGTGATCTTGCGCAGCACATCGATCTGACGCGAGGTCATCTCTTCGATCTCATCGATCTGCTCGTTGACGCGGGGATCCTTGTCGGCGTAGCGGATGCGCTTGAGGTTACGTGTGCTGATGAGTTCGATCATGTCGCGATCAAGCAACTCGCCCTTGTTGAGCAGCTTCTTGTTGGTGCGCTCATCGTGCAGGTCAGCCAGAACTTCCTTCTTGCCCAGGATCGCTTCAAGACGCTTGAGGCGCTCGTCGGTAAGAATGCGGATTTCGTCCGCAAGGTTACGCTCAAGCTTCTCAACCATCTCCTGCTCGATCTGCTTGGCGCGGTCGTCCTTCTCCTGCCCCTTGCGGGAGAAGATGCGAACGTCCACGACGGTGCCTTCGATACCCGGAGGGCACGTCAGTGAAGCGTCGCGAACATCGCCGGCCTTTTCACCGAAGATGGCGCGGAGCAACTTCTCTTCCGGCGTCAGCTGGGTTTCACCCTTCGGCGTTACCTTGCCGACAAGGATGTCGTTGTGGCCGATCTTGGCCCCGATGCGTATGATTCCAGACTCGTCGAGGTCACGCAGAGCGTGTTCGGAGACGTTCGGAATATCGCGCGTGATCTCTTCTGGTCCAAGCTTCGTGTCGCGCGCTTCGATCTCGAATTCCTCAATGTGAATCGAGGTGTAGTAGTCCTCGCGGACCAGCTTTTCCGAAATCAGAATCGCATCTTCGAAGTTGTAACCACGCCACGGCATAAAGGCTACAAGAACGTTACGGCCCAGGCCAAGCTCGCCCTGCTCCGTGCACGGACCGTCAGCGATTACCTGCCCCTTCAGCACGCGGTCGCCCTTGCGAACGATCGGCTTCTGGTTGATGCAAGTGTTCTGGTTAGAGCGCTTGAACTTCGTGAGCTGGTAGATATCCGAACCGACCTCACGCGAAAGCTGCGTGGGATGGTGCTCGCCTTCTACGCGCACAATGATGCGCTCGGAGTCGACCGAATCAATGATGCCGTTGCGCTTGGCCAGGATGACGGCGCCGGAGTCGCGGGCAGTGACACCTTCCATGCCGGTACCGACGAACGGAGCCTCAGCAACCAGCAAAGGAACGGACTGGCGCTGCATATTCGCGCCCATCAGTGCGCGGTTGGCGTCGTCATGCTCAAGGAACGGTACGAGCGAGGCGGCCACCGACACAAGCTGCTTCGGCGAGACGTCGACGTAGTCCACTTCGGACTTGTTGACGAGCACGAAGTTACCCTGGCGGCGGGCATCGACGATGTCCTGCACGATGTTCAGGTGCTCGTCCAACTGGACGTTCGCCTGTGCGATCGTGTGGCGATCCTCTTCCCACGCGGACAGATAGAAGCTGAACGGTTCCAGATCCATCGTACGCTTGCCAGCCTTGCGGAGAGCTTCGTTTTGCGCGACGGCGTCGGCAGTTACGAGGTGATCGCCCTGGCGCAGACCGGACTCGCCGGCGTTGGTGACGGCTACGAAGTCCAAAGCCTGGCCGTCTTTGACACGGCGGTAGGGCGACTCGATAAAGCCGTATTCATTGATACGCGCGAAGCACGAGAGCGACGAGATAAGACCGATGTTCGGGCCTTCAGGCGTCTCAATCGGGCAGATGCGGCCGTAGTGAGTAGGATGCACGTCGCGGACTTCAAAGCCGGCACGCTCGCGCGACAGACCACCGGGTCCAAGGGCAGAGAGCCTGCGCTTGTGGGTGATCTCCGACAAGGGGTTGGTCTGGTCCATGAACTGCGAGAGCTGTGACGAACCGAAGAACTCGCGGATTGCGGCCATGACCGGCTTGGCGTTGATCAGGTCATGCGGCATTGCCGTCGACATCTCCTGATACACCGACATCTTCTCCTTGATCGCGCGCTCCATACGGACCAGTCCGATACGGAACTGGTTCTCCATCAATTCACCGACAGCGCGAACTCGACGATTGCCAAGGTGATCAATGTCATCTACGACGCCGATGTTCCTGCGCAGCTTGAGCAGATAGCGAATCGTCCCGTAGAAGTCCTCGGGGGTCAACGTGCGCTTGTCGAGGCCGGACGGATCCTGATCCTCATACAACTTGATGTTGAACTTGAGACGGCCGACGCGAGAGAAGTCGTACTTGCGCGCATCGAAGAACATGCCTTCGAAGAGAGCGGTTGCGGTGTCGAGCGTCGGTGGGTCGCCCGGACGAAGCTTGCGATAGATCTCGATCAGCGCTTCCTCGGGCTTGCGCACGGAGTCGCGACGAAGGGTGTTGGTGATGATGTTGCCTACGTCGTCGCGCTCGGGGAAGAAGACCTCAAAGCTGGCGACGCCGGACTGGATGATCTTGTGTAGCTTGTCGGCGGTAAGTTCCTGGTTCGCCTCGTACATCAGCTCGCCGGTGGACATATCGACCACGTCGGCAGCAGTCATCGCGCCGTCGAACTCTGAAGTCTCAACATCGACCGCTTCGATCTTGTGCGAGCGCAGCGACTTGAGGACCGAGGGCGAGATCTTGCGACCGGCCACACCAATATCCTCTCCCTTGTGGGAGACAGCGGCAGCAGGCTTGGTACCAAGCAGGTTGGTCAACTTGTCATCTTCAGCAACCTTCCAGGTCAGCTTGCCGTCGGCAACGTTGATGGTGTCCACGGTGTAGAAGGTCTTGAGAATCTCCTCGTCCGTACGAAGGCCGAGCGCGCGCAAGAAGATGGTTCCAAGGAACTTCCGCTTGCGATCGATGCGAACGTAGAGAGTGTTCTTCTGGTCATATTCAAACTCGACCCACGAGCCGCGATACGGAATGATCTTACCCAGGAAGTAGGTGCGGTTGTTCGCCGTCTCGAAGAAGACGCCGGGCGAACGATGGAGTTGCGAGACGATGACGCGCTCGGTGCCGTTGACGATAAATGTACCGTTCTGGCTCATGAGCGGAATATCGCCGAAGAAGACTTCCTGCTCCTTCATGTCGCGCAGACTCTTGACCCCGGTCTCAGGGTCCTTGTCATAGATCTTGAGGCGAATAGTGACCTTCAGCGGAGCCGAATAGGTCATGCCGCGCTCTTCGCATTCAGCCTGGTCGTACTTGAGTTGGAGGCCGACGGGGTCTCCGCACTTGGTGCAGAAGTCCGGCGTGTTCTTGTTGTAGGTCCCGCAGAAGTTACAAAGCACTTCGCCCGGGTGGAAGGGGTCTGTGATCACCATGTGGCCGCAGCTTGTACAGGCCGTGCGGAGATGGTTCAGACCCTTCAGGTAGCCGCATTTGCACTCCCAGTTGCCAATAGAGAAGTCGACGAACTCGAGCTCAGAGACATTGCGGAAGTCGGTGATGGGGAACACCGAGGTGAAAACGGACTGGAGACCGTTGTCCTCGCGCTCCTGGGGTAGCTTGTCCATCTGGAGGAAGCGCTCGTAGCTGCGACGCTGAACCTCAATCAGGTTAGGAATCTGGATAGCAGTAGGGATCTTCGAGAAATCGAGACGGCTGCGAATTGCGCGCATCTCTTTTGGCTGAGACACATTTGCAGCGGGCTGAATGGCCGTACGGTCGCCTTCGAGCACGGATTCCTGGATTGCATCTTGAGTGGTCTGATCGGACATGCTCTCTCCTGAGAACTTCTTCAACTTCGTCGAGGGAAAGGGCAGGTAAGTGCCCTTCATTTCGTGCGCTCGTCTGGATCGACCCCGGGTGCCTCCGCCCTCGCCTGCGGTGTACCCTATGCGCATCGCTTCCGGCCCAGCTTTTTGGACCGGTCCTGCGTTTTCACTGCTCTGCTTGATCTGCGCCAGGGATCTCGAAGCACTTTGAGATCACGTTGCACCCTGTCTGCTGCCATGCATCATCCAGACGTTACGCATTCAATCTGGAAATCTCGTTTTCTTGCCTAAAACCAAACTTTTACTTCCCGTCCTGCATCGAAGCAGATATAAGGACGGCGAGACGCGTTTGTGGAAGCTTTATGACGATCGGACGACGAAATCGCCCACCAGGACAAAAGCTCCCGGGAGCGCAACTGGAATTCGCAATGATCTTTCGTCTGTAAAAGTAATGCCTGCCACCCTTCAAGGCTCGCCTTGCCCCGAAGATCGCTGCCGCTTACCTGTTTCACGTTACCAGTCCGCCGCTTAGCCGGTAAAATGGCCGGCCCCTTAGCCTGCAATTGTGCAGGATGGACCGGATGATGCTGAGTGGTTCTTTGGATCGCTTCCACATGCCTAGACAAAAGCGGTATCCCAATAAAGAGGATACCGCGTTCAGTCGTTTCGTGCAAGCACCGGCTAACTACTTGATTTCGACGGTTGCGATACCTTCGAACTTCTTCGCGATAGCTGCCGCGTCGTCCTTCGAGATACCTTCCTTCAGGGGCTTGGGAGCTCCGTCGACCAGATCCTTGGCTTCCTTCAGGCCAAGAGCGGTGACTTCGCGAACAGCCTTGATGGTAGAGATCTTGTTCGCGCCGGCATCCTTCAGGATAACGGTGAATTCGGTCTTCTCTTCAACCGGTGCGGCTGCCGCCGTGCCGCCTGCTGCCGGGGCGGCGACTGCTGCCGCTGCCGAAACGCCAAGACGCTCCTCGAGCTTCTTAACCAGTGCCGAAGCCTCGAGCAGGCTAAGGCTAACGATTGCATCTTCCAACTGCTGAATGTCTGCCATGTTATTTCTCCATTTACATCAAATCTGATAAATCATTGAGGTACTCCGAAGCCTAACTCCGCTCCGGCTGCCCGCACCCTTAGGGTTTCCGCTGCGCCCAGACTGGCACACCCAAAGATGTGGAGCGAAACTTGACGGTTAGCCTTCCGCGGGCTCTGTGTTGGCAGCTTCACCAGCTTGTGAGGCCGTACCGTTTTCGGGCTGTGCGACTGCATCTGCTTCCGCCTCCGGATGGGCGGCGATCATCTCTTCCGGCGTTGGGGCCTGTTCGGCATGCGCAGCGGCGATTTCCGGTTCAGCCGCTGCAACTTCGGGCTCGGCAGAGGCGAGGGTAGCAGCGCCACCCGAGAACTTCTCTTTTTCGACGCCCTGGTTGATAACGATCGCGAGATCGCGGCCAGTTGCATTGATGACCGTGGCGAGGCGCTGCGCGGGCGACTGGATAAGGAACAAAAGCTTTGAGAACAGCTCTTCCTTACCAGGCAACATCGCGAGGTCTGCAATCTGCTTCACATCCAACAGCTGTCCATCGACAATGGCGAGCTTGAAGGTGAACTCAGAGTTATCCTTGACCCAGGTCGAAAGCGCCTTAGCGAGGACCACGGGGTCGCCTGAGGTGTACGCCACTGCAGAGACGCCCTTCAGACCCTGCAGAGCGGCTTCAACCTTCGAACCTTGGCTGGCACGCGCGGCCAGCTTGTTTTTCACTACGTGATAGCTTCCGCCAGCAGCGCGAACCGCCTTGCGTAGCTCAAAATCCTTGGAGGCCGTCAACCCCTTGAACGTTCCGATAATTGCAGACGTTGAGGTCTCAAGTTCTTTGGTAAGAAGCTCGACTACCTTCGTCTTTGTCGCTCTGCTGATTGCCATAACAAACCCTGACCTTTACCTGCCGGATGCACCGGCCGTGTCACTAATATTTAGAGATAGAAACTAGGCCTTGCCGGCCAGATCCGAAACTGAGCTATCAAGCTGGACGCCGGGGCCCATGGACGACGAGAGCGTTATTCCCTTGATGTACTTACCCTTGGCGGCGGAAGGCTTGGCCTTCATGACACTCGTGATGACGGTCATCGCATTGTCGATCAGCTTTTGCGAATCGAACGAAAGCTTGCCAACCGGCACGTGAACCAAGGCAGTTTTGTCCGTGCGGAACTCGACTTTACCCGCCTTGATCTCCTTGATGGCTGCCGCGACGTCGGTTGTTACGGTACCGGTCTTGGGGTTAGGCATCAGGCCCTTGGGTCCAAGCACCTTGCCGAGACGTCCAACCGAACGCATCATGTCGGGAGTCGCGATAAGCGCGTCGAAGGCCGTCCAGCCTTCTTTTTGAATACGCTCTACAAGCTCTTCGCCGCCAAAGAACTCGGCGCCGGCAAGCTCGGCATCCTTGATCTTATCGCCGGAGGCGATCACCGCAACGATCTTGGACTTGCCAAGGCCGTGCGGGAGAACGACTGTGCCTCGCACCATCTGGTCGGCGTGGCGAGGGTCAACGCCAAGGCGCATGGTCAAGTCGACAGTCTCGTCGAATTTCGCGTACTTAGCTTTCTGAAGCAACGGAACTGCATCGATCAGCGTGTAGGGACGGGGCTCAACCAGCGCGCGCGCCTTCGCCAGATTCTTGGAAATTTTCTTTGCCATGGGTGTCTTGAACTCTTTCCTGTAATCTTCCACCCGCATGTGCATTTCTTAGCACTGGCGTGGTTCGATGTCACGAGCATCTGCCCGACGCTTCAAGTGGTCTTGAAGCAACCTCCCAAGTATGCATGATCGTAGTGAATGAGTCAATAACGCGCTCCGCGTATCCGCCGCTTTGCATTTCGAGCGCAACTCCTGATCACGGAAGCAAGTGGAATCCCATGAGGCCGCTACTCCCGGAGAACATAAGTTCCACTTGACCCGCCGAGTGCAGGCAGCTATCTTCTCATCAGGCGAATAGATGGCGAAAATATGCGATCGGTTATTTCCAACGACTTTGTTTACGAATCTGCGATGGTCCATAGGCCGTACTTGGATGAATGCCCAGACAGGCCGCTTCATGCACGGCCACGACTTCGCGGTCGAGCCATGGAAGACTGCAGTATCCTGAATTCATTTTCGCTGAAAGAGGTTCTCACCCCAAACCGAGCTACCGCCCCCGGATTCACCCCCAATCGAAGCAGATCGGACGCGACTGGATCTCGTGGCGTACTACGCCGCAGAGACTTGAGCCAGCCTCTTCGCCACGCCGTCCTTCTTGAAATCGTGCTCACGTCCAATCTTCCTGAGCTTCGTTCGTGAGCACTTCCCCCACTTGGCGGCAGATTATGCCGCCAGGTTTGCGGACCAGGACTGCGCCCCCAACCTCACCGCACACGCCTCGATCAATAAAGGCTCTTCTCACGCGAAAGACATGGCTCAGTCAGCGAATACCTGCCTTACACGGCATACTTCGCCAGCCACCCCTCGTAGGTCGAAGCTCTGTTCTTCTAAAAGCAGCAACCGTCGAGCCGTCTTCGAAAGCATCTGCAATGGGTCAATCTCGCAAGTGGTGCGTATCTTGCCTAAAGCGCCCAGATGCAGAATTCTTACGCGCTGCCTTTACCCCACCCGGTGCGCATTCAAAGACCCAAACGATCCTGCGATCCTACGCTTTGAGGACAGTGGACGCCATCGCGGTGGCCAAATCCTCCGCCTCGGATACGTGTAGATGTTCCCGCATCTGCTGAGTCAGATCGTCCAGCGTGGCTGCTTTTGGTCTGTGGGCCCCGACGACAACCTGAGCATTGCTATTTTTCGGCATTGCTTCCCACCGACTTGCGGGTGAAAAGAAAAAGCGCAGAACAAGTGGATCGACGGTTTGGTCGAATCCTCTTCTTCTGCGCTCTGCTTTGGAAGCGAGAGATGAGCCTTAGACCTAACCGATGACTTCGATGCCCATCGAACGTGCGGTCCCGCGGATACTTTTTGCGGCAGCTTCGACGGTTGTTGAATTCAGGTCAGGCATCTTCTGGGTTGCGATCTCCATAATCTGCTTTTCGGTGACCTTACCCTTCTTCTCTTTGTTCGGAGTGCCGGAGCCCTTTTCGATGCCGGCGGCCTTCTTCAACAGGACAGCAGCCGGAGGGGTCTTGGTGATGAAGCTGAACGTGCGATCGCCGTAAACCGTTATCACAACCGGGATAGTTAGGCCGGCCATGGACGGTTCTTTAGTGCGCTCGTTGAATTGCTTGCAGAACTCCATGATGTTGACCTGCGCCTGACCTAGCGCGGGACCAATCGGGGGAGCAGGCGTGGCCTTGCCGGCCATTACTTGCAGCTTGACGTATCCAGTAATTTTCTTCGGTGCCATCTTGGTGTTTCCTCTACGCTTCTTGCGACGGATTAGCCTGGGGCCGGTCCAACTCGCGGAATGATATTGCCTGATTCACAAGGTTCCGTTCCGAGAAGCCCCGGCTAGCCGGGCGGCGCAGTTCCCACTCCTACATCTTTGGTAAGCCGACTACTCCATCTTGTCGACTTTTGAAAACTCGATCTCTACCGGGGTTGAACGACCGAAGATGCTGACCATAACCTTCAGGGTCTGCTTGTCTTCGTTGATGTCATCTACCGCGCCATTGAAGTTGGCAAACGGACCCTCATTGATGCGAACCTGTTCGCCCTTGTCGAACTTGACCTTCATGGTCGGCTTGTCCTTGGACACATCGGCGCGGTTCAACATACCCGCTACCTCCTGCTCGCTCAGTGCGACAGGGGAATCACCCGTTCCCAAAAAGCCAGTGACCCGCGGCGTGTTCTTGATGACGTGCCAAAGGTCATTGTCTAGATCCATCTCGATGAAGACGTAACCTGGCAGGAAGACGCGGTCGATAACAATTTTCTTGCCGTTGCGAAGCTCGGTGGTCGGCTCCAGCGGAATTTCGATGCGGCCGATCTTGTTTTCGAGGCTGTAGGCGCGGATGCGGCTCTCAAGCGACTCCTTCACTTTGCGCTCGAAACCCGAGTACGCATGGATGATGTACCACTTGAAGTTTTCGTTTGCCGGGGGTGCCAGGTGCTCGCCTTCAACTGGCGGGACCACCGCCAGTGCGTTCAACTCGTCCGGTTTCATCTGCTCTTCCGCCATCCTGTAAGCCTCTTCTCGCTATCCAAACCGGATGCGAACGTGCAACTTCGTTGGGAACCTGTGTCTGCTGCTACTTCGCCAGTTTCTTCAGAAGCAGGTCCATCAGATGACCCACGCCGTAATCCACGATGGCGAAGTAGGTGGCAAAGATGAATACCGTAATGATGACGACGGTTGTGGTCGTCTGGACCTCGATGCGCGAAGGGGTGATCACCTTCTTCATCTCGGCACGAACATCCTTCAGAAACTCACCCAGGCGGGCAGGACCGGACTTCAACTGCTGCATCCCGGTATTCGGTTGCACAACCACTGCCATCGTCTTTGCCATTGCACTTGCCTCTAGCTGCTGGTTCGCGTTCTAAAACCTGAAACAAAACTGGCGGGGGAGCTCGGATTCGAACCGAGAAGTTCGGTTTTGGAGACCGACAGTTTAACCGTTGAGCTTACTCCCCCCAAGCCGCGCGACTCTAAAGAAGCCCGCGACGAAAGGTAGCTCTTACTTCGTTTCCTTATGGTCGGTGTGCTTGCGGCACGTGTTGCAAAACTTCGAGAACTCCAGGCGGCCAGTGGTCGTCTTTTTGTTCTTCGTCGTGGAATAGTTACGGTTTTTGCACTCGGGGCACTGCAGTGTAATAATTTCGCGCATCTCGGTATCCTATCTGATTTCGCTAACCACGGGTATCGGTAGAACTTCCGTTCACCGATACCCGTGTCGTGCTTTCGTCGCTGCTTGAATCTACTTGATGATCTCGGAGATGGTGCCTGCTCCGACGGTACGGCCGCCTTCGCGAATGGCGAAGCGCAGGCCCTTTTCCATGGCAACCTGAGTGTGCAGCGTGATCTCAAGCTGGATGTTGTC
>JAYVZP010000042.1:0-2264 GCA_043783275.1 Rhodanobacteraceae bacterium
GGGATCGGGAATCAAAGGCAGATTGAGCGGACGCGGAAGTCGAACACAGGAGGTTTGCGTGGCAATGGAAGATAGGCTCCATCGAATGGGTGTGGCGGCAGGGCGTAGTCCAGCCAGGCCAAGGCAGGATTTGGAGCGTCCAGCGTGTCGCCGGGGGCTGGAGATGCGGGGGATGGCGGTCGAGTTTCCGGAGGTCCATGGCCACCCGAACCGGCTGCCGTTCGAGGGCTGCCTGACCCTGATCGACGTGGCCAGCGATAAGGCGCCGAGCGGTGCGCGGGGGCATCGGGTCGTCCTGACCCACGCCGCCGCTGAAGCGGCTCTGCCCAGCCTGCTGGGTATGGCTGTGGACTACAAGGCGGGTTGGGACGGTCACGATGCGCGCCAGAAGTGCGGCATTATCACCTCGGCTTCGATTGAGGGGCAAAGGCTGATGGTGGCGGGGTATCTGTTTGCACGGGACTTCCCTGAGGTGGAACAGAAGATGCCGGGTGAGGGCGCTCCGGCGGCGGCCCATGCCATGGGCATGAGCTATGAGCTGGCAGACGCACATGTGGCCGATATGCGCGCCTCAGTCTGGACGCTGACGCGAGCGACCTTTACCGGCGCGGCGATTCTGCTGAAGGAGAAGGCGGCGTATCGGGGGACGAGCTTCCGCGTTCGGCCGCGGGCTCAGCATCAGGCAGCACGGTCCGTAGCGGCCTACTAAGGCCGAACCATTCAACGTAGTTGGATTGCAGCAGCCCCCGAACAAGGGGCAAGGAGAACTATGTCTTTTATCGGAGTGTTGGAGGCCATCGGCAAGGATTTTGCCAAGGGCTTGAAGTGGGCGGTGCAGTATTCGCTACCGGTCGAGAGGTTGGTAGCACTGCTTTTTCCGGCGGCAGCACCAGCGGTGACGGCGATTGCCGCCGCGACCACGCTGATCCAGAACGCGGTGCTGCTGGTCGAGCAAAAGTATGCGGCGTCCGGAGAGCAGACCGGGACGGGCGCGCAGAAGCTGGGCGAGGTGATGACGCTGGCCGGTGATGCCGTCGCTGCGCTGCTTGGGCATGCGGGGATCGCTGCGACTCCGGATTACGTGCAGTCGCTGATCTCGGCCGTGGTTGCGGTGCTGAACGTGCAGCCCGCCATGACGTCTGCAACGGCGAAGTAAATGGCGGAAGCGGTTTTGAAGAGAACAACCAAGGAGATTTGCATGGAGATGGAAATGGAAGTCGGTGAACAGTTGGGTATCGCTTCACTGGTGGGGCGATTGACTGCGGCAGCGGGAATGCTGGAGGACGCAGCCAATCGTCTGGCTGGGCGCGAGATTGATCTGGAAGCGTCGTTCGGGCGTGCTGCTTCGCACGAAGCTGAGCTGGAGCAGAAGCTTGCTGAAGCCAACGCGACCATCGCTTCGTTGAAGGCGGGTCGCAAGACTTCCGCTGGCGGTGTTTCGAGTTTGCTGGCAAAGGACGGCACGGCAGTCAATGCAGGTTCGCTCGATGCGGCACTAAGCAGCCTGAGCCTGGAGCAGAGGATCGCGGTGAAGTCGCAGCTTTTGCGGTCGGGGCTGATTGGTTAGTGCACCGCTTAGGCATCTACTTCCCACTCATCGCAAGAGCGCGATGAATGGGGCACCCAGCTGTTTTACGGATTTGTAACTGAAGGGGAGACAAATGAACGCGAAGTTTACTGATATTCATGCAGCGGCCGATTACCTTGGACCTGGTGCAATCGAAGTTCCGATGTACCAGTCGGAGATCACCGACCTGGTTCGGCGTCGCGGCATCTTCGGCCAGCGCATCAAGCAGGTTCCGGCCACCGGTCATCCATCGCGATTCTTTGAGGAGACTGCGATTCCGGTTGCGGCTGCGGGCAGCACCTTCGTGGATCCGCGCAACATGGTGGCTCCTTCGGTGAGCCCGACGCGCGTGGAACGGTCGGTTCCGCTGAAGGCGCTGGTATCGCAGATCAACTACAACCTGTTCGATATTCAGCTCGGCAAGCAGCAGAGCCAGTTTGCGTATCTGCAGGCGAAGGATCTTGCCGATACCGTTGACGGTGTTCTGCGCACGCACGACATCGCACTGTGGAACGGTACTGACACCAGTCTGAGCACGCCGACCACCTTCCAGTACATGGGAGCGGTGTCGCAGATTGCAGCGGGTGGAAACTCGTTGACCATTGGCACCACGCAGAGCATTGTCGACGGCCTGAAGACCGCCGTTGCACAGATGCTTGCGAACTCCAGCTATGGTGTTCGGCCGACGGCGATCTAC
>JAYVZP010000043.1:0-2264 GCA_043783275.1 Rhodanobacteraceae bacterium
GCGCGCGTGTACACGATGCGGCCACCCTGAACCACGCCCACAGAGGCACTCGGCACGCCGGTCTTATCGACTACCTGCTGGATCGCCGCGTCGATCCTGCCCTTTTGGTTCGCCGTGAGATCCTGCGCCCCGGCCGTAGCCACCGCAAACAGAAGAGTTCCCGCAAGTGTCGTCAAACGCATCATTTACCTCCGGATGATCTTCGCACGATCGCGGTTAATCCAAGCCCTTGGGGCGGCCTAAATACAGCTCCCAGCCGCCACATCTTGACGCGGCAGGAACAGCGTAAAGATGGTCCCATGGTGCACTGGATGCTCCGACGACCGGACGCTCAAACGACCCTGGTGATGGTCCACGATGCCCGCAGAGATCCACAGCCCAAGCCCGGTGCCCTGCAGATCCTTGGTCGTATAGAACGGCTCGAAGATGCGTGCAGCCACCTCGCGGCTCATGCCATGGCCGGTATCGGCGATCGTGATGCGCACGCCATCGCGAATAATATCGCCGTGAGAATCCTTGCCTCGATGAGCGCGAAGGATCAACCGGCCGCCCTTGCGCATCGCATCGATGGCATTCGCAATCAGATTATTCAGCACCTGGCGGATGTCATTCTCAAAGCACGTCACCTGCATTTGCGTGTCGTACCGCGCATCCACCCTGATATTCGAGTTCGCAAGTCGCCCCGTATACAGTTGGACCACCGCATCGACAAGCTCCGCCGGCGTAACCTGCGTCTGGTTCACGGCCTGCCGATGAAAGCGCAGCGACTGCGTCGCAATCTGCGACACGCGCGACAACTCCGACTGCGCCATGTGCACCCAGACCTTCAGCGGCTCCGGTAAATTCTCATCGAATGCGATCAGATACAGCAGATTGGTAATGGCCTCCAGCGGATTGTTGATTTCATGCGAGATCGAACTTGCCAGGCGCCCCACTGCAGCAAGCTTCTCGCTCTGAATCAGCGCCACCTCCGCCCGCTTCTGATTCGTAATCTCAATCGACGCGGCGGAGATGGCACGAACGCTGCCGTCCTCGTTATAAACCGGCGAGTAGTTGACGCTCCATGAGCGCTTCTCTCCCGGCCTCGCCGCCAGCTCGCCCTCCAACAGATGATCGCGAATCGACTTGCCGCCCGCCACCGACTTCAACAGCCCAATGAGTTCCGGAATTCCCTCTGGCGGAGCGATCTCACTCAGCTTGCGACCGAGAACATAATCTCGCGGGTAGCCAAGCATCTCGGCCTCGTGATCATTCAAATTCAGAAAACGAAAGTCCACCGGATCGAGCAACGCCAGGCCAACGGGTGTCGTGGCATACAAAGTCTCAAGCTCAGCACGCCGGCGTTCCGTCTCAATCTGCTCTGATCGCAGGGTAGCCGCGTAAATTTTTGATTCGTGAATATCATTCCCCACGCCCAGCCAGTGCAGAATCTTCCCCGAGACATCCCGCACCGGTGCCGCACGCAGATGCCAGTAACGTTGCTCTCCCGTGGCAGCATGGCAAAGCATCGCCTCCACGTCGTAGTCCACCCCCAGCGTCACTGAGCGGGTCCAGACCTCGACCACGCGGTTGCGGTCCTGGGGCGCAAAGGCTTCCAGCCAGCCCCGACCTGAAATACTCTCCGCAGGCAGCCCGATGTATTTCAGCAACCCCTGGTTGGCATAGGTAACATTGCCCTCAGCGTCGCCCATCCAAATCGCCTGCGGGTTCAAATCCGCAAGAACGCGGTAGCGCTCCTCACTCTGAACAAGACCCTGCTGGTCCAGCTTGCGCTCACTAATGTCGATCGACATACCCCGCAGACAGACAGAGCCGTCAGCAGTCCGGGTCCCCTGCCCTCGAGACTCAATCCACACCGTCTGCCCATCCGCCGCGCGAACTGCATACTCCAGCACCCTTAGAGACGTGGATTTCGCAGCCTCTGCAATCGCGGCAAAAAAAACGTCCGCCTGCCCAGGCAACAAAATCTGAGCAAGGTCGGAGAGGTTCGAGATCGTTGTAAGCGGATGGCCAAAAACCTCGTACGCACCGGGTCCGTAGGTCAGGGCACCCGTCGCTGGGTTCAACTCCCATGTGGCCACGCGAGCCACGCGCTGCACCACTGCCAGCAATTCATTCTGGTGACGGATCAATTCGTCATGCGCCTTCCGCTCCGTGATGTCGCGGAAAAAGACAACAATCCCGTCCGGCGCCGGCTGCGAATGAATTGCCAGCCACCTATTCAGCGGTGCCGGATAGTAGATCTCCGCATGGCCTGGGATACC
>JAYVZP010000044.1:0-2259 GCA_043783275.1 Rhodanobacteraceae bacterium
CTCGGGCGGGAAGAGGGAGAGAACGGAGCCGGTTGCGCCGCCGATCTGGGTTACCTTCCCGTGGTATTTGATGCCGGTCGAATCAACACTGATTTCGACTTCCTGGCCCGCGGTGATGTGCTTCAACTGGGTCTCTTTGAAGTTGGCGGTGACCCACAGATCGTCGAGAGATACCAGGGTCAGCAGATTCTGGCCGGGTGAGATGTTCTGGTTAATTTCCAGACTCTTGCGGGTGATGATGCCGTTGGCGGGTGCCAGGATCTTGGTGTAACCGAGATTGAGCCTGGTCTGGGCAAGCTGAGCCTCAGCTTGCTGAACCTGGGCCTGGGCTTGCTGGGCGCGCGCGCTCTGGATTGCTACCTGCTGCGGACCGGTCTCTGCGGACTTCAACGAAGCCTGCGATTGCGATTCGCGCTCGTGCGCAACCTTGATGAATTCGGCAGCGGCCTGCTCGCTGGCCAATGCACTCGCCACCGTGGCCCGGGCTGCGTCGGCGGCAGCTACGGCTGCGTCAAACTGCTGTTTGCTGATGACGTCTTTCGCAACCAGGGGACGGTAGCGTTCCAGATCGGCATCCGTTTTGACACTGTTGGCCTTGGCTTCTCCCACCTTGGCGTGAGCCGCCTCGAGTTGGCTCTCGGCTTGGGTAACTCCGGCACGCGCTCCGGTTACGTCTGCTCCGGCGGAGCGAAGGCTGCTGCCAGTGTTGATCGAGGTAATTGGCACGTTGGCGTTGGCGGCAGATCCGGCTGCCTTGGCGCTGGCCAAGGCAGCCTCGGCATTTTGCACGGCGACCAGGTAATCTGCCTGATCGAGTTCAGCGATAACAGTGCCCTTGGTAACCAACTGATTCTCTTCGACGTTGATCTTTACCACCGTCCCTGCAACCCGAGAGCTGATCTGAATGAGATGACCGTTGATCTGCGCGTCATCCGTGTCTTCGCTCAGCGTGGAGCGCCAGAAAAAGAACCCTGCTACAAGAACGAGAATAAGAACCGCAACGAGGACGATACCGCGCCGGCCGCCTGATTTGGTTGGAGCGGCCTCGGGGGCCACCTTGGAATCCGGCTGCTCGCCAGAGGCTGGAGTAGTATCCGCCACGTTCACTTACCTCCCAGAAATTCTTTGTAGTTTTGAGCCACACCCATGGCACGTGCCAGGTAGAGCTTGGCCACGTTGTGCTGGTAGAGACTGCTCACATACTGACCGTTCGCCTGAGCAACGGATTGTTGTGCTTCCGAAACGGCGAGATTGTCGCTCACACCAGCTTTATAGCGCTGTTGTGCCTCACTGAGAGCTTCGTTTGAAAGTTCAACGTTGGAGTGCGCCACCTCGACCTGTTGTTGCGACGATGCGATGTCCAGCAATGCATCACGAACATCTGCCTCGATCTGGGCATCCAGGTCGCTTTGCTGGTCCCGCTGCTGGTCAAGCTGGGACTGGGCAATCAGTGCCTCTCCCCGATACTGCGCTTCCTTGAAGATCGGGATCGTGATGGTGCCCATTGCATTTCCAGTTCCATGAGAATGGCGCACGTTCACACCAATATCACCATAATCCGCCTCAGCCTTTACGGTTGGCAGACGGTCGTCTGTCGCAGCATGGCGTGTATCCATGGCAGCCAGGGTTTGTTCAGCCATAGACTTGCGGTCTTTGCGGTTGGCGAGTGCCTGGCGAATCGCCTCTTGCACTATGGGCTGATCGAACGCTGTATACGGAGCCTTGTCGGCGAGTTCAAACTTCTGCTCCATCGGCAGACCAATGGCGCGAGCGAGTGCCAGTTTGTCTTTTTCGAGCTGGTTGCGCGCTACGATCAACTGTTGTTGCTGATTCTGATAGTCAACCCGAGAGCGCAACTCGTCCAATTTGGGGGAGGTCCCTGCGAGGTGACTGTCCACCGCCTGGTCGAGTGAAACCTTGGACGTCGCCACCTGCGCCTCCGTCACATCGATACGTGACTGGTCCGCAACCACCAGTAGGTAGGCGTTGCCAACCGTGAGAATAACCAATTGACGTGCATCTTCAGCCGTTAGTTGAGCCGCCTGAAAGCTGTGCTTTTGAGCCATGTAGGTGCGCAGGGCGTGCAGGTTCAGCAGCGACCAGGTGAGGTTCTCGCGAAGGTCGGTGTAGCCGAAGGGGCCAATGATCGAGGGAAATCCGGGAATCCGGAGCCCCTGCGCAGCCAGATCGTTCTGTACCAGTGCTTCCTTGATGTTTCCGTCGATCGAAGGCAAAAGGTCCTGAAGATCCTGGAGACGC
>JAYVZP010000045.1:0-6011 GCA_043783275.1 Rhodanobacteraceae bacterium
CATAGGCCGCTTGCAGATTCTGCGCCGGTGACTTCTTGAATTCGGACCGCGTCTCGTCTTCCTGGGATCCGATCGTCTTGAAGAAAACGTGCCCCAGAATATGAACGTGCGTATCTGTTACCTGCCAGTGGTGCGGAATCACCTCCCGCCGCTCCACCTGGAACGTGCCGCCACTCTGCAAGCGGCCAAAGATTCCGAACGCAATCTTGACGTCCTGAACCAGCTTGCCCTTGATAGAGCTGATTCGGTTTTCCCGACGCGCGATCGTAATCTCACCGGCCATCGAAGACAGGACACGGGCTTCTATATTGCCTGCATCGAATTGGGGATCGGGTTTAAATGCGAGCGTAACGTATCCGTCCGATTGGGACTTGACCGTCCACAAAAAAGCCGCGGGCAACAGCTTCAACATCTCTTCCGCCTGTTCATCGTCATGTAGCGCGTCGCGCTTCTGCCTCTGCTGCGCGTTGCCGTCATTCATCATCGCGTGGATGCGCAGATCGTCGATATGTCTTTTATCAGTAGAGATAGCCTTGCCATGGTCTTCCATCTTGCGCTTAAGAGAGCCCTGCGGAGTTTCAACCACCTGAAAAAGTGTGTCGTGATCCGGCGTCACATCATGGTCAAGATAAATAAAAGCAGTGTGGTCCGCCCGGTCCATGGCAAGCTCCGTCTGGACCGCCGAAGCCACGATGGCCTTCGCATCCCTCGTCTCCTGGGTCCGCGCAGAAGGCACCCACAGCAAAGACAAAACCCCTAAAGCAATCATCGCGAAAGATTGAGTCATACAGGCCTGTTCAGTTTGGAGGGGCACTTTTTACCCTGCGGGTTGGATGCATGAAAAAGTATTTGGATAGCGGGCTCTAGGTCAGGATTGCGCGTTTTGCCTTCTTGCCTAGACGAACAGTCAGCGTCGCAGGCAGCGAGGCCAGCGCATACACAACATCCTTTTGGACTTCCCCTTCCACCTTCACTGCACCCTCAGCCAGCTTGCGCATTGCTTCAGCGTTCGAACTCGCAAGCCCCAGGTGGACCAACAACTTTGGCATCCGAACCGTAAAACCCGGCATGCCGTCCGCAACACTTTGTGCCTCTGGGCCAGCAATGTCTACCTGTGCGATTTCCACCTCTTCAACATCGTCCGATACGCCGCCCTGCTGAAACTGCTTGGACCAATTCCCTTCCGCCTGCGCGGCTAGATCCGTCGTATGAAAATCCCCGGTGATCGTCCGCGCAAGATCTCGCTTCGCCTGCATCGGGTGCAATGTCCCCGCATTCATCGCCTTCACAACTGCGGCAATATCGCCCGGCATCGCGTCCGTAAGAAGTTCGTAGTAGCGCGAAATCATCCCGTCCGGAATCGTCATCAACTTCGTAAACATATCGAACGGCGAGTCCAGCACGCCGACCGCGTTACCCAGCGACTTCGACATCTTCTGCACGCCATCCAGACCTTCAAGAATCGGCGTCATCAGTACGATCTGCGGTAGCTGGCTCGCATCGCGCTGCAACTTCCGACCCATCAGCAAATTGAACTTCTGGTCCGTGCCCCCAAGCTCCACATCGCACTGCAAGGCCACAGAGTCGTACCCCTGTGCAATCGGATACAGCAGTTCATGCAGGCTGATCGGCTCTTCTGCTTCGAATCGCGCGTGGAAATCCTCGCGCTCCAGCATCTGCGAAACCGTAACCTTCGCGGCCAGCCGGATCATATCCGCAAAGCCCAGCTTGGCCAGCCATTCGGAGTTGTAACGAACCTCCGTCTTGCCCTGATCGAGAATCTTGAACACCTGGTGCTTGTACGTCTCGGCGTTCGCGTCGATCTCCCCCTGCGTCAACTGTTTACGCGTTGCAGACTTACCTGTCGGATCACCAATCAGCGCAGTCGAGTCGCCGATCAAAAAAATAACCGTGTGGCCAAGCTGCTGAAAGTGCCTCAGCTTCCGCATCAACACCGTGTGCCCCAGGTGCAGGTCCGGCGCCGTCGGATCAAAGCCAGCTTTAATGCGAAGCGGCTTGCCACTCTTGCGTGACTCTTCAAGACGAGTTTTCAAATCCTCAAGCGGAATGATCTCCGCCGCGCCCTTGGTCAAAAGCGCAAGCTGCTCTTCTACTGATTTAAACATTTCCATAGCTGCATCCAAGTATAAAGAGGGAAGACAAGATAAGACCGAAACAAGGACCAAGGCGAAAGAAAAGCAGGAAGTATTCCCGCGTTTTCCGCCCGTCATACCTCGTTTCGCTCTGTTCTCTCAGAAAGCCCAAATCATGCCAGACAAAGCCCGTAAACCCGAACGAGAGACCCCCAGGAAAGAAAAAATCTGCCAGTCCTGCGGACGCAGCTTCTCCTGGCGCAAGAAATGGGAAAAAGACTGGGACGCCGTAAGGTACTGTTCCGACGCCTGCCGCGGCCACAAGCCCGGCGAAGCCGACAAGGCACTCGAGGCCACCATCCTTGAGCTACTCGCCGAGCGTGGCCGAGACAAGACCATTTGCCCCTCAGAAGCCGCTAAAATCGTCGGCGGCAAGGACGAACGCCGTGATTGGGAAGGCCTGATGGAGCCAGCCAGAGCCGCCGCAAGAAGGCTCGTTGCAGCTGGCAAAATCGTCATCCAGCAAGGCGGCAAAGTAGTCGATGGTTCAACTGCAAAAGGACCGATTCGTTTGAAGCTGCGCTAAAACATATCTGAATCTGCCGAAGCAGAGGCAAACCGCACTGATCCAAAGGCCTTCTAAGGATCCATGACCACTGCGACGAAGACTTCAGCAACAAAAGCTCCAGCTAAGAAGACCGCAGCAAAGGAAGCTGCACACTGCTGGCCAGGTTTCCAACCCGCCGCCGGTAAAACGCCAGGCACCAAGGGAAGCTGCGAGCCCAAGGCAAACCAGACACAAGCCGAAAAGCAGGCTGACTCCAAAGCAGCCGCTGCAAGCAAGCGAGACAAAGCGCAGTAGTCGCGGCTCGACTCCACGGAGCACTACCCCCAACTCCGACGGTACAGCCCCGCGCTGATTGAGACTCTTCAATTTAGGCCCGCTTTGGTTGCGCGCGAGTTGCTCGAGGCCGTCCTTCGCAGAGCACTGGGGCGATGGAACCACCTCTGCCTCGGATGGATAACCATTCAGGGCTGGAGGCAAAGCTGAAAGCACCGAACCGGGCAAGCTCTTCTATACCCACATCTCGGATCAGTACGCGCCCTTCAGCTCCCAAGTCGTCAACGTTGGCGTGCGCGACTCCACCTATGTTCTCGACGGGCTTCCCCATCATGAAGCTGACCTGCGGATCGAGGGGCATTACACCGACACGGCCGGCTTCACCGATCACGTCTTCGCCCGGATTCATCTGCTCAGCTTCCGCTTCGCTCCACGCATCCGCGATCTCAACGGCACCAAGCCCTACCTGCCTAACAACAAGACCAAGTATCGGGCGTGATGCCCGTCTTTGACGCGTATGCGCGGAGTTGCCAGAAGTGAACCGCCTCTGTGTCGGCCAGCGGCCATCTGTTCATCACCGGGTTCCTGGCGTTTCAAAGCTCCACTTAATGATCACGTTGTGCGCGGCGCATCACGCGCAAGTGGGATGATTGCTGGTTGCGGCAAAGCAGATGTCCCCGTTCATGCTGGTGCTCTGGCGGGAACAGCATCCACAAGGTCACGAACAGACCACGCTCAAGTTCGATCCGCATCTTGCAGTTCCTGAACCGGTCGCTCTCTTTACCGGGGCAGGCGAGACACAAAGCTCTTAATTGAACTGTCACCCGTTCACCTGGCTGTGTAGATAACAGGGTAAAAGATTGCTTTAAGGCGAAACACTGCCTCTTCGATTGCCGATCACCCCGACTTCCGATAAGTCGACTTGAACTAAGCCGCTGCGCGGCGGACGCGTTCGCGTGTGGCTGAGTCAGGGTTTGTGGCATTGAGTTAGCGTGTGTCGCAGAGAAGGAGGTATCTCTGTGACCTATCTACGTCAGATCATGCTTGAGGAACTGGAGCGTCGCAACTACGCCCCATCGACCATTCGCACTTACATTCGTACCGTTGAGCATTACTCGCAGCACTTCCACTGTTCGCCCGATCAGCTTGGCCTGGAGCATATCCGCGAGTATCAGGCGGCGATGTTCCGCACCTGGAAGCTGGCCCCGAACACGGTCTCGCAGCGGCTGGCAGCGTTGCGATTCCTCTATATCCAGGTGCTCAAGCGTGGTTGGAGCGCGGCCGAGACTCCCTACCCGAAGAAGGTGCTGCACCTGCCAGAGATTCTGACGCAGGCGGAAGTTGCTCGTCTGATCGATGCGACCGAGACCTCGTTTCAGCGCATCCTGGTGAGGACGCTGTACGCCACCGGAGCTCGCCGGGCGGAGGTCGCAGCCCTGAAGGTGAGCGACATCGACAGCCAGCGGATGGTGGTGCACATCCACGGTGGCAAGGGTCGCAAGGAACCGGGACGTGATGCTGAGCCCGGCGCTGCTTGAATCGCTCCGCAGCTACTGGCGTGGGCTTCGTCACAAGCCAACGACGTGGCTGTTTCCCGGCAACCGGTGGCATACATCGAGCCGTCCTGTCACGACGAAGGTGTTGTGGACGGCATGCCGGCAGGCCGCTGTTCGCGCCGGTCTTGAGCACAAGAACATCCATCCCCATACCCTGCGGCACTGCTTCGCGACGCACCTGCTCGAAGCCGGTGCCGATCTCCGCACGATCCAGGTCCTGCTCGGGCATCGCGATCTCGAAGAGACCACGATTTATCTGCACCTGTCCAGCAAGCACCTGAGTGCGACCTCCAGTCCGCTCGACATGCTCCAACTGGGAACACAAGGAGAGGCCCGACGAAGCGCCTGAGCCGCTCCTCCGTGGAGTTGGCCGACATCGTCCGTTACGCCGGGCAGGGCTTCTTAGAACGCAGCCGCAGATGGATCAACGGTCAGCATGAGAAGGTGCTGGCCGCGATCGCGCGCTGCCGCACGGCTGCTCTGGGCGGCCATCGCGACCAGTGCTCCGGCTGCGGACATACAGCCATCTCCTACAACTCGTGCCGCAACCGGCACTGCCCGAAGTGCCAGGGCAACGCTCGCATCCGCTGGCTCCAGCAGCGGGAGCGTGAGCTGCTGCCGACCCGCTACGTCCATGCGGTCTTCACCATGCCACGTGAACTGGCACCGCTTGCCTTGCAGAACAAGCGGCTGATCTACGGCCTGCTGTTCCGTGCCAGTGCCGCCACGCTGCTGGAGGTTGCGCTCGACCCTCGACACCTGGGCGCGTAGATCGCCTTCTTCAGCGTGCTCCATACCTGGAACCAGCGCCTGCAGCATCATCCGCACGTTCACTGCGTCATCGCCGCCGGAGGGCTTGCACCGGATCACGCCAGCTGGATCGGCTCTCGCCGCAGCTTCTTCCTGCCGGTCAAGGTGCTTGGACGCGTCTTCCGAGGCAAGTTCATCGCAGGACTGAAGTCCGCGTGCCGCGAAGGCAAGCTCGAGTTCCATGGCCATCTCGCATTCCTCGCCGAGCCACGCCGCTTCGCCGCCTGGCTTAGAGTTCTGTTCCGTCACGACTGGGTCGTCTACTCCAAGCGTCCCTTCGGCGGCCCGGAACATGCGCTGCGCTATCTCGGGGCCTACACTCATCGCGTCGGCATCGCGAACAGCAGGCTGGTCGCCTTCGCCGATGGCCAGGTCAGCTTCCGCTGGCGAGACTCCGCGCACCGCAACCGCAAGCGCGTCATGAGTCTGTCGGCCGACGAGTTCCTGCGCCGCTTCCTGCTCCATCTGCTGCCACGCGGCTTCGTCCGCATCCGCAACTTCGGCTTCCTCAGCAACCGCCAGAGAGCGAAGTTGCTTCCGCTCTGCTTCAACCTGCTTGGCACCTCAGCCGATCAGACCGCCACGGAAGACACCACCGACGATCCCAGGTCAGCCGTGATCCTTCCGAGATGCCCGCTCTGCAGCGGAACCATGCGCGTTGTCGAACGGTTATCTTCGCTCCAACTGCTCCCGCGCTCTCCACCACGGCAG
>JAYVZP010000046.1:0-2246 GCA_043783275.1 Rhodanobacteraceae bacterium
ATCCGAATCAGCCCTTCGATCCGCGCCGGATCCGCCGCTGGGTGAAGAGCCTTGTCATTATGCAGAAGAGCATCGTCACCCGGCTCCATTACCTGCGCATGGCTCATCACTTTCAACCTCGACTGGCTGGGATAATCCATCAAAAGTAGCGGCACCGGGTCGTGGCAGGTGATTTGAGCCGATCAAACAGTTCCAAAAAACTCTATGCATGCTTGGACTGCGGGTTCCAAGGCCAAGATGCTAAAGTCATCTACGGATTGAAGGAGTATTCAGTGACGAAGAGCGACCTCCCCCGGGCCTTGACCCAACTCAGTGAAGACGAGCGCATGTTCCAGACTTCCGTACGCCAGTTCGCATCCGACCGCATCGCACCCCTCGTCCGCCAGATGGACGAAGCGCAGCAGATGGACGCCAACCTGATCAAGCACCTCTTCGAACTCGGCCTCATGGGCATCGAGATCCCCGAGGAATACGGTGGCTCCGGCGGCACTTTCTTCGAGGCCTGCCTCGCCGTCGAAGCCATCTCCTCCGTCGATCCCAGCGTCGGCGTCCTGGTCGACGTCCAAAACACCCTATGCATCAACGCCCTCGCTCGCTGGGCCACGCCCACGCAGAAAAAATGCTACCTGCCGCGCCTCGCAAAAGACACGGTCGGCGCCTACTGCCTCAGCGAAGCAGCCTCCGGCTCTGATGCCTTTGCGCTCCAGACCCGCGCCACCCGCTGCGGCGACGACTACGTCCTGAACGGCCAGAAGCTCTGGATCACCAACGCCAAAGAGGCTGGCCTCTTCATCGTCTTCGCCACGCTTGACCCTGCGTTGGGCTACAAGGGCATCACCGCCTTCATGGTGGAAAAGGACGCCCCCGGCTTCAAGGTTGGCAAGAAGGAAGACAAACTCGGCATCCGAGCGTCCAGCACCTGTGAAATCGTATTCACTGACTGCGTCGTCAAACAGGGTGCGGTCCTCGGGGAAGTTGGCAAGGGCTACAAGATAGCAATCGAAACCCTGAACGAAGGCCGTATCGGTATCGGCGCGCAGATGCTCGGGCTGGCTCAGGGTGCATGGACCCACGCCGCCCAATGGGCTGCTACGCGCAAGCAGTTCGGCAAGGCCCTGGTCGAGTTTCAGGCGGTGCAGTTCCAGCTCGCCGAGATGGCAACCGAAATCGAGATGGCTCGCCTCGCCGTCTATAACGCCGCCCGCCTCAAAGACAACGGCAGCGAGTTCCTCAAAGAAGCCGCCATGTGCAAGTACGTCACCTCCCAGGTAGCCGAAAAAGTGGCCAGCCTTGCCGTGGAAATCTTTGGGGGTTCAGGCTTCGTCAAGGACTATCCGGTCGAAAAACTTTACCGCGACTCCAAGATCGGAAAAATCTACGAGGGAACATCTTTCATGCAACTTGCGACCATCGCCAAACTGACCTTGGGTGTCCGCTAGTCCAGTCGTTACAGCCATGGGCGTTACGTCTGCTTTGAGGTTTTCTGTAGAGTTGCTGACCGACAACGGATAGACGCCAGTCTCAATACAGTGTTTTCACGTGTCAAAAAATCGATACCTGAAATCGACAGGATCCATAGATGACCTCCCCTGATCTCTGGGCTTCCCGAGCAGGACGCGGTTACACTAGTGGTCAGGTCTCTTCGGTATGACCAACAACACAACCTCGTTTTCTGAAGCGCCACGCAAGGTTAAGGGCGCGCCATTGTCTTTTTTGGGACTGGCATGCGCTGTGGGCGTCTCTTCCATCTATTACAACCAGCCGCTTCTCGGCGAAATGGCCCGAACCTTCCACTCCTCCGAGGCTCACATCGGATTGGTCGCCGTAGCCATCCAAATCGGTTACGCATGCGGAATGCTTCTGTTCGTGCCCCTTGGCGACGTGCTGGAACGCCGCGCGCTCATGATGCGCATGTACGGTGCCGTCTCGGTCGCTCTTATCCTCGTGGCCGTGGCACCCAGTCTTCTGTGGCTCATTGCGGCCAGTATCCTCGTAGGATTGTTCGCCTCCGTCACCCACATCGCCCTTCCCATTGCTCCCGATCTTGTTGAAGACAAGGAACGTGGGCATGCGATCGGCATCGTAATGACCGGCCTGCTCCTCGGTATTCTGCTCGCCCGCACCTTCTCCGGATGGGTCAGCAGGATTCATGGCTGGCGCTGGGTCTTCGTCGTTGCTGCCGTCATCAACCTGGCGTTTGTGCCCCTGCTTTACAAGAAGATGCCCCTCCTCAAACCGCGTCAGAA
>JAYVZP010000047.1:0-14249 GCA_043783275.1 Rhodanobacteraceae bacterium
GCAAGCTGAGCGGGGTCCTCGAACGTGATGTGGTGCTGGTAGCCGTAGTTGCCGGCAAGCATCATCGCTCCGGCAACGCAGACGGTAAAGATGGCGCCAATGAGCGTGTCCAGCCGCGCCCATTTGAGATCGGCGAAGCGGAGACGCTTTTCTGCCACACAGCTTTGCTGAAAGAAGAGCTGCCACGGCGCGATGGTCGTGCCTACGATCGCGATGACCAGGAAGACGAGGTTGCTGGTGATGCCTCCCGCCGGCATCGTGGGAACGACCGTGCTGCGTGCAACCGCCGCCCAGTTCGGATGCATGACGAAAGCAAGAACGAACCACAGCAGGTCCATCAGGCAAAGCGCAATCACAATGCGCTCCCAGCGTAGATAGCTGCCGGTGACGACCATCATCGTAAGGCCGACGGCCGAGACCGGCACCGAAATATACGGACTGATTCCCAGCGCGCTCAGGGCGAGAGAGATTGCGGCGAACTCCGTGATGAGCGTGAGGAAGTTGACCGCGAGCAGGTCGATGAGCGAGAAGCGTCCCCACCACTTGCCAAAACGCTCGTAGATCATGGCCGCATGGCCCTTGCCCGTCGCGATGCCGAGGCGCGCGACCATCTCCTGAATGAAGTAACAGATGGGCAGCAGCACGACCAGCAGCCAGAGCAGATGCAATCCGTACTGGCCGCCAGCCTGCATGTACGTAGACACGGCACCGGCATCATTGTCGGCTTCCATGACGATGAGGCCAGGACCGAAGACCATCAGAAAGCCGAGCAGATGCTTCTGCCAGGCGCGCTTGACGGTAACGCCGGGGGCCGGTGCTACAACGTCTTGTGGCTCTACTAAGCGCACAGACGCACCGCCTGAGATTCCGCCTCCTTGGAGGGAGCGGTGGTCGTACGGGAGGGTTTGCTGCTGCTCAGGGTCCAGACACATTGCACCGAGCCGCCCGTAGTGGAGACCCAGCGGCAGGTCAGGCGATTTGCTTTCTGGACCGGAAATACTTTGGTGTTGTTCATCTCTTGCCTCCATCGAAATTCACAAAGTCCGCGCCAGACATATCTTTTCGCGGCCTGGGCGGCGAAAGAATGGGGGTGCGTTCCTTATCGGTTGGGGAGGGGATACAAGAGAGCCCGGGTGGGGGCCGCTTGCTCACGCGCTCAAGTCACTGGGTGCATGCTGTGACGAGCGGTGGCGGACTTACTTCAGGCGTGGGGCCGAAGGAGGTTTCCAGATCGCGCGTCGCAGCACAAGGATCGCGTCGTACTCGGAGGTTCTGGAGATGCGTTCGTCATGGGTTGCTTTCTCATTTGATGTGCGGCGAAAGCAGAACTTCGCCGTAATTATGTTGTACCATATCCCCCTAGGGTATGCAAGGGAGAAACAATATGGCTACGATCGACAAGGAAAAACAGAAGCTGATTGCGCGGATTAAACGGATTCGCGGACAGGTGGATTCGATCGAGCGATCGCTGACAAACGATGAAGATTGCGCCGATGTGCTGATGCTGATGGCGAACGTGCGGGGCGGCGTTAACAGCTTGATGGCGGAGGTGCTGGAAGACCACATTCGCTTTCACCTGATCTCTTCCGAGCGGGTGAAGACGCAGCCACATGAGTTGGCGGAGGACATGATCGATCTGGTGCGGGCTTATTTGAAGTAGCCGGAGCCTGGACCATGCAATTCCCAATACTTCTCTGGACACGTATCGCGATTTGCGATATTGTTATTACAGATTGCAATACGCAGTTGAGAATCAGGTACGGTCATGAAGCTTTCCGACAAAATCGGGTATCTCCGCGAGGTAGAAGGATCGCTGCGCGGATTAGGCCGTGCGATGACCCAGCAGGAGCTCGTAAGGGCCATTGCGGAGGAGTCTGCAGGCCGGTCCATCTCGCAGTCGTATCTTTCGCAGATCGAGTCGGGCGCACGTCCGCACCTAACCAACACGACGCGTATGTTGCTGGCGCGCTTTTTCAAGGTGCATCCCGGCTACCTGGTGGAAGATCCTGAAGACTTTCAGGCAGAGTTTCGCACTGCCGAGCTGGTGGAATCGCTCGTCGAGGACAAGGTCGACCTCTGGCTGATTGCCGGCGCGGAGCGCTTTGGCCAAACGGATCCCACGCTATGCCGCGCATTGCTGGCGGTGGCGCAGCATAACGATTCACGCAAGTGTTTGCTGTTATTGCGGTCCATTCTGGACACGCCCGGTCTGGTGGATCAACTGATTCAGGTTCTCAGCCCAGCGGCCGCTCCTGCAGTTGCGCCGACCGGCGATTTGCTGCTGAAGAATGAAGAAGCACATAAGAAAGGAAGGGTCAGGAAATGATCACGTTCTATCTCATCTGCTTTGTTCTTGGACTCGTGCTCAGTTTTTTGGCATGCTTCTCCGGACTGGGCCGGTTGCACTTCGGTCATTTTCACTTACACGCAGGCCACGCCCACGCCAAAGCCAGCGGCACTTCGCTCAGCGCGCTGAACGGGTTCACGCTGTCCGCTTTTCTTTGCTGGTTTGGCGGCGCGGGCTACCTGCTGGCCCGCTACAGTGCCACCGTCAGCATCCTCGTCATGCTGGCGGCAGTCGCAGCGGGAGTGACGGGCGCGGCTTTACTTTACGTTGCGCTGTTCAAGCTTCTACTACCTCGGGAGCGTGTACTTAGCGCGGAAGATACCCGTATGGAAGGCACCCTCGCACGCGTATCGGATGAGGTTCGCGCACTTGACGGTATTGGCGAGATTCTATTTTCGCAAGCCGGTTCCCGCCGTTCCGCACCGGCACGCAGTGCGGATGGCACCCAGATTCCACGCGGTACGGAGGTGGTCGTGCTTCGCTACGAACGTGGTATTGCAACCATTCGTCCTCTTTACGAGCTTTCCATGGACTCCCCGGCCGATTTACTTTCGTCAGGTTCGCCCAACAAGCTCCTCTAACCTGTCTCTCGAAAGGGACAAATTTCATGAATTCCATTGTTACCATTGTCGGTCTGGTCGTTGCCGCTACGCTTGCCTTGCTCATCGCCATTGGACGGATGTTCCGCAAGGCAGCCCCCAACCAGGCCATCATCGTTTACGGCTTTCGCAAGCCACGCGTCATTAAATCCGGTGCAGCGGTCATCTTTCCCGTGCTCGAAACGTATCGTGAGCTTTCGCTTGAGCTCATGAGCTTCGACGTGGCGCCCCAGCAGGATCTTTACACCAAGCAGGGTGTGGCCGTCACGGTGGAAGCAGTCGCGCAGATCAAGGTACGCTCCGATGAAGAGTCTATTCTGACTGCGGCTGAGCAGTTTCTTTCGAAGACGCCGGACCAGCGTGAATCGCTGATTCGCCTTGTGATGGAAGGGCATCTGCGCGGCATCATAGGACAACTCACGGTCGAACAGATTGTGAAGGAGCCGGAGATGGTCGCCGAGCGTATGCGCGCTACCTGCATGGACGACATGAGCAAGATGGGTCTCGAAGTCATCAGCTTCACCATCCGCGAGGTACGCGATAAGAACGAATACATTACTAACATGGGCCGCCCCGACGTGGCGCGAATCAAGCGCGATGCCGAGATTGCGAGCGCAGAGGCCGAGCGCGACACCGCGATTCGTCGTGCGAACGCGCTTCGCGAAGCCGCCGTAGCAAGGGCTGCGAGCGACCAGGATCGTGTGATCGCGGAGACGGCATCGCTGGGCAAGCAGGCGCAGGCGCAACGCGACCTTGACATCCAGAAGGCACAGTTTACCGAGCAGTCGAGGCGTCAGGAAGCGCAGGCGGACAAGGCATATGAACTGCAGACCAACGTCATGCAACAGCAGGTGATGGCCGAGCAGGTCAAGGTGATGCAAATCGAAAAGGAGCAGCAGATCAAGGTGCAGCAGGCCGAGATTCTGCGGCACGAAGCCGAGTTGATTGCCACAGTCCTGAAGGGCTCCGAGATTGAGGCGCGCCGCATGCAGAATATTGCTGCTGCAGAAAAGGGCCGCATGACGATTGAAGCCGAAGGCCGCGCTGCAGCTACACGCGTTGCCGGTGAAGCGCAGGCCGCCATCACGCGTCTGCAAGGTGAAGCCGAAGCCGACATCATCTTCCAGAAGGGCTCTGCGGAGGCCAAGGCGATGAATGTGAAAGCCGCGGCTTACCAGGAGTGGACGCAGGCCGCGGTGGTCGATAAGCTCATCACCAACATGGCCGATGTTGTCCGCGCGATGGCTGAGCCACTGGCCAACGTGGACAAGATCACGATCGTTTCGACCGGCTCCGATGGAGACACGGGCATTAGCAAGATCACGGGCGATATGACGAAGATTGCAGCGCAGGTACCTGCTCTGTTTGAAGCTCTGAGTGGCATGAAGATGAGCGACCTGATGGCCAACGTGAAGGCGATGAAGCCCCGCGAAGATATGTCGGACAAGCTGATCGACGTGGAAACGAAGTAAGGTCCGCATCGCGCCAGATATCAGTCTGGCGCGGTGCCGAGTTTGAATTCGAATTGGAAAGGACATCCCATGGCACTCCTCGAACGCGTCTCTACCTTGCTCCGTGCGAACCTTAACGATCTTCTCGATAAGGCGGAAGACCCGGAGAAACTTTCGAAGCAAATACTGCTGGATATGGAGAACCAGCTTCTCCAGGTCAAGACCCAGGTTGCGGTCGCGATCGCCGACCAGCACCGCTTGTTGAAGCAGCAGAAGGACCACGAAGCGGGGGAGGCTGAGTGGCGACGCAAGGCCGAACTGGCCGTGGGCAAGGGGCAGGATGATCTTGCGCGTGCGGCGCTGGAGCGCAGTCTTTCAAATGGCCGTCTGGCGAAGGGCTTTGCACAGCAGTACTCCGATCAGATTGCGGAGGCCGGCACGCTGCGGACCGCCTTCGTAAAGTTGCAGGGCAAGCTGACGGAGACGAAGGCGCGTGTTGAGTTACTGCTGGCACAGCACCGGCGTAACCGCGCGCTGGCGCAAGCCAGCACCACGCAGCCTTTGACCGAAGCTGCGACGGCCTCGGCACAGATGTCGCGGCTGGCGTCCAAGGTTGCTGCGGAGGATCTGAATGCGCAGACAAACCGCACCGTGCGCGCGATCGTTGCGAGCGAGACGGTTGAGGATCGGTTTCAGTCGATGGAGCATGAGGATGAGATTGAGGCGTTGCTGCTGGAATTGAAGGCGAATCAGCCACGGCTGAATTAGTAGTGAGCGGAAGTAGTTGATGCTCTAGAATGCTCGCATTCCAACTTTGTGAGTGTCCATGAACATCTCTGCCCGGTTCCTGTTCTCAGCCATTGCCTTTGTCGGCGTACCGATCGCCCTGCACGCGCAGGCCACTGAGGCCTCCATCGCCAAGCAGATGCAGGGCCTGCGTGCCATGCCGGATGCTACGCGCATACCCGCGATCATGCAGCTCGCAAAGGAAATCGGAACCCTGCCGCCGGGGCTTCCAAAGGTGCGGCTCGCCAATGGACTCGCCAGCCTGACGACGGAGATCGACTCGGGTTTGCCTGCATTGAACGCGGTGGGCGACACGTTAGCCCAGGCGCTGAAGGAAACACCGGTGCCCTCGAAGACGCCGGATGGCCCGCCATCCAGCGCTTATATGGAACTGGCGAAGCTGAAGCGGTATATGCATACGACGGCTACGGTGGACGCGCCCATGATGGCGAAGGCGGAGTCCATTCTTTCCGCGAACGAGGAAGACGCGCGCAAGGCCGACTTTACGCTCACGGATCTGCACGGCAAGAAGGTCACGCTATCGGAGTTGAAGGGCAAGGTAGTGCTGGTGAACTTCTGGGCGACGTGGTGCCCGCCGTGCCGCAAGGAGATGCCGGATCTCGATGCGATCTATACCCACTTCAAAGGCCAGCTTGTGATTCTTTCGATCACCGATGAAGAGATGTTCAAGGTAGGCACATTCATCAATCAGGCGAACTATCATCCGCCGGTGTTGCTGGATCCGGACCGCAAGGTGGCAAAGATGTATCACGTGGACGGGATCCCGAAATCGTTTGTGTATGACCGCGATGGCAAGCTTGTGGGCGAGTCGATTGACGCACTGACGCAGAAACAGTTCCTGATGATGCTGGCGAAGGCGGGGGTGCACGCGTAAGCGCGGGCGAGACAGGTAAACTGAAGTCGATGCGGGTGGTGCTTGCTGAAAAACCGTCGGTTGCCAAAGAGCTTGCGCGAGCGCTGGGGTGTACGCAGAAAGAGCAAGGGTTCTTTCGCGGGCCGAACGACCTTGTCACCTACGCGGTAGGGCATCTGGTGCGGTTTGCCGAGCCCGACGCGATGAACCCTGCGTGGGGCAAGCCGTGGCGGAAGGAAGCACTTCCGATGATTCCCGCGAAGTGGCAGTTTCTGGCAGAACCGCGGACAGAAGACCAGTTTCGCGTCGTGGCTCGGTTGCTGAACGATCCACGTGTAACCGAGATTGTGAACGCCACGGACGCAGGGCGCGAGGGCGAGGCCATCTTTCGGCGAATCTACGCGCTGGCCGGATGTACCAAGCCGGTGATGCGTTTCTGGACTTCATCGCTGACGGAAGAGGCGATTGAAGCCGCGTTCAAGAGGCTCCGGCCTGCAAGCGAATACAACAACCTTGGCTCCGCGGCGGCGGCGCGGGCGCAGCTTGACTGGCTGATTGGGATGAATCACACGCGGGCTTCTACCCTGCACAATGGCGTGCTGTGCAGCATCGGGCGCGTGCAGACGCCGACACTGGCGATGATCGTGAAACGTCACCACGAGATTATGGGCTGGGTTAAGGCGTACTTCTATGAGGTCCACGCGGACGTTCATCTCAAGACGGGGGAGAACTTTATTGCGCGTGCGCTGAACAAGCAGGGCAAGCATGATTTTGAGAAGCAGGCTGAGGCAGAGAAGATTCTGGCAGACGTCCCTGAAGGGACTCCGGCGACTGTGACACTCGTCGAAAAGAAGCCGAAGCGGACGCCGCCGCCACAACTGCATAACCTGGGTGAATTGCAGAAGGAAGCTAATCGGCGGTTCGGGCTTACGAGCGACCGCACGCTGGAGGTTGCGCAGACCCTTTACGAAAAGAAAGTCATTACGTATCCGCGCAGCTCGTCGCGGTATTTGTCTGAGGACATGGTGGGTGGGCTGCCGGCGGTGCTGCGTGCGATTCGCCTGCCGGGTAAGGACGACGCGCTTGCGGCTGCGCTGGCGCGCGTGAAGGTGAAGCTTTCAAAGCGGTTTGTCGATGGGTCCAAGCTGTCCGATCACCATGCAATTATTCCGACGGCCAAGGATGCGCCGGGTCTGTCGGGCGATGAGGGCAAGGTTTACACAATCGTCGCGGAGCGGTTTGTGGCAATGTTTCTGCCGGACAAGGAGACCGAGGAGACGCGGATCGATCTGGACATGGCGGGTCATGGGTTTCGCGCGAAGGGGACACGGCTGGTGGCGCCGGGATGGACGATTCTGACAGGTAATGCGGACTTTGAGAGCCGCGGCGAGGATAGCGAGGATAGACAATCGCTGCCGGCGGTGAGCAGGGATGAAGTGCTAAGCGTGCTCGACGCCGAGATGGTGACGAAGGAGCGCAAGCCGCCTGCACGCTACACGGATGCGACGCTGCTCTCCGCGATGGAGACTGCGGGGCGCGAGATTGAAGACGATGCGCTGCGTGAGGTGATGAAGGGACGCGGGCTCGGCACAGAGGCGACGCGGTCTGCGATTATCCAGCGGCTGCTGGAGCTGGAATATGTGACGCGCACGGGCAAGGTGTTTGACCCGACGCCCAAAGGGATTGCGCTGATCGCGCAGGCGCTGCCGCACCTTGCCAGCCCCGAGTTGACGGGCGACATGGAGGCCAAGCTGGGGCTTGTTGAAGAAGGAAAGCTGCAGCCGGAAGAGTTACTGCGAGAGGTCGCCGAAAGCTTGCGCAAGGATATTCCGGCAGTCTTCCGGACGGCCGCGATGGAAGCTCCCAAGGCCGCGCCCATTCAGGCTGGCAAGGACGACATGGTGTGTCCGAAGTGCAAGGCCGGGCTGGTGACGCGGAGGCCGGGACAGCCCTTCTACGGCTGCGCGCGCTTTCGCGAGGGCTGCACCTTTACGGTGCAGGCGGTGGTCGCGGGCAAGGAGATCACGGAGACGCAGGTGAAGGAGCTTGTGCGCAAAGGCCGGACGAAGGTCATCAAGGGCTTCAAGAGCAAGGCCGGCAAGCCGTTCGACGCGATGCTGGTGCTGCGCGACGGGAAGACGGAGTTCGAGTTTGAGCGGTAGGGGGGTGGCACAACTCCTGCGCTAGCCAAGCTGGCCGTGACCTTGGCCACCCTACAGCGGGCGCAGGTGTAGACCACATGTCAGCCGGAGATGATTCCGAGGGCGAGGATGGAGAGAGAGACGGTGATGACGTCTTCTCCGATAGCGATGGGGAAGTCCGGGTAGCCCAGATCGTGGGTAAGGGAGCGGCGGGCGTAGTAGCCGACAAAGGCACCAGCCAGAGCGGAGGCGGAACCGAGGAGGGCGCCTTCGATCGCCGAGCCGTGAAGGGCCGTGGCGGCGAGCGCGCCAACCAGGCCGCCGAAGCAGATGCGGGCGATGAGCGGCACAGGTGCGATGCGGTTGGGGGTCGTGGGGAGCTTGTCGCCGATGAATTCTCCGACCGCAAGAATGCTGAAGAGGATGACCGAGATCGGCTTGGCAACCCAAAAGGCCCAGGTAGCGTAGATGCCCGTTCCATGTACGAACTGGTTATCCACTTGATGGCCGGGAAGGCCAAGGTGTCCGGTGTAGGCGAACCAGCACAGCACGGCGATGGGCGTCAGGGTGCGGAAGCCGTTGACGAAGCCCAGCAGCGGGATGGCGAAGATCCAGGAGAGCATTGCGAGGGCCATCGTCGGGTTCTCTTCTCTTTTATTGAAGGACTGGGATTGCGGCGCTTTCGGCGCGGAGAAAATCGTACAGTGGAAAACGCTCTGCAAGTTCGAGTACTTCGCCACGAATCTTTGCGAGGGCCCCGGGGTCGTTGCGATTCTCAAGCGCGCGTACGATCCAGGCGGCGATCAGCAACATCTCCGGCTCTTTCATGCCGCGCGTGGTGAGAGCCGGTGTGCCGATACGGATGCCGGAGGGCTTCATGGGCGGATTGGTGTCATACGGAATCGCATTCTTGTTGACTGTGATGCCGGCTTCGCCCAAAGCGTACTCAGCTTCTGACCCCAGGATGCCTTTGGCGAAGACGTCGATGAGCATGAGGTGCGTATCCGTACCGCCGGAGATGATGCGGAAGCCGTGGCCTGCGATGGCTTCGGCCAGGACCTTGGCGTTGGCGACGGTCTGGGCGGCGTATTTGGCGAAGTCCGGCTCGAGCGCCTCGCGGAAGGCGACCGCTTTGGCCGCGATGACGTGCATGAGCGGTCCACCCTGCTGGCCGGGGAAGACGCTGCGGTCAATACCGGCGGCGAACTGCTGCTCACACAGGATCAGACCCGCGCGAGGTCCGCGGAGAGTCTTGTGCGTGGTGGTGGTAACGACGTGCGCATGCGGGATTGGCGAAGGATGAGCGTGGCCGGCGACCAACCCGGAGAAGTGTGCCATATCGACGAGGAAGTAGGCACCGACTTTATCGGCGATCTGGCGCATGCGGGGAAAGTCAAACTGGCGGGAGTAGGCGCTGCCGCCACCGATGAGCATCTTCGGCTTCTCGCGGATGGCCTGCTCTTCGAGTGCGTCGTAATCGATGGTCTCGGTATCCTTGCGGACCTGATAGCGCGCAACGTTGTAGAGCTTGCCAGAGAAGTTGAGCTTGTGGCCGTGAGTCAGGTGGCCGCCGTGCGCGAGATCGAGTCCGAGGATGGTATCGCCGGGGGTGAGGAGCGTCATGAACGCGGCTGCGTTGGCCTGGGAGCCGGAGTGCGGTTGGACGTTGACGTGCTCAGCTCCGAAGAGGCGTTTGGCTCTATCCCGGGCCAGGTTTTCGATGACGTCGGCGAACTCGCAGCCGCCGTAGTAGCGCTTGCCGGGATAGCCCTCCGCATATTTGTTGGTGAAAACGGAGCCTACTGCTTCGAGTACGGCGCGCGAGACAAAGTTCTCGGAGGCGATCATCTCGAGGCCTTCGTGCTGGCGGACGACTTCGTTTTCGATCTGCGCGGCGATTTCAGGATCGGAGGCGGCGAGAGTAGCGGTAAGGTCTATCGACATAGACCCCTATTTTATGCCAGCGAGTCGTATGGGCTTTCGAAGATGCGGATCAGATTTGGCCGGGTGAGAAAAAGCAAGGGTACTTCCGTGGTAAACGGCGTCCGAAAGTAATGCTGCGGACGTGAGCCGCAGAGACCCCAATGGGGAATGGGAAGGGCAGCGAAAAGGGCCGATTCTTGGGTTGTCGAGAGCCCAAGGCCTTCGCCCGAGGAGAAGTTCAAATGTTCGATCTGATGATTACCGCAGTGTTCGTTGTGATGGTCTTTTCGCCGTGTGTTGTTTCGGTTCTGCATTCGGAAGAAGAGGTTGCGGAGTAGGGGCAAATCGGTTCAGGCTTGCGGCTTGAGGTCTGTGAGGGCCAGTTTTTTGAAGGCGGAGTGGATGAAACTTCCCAGGTACCACGCGTCGATGTACTTGTAAGGCGTCTCGCCCGTGGTGTAGTGGCCGCAGGGCAGCACGCGGGAGATGTAGTCAATGTGGTGGGCTTCGAAGTTCTTGAGAACGTCCAGCGAGAACTCTTCGAGGAAGGTCAGGTCGTACTTTGCGTGGACGACGAGCACGCGCTTGGGATTCGCGGCAAACTTCTCCATGTAGGCCATGGGGCTGACGCCGCGGAAGACCTCGCGCGTGGTCTCCTGGGTCAGTCCGGCCTGCTCAAATGCCTGGCGAATGTGGCGTGTGCTTTGGCCGGTCCAGACGACGTCGCCAAACCACGTGGACGCATGGTTGAAAGCGCAGACCTGGATGCGGGAGTCGTGCGCAGCGGCGATGAATGCGTAGGCGGAGCCCAGGCTGGTGCCGAGGACGCCGAACTGCTCGTAACCCTGTTCCTGAAGCCAGTCCAGGCAGCAGCGGATGTCCACCACCGCCTGCTGGCACGCGGCCATGGTGCGTCCGATGTTGGCGGAGACGGCGTAGTCGGACCGCTCGAGTTCAGCCGGGCGGCGAATATCGTGGTAAGGCTTTGAGAGTCGCAGGCAGGAGACGCCAAAACGGTTGAAGATCTCGCACAGCGCGTTGTGAGAGAAGGCGTCGGCGTTCCACTGGGGCATCACGATCATGGCCTGGCGGGGCTTGCCGAGGCGCCGAAACTTCTCTTCCTGCTCCGCGCTGGCGGGGTACCAGCGGGCGTTTACCTGGTCGTTTTCCGGGTGCGGAGTGCGCACGTGCGAGGTAAAGCGTAGAAACTGTGCGGAGCTCAGCTCACCGGAAGCTGCTTTCTGCTTCAAGTCGGCGTCCTGGGCGAGGGTTTCGGGACGGACATTCGTTGGGAAAAGCTGGGGGTGACGGGTCTCGAGACGGAAGTCGGTCGGGATCTCATAGCCAAAAAACCTGTCGGAGTTGGCCGCAATGTCGGCGCTTATGGCCGATAATCGCGCGGTGTCCGAAACGGCGCCTTCGTGACCGGCGGGCAACCAGTCGAAGCCCCACTCCAGGGGACGGACGATGCGGTTCGTGTCGCGGGTGGTGAGCGCTGTCTCCCAGGCAAACATCCATTTTGCGTAGAGCCTTGAGAGCATTGGTCCAGTTTATCAAGGAGTTACGAGAAGACAGGAAGAAGGAGATTCTTACCAAACTAAAAGGCGAATATAAAGCGAAAGCTCATAGAGCGTGGAGAGTAGCTGGAAACGTTGTCTTATTTGTGCCACATTAACAGCTAACACGTTCATTGTCTGAGGGTTAGCTGTTGTTGGACACTCTTGAAAACAAAGTGTTGACATGCGATTTTTGGCGGGCTATAACCTTGGAACTTTCCTGATGCAGAAGGAGATCGGCAAGGCGATGGGACAGGGTGAGGAGAAGTCCCCTAAAGGCCTGGCAAAAGATCTCCGCTGCTGAAGTGCGGATCGGTTTCCCTCCCAGGACCGAACGCATCTTTAAACCGAAGGAAGTGCTGGCATGCGGTCAGCGGAGCCCTGTAAGAGCTTCCGCGACGAGCATTCCATGCACTTGAACAGCAACCTGAGCGAGTCCATCCGACCCTCGAAAATTATTGAGGCTCGCCGGGGGAGAAGTGTGCCTTTTGGAGAACAAAATGAACGACTTGCGCATGGAATTGAAGATTTGTGAAGGGTGCGGAGCGCTTTGGCTTCGTGCCGGTCTTGGTCAGGGTTGTAGGGCAGGGGTTTACTGCAAGGGCTGTGCACGCAGGTTCGCGGAGTTCCCGAAGGTGAAGGGACCAAAGCGACCAAGCAGGACGCGTGTTCGGCAGCGTATGGGCCTCGCGATTGTTGGAGGTGCACGATGAGCGCAGCCCTGGTTCTTCTGCCCCCAATGAATCCTGGAACCGTGATCCCACGCTTGTGGGCTACGGCTTCCATTGCAAATGCGGCTGGAGCGTTGGCGGATGTTCACCAGCGCAAGGGTCCGCAGTCTTTGCGGCTTTTGCAGGCACACAGCACAGAGCTGGTGCAGGTACAGAGTGCAAAACCGTTGCGCCAGCCGCATCTGCGCGTGGTGCCGGAGCTTGCCTTCTACCGGAAGTACACGGAGGCAATGCTGCGACGCTACGCGACGATGTCCATGGAGGCAGGCCGCGTCCCTTCCCTTCTGGGACAGGAGATGTTTCGGGGCAAGGTCACAAGCTGCAAGGTCACGGGCTTCGACGATGTCGTTATCTTTGTCGAGGACATCTCCAAGTGTCTGAAGCAGCTTGATTCTGGTCTGCGGCACCTGGTGCGCCGCATCGCGTTGGAAGGCTACACGCAGGGGGAGACGGCCGCGATGCTGGGCATCCCGATGCGGACGGTCGTGCGGCGCTACGCGGAAGCGACCGATCGCCTGACGCGCTTGTTTCTGGATCGTAACTTGTTGCAACCATTGGTAGATACGCAACACGATCACTAAAACCATCAGCAAATCCGCTTGTCAAGGGGTCTGGCTTTGCTCGATGGATGTAAGTGGCTGTCATGATTGGAGTTAGCAACACAATTTAGTTGGCGTAACAGGGTATGTCAACCTGCTATTCTGGTTAAGTAAGTGGGAAAGAGCGGGAGTGTCACCTTCGGGTGGTGCTCCCGCTTTTGTATTGCCCGCTTGCAGTTGGGGGCTGTGGATGGCAAAGGGGAGACGGGTGGAAGGGAAGGCCCTTCCGGCTTGTGCAGATGATGACAAGCCGGAGGGGCCTTTGTGCGTAGGTGGGATTCATGAGGTGCCCAGAAACGCGGAGCCGATCAGGATGCCGATGGCATTGGCCGAGGCGAAGCAGATTGTCGCAGCGGCTTTGCCGGATGTTTCTCGTGCGTTGGCGGACCAGGCCAGGGCCGGCAGCGTGAATCACCTGAAGCTGTTTCTGGAGATTGCCGGGCTGCTGAAAGGCGGCCTGGGGGTTCCTGAAGAGACTCGCCGGGAGAAAAACCTGGAGGAGATTCTGAACGAGCAGTGGGAGAAGGAAATTGCGGATTAGGGAGAGGGGATACGTGGCGATAGAGGATCGGCTTCACCGTAATTGTGCAGGGGTAGGAATGGGGCGTCGGCGAGCCGGCACGTCGCTGGAGATGCGGGCGATGGCGGTAGAGTTTCCGGAGGTTGCAGGGCATCCGAACCGGTTGCCGTTTGAAGGCTGCCTGACGCTTGTAGATGTTGCCAGCGACCGTGCGCCGAGCGGCTCGAGAGGGCATCGTGTGGTGCTGACACGGGCTGCGGCAGAGGCTGCCCTGCCCAGTCTGCTGGGTATGGCGGTGGACTTCAAAGCAGGCTGGGATGGGCATGACGCGCGGCAGAAATGCGGCATCATCACCTCCGCTCATCTTGAGGACAGGAAGCTGATGGTGGCGGGTTATCTCTATGCCCGCGACTATCCGGAGATGGAGACTGCGTTGAACTCAACCACGCACCGCGACATGGGCATGAGCTACGAGCTTGCCGATGCACACGTGGCGGACATGCGCGCCAGCGTGTGGACACTTACTCGCGCGACCTTCACCGGCGCGGCAATTCTGCTGCGCGACAAGGCTGCCTATCGGGACACAAGCTTCCGCGTGCGACGCACTGCGAAGGCACCTATGAGTCGCATTGCGGCTTCGTACTAGACAAAAAGTAACAAGGAGAACACATGACGTTTATTGGAGTATTGGAGGCCATTGGCAAGGATTTTGCCAAGGGGTT
>JAYVZP010000048.1:0-2217 GCA_043783275.1 Rhodanobacteraceae bacterium
CCCTTGTGCACCAGGTAAGTCGCAGCAGCCATGGCATTCAAAAATCCATGCTCCGCAGCCGCATGCATCCGCTCGTAGCTAAACTCAAGAGCCGTGGTAAATCGCGCCAGCAGCCCTAACATCTGGGGCACTCCACGAACTGCAAACACCGGTTCCTGTGTCTCCTGCATGTCTTTATTGTAGGCCAGGGGCAATCCCTTCAATTGCAACGTCACCGCCGCTGCAGCCCCATGAATCCTCCCTACCTTGGCTCGTACCAACTCCGTCAGATCTGGATTCTTCTTCTGCGGCATCGCGCTCGACCCCGTGGAGAAAGCCTCTGGCAGTTGCACAAACCCAAACTCTGCAGTCGCAAACAGGGTTATTTCTTCCGAGAACCGACTCGCATGCAATCCAACAAACGTTAGCGCTTGCAGATACTCCAGCACAAAGTCTCGATCGCTCGTAGCATCCATACTGTTGGCTGTTGGAGCCGTAAAATCCAACTCCTTCGCTGCAATCTTCCGGTCCAGCGCAAGCGTTGCACCGGCAACCGCCCCCGAGCCCAGCGGACAATAATTCAGCCGTGCAGCGCAATCCTGCAATCGGCTGATATCTCGCAACAGCATCTGCACATAGGCCAACAGCCAATGCGCCATGAGCACCGGTTCCGCCCGCTGGAGGTGCGTGTAACTCGGCATCACCGCATCCTCGGCAGCTTTTGCCCTCTCAACCAGCGCGCGTGCCCAACGGGCGAGCGCATCGACTGTGAGGGCAATTTGCGAGCGAACATACAATCGTAAATCCGTCGCAATCTGCTCGTTCCGGCTCCGTCCCGTGTGTAGTTTGAGAGCCAGCGATCCTAACTGCTCGATCAGTGCAAGTTCTACATAGTGATGAATGTCTTCTGCCGTTGCATGGTCCCGCACCTGTGCCGCACCTTCTGCACTGGCGTGTCGATCCGCAATGGTATCCAGGGCTGCACGTAGGTCCGCTAACTCACCCGCCGTTACGATCCCCGCTGCACAGAGGGCCGATGCATGGGCCTTGCTGGCAGCCACTTCTTCTTGCAGCAACTGCCAGTCAAAAACGATCGACCGTTGCCAGCTTTCAAACTCTGCATCCAGAGGTTCGCGAAAGCGGCCAGACCACATCTTCACTTGACAGCCTCTTTTTTCAGCGCCTGCAAGTGTGCCTGTGTTCTCGCAGGCAGACCAAGAATCCGAATGAACCCCTTGGCATCGGTTTGATCGTAACTATCGCCCATGGTGAACGAAGACAGTTCATTCGAATAAAGTGAGTATTCGCTCGCCCTGCCCGCCACACTGACATTGCCCTTGTAAAGCGAAAGCTTCACAGTTCCAGTAACATGCTCTTGCGTCTTGCTTACGAAGCCATCCAACGCGTCTCGGAGCGGTGTAAACCATAGTCCGAAGTAAACTAACTCCGCATACTTGAGCCCGATCTGCTGCTTGAAATGTGCAACCTCGCGCTCCAGCGTCAACGACTCAAGTTCGCGATGTGCTGTTGTGATCAGGGTCCCTGCCGGTGTCTCGTAAATGCCCCGGCTCTTCATTCCCACGAAGCGGTTCTCGACAATATCGATGCGGCCAACCGCGTTGCGGGCTGCAATGTCGTTGAGTAACTCGACCAGTGGTACAGGGTCCAGCCGCTGTCCATTCACAGACACCGGAATACCCTGGTCAAATCCAATCTCCACTGTCTCTTCCTTGTCAGGGGCATCCTTCGGGCTGAGTGTCCAAACCCAGGTCGAGTCCAGCGGTGCAACACCAGCATCTTCCAACTCGCCACCCTCATGGCTGATGTGCCAGATGTTACGGTCCCGGCTGTGAATCTTTTCTCGACTCTGGGCCACTGGAATACCGTGGGCTTCGGCATAGTCAAGGCAGTCTTCGCGGCTCTTCAATTCCCACTCGCGCCAGGGTGCAATCACTTTCAGATCGGGAGCCAGCGCTTGATATGCATGTTCAAATCGCACCTGGTCATTGCCTTTACCTGTGCAACCGTGCGCCACTGCTTCCGCGCCCTCAGCAAGAGCCGTCAATACCTGGTGCTTGGCAATGACCGGCCGTGCAATCGAAGTCCCCAATAGATACTTATGCTCATAGATAGCGCCCGCACGCACCGTAGGATAGACATATTCGCGAAGAAACTCTTCACGCAGATCGAGAACAACTGCCTTCTTTGCACCCGTGTCATAGGCCTTCGCCACCACCG
>JAYVZP010000049.1:0-14160 GCA_043783275.1 Rhodanobacteraceae bacterium
AGAAGACCTGCGAGGCCAAGTTCTACCAGCAGGTCGTGCCCCTGACCGATCGCATCGACTACCTCTCGCCGATGAGCAACAATCTGTGCTACTGCCTCGCGGTAGAAAAACTGCTTGGACTGGAAATTCCCGAGCGTGCACAGTATCTGCGAGTTCTCCTGAACGAACTCACGCGCATTCAGTCACACCTGGTCTGGCTCGGCACTCATGCGCTCGACGTAGGCGCGCTGACCATGTTTCTGTACTGCTTCCGCGAGCGTGAAGAGTTGCTGCGCATCTTTGAAAACGTCTCCGGCCAGCGCATGATGACCAGCTACTTCCGTATCGGGGGCGTGTCGCTCGAACCACCGCTCGACTTCTACGCACAGGTCCAGAACTTCCTCAACATCATGCCCGGCCGCATCGACCAGTACGAAGGCCTGCTGAACGCCAACCCCATTTGGATGGGCCGGCTCAAAGGTGTGGGCCATCTTTCTGCTGCGGATGCAATTGCGTTCGGCGTGACCGGTCCCCCGCTCCGCGCGAGTGGCGTCGACTGGGATCTTCGGCGTGATATGCCCTACTCGGGCTACGAGAAGTTTCAGTTCAAGGTTGCGGTCTCGCAGATCGGTGATGTCTGGGCTCGTTACCTTGTCCGCATGGACGAGATGCGCGAGTCGATCAAAATCTGCCAGCAGGCACTGGACGGAATGCCCCAGGGTCGCATCGTCGCCGACGCGCCAAAGATCATCCTCCCTGACCGCGAGCAGATGAAGACGCAGATGGAGTCACTCATCCACCACTTCAAAATCGTCACGGAGGGTTTCGGCGTTCCGGCTGGTGAAGTTTTTCAGGCCATCGAATCGCCCCGCGGTGAGATGGGTTATTACGTCGTCTCGGACGGAACCGCAAAGCCATATCGGGTACACATGCGCAATCCTAGCTTCGCAACCCTGCAGGCGCTTGAAACCATGTGCAAAGGCCGTTTGCTGGCGGACGTCGTGAGTGTTATCGGCTCAATCGATATCGTGCTCGGGGAGATCGACCGGTAGTGGATCCAAAGCTCAAGACGGAGCTTTGGACGTCCTGGGCTTCGATGCTTAGGGTGTATTCCGCAGCGCACGGTTTGACGAGTGCGCGGCACGCCGTGGTTGAAGTTGGTGCGCAGGAGATTGTCTTGCGGGTCAACACGCGCTGGGCTAGATTTTCGTGCGACGAGATGACGACGAGTGAAGGGATGTCAGTTCCCTTCGCCATGTTGGAAGATGGTTCGATTCAGATTGGTGACGTAACAGACGAGATGGATATGGCTGCGGAAGAGGTTGCCAGAGGGATGCTTCACTAAACTGGTAGGACGGCGAGCAGGGACGAGAGCAACCGCAGACTCCTCCGCCGCACTGCAGAATTGAAAAGCTGTTCTGCGGAGTGAAACGAAGTAACTAACCCGGTGGAGTACTGACCGGGAAGACGGACAAGGGTAACGAATGAGTGCGATTGCCAATACGATTTTCTCGCTGGAGATGGCGGCCAGATTCGACAAGCTGGAGACGCTCTATCCATTGAAGCGCTCGGCGCTGGTGCCGATGCTGCTATACGCGCAGGATGAGATCGGCTATGTTTCGGAAGCCGCGATTCAGGAAATTGCCAAACGGCTGGACCTGTTCGATCTCGATGTGCGCAACGTGCTGAGCTACTATTCGATGCTGCGCACCAGGCCCGCGGGTAAGTACAACGTGCAGGTTTGCACCAACATCTCCTGCATGCTGCGCGGCGGTTACGAGATCCTGGATCATTGCAAGGCAAAGCTCGGTATCGGTCACAAGCAAACCACCGCCGACGGACAATTTTCTCTGGAAGAAGTCGAATGCATCGGGGCCTGCTGCTGGGCCCCGGCCATGCAGGTCAACTACGACTTCCACGACGACCTCACCACTATTAAGGTTGACGCGATACTCGACGATTACGCCGAAGGCCGCGGAAAGGACGTGAAGTAATGCCTACCCATGTATCGCATCCCGATGAGGCAATCGTACTGAAGCGGCGCTTTGGCCAGGGCGCCACGAATATCGATAAATACATCGAACTCGACGGCTACAAGGCCGTCCAGAAGGCAATCGAGGAAGGACCGGAGTGGATCATCAATACGATGAAGGCCTCTGGACTGCGCGGACGCGGTGGCGCTGGCTTCCCGACTGGGATGAAGTGGTCGTTTGTACCGAAGGTCAGTGAGAAACCCAAATACGTTCTGGTCAACGGGGACGAGTCCGAGCCCGGCACTTGTAAAGACCATCTCATCTTCCTTGAAGACCCCCACGCGGTCATTGAAGGCACCATGATCGCCGGTCTCGCCATCGGATCCAAGCTTGGCTTCATCTATCTGCGCGGCGAGTATCGCTACCTCCTCAAGATCATCGAAAAAGCCGTAGCAGATGCCTACGCCAAGGGGTTCCTGGGTAAGAACATCTTCGGCTCTGGCTTCGATTTCGACATCATCACGCAAACGGGCGCAGGCGCATACGAGGTCGGCGAAGAGTCGGCCCTGATGGAGTCGCTCGAAGGCAAGCGCGGCATCCCCCGGATCAAGCCTCCCTTCCCTGCCATCGTCGGACTCTACGGCGGCCCCACGGTCATCAACAACGCGGAGACGATCGCCGCCGCACCGCACATTTTGCTGATGGGCGGCGAAGCTTACGCAAAACTCGGATCGGAACGCAACGGTGGCACGCGGCTCTTCGGGATCAGCGGCCATGTGGAACGGCCAGGCGTGTATGAGCTACCCATGGGCTATTCCCTGCGTAAGGCAATCTATGAAGTTGCAGGCGGAATCAAGGGCGGCAAGCAACTCAAGGCAGTCGTTCCCGGAGGGTCTTCCTGCCCCGTCCTGACGGCCGATGAGATCGATGTTGGCCTCGACTTTGACCAGATGGGCAAGGCTGGAACAATGCTTGGTTCGGGCGGAATCGTGGTGCTGGATGAGACGGTTTCGATCGTCGAGTTTGCCCTGCGAGTGATCAGCTTTTACCAGCACGAAAGCTGCGGATGGTGCATCCCTTGCCGCGAAGGTACGGACTGGATCAAAAAGACGCTGGCCCGTGTTTATGCCGGCGGGGGAAACCGCAAGGACGTCGACAACGTGCAGTATCTGGCCGAGAACATGATGGGCCGGACATTCTGCCCGCTCGGCGATGCGGCCGCAATGCCCACGCTTGCCTTTGTAAAGAAGTTCCGCAAAGAATTCGAAGATTACATCGACGGCAAGAAAGCTGGTACGCCGGTGATGCATGTTGAAGAACTGGTCGGGGCCGGACATTGAGGGTGAAGAGCCCAAGCAATCTCACCGTTGTGGCTCTGGTTGTTGTCGCCCTTGTTCTGATCTGGTTTGCATGGTTATCCATGCAAACTCACCGCAGCGCGGATCAGAAAATTCTGATTCACAAGTCGAAGCAGTAGAGGGACTTTAAATGGCTGATGTGACATTTACCGTCGATGGTAAGAAAGTAACCGCACCCGCAGGGACGCTTCTGATTGAGGCATGCAAGACGGCGGGGATCGATATTCCGGCGTTCTGCTACTACCCGGGACTTTCCCTGCAGGCCGCATGCCGCATGTGCGTTGTACGGATTGAAAAAATGCCCAAGCTGCAGACAGCCTGCACAACTCCAGTTGCAGAAGGCATGGTAGTTGCGACTGAAACGCCGGAGATCGCCCAGGCCCGCAAGGCAACGCTACAGTTGTTGCTCGGCAACCACCCGCTGGACTGTCCGGTATGCGATGCAGGCGGCGAATGCGAGCTGCAGGACATGACCTTCAAGTATGGAGCTGCGGACAGCTTTTATGCGGAGCCGAAGAATCATCGCGAGGAACAGAAGTGGTCGCCTGTCGTCTACTTCGACCGTCCGCGCTGCATCCTCTGCTACCGCTGCGTGCGTATGTGCGGTGAAGGCATGGACGTCTTCGCACTGGGCATTCAGAATCGCGGCAGCTCGGCTGTGATTGCGCCCAACAGTCCCGCACAGTTGAATCCCGACGATCTGGCACACGTTGATTGCGAGCAGTGCGGCATGTGCATCGACGCCTGCCCCGTAGGCGCGCTCACGTCTGGCACCTATCGCTACAAAACGCGGCCGTGGGAGATGAACCACGTGGCCACCGTATGCACCCATTGCGGCGATGGCTGCAAAACGACGCTCGGCGTGCGCTCCACCAGCGATGGTGCTGAGATTGTGCGCGGCGACAACCGCGACAAAAGCGGCATGAACAGCGACTTTCTCTGCAATAAGGGACGCTACGCCTTCGACTTTGCAAATCACGACGACCGCATCACTACGCCGCTGGTTCGCAGCTCAAATGGAAAGTTGGAGCCAGTGAGCTGGGAAGCAGCGTTCACGCACGTCGCCAAAAGACTGCGGGAGTTGCGAGACACGCGTGGAGGCGAGTCAATCGGCGTCATCGGAGGCAACCGCCTGACGAACGAAGAGGCTTACCTGCTGCAGAAGTTTGCGCGGACAGTGCTGAAGACGAACAACATCGACCACCATCGCACGGCGGACCACGTCGCCTTTGCGCAGGCGCTGGCTGGACAGGTTGGACGGACAGCTTCCCTACGCGACACCATGACCGCACCCGCCATCTTTATAGTTGGCGGAGATCCGAGCAACCAGTCGCCAGCGACGGCTTGGAATCTGCGTTCGAACGTCCGGAACAACGGCGCAAAGCTGTACGTCGCAAACACGGAAGAGATCAAGCTGCGCCGGCAGGCCAAAGCTTTTGTGCGGCTGCAGCCGTTTGGCTACGGAGCGCTGGCCAGCTTCCTGGCGGGCGACAATACTGCCGGTTCCTCAGCCGTGAACGATGTCGAAGCGTTGACCGGATTCCGCGCCACGCTGAAGACTTCTGAAGGCTTGCTGATCCTGATCGGGTCAGAGTTGCGGGGCTCGGATCTGAAGCGGCTGGTTGAGTTTGGGCTCACGATTCCTGGTGCAAAGTTTGCGCTGCTCTCTGACTATGTAAACTCGCGCGGCGCGGCCGACATGGGCCTGCTGCCGGATATGCTGCCCGGTTATACGCCGCTTGGTGCGGCCAGCTTTGCAGAGTATGCAGCCTCAACTACACCAGGGCTGGACATGCTGGAGATGTTTGACGCAGCGGCCGCGGGCAATCTGTCCGCGCTGTATATCGTCGGCGCGAATCCGGTCTTGCGTTATGGCATCGAGCCGAGCGCGCTCAAAAATACATTTGTCGTCGTGCAGGAGATGTTCATGACGGAGACGGCTGTGCTGGCCGAGGTCGTACTGCCTGCCGCGAATCTTTACGAGAAAGCCGGATCCGTAACCAATCATTACGGCGACCTGCAACTCGTGAACAAGGCTGGTGACCGCTCCGGTGTTCGGTCTGACTTCGAGATGATCGTGCGCGTGGCCGACAAGATGGACGCGCATATTCCAACATTGATTCCCTTCGGTAAAGGCCTGCGCGCAGATATGGGCCAGACTCGTGGCGTGCAGTCTGGGGAGGCGGATCGTCATGCCGTGTGGCTTGCGGCCAACAACCTTGAGCCGCGCCTGAGCCCGTTCGATCCGTTTGCGATCCTGGATGAGATTCAGCGGCTCGTGCCGGGTTACGACAAGGTTCTGCGGTTGCAGTTGCTCAGCGGAAACGACCAGCATCTGGAATCAGCAGCGACACTGGTTCAGATCGAAGGCGCAACCGCTCGCAAGGATCTGGTGCTGCCTTCGGGCGATACGTTGTTTACTTCAGGCACTCTCGGACATTACTCCGCGATGCTCCTCGACCTGCAGGAGAATGAGAGCCGCAAGCTCCCCGTGCTGAACCAAACCGCTGCCGACTGATGAAAGGCGTGGTCGAGGTAAATCTACTAGTTCAGTTGAGCCACTTGGAAAAACAACTTCTGAACAGTGCGACAGAGCGCGATGCCGCCTTCGTCACCTCCATATTGAGTCCCGACTTTCAGGAGTTTGGAACGTCGGGACTCGTGTACGTGAGAGCCGATATCATCCGTGCGCTGGCCGATGAGCCGCCCACAACCGTTTCGACCGAAGACTTCGACGTGCGAGTCATCTCGGCCGATGCCGCGCTGCTTACCTACAAGTCGACTAAAACCGTCGACGGGGCGGCCTCCGTGAAAGCTCTTCGAAGTTCGCTTTGGGTTCGTCGCGACGGGGAGTGGCGGATGCTGTTCCATCGAGGGACAAGAATTGCTTAGCTTGCACACTTCAGGTGTCCTCCCGGACCGACTTCAGTTACCCTAGACCAATACGGCGCCGCCCAGAGGATTGACCTGACCACATGAGCCATCTCTCCGACTTCCAGACCTTCTTCCTCCTGAGCGTGCTCAAGATCGTAGTGGTGCTGGTCATCACGCTGACAGCAGTCGCCTACACGGTCCTGCTTGAGCGCAAACTGCTGGGTCGCATACAGAATCGCTGGGGACCCTCGCGTACCGGGCCCTTCGGCCTGCTGCAGCCGCTTGCGGATGGCATCAAGCTGTTCCTGAAGGAAGATCTAACGCCTCTGATGGTTCAGAAGCCGCTGTTTATCGCCGCGCCGGTGATCGCACTGGGATGTGCGCTCGTATCCATTGCGGTTGTTCCATTTGGCGCAGTTACGCTGTACAAGGGCGTCGATCTGTTCCAGATTGCAGACGTCAATATTGGCCTCCTGGTAATCCTGGGTGTTACTTCGATCGGCGTTTACGGCATCGCGCTTTCGGGCTGGTCAAGCAATAACAAGTACGCTTTGCTGGGCTCGCTGCGAGCAACTTCGCAGATGATCAGCTACGAGCTTGCACTGGGGCTATCGCTGGTCGGAGTAGTTCTCCGGGCGGGCTCGCTGAACCTGCGCACGATTGTGGCGTCACAGTCTGCCCATGGAGCGTTGAGCTGGAATGTTTTTGGTGGGTTGCAGATCGTCGCCTTCTTTATCTACCTGATGAGTGCCTACGCCGAGACTAATCGCTCGCCGTTCGACCTGCCGGAAGCCGAGTCAGAACTCACCGCCGGATATCACACCGAGTATTCCTCCATGAAGTTCGCCATGTTCTTCATGGCCGAATACGCAAATATGATCACCGTCTCCTGCGTCGCCACGCTGCTTTTCTTCGGCGGCGCATCGAGCCCCTTCGGCACGTTGTTTCCGGCCTTCGGTGGCGTAATCGTCGCGGCCATCCTGCCTATTTTCTGGTTCGTCTTCAAAATCTTCGCATTCCTGTTCCTCTTCATCTGGGTCCGTTCGACGCTTCCGCGCTTCCGCTACGACCAGTTGATGAGCTTCGGCTGGAAGTTCCTCCTGCCGGTAGCCATCGTCAATATTATTTTTACCAGTCTCGTAATTGCTCTCCGCGCAAAGGGTTAATCTCACCGGCTGTTTTACAATCAACTGAACAGCGGCGGCTTTTTTACCTCATTTGAAATATTTCCGAAAGGTTTGACGCACTCCATGCAACTAGCACTATTCATCATCTTCGCTGCACTGGCCGTGGCGGGAGCACTGAATCTGCTGCTTCAGAAGCACCCGATCAACAGCGCTTTGTCGCTGGTAGTGGTCATGATGTCGCTGGCGGTGCTGTACTGGTCCCTCGGTGCAGAGTTTCTGGCTGCGGCGCAGGTCATCGTCTACTCCGGTGCCATCATGGTGCTGTTCGTCTTCGTCATCATGCTGCTGAACGCCGGTGAAGAGGAGCACACGACCGGAAGCCGAGCCGCATATTTCGCAGGTATCCCGGGTGCGACGGCGGTCTTCTGCCTGCTCAGCTTTGTCTTTTTGTCGGAGTCCAGGGCGATCGGCAATGCACACCTTGGCGGCTATCTTTCGGGCGCGGTGAACAACATCTCAGAAATCAGCCAGGTGCTCTTCACCCGCCTACTGCTTCCGTTTGAAGTCACCAGCATTTTGATCCTTGTGGCGATCCTTGGTGCGGTTGTCCTGGCGCGTAAGGAGGAGCAGTAGATGAACTTTGAAGTGCCCCTCTCCGCTTATCTCATACTGGCCGCAGTCCTGTTCTCGATCGGCATTGGAGCCTTCCTGATCAGGCGCAACGTCATCGCCGTCTTCATGTCGATTGAATTGATGCTGAACGCTGTAAACCTTACCTTTGTAACGTTCGCACACCGTTGGCATGCTGTCTCCGGGCAGATCTTCGTCTTCTTCGTAATGGTTGTGGCTGCCGCCGAAGCCGCAGTCGGGCTGGCGATCATTATCGCCATCTTCCGGACGCGGCAAACGCTCAACGTTGACCAGATCAACCTGATGAAGAACTAGGAAATCATGTCTCCCAAGCTCCTCTGGCTCATTCCGCTTCTTCCCTTCACCGGCTTCCTGATCAACGGAACCATCGGCCGCCGGTTTCCTCGCGCTGTTGTGACGGGTGTTGCGCTGTTCTTCACGGCTGTCCCCGCGGCAATCGTCACCTGGCTGTGGATCACCATGTCCGCCGTGGGCGCTCCGCTCTCGCTGACGATTGAATCCGGCCCCTGGATTGCCATCACCGGCTTCCAGGTCAACTTCGCCCTCACGGTCGACCATCTCACGCTGATCATGCTTGGCGTCGTGACGGGCGTCGGCTTCCTGATTCATCTCTACTCTGCCGGATACATGGCCCATGAAGATGGCTACTGGCGCTTCTTCGCTTACCTGAACCTGTTCATGTTCTTCATGTCGGTACTGGTGCTAGCAGAAAGCTTCCTGCTTCTCTTCGTAGGCTGGGAGGGGGTCGGTCTTGCCTCTTACCTGCTCATAGGCTTCTACTTCCGCAAGAAGTCGGCCGCAGACGCCGGTAAGAAAGCTTTTATCGTCAACCGTGTCGGCGACTTCGCCTTCCTGCTGGCGATGTTCCTGCTCATCCTCCACTTCGGCACGCTAAGCTTCACGCAGGTCTTTGCCGCCATCACCGCTCACCCGGAGTTGCACGGCGGCGTCCTCACCGCCATCTCCCTGCTGCTGCTCATCGGAGCGGCTGGCAAGTCGGCACAGATTCCTCTCTACGTCTGGCTTCCGGACGCGATGGAAGGCCCCACTCCCGTCTCCGCCCTGATCCATGCAGCCACCATGGTCACGGCCGGCGTCTATCTGGTTGCGCGCTGCCATACCCTGTTTGACCGCTCGCCCTACGCACTGGGCTGGATCGCCGCCATCGGCGCTGCAACAGCCCTCTTCGCCGCGTGCATCGGCATGGTGCAGCACGATATCAAGCGCGTGCTGGCCTACTCTACGATCTCGCAGCTGGGCTACATGTTTCTGGCCTGCGGCGTTGCGGCTTACTCCGCTGCGATCTTTCACCTGGTCACGCACGCATTCTTCAAGGCGCTGTTGTTCCTCGCAGCCGGTTCCGTCATTCACGCGCTTTCGGGCGAGCAGGATATGCGGGTCATGGGCGGCTTGCGCAAGCGCATCCCCGTAACCTTCTGGACCATGTCCGCCGGCGTCTTCGCCATCGCTGGTATCTATCCCTTCGCCGGCTTCTTCTCGAAAGACGAGATCCTGTACCGCACCTTCGTCCACTACGACAATCCGCTCAGCAAGCTGCTTTGGGTCGTTGGCCTCATCACGGCCGGCATGACGTCCTTCTACATGTTCCGCCTGTGGTTCAAGACCTTCTTCGGAGCCGAGCGCTTTGAAGAAGATCCATCAACCGCAGCACACGGAGCGGTAGTCCGCTCTGTCTCCACATCCACCCTGCCGGTAGAAGCCGAGCATGACGATGCGCAAACCGCCCACCATCACGGCGTGCATGAGTCCCCCTGGATCATGCTGTTCCCACTGGTGGTCCTTGCGATTCTTTCCATCTTCGGCGGCTTCCTCGGTGTGCCGCGCGCGCTGGGTGGCTTGAACCACTTCGAGCATTTTCTCGACCCCGTCTTCGCCGCGACCAACGCGCCTGAAAACACGTTGAATGTGGATCAGGTTTCGCACTCGCTCGAACTTACACTGGCCGCGATCTCTCTGGCAACGGCCGCCGTCGGCTTCTTCTTCGCGTACCTCTTCTACTACCGCAAACCGGGTACTGCTTCGGCGCTTGCCATGAAGGTAGAGCCAATCTACGCGCTGGTCCTGAACAAGTTCTACGTGGACGAGATTTACAACGCCGTCTTCGTCACCGCGCTTGGCGGGTTCGCGCAATACGTTCTCTATGCCGTGGGCGACTGCCTGGGAGTCGATGGCGCCGGCAAGTTTGCAAGCTGGATGGCACTGGATCTGGGCGAGGCGGCACGACGTGTTCAGTCCGGAAACATTCGATCCTACGCAGGATGGCTGGCACTGGGCGCAGCCTGCGTCATGGCTGTCATGGTCTTCGGTCGCAGCATCTGGATGCACCACTAGATTTTTTACATACGTACTTGGCATCAACCGGAACTTTGGCAATTCGAAGGATACGATGAACCTAGATCACTCCATTTTGAGCCTCATCACCTTCGCCCCCCTGGTGGGCGCGGTGGTCCTGGCGCTGCTGCCGGATCGCGGCAAGACCATGCAGTGGGGAGCGCTCGTCGTCACGTTGTTCACCTTCGCCCTGACACTGCACCTTCCCTTCCACTACCTGAACTCCGCCCCCGCGGGCACATTTCAATTCACGCAGGATCATGGCTGGATCGTCGCACCTGCAATCCGCTATCACCTCGGTGTCGACGCCCTGGGCATGTGGCTCGTAGTGCTCAGTGGCCTTCTGGCCCCGCTTGGCGTACTCGCTTCATGGACCAAGATCGACTCGCGCCGCAAGACGTTTTACGTCCTCTTCCTGTTGCAGCAGGTCGCGATGATGGGTATCTTCGTCTCGCTCGATCTTTTCCTCTATTACGCCTTCTGGGAGCTCTCTCTAGTCCCGATGACGATCCTCATCGCCACCTTCGGCCGCACCAAAAATCGTCGCCGGGCCGCTATCAAGTACTTCGTCTACGCGTTCATTCCATCGGCCTTGTTGCTGGTCGGCATCCTCTGGCTTTACGTCAAAACCGGCACCTTCCAGATGCCCGACATCGCGCACCTCGCAACATCACATGCGATCCCCGGCAGCCCTGCAGGACTGTGGTTCTGCTCGTTGGCGTTCCTCGTTGCCTTCGCAGTCAAGGTGCCGATCTTCCCCCTCCACGGCTGGCTGAAAGATGCAATCACGGAAGCCCCGACTGCAGCCGTAATGATCCTCGCCGGCAAGACCGGGCTTTACTCTATCCTGCGCTTCTCGCTCACGATCTTCCCCGATCAATCCCATCGCATTGCCCCGCTCATGATTGCTCTCGGAGCCGTCGGTATCGTCTACGGTTCACTGATCGCGCTGACCCGCAAGGACCTCAAGGAACTCGCGGCCTATTCGACGCTGGGTCATCTCTCCTTCATCACGCTGGGTATCTTTACGTTCACGGTCGCCGGCCTTGACGGCGGAATCTACCAGATCCTCAACCACGGCATCTCCGGCGGCGCGCTCTTCCTGCTGCTCGGATTCCTCTATGAGCGCTACGGAACATACGACATGCGCGACCTGGGCGGGCTTGCAGCCAAGCTCCCGTGGATGGTGACGATGTACGTCATCACGACGCTGTCCCTGATCGGCCTTCCGATGCTGAACAGCTTTGTCGGTGAGTTTCTGATCCTGTCCGGGTCCATGCAGGCTGGCGGACGCCATGCCGCAGCCTGGACCGCGCTCGCGACCACCGGCGTCATCCTCAGCGCGGCCTACATGTTGCTCATGATTCAGCGCGTGTTCTATGGCCACTCCGGCGTCTCATCCGATGGCTCGGCGCCGCACGATCTGAACGCCCGCGAGCATGCCTCCCTCTGGCCGCTCGTGGCGCTTATGTTGATCATGGGCGTAGCTTCGAGTTACTGGATGAAGACGATCGACACCAACGGAGTTGCGCTGGCTACCGTGCCCGTGCGCATGCTGCCTGTCGGCTCCACAAAGGCTGAAGCAGAAACTTATCCAAAACCGGTCTTCGTTGATCCGGAGTTGAAGAATGCGGCGCTGCGCGCAATCGACGCAAGCAATGGCAAGGCCACCACGGCAGCGAAGCCTGCTAAGGCACCGGAAGGCAGGCTGTACTAATGCAGATGAATGGAAATACTCTCGCGCTGCTGCCGGAAGGCATCCTGACCTTAGCTGGTGTGCTCGTGATGCTGGCGGAACCGATGCTCAAGCCCGGCTCAAGCCGTAAACCGCTGGGGTGGCTCGCCATCGTGGCGACGTTTCTCGCAGGCGCGGCAAGCTGGTACCAGCTCCACTTCGGCACCATCATGGCTTTTTCGAACAGCATCCAGGTGGACGCTTTCTCCATCTTCTTCCATCTCCTGATCTGCGCCGTCGTCCTGGCGACGCTCCTAAGCTCGTTGGACTACTTTGAAGGCCACGCAACGCATGCCGGCGAATACTTCGCGCTTGTCCTGTTCGGTGCCGTCGGCATGATGCTGATGACCTGCTCAGTTGAGCTGCTCATGGTCTTCGTCGGTCTTGAGATCTCCTCCATCTCGACCTACATCATGGCCGGCTTCCGCAAGGGCAAGGCCCAGGGCGCCGAGTCGTCCATCAAGTACTTTCTTTTGGGCTCCTTTGCGACAGCCTTCTTTCTGTACGGCATCGCGCTGGCATTCGGCGCCACCGGCTCTACCTCGATCGCAGCCATCGCGGGTGCGCTCGGGACTACTTCCACTCCGACGCTGGCGTTTCTCGCTCTGGCCATGATCCTGATCGGCCTGGGCTTCAAAGTATCCGCCGCCCCGTTCCATGTGTGGACGCCAGATGTCTATCAGGGTGCTCCCGCCCCTATTGTCGGCCTCATGTCCACCGCCCCCAAGGCCGCCGCCTTCGCAGTCCTGCTCCGCATCACCTTCCTAGGCTTCGGACAGATGCAGCATCGCTGGGGCATCCTGCTTTGGGTTTTGGCGGCACTGTCGATGACGGTCGGCAATCTGGGCGCGCTCATGCAGCGTGACGTCAAACGCATGCTGGCCTACTCCTCGATCGCCCATGCCGGCTACCTGCTCGCCGCCTTCACCGCGTTCCCGGAGAACGGGATCGCCTCAGCCTGCTTCTACACCGCTGCCTATGCCGCGATGAACGTAGGCGCTTTCGCGGTCATCACCCAGATCAGCGGATACAGCGAGCACACCCGCACCATCGACGACTTCACCGGCGTCGCTCTCCGTCGCCCGTGGCTTGGCGCGCTGATGGCATTCTTCCTCCTCTCGCTGATCGGTATTCCCTTCACCGGCGGCTTCTTCGGCAAGTTCTACGTCTTCTCCGCAGCCATTGCCGGTGGACATTGGATCCTAGCTGTCGTGGGCCTCTTGAACTCCGGTCTGGCGTGCTTCTACTATCTGCGACTTCTGGTTGCGATGTATGCCCGTCACGGCGATGAACGCGGCAATGAACGCGCCGTCTACGCGAAGGTCAGCCTACCGGCTGCAGTCGGACTGGCGGCCTGCGCACTCGCAACCCTCGGGCTCGGTATCCTGCCCGGTCACGTGCTCAACCTGTCCAATCGCGGTGCCGGAGCAGTTCTTTCCACCCCCGTCATCACCGCTTCCCCCATCTGCACAAGCCCTGATGCCACTAACTGTCTAAGTCAATAGATTCTGATCACGATTGCCTGGAATCCCTCGCCTAGGCGAGGGATTCTCGTCTTGTCCCCTTTGAACGCAAACAACGCGCTCCATACGAGCCTGGGCCAGAGTTGCAGACATGGCAACTAAACATTCGAGGGCTCAGAGCCCGACTTATCTGCTTTAGACGATCAAATAGTTTCCTTTAGGGAAGCTCTGGACCTCTTCACAGCACCGAAGCCAGGGCAACAGCACTTTGCAACCCGCGGAGGATACCATTCGGTATCCTGCGGGGTCTGAGGCGTTTGCATCGCTAGAGCCTGTTATGTTTTTTGAACCTATGTAGGTTTTTTAGGTGGATGTTTGGAATCTTCAGCATGGAAATATGGGTGAGATTGATCGCAAGGGATATCCGCAGGATGTGACGGATGAGGAGTGGATGTTTCTGCTGTCCTATTTGTTGAGCTCTGTTGCATGAGGGAGCCTCTGCATAAGGGAGAATAAGCGCAGATGAAAATCGCATAGGACAACTATCTCAACCAGCAGCGCGCCGATCCAACCGTCCGCCGGGCTTTCGAGGAAGAGACCAAAGTTCTCGGTATCGGTCTTGAGCTCGCCGGGTCAGAGGAAGTGGCA
>JAYVZP010000050.1:0-2159 GCA_043783275.1 Rhodanobacteraceae bacterium
CTAACAGGGACAAGCAGGGAGATAAAGTGTCGCGAAAGCGACATAGAAGGCGGAAAGTAGAAGCAGACCTGGGCATGATGGAGTTCCCTCTAAGCAGCATGAAATAAAGACGGCTTATTGAAGATAGCGTAAAGCGCGTACAAAGCGACTCACGATTTTTGCGTGAAAGTTGTACTAAGGCGCAACGGCGCTAGCAGAATCTCGCGCGGGCGGTGTAATTTGGTCCAAACGGGGAAAACTACGCACGGTCAGGAATAGGTGAATGGAAGCGGCCGGTGGCGAAATCACGATTTTGCTGTCTAGGTGGCGTGACGGCGAACCAGAGGCGTTCGATCAGTTGCTGCCCCTGGTTTATCCGCACCTGCGCGAAGTGGCAGCGGCTTACATGCGGCGCGAGAGAAACCCCGGCGCCATGCAGGCTACGGTCCTGGTGCATGAGCTTTACCTGCGCCTGCTGAAGCAGAACCGGACTGCCCTGTCTGATCGTGCGCACTTCTATACCTATGCGGCCAAGGTCATGCGAATGATCCTTGTGGACCACGCGAGAGAGACCAACGCGCAGAGCCGCGGCGGTGGCCTGCAGCGCATTCCGCTGTCAGACGATCTATCGTGGGTCGAGATCGGCAGCCCCGAAATACTGCAGCTCAACATCGCGCTTGAGAAGCTGGAAATGCTGGATGCCCGCAAGGCGCAACTTGTGGAGCTGCGTTACTTTCTGGGCTGTACGGCCGAGGAAACCGCAGGCCTGATGAGCCTGTCCAAAGCCACCGTAGATCGCGATCTCAAGTTCGTGCGTTCATGGCTGTATCAACGCGTTTACCCTCAAGCGGCTGGGCACTAAACTAAAGTTCCGTGCCGCCGTGAGGCATTGTTGCGCGATTCTACGCAGACTTCATTGCACGTGCAGTTTCTGAGGAACGTATGACGGAGTTCGCTGACCATTGGCTCCAGGCTGAGACGATCTTTCACGAAACTGTCGGTCTCGCCGAGCCCGAGCGCACTGCCGTGCTCGAATCCCGCTGCCAGGGCGACACCGAGTTGATGGCGGAACTGCGTGCGCTGCTGCTGGCGTGCGAGGCAGAACAGGCTCACCAGAATGTGACCGCCACGGAGAACTCCCCTGCCTCGCGCGTTGGTGCCTATACGATTGACCGGCTGCTTGGCCACGGCGGCATGGGAGCCGTCTACCTGGCGCATCGCGACGATGGGCAGTTTGAGCAGCAGGTTGCCATCAAGATCATCGACATGCCGCTGGCCACGGAGCTGTTCCGCGAGCGGTTTCGCAGCGAACGGCAGATTCTTGCCAGCCTCTCGCACCCCTACATCGCCCGGCTGCTGGATGGCGGCGTGAGCGACGCGGGAGAGCTTTACCTCGCCATGGAATACATCGAGGGTGTGTCGATCACCCGCTTCTGCGATGACCACGTACTCTCAGTGGAAGCGAGGTTGCGCTTGTTTCGCGATGTCTGCCAAGCGGTCCAGTGCGCGCACCAGAACCTTGTCGTGCATCGTGATTTGAAGCCGGACAACATCCTGGTAGTCGCTGACGGAACGCCTCGCCTGCTGGACTTTGGCACGGCCAAACTGCTGACGCCTGGTGGACCGGCCTCCGAGCTTGATCTGACCCGGCAGGGCATGCAGACCTTCACACCACGCTATGCCAGCCCGGAGCAGGTGCTGGGACGGCCCATCACCATCGCGTCTGACATCTATTCGCTGGGCGTGCTGCTCTTTGTGCTGCTCACCGGCGAACATCCGTATGAACTGACGGAGTTCAGCACTGAAGAGATGGTGCGCGTGATCTGTCACCAGCCCCCGCGCCGTCTATCGGAAGCGGTGCCGAGCCTCGATGCAGACCTCGACAGCATTGTGATGAAGGCGCTTCGCAAAGAGGTTGGAGAACGCTACACGACGACCGAGCAGCTCTCGCTCGATGTGCAAGCTTACTTGGAGCAACGTCCGGTGCAGGCCCGCCGGGGCAGCCTTCGCTATCGTGCGGGCAAGTTCGCGCGCCGCAACAAACTCGCTTTGGCGGCTGCGTGCGTGCTGTGCCTCACCTTAGTGCTGGGCATCAGCGGTGTGCTTTGGCAGTCGCGCGAAGCCAACCTACAGCGCCGCCGGGCTGAAGCCCGCTCTGCCGACCTGCGAGAGCTGTCGAA
>JAYVZP010000051.1:0-13850 GCA_043783275.1 Rhodanobacteraceae bacterium
AGGAGGTGGCTGACCACCATCAGGGTGCCTACGGTGACGAGGGCACGGAGGCCGCGTCGCCATTGCATTCTCTTGGTCCATTGAAGAAGCTCGTTCGCACCGGGCATTGATCTAGTCTATCGACGGCACGGGGATTGCCCGGACGCTGGTTTTGGAATGCATCGTGAGAGTGAAGGCCGCGACGAGAATAAGCGCGCCGCCGGTCCATGCGCTGGGGCCGAGCATTTCGCCGAGCACCAGCACGCCGAGCAGTGAGCCGATCAATGGCTCCATATTCAACAGCACGCCGGCTTGGGAGGCAGGGACCTGCGTGAGACCCCAGTTCCAGAGGAGGGTGGTGATCGCAGTGCAGAGCAGGCCGCTGGCCGCAAGGGCCGCCCATGCCTTGATGGAGACATGGGCGAAGGGTAGCGGACCGTATGCGAGCGGTACGAAGATGAGGAGCATGAGCGTACCCGCGACAAGGCCGTAAGCGGTAACGACGATTGGCGAATGCCGTTCCAGCAGTTGCTTGTTCATCAGGATCCAGAAGAGGGCGATGCCGAGGGAGAAGACGACCAGCAGATCGCCAGTCAGCGATGCCTGGTTGGCGCCCCCGTGGTGGCCGCCCAGGGCGATGAGGGCAGCGCCGATGGTTGAGCCCGCGAGTGCAGCCCAGCCGATGGCATCCATGCGCTCGTGCGCGAAGACAGCGGCGCCGACGGCGAGGATAACGGGCATGGTCCCGACCATCAGGGAGGCGTGGCTGACGGTCGTAAGAGACAGTCCGTAGAACTGGATGAGGAACTGCAACGGCACGCCGAGGAAGGATGCGACGAGAAGGACGCCCCACTCCCGGCGGTTGAAGTTGGGTTTGTGCGTGAACAAGAGGGGGATCAGCGCGATGGTCGCGAAGAGGAAGCGGTACAGCACCATGGCGCCGAAGTGCATCTCCGCCAGGGCAATTTTGCCAAAGAAGAAGCCGCAGCCCCAGAAGGAGCTGGCGAGGCCGCACGCGAGGAAGCCCAGTGTGCGACGGGGCGGGGGAGGTGAAGACATACTTTCAGGGTCGCACAGGTTCGGGGCTTATGCAGAGGTGCCTTATCCCGTGTAGGCGGCGGCGTCGGTCTGGTCTATCCCCGGGGCGAAACCAAAAGGCCGCAGCGCGAGTGTCAAAAGTGCCGCGACCGCAATATTCAGCAGTAGTGCCGGCACGGCGGCGTACATGCTGCCGACGTGCGGGACCGGGTAGACGCTGCTCTTGAGGCCGAGCGACCACACCATCCATGAGCCGGAGACCATGCCGACGGCCCAGCCCGCGAATAGCGCCCAGGGATGGAACCAGCGCGTGAAGACTCCGATTGCGACGGCAGGAAACATCTGTGCGATCCAGATTCCGCCTAGCAATTGCATCTCGATCGCGTAAGGAGCCGGCAGCTTGAGCACAAAGATTAGCGCGGCGAACTTGACCAGCAGGGATACGAGCTTGGCCATGCTGGACTCCTGCCGGGGCAACATGGGTTTGCTGGTTAGCTCGCCCCAGATGTTGCGGGTGAAGAGATTGGAGGCCGCGATGGACATTATGGCGGCCGGCACCAGCGCGCCGATGGCGATAGCGGAGAGGCAGAAGCCAGCGAACCACTCCGGAAACATCTTGAGTAACAAGAGCGGGACGGTCGAGCTTGTGTCTTTTGTGACCACGCCGGCAGCCAGGGCGACATATCCGAGTAAAGCAACGAGGCCGAGTAGGAAGCTGTATGCGGGGAGCATCGCGGCGTTGCGCCGGACGGTGTTGGCGCTGTTCGCGCTCAGCACAGCCGTGGCGGTGTGGGGATAGAGCATCAGGGCGATGGCAGAGCCGATTGCCAGGGTGCTGTAGCCCAGAAACTGGCCGTGGCCGAGCGTCACCGAGGCCGCCGGATTGTGGCGAGAGAGCGCTTCATTGGCCACTGCAAAAACATGCGCGTAGCCCCCGAGTTTATGGGGCAGCCAGAGGATGGCGACGATCACCATAACGTACAGCATCACGTCCTTGACGATAGCGATGACCGCGGGGGCGCGGAGTCCGGAGGAGTAGGTATATGCGGCGAGAATCACGAACGCGGCTGCGAGAGGCCACTCTCCGTGGACTCCAAGTGCACCGATGACGACGCGCATGCCTACAAGTTGCAGCGCGATGTATGGCATCAGGGCAAGGATTCCGGTAAGTGCGATGGCGAGGGTGAGGGCGCGATTGCTATAACGCCCGCGCACGAAATCGGCGAAGGTGATGTAGCCGTGGCGGTGGCAGACGGTCCACAGACGCGGCAGCACGAGCATCATGTACGGATACGCGAGGATGGCATAGGGAACCGCGAAGAAGCCATTGGCGCCGGCTCCGTAGAGAGCGGCGGGGACGGCGATGACGGTGTAAGCGGTGTAGAGGTCGCCACCAAGCAGGAACCAGGTGATCCACGTGCCGAAGCTGCGCCCGGCCAGGCCCCATTCTTCGAGCGAGTGCATCGAGAGGGGGCGTCGCCAGCGAGCGGCCCAGAAACCGGCAAGCGTTACCAAGGCAAAGAATAGGCAGAAAACAACGAGAGCGGTCGTGTGCACGTTGTGGGAATCTTAGCGCATCCGGCTGGAGGTTCTAACAGGATTAGCGCGGGGTGGGACCGTTGTCCTGCCACTCGTAGACCACGACGCCGATATCACTGAGCGTCCGCATCGCGGCTTCCATGTTGCGGCGAAGCTCGGGTCGCGCGGACATGGGTGCATCGTGTGCTTCTTCTATGGCGACTACGCGACCGTAGGGCCATGCGTTTGCCGGCACGGCATTCAGGGCCACGGCGAGGTCGTTGGTGCGGACATTGAGATCCTGACGGCGCGCGCCTACGGGGCGCAGGAGGCCACCTATGCCCAGGTTCGAGGAGTTGGCGTCGGCAACCGTTACATGCACGGTTACCATCTGCCCCTGGATCGTGAGGTATGGGTTTTCCCAGCTGGTCAGGGACTTTACCGCGAGATAGCGGGTCTTGGATGGCGGGGGAATCTGCTCGAGTTCCTGGCGGATGTCCTCAAGCTGACGGTGCTGCTGCGCGTTCGATTCGGAGGCCGCGGAGGACGGAAGAGCGGAGCGTGAGCAGCCGCTTAGCGAAGCCAGCAGAGCCAAGGTCAGAATTGCTATTTGAAATCGCACCTTACCAGAATAAATCAGACAGAGCCGAGTCACCCAGAAAGCGGGAAATCTCCTCCGCAGGGGGCTGATTCTACTTGCCCGTCCAGATGGCCGCGCGTTTTGCCAGAAACGCCTCCACACCCTCTTTCTTGTCATTGGTTGCGCTGAGCCGACCGAAGATTCCGGCTTCGAGGGCTAACGCATCGGCGAGGGGCAGATCTGCCCCCTGACGCACTGCCTCCAGACATCCTGCGACGGCCAGCGGGGCCTGCGCGCTCATTTGCAGGGCGAGTGCGTGGGCGCGGGAGAGCAGGTCAGCCACCGGGACGACTTCATCGGCCAGTCCGATTCGGAGGGCCTCCTGCGCGTTGATGATGTCGCCCGTGAGCAACAGTTTGAGCGCTGCGGATGGTCCGACGAGGCGTGGCAGGCGCTGGGTGCCACCATAGCCCGGGACCAGGCCGAGTTTGACCTCGGGCTGGCCCATGCGGGCGTTTTCGCTTGCGATGCGTAACGTGCAGGCAAGTGCAAGTTCGCAGCCGCCACCGAGGGCGAAGCCGTTCACGCAGGCGAGGACTGGCTTGCCGCAGGTTTCAATCAGATGGAAGACGTCCTGGCCACGCAGGGCGAGTTTTTCACCGGTGGTGGCGTCGGTCAGTGCGAGTTCGTTGATATCGGCGCCGGCCGCAAAGGCCTTTTCGCCGGTGCCGGTAAGCAGCACGGCGCGAATGGATGGATCCTTGGCGAGAAGGATAAAGACTAGCTCGAGATCGGTGAAGACCTGTGCGTTCAGGGCGTTCAGCACTTTCGGACGATTGATCGTGACAGTGGCAACTGGACCATTGTAGGTGAGGAGCAGAGTCTCATAGGCGGGCAAGGCGAGGGAGGTAGAAGGCGTTTCATGCATCGGGAAGGCTCCGGTCTGGCTGCTTCTAGACGATACAATCGAAAGATGATCAAGGGAATGACAGTCGTCGAGCCGGTGTCGAACTCGGCGGAATTTAGAGAATTGAAGAAGCTTTTTGTCGCGCTGGGGTTTGAGGCGGGCAAGGGCTGGGAAGATGATGGAGGCGAGGGTGCCGCATTTCTCGCATCGATCGGCAACCTGGAGTTGGTTACTGGACGCGTTCCGGCGGTGCCGCGGATTCTGGTGGAAGTCTCGCAATTGGACCAGGTACATGCGGCCGTCGGACAGTGGATCAAAAATGGTGGCGGTGAGACAAAACTGTCGGATGTCGAGTTGACGCATTGGAATTCCCGCCTTTTCTCGGTGCACTTCGCGGGCGGACTGAAATTGGGGTTCTGGGAGTCCGAGAATGCAATGCACGGCGTGATCGAGGCCGTTGAAGGCGATTTGTCGGCCGAAGGCATGAAGTTCGCCATCATCACGACACGCTGGAATACGGTCATCACGGACCGGCTGTTGCAGGGCGCGCTGGACTGCCTGCGACGGAGCGGGGCCGCCAAGGCGGATATTCAAGTGATTCGAGTGCCGGGCGCCTGGGAGATTCCGAATGCCGCCAGGACCGTTGCAGAGAAGAAGGAAGTCGATGCGATCGTCACGCTGGGCTGCTTGCTGCGCGGAGAGACTGCCCACTACGAGGCGATCTACACGGAAGTTGCGCGCGGGATTGGACAGTCGCAGCAGGAGACAGGCGTGCCGCATGCGTTCGGTGTGCTGACGTGCGAGACATTGGAGCAGGCGCTGGACCGGGCTGGACTCAAGGCCGGAAACAAAGGATTTGAAGCGGCTTCGGCGGCAATCGAGATGGTCTCGATTCAACGGAAATTGAAAGGCGCGGCGTAATGGGAACTCGTAGAAAGTCGCGCGAATTAACCATGCAGATGTTGTTTCAAGGCGATCTTGGCAAACAGACGCCGGATGAGGTTCGCAAGCTGTTCTGGGCTTCGGTTACGGATGTGGATGAGGAGACTCGGGGCTTTGCGGAGGATCTCTATCGCATCGCAATTAGCCGCGGTCAGGAGATTGATGCGCTTATCGAGCTGCACTCGCAGAACTGGCGATTGGAGCGCATGCCGGTGGTGGATCGTAACCTACTGCGCAGTGGGATCGCGGAGCTGTTGGGTTATCCCAAGACGCCGGCCGCAATTGTCATCAACGAATCACTGGAGGTTGCGCGTCGATACGCGGCGCCGGAGTCGATTCACTTTTTGAACGGCGTGCTGGATGCAGTGGCGCGTGATCTGATGAAGGCCCGTCTGGGCTAGTTGGAAGTCCTTGCAAGACAGTGAAGCCCTCTCCGCGGAGAGGGCTTCACTGTCTGCAACCAGACTGATTAGCTAGTCGACTTGCGAGGCTTCTGTACGAGGAGGTCCGGAGTTGCAGTACCACCGGTAAATCCAGGCAACGCCGGGACTATGGGTGCGAGCGTATCCGAGAAGCCGTTTGCGCCGCGGGTCAGCCTGTGGACCAGATTGTCGCCGGAGGTCCCCAGGAAGACCGTCTGATTATCTGAGCTCACAATCCCTGCAACCGGCGCGATTGGCACTCCGCTCGCAGTTTGCTGCAGCGCAATCGAGCTGAGCGTTCCGCTGGCCGGCGCATACTGCGGTACTACGCCGCCCGAGCCCTGGTAGGTGACGAGTGCGAAGGCGGAGTCGGATGTCGGCAGGACATTTGTAATGGCTGTTGCTGCGACGCCAAGAGGCTTTGGCGCCCCCGTCGAACTGGTGAAGGCGACAGGGCAGCCACCGCTTTTGGTATTCGTGGTTATGTCTGTGAAGGCCGTCGTGGAAGCACCCAGAATATGAACACCGTCGTTGGTTGCTGCGATTCGGCTGGCGTTGGCAGACGTGATGTCCACCTGTGGGTAGAAGACGTTGGTAGTCTGAGAGGCCAGTCCAGACCCGGTCACCGATGTGGCGGGACAATTCGTGCGGGCCGTGACGGGAGCACCACCGAGGTAGACGCCCGCATTCGGAACCGTAACGGCAACGTCAGAGGCTACGCCTGCCAGCGGAACTGAGGTCCAACCGGTGAAGGTTGAATGGACGAGTAGGCGCCCATCCGTCGTTGTGATGTAAACCGTCTGCGAGTCGGGGGTGAACTGAGCGCGGGTAGCGATTCCACCAGACTCCGTGGTGACCGTGCCGCTCGAAGCGTAGAGGTATATCAGGTTTCGGCTGGGATCGGTGATGACCACGGTGCTGTTATCCGGAGACACGGCAAGGACTGTGCCGACGACCTGAGTGTCCTGGCGGGAGACTGCGTTCGAAGGGGTACTAAACACCATGATCTCGGTGGAGGAGCCCATGTAGATCGTTGATAAGTCTTCCGATATGACCATTGAGTTTGGTACGTAAGGGAGACGGACGGATGCGCTTTGGGTGGCGACGGTAAAGTCCACCGGCTGCAGGTATTGTGAGTTCGTTGAGCCGATGTAAAGCACGGTTGAGTTGCTTGTGCCCTTCGCATTGATCTGAACTGGGTTTGAGGTGACCGGTGTGCCATTCCCGAAGAGGCCGATGAGGTTGAACGGCGAAGAATTGCAGCTGGGGGGTTGGCAGATGGCCGTGATGGCGGCGGAACCGGGAAACGTGGGGGTGATGACGCTGCCGCTCGTCGGAATCGTCGTCGGCGTCGTTGAGACGTACTCCAGTTGCACGTTGGTGATGGGCGCACCCTTGGTGTCCGTTACGGTAGCGACAAGAGTCTGCGCGGTGTTTTGATTCACAGAGATTGGAGCCGTTGGGGGAGTCGTGGATCCTGCGGGGGTCAGAACGATGGACTGCGGAGGGCAGGTAGAGAAGAAGCCGGCCGAGCTGGATGCCTGGCTATTCGCCGCGTTGATGACGGAGGAACCGGGCTGCGAGGCGGTAGCCAGTCCATTGGTGTCGATCGTAACGACCGCAGCATTCAATGCAGAGAAGGTGAGCGGACCGACGAGGCAGCTAATGTTGTTCCCGGGGGCGGTAACGTCCGTGCCTTTGAATGCACGCGCCACAAGCTGTGCGCTCGAACCCTGCGAGAGGCAGGAATTTCCGTCGTAGGCCTTCACTGCGATGGGATTGGGCAGGCACGCGCCGTTGACCTGCGCGGTGTCATAGCAGTTGCTGGCGGGGTCCGTACTGCAATTGGTGGACGGCGGCCCAAGAAAGATGCTGGTGACGATGGGGTGGACGTAGACCGGAAGGGGATTGGAAGTGACGCCCTGTGAGCTGGCGGTGATGAAGGCCGTTCCTGAGCGCGTGGTCGGAGTGCAGACGGTGTAATCCGGGATGCCGCCGCCGGTCTGCCTGTTCCACGTACCAGCGCAAATGCGGCCGGTCTGCGGAACCACGTCGACGAGCGTAATGTCAGTGGACCCGTAGGCCACGCTGGTCACGCTGGTACTGGTCCCTCTGCAATCCTTGGCGCTAGGTGCTGAAACAGAGCCGATCTGGCCTTGGTTGAGCGAGATGCCTGTGAGGCGCGGTCCAAGGTCCAGTGTGGTGGTCTGTCCGAGCACGACGCCAGAGTTTTGACCGTTGCAAAACGTCACGGCCGCGGCTTTGGAGCAGCCGGAGAGAGAGACGCCAAAGGGGACTGTGAAGAGGAGCAGAACTGCTAGAGTGACGAACCTGCGCATTGAGCTTTTTATTCCTTCCCGTTCTGCCCGGCTCGCGCGGCGGTTGGGCCGGGAAAGCAGAACGGTTGAACGGATGATTGCCTGGGGATTTCTAAGCCTCAGTCTAGAAGTTCGTACCGGGAAGAGCAAATCACCGGACGCGCTGCCTATGTGGTTTCGCTTTAGACGGAAGGCTGCTGGAAAGGGTTATTGCGGAAAAAGCGGACGCCCCTTACCTGGTAACGGGGCAAGAGGCGTCCTGATTGTGCTAATTACTGGGCATGTTTTCCGCGAACCAGGCTACTTCCCGGGCTTCAAGATCGCGAATATGTGCGGGGTCGCGGAATCCGTGGCCTTCATTTGGGAAAACGACCAACTGGGTTTTGACGCCTTCAGCGCGGAGAGCATGCCAGAATTCGAACGACTGCGGGGCCGGACATTCGCCGTCACGATCTCCGACAACGACCAGCGTTGGCGTCTTGACGCGTTTGATGAAGTTAATGGCAGAAGACTTGGCATAGACGGCGGGATCGTCGTAGACGGTAGCACCGAAGAATGGCACCATCCACTGATCGATCGAGTTTTGGCCGTAGTAGCTAAGCCAGTTAGAGAGACCCGCACCCGCGACCGCAGCCCGGAAGCGCGTCGTCTGGGTGACGCCGAACATCGTCATAAAGCCGCCGTAGCTCCAGCCCATCAAGCCTTCGCGGTTCTTGTCGATGGAGACTTTCTTCTCGATGAAATCCATGCCGGTTTCGATGTCGCGCAAATCGCCATAACCGAAATCCTTGCGGTTGGCGGCAGTGAACTTCTCTCCCTGACCAAAGCTGCCGCGTGGATTGGGCGCGAAGACGAAATAACCAAGCTGCGGCCAAACGGAACCGCCCCATTGCGCTCCTGCCGAGGCAGAGGGACCACCATGAACATTAACGATGAGGGGGTACTTGTTTTTTGCGTTGTAATCGACCGGGTAGGTGAGCCAGCCCTGAACGGGGAATCCCTCGTTGGTCCATTCGACCGACTCGACATGTACGGGAGGCTTGGCGCCGTCGTTGAGATGCGTAATTTGTTTCATCGCGTTGCTGGGGCCGGCCCAGAGCTCGGGTGGGGTGTCGTGGCCACTCTTGACGAAGGCGAACACGCCGTTATTCGAGTAGCTGACAGCGTCCTTGATTGGCCCACCGGAGACATTGACTTCGCCAAGATCGGTCGCACTGCCGGGGATTAACGACCGCTTGGCGACGTCGTAATCAGGCAAAATGATCCGGCCGCGGCGTTCTTCCACGAATCCGATGCGATTATCGTCTAGCCATGTTTCGTAGCTGGGCGTGCCGTCGATGTTGGGCGTGATGTCGGTTGGTTCGCCGCCTTTCGCGTTTACGACCCACACATCGCCACCGGTCGAGCCCTGGTCAGACATCAGACCGCCGATAAAGGCGATGCGCTTGCCATCCGGCGAAAAGCGAGGCACGGCGATCTGAAGGCCGTGCAGCGCATCTTTAGTGGTATTGGGGTCGAACACGACCTTGGGTGATCCAGCAACAGATTCGGTGTAAAGCTGGGCGACCCACCAGTTATTTTCACCTGGAGGTACAGCGGCCACGAAGGCTATCTCTTGTGAGCTCGGTGACCAGTTGAACTCGTAGACATGCACATTTGCAGGCGTCAGGTAGGAAAAAGACGAGTCGGATGTGCTCACGCTGCCTACTCGTTGAATTTCGACGCCCTCCTCCCCTATCACTCCAGACCAGGGCTTCATCGCAGCTAACGCGCCGGCAGAGCGAGTTGCGTTTTCTACAAAAAGGAATGCTAATGACTTGCCGTTGGGAGAGAAGGCCGCCTGCTGAAAGATTCCTGCAACGTGAGTAATTTGTTTGCTGCCCGCCGTGGCGCGGGAGTAGAGAAAAATTTGATCCTTGCCGGGCTTCTCGTCCTTACTGGTGCAGGAAGAGGTAAACGCCAAAGCCTGCGAATCAGGACTCCAGACAGGGGCGCCGCTCGAGCAGTTGGTCGAGCTGTTTGGACTTATGATCTTGTCTCTTGCAATATCGGGGTGGGCAAATTCTGTTAGGTGGAGTTGGGAGCCTTCCCGCGAACGGGTGGTCCATGCGATCAAGGTTCCGTCCGGCGAGATCGAAACCTGCCCCGGGGCACGGATGCCCGTCATCGTTGAGTGAATCGCAGCCAGACGCGGGTCGGGGTGAGGCATCGGATCCATGGGTGCGGGGATTCCGGACTGTGCGACTGCACTTGCAGTTGCAAGTATCAAACTCGAGGTGAGGCATCGGGCGTAAAAGGTCATGGCAAAACGTATCACGACTGGAATTGGGAACTACCTGGCGTTGATTGCATCAGTTGCAGTGCAACCTGAACAGGATAGTTCCGATATCTCCATGATGATGCTGCGAATCGCTTGACTGGCATGCAAGAACCTTGATATTTTTGGTTGACCGAAGATGCGCGCTTGTCGCCAAGCCCGGGGCACTCGACGGATCAGGCTCGACTGCGTTACACTAGCGAAGTAGTAGAAAAATCATAGCTGGGTCTTTCGGAAGCTTCATATCCGCAAAACCAGTGGGCTGTGTCCTTCGTAAGCGCGGCTGCGATACCATCCAACTCCTACGGGATCCGTTTGGACAGGTTATGCGGTCGGGAATAGCGAAATAAAACTGGAATCATTCCTGGCAAAAATAGGAACTTGAACCTGGTTTCCGTCGTCTGTATCTCGTCTGATTGCATGTATAGACGTACACTGTAGGGAATACTCACCGCACGAGGCGCTTCAGTGTCCTCAGGTTTTGGCGCGTTAGTGATTCTTCTAGGTGGTACGCGCAAGATTTGTTTCACCAGGATTTCAAGGAGCTTTAGTGCCTACGTTTCATCAACTCGTCAAGCAGGGCCGCACGCCCACACGTTACAAGACCGCCAGCCCCGCGCTTCAGGGTTCGCCCCAGCGTCGTGGTGTTTGTACCCGCGTTTACACCCAGACACCCAAGAAGCCGAACTCCGCGCTGCGCAAGGTTGCGCGTGTTCGCCTAACCAACGGAATCGAAGTCACTACCTACATTCCGGGCATCGGTCATAATCTGCAGGAGCACTCGATTGTGCTGATTCGCGGCGGCCGTGTGAAGGATTTGCCGGGTGTTCGCTACCACGTCGTGCGGGGAACGCTTGACTCTGTAGGCGTTGCCAAGCGCATGCAAAGCCGCTCCAAGTATGGCGCGAAGCGTCCGAAGGCCGCGAAGTAAGTAGCGCACCAAACTTTGCCCGGGCACTACGCCTTGGGTCTGACAAGCATTTTGGACGTGTGTGTCGGTAGCACCAACAAGTTCAGCCCGCGAGAAGTTACCGTGCTGGAGGAAGAAGAGAAGAGTTATGCCGCGTAAAGGTTATATCGCAAAGCGTGAAGTCGCCCCGGACCCGATCTACAGTTCGACCTTAGTCACCAAGTTCGTGAATTCCATGATGTGGGGTGGTAAGAAGTCGACCGCACAGGGAATCTTCTACACCGCCATGACGAACCTCGAACAGAAGGGTGGCGACGAAGCTCTCAAGCTATTCAAGAAGGCGATCGAGAACTGCAAGCCTCTTCTCGAAGTCAAGAGCCGGCGCGTTGGTGGCGCGAACTATCAAGTACCGATCGAAGTTCTTCCTGAACGCCGCACGTCGCTGGCGATTCGTTGGCTAGTGACCTACGGCCGGGCTCGTGGCGAAAAGGGTATGGTCGACAAGTTGACCGCAGAGCTGCTGGATGCGGCCAATGGCCGTGGCGCAGCGATGAAAAAGAAGGAAGACGTACACCGTATGGCCGAAGCCAACAAGGCATTCGCTCATTACCGCTGGTAATTCTGAACCTACGTTCAGTAACAGTGTTTTAACCGCAGACGACTACGCCTGCAGAGAAGAGATACGACTGTGGCACGCACTATACCTCTCAATCGTTGCCGGAATATCGGGATCATGGCGCACATCGACGCCGGAAAGACGACGACGACCGAGCGCATTTTGTTTTATACGGGCATCACGCACCGTATCGGCGAAGTCCACGAGGGAACTGCCACGATGGACTGGATGGAACAGGAACAGGAGCGCGGAATTACTATCACTTCCGCCGCGACCACCTGCACCTGGAAGAACATCCGCGTGAATATTATCGACACGCCGGGCCACGTAGACTTCACTGCTGAGGTGGAGCGCTCGCTTCGGGTTCTCGACGGGGCTGTCGCTTGCTTCGATGCGGTCGCTGGCGTGCAACCTCAATCTGAGACGGTGTGGCGTCAGGCTGATAAATACAAAGTGCCGCGGGTCTGCTTCATCAACAAGATGGATAAGGCTGGCGCCGACGCCGTCTATGCAACCTCAACGATCGTCGATCGGTTGGGCGCGCGTGCGATTCCAATCAACATCCAGATTGGCGCTGAAGCAAAGTTTGCCGGAGTCGTTGACCTTGTAACGATGAAGGCAATTTTGTGGCACGACGAGACCATGGGTGCTGAATATTCCGTGGAAGAGATACCCGCCAATCTCCTCGAGACCGCAAAAATCGCTCGTCAAGTCTTGATCGAAGCCGTCGCTGACTCCGACGATGAAGTGATGCACCTTTACCTCGAAGGCCAGGAGCCTAGCGAAGCTCAACTTAAGAATGCTATCCGCAAGGCCACCATCGCAATGAACATCTTCCCGGTGCTCTGCGGTTCGTCATTCAAGAATAAGGGGGTACAAACCCTGCTTGACGCAGTCGTCGATTACCTGCCAAGTCCCCTCGACATTCCTCCGATGATTGGACACGATCCTGACAACATGGAGCGCGAAATTATCCGTAAGCCGGATGACAGCGAACCACTTTCCGCTCTCGGCTTCAAGATCATGACCGACCCATTCGTGGGTCAGTTGATCTTCATTCGCGTCTACTCGGGCGTACTGAAGACTGGTGATTCAGTCTTGAATCCACGCACCGGCAAGACCGAACGCATTGGCCGCTTGCTCAAGATGCACGCGAACAAGCGTGAAGAGATCACCGAAGTGATGGCTGGTGATATCTGCGCAGCAGTTGGACTAAAGAACCTGGTGACGGGAGATACTATCTGCTCCGACAAAAACCCCGTTGTGCTCGAGTCCATTGATTTCCCAAAACCTGTTATCGAGGTCGCTGTGGAGCCGAAGACAAAGGCTGACCAGGAGAAAATGGGAGTCGCTCTCTCTAAGCTCGCGCAGGAAGATCCTACTTTCAACGTTCGTACAGATATTGATTCAGGTCAGACAATTATTGCGGGGATGGGAGAACTGCACCTGGAGATTATCGTCGATCGCATGATGCGCGAATACAAGGTCGAGGCGAACGTTGGTAAGCCCCAGGTGAACTACCGTGAAACCATCCGTGCAAATGCCGATGCGGAAGGTAAATACATCCGCCAGACAGGCGGCTCGGGTAATTACGGTCACGCTAAAATTCGTATATCGCCGAACGAGCCTGGCAAGGGTTATGAGTTCAGTAATGACACCAAGGGCGGCACAGTGCCCAAGGAGTACATCAAGCCCATTGACCAGGGAATTCAGGAAGCCATGCAGGGCGGCATTTTGGCGGGGTACGAGATGGTCGATATAAAAGTCTCGTTGTACGACGGTAGCTACCACGATGTCGACTCTAACGAAATGGCATTCAAGATCGCTGGCTCCATGGCCTTCAAGGAAGCCGCACGCAAGGCCAAGCCGGTCTTGTTGGAGCCTGTGATGGCGGTTGAAGTGACAGTGCCTGAAGACTACATGGGTACAATCATAGGCGACCTCAACTCCCGCCGCGGTCGGATTGAAGGCATGGAGATGGTGGGCAACACGCAGGCGATTCGTGCCAGTGTGCCGCTTTCCACGATGTTTGGCTATGCAACGCACATGCGCGGAGCCACCCAGGGTCGTGCGAATTACTCGATGCAGTTCAAGCAGTACGAGGAAGCGCCGCGGTCGGTGTCGGAAGAGATCATCGCCAAGCAAACGGGTAAGGATTCGAAGTAGTCAACGGCTTTGATACACAGATTGAGTAGCGGGAACTTAGGAGAGCATTATGGGTAAGGAAAAGTTTGACCGGTCGAAACCGCACGTCAACATTGGCACGATTGGTCACATTGACCATGGCAAGACCACGCTGACGG
>JAYVZP010000052.1:0-2148 GCA_043783275.1 Rhodanobacteraceae bacterium
CCATGCGCACCTTCCACATCGGCGGCACGGCCTCGCGCGTTCATGACGCTTCGCACCTTGAGGCCAAGAACGCCGGCACCATTCGCTTCATCAATCTCGTCACGGTCCGCGCCAAGTCGGGCGGCCTGGTCGCCTTCAACCGCAACGGCTCCATCGCCGTCGTGGATGAGAAGGGTCGCGAAAAAGAGCGTTACGCCATCGTCTACGGCGCCAAGCTCAAGGTTGAGGATGGCACTAAGGTTGAGCAGGGTACGCTCATCGGCGAGTGGGATCCGTACACCTTCTCGCTCCTCACTGAGATCGCCGGCACCGTCCAGTTCAAGGACCTGCAGGAAGGCGTCACGCTCAACGAAGAGGTCGACGAGGTCACGGGTCTTTCCCGCCTGGTTGTCGCCGATTCTTCCGATGAGAAGCGCCAGCCCGCGATCATCATCAAGAGCGCCAGCGGCAACAAGCGCTACCTGATGCCGTCGCGTGCCAACCTTATGATCCAGGACGGCGACGAGGTCTTCCCCGGAGATATTCTGGCGAAGATCCCGCGCGAAACGACCCGTACCAAGGACATCACCGGAGGTCTGCCGCGCGTTGTTGAGTTGTTCGAGGCACGCAAGCCGCGTGATCCCGCGATCATCTCGAAGATCGACGGCGTCGTGCGCTTTGGCGATGTGTCCAAGGGGCAGCGCAAGGTCTACGTTCAGGGCGACAACGGGCAGGAAGAGGAATACTCCGTACCCCGCGGCGTCTATGTCAACGTTCAGGAAGGCGAGCGCCTACGCGCTGGAGATCCGTTGATTGACGGACCTCGCAGCCCGCATGACGTTCTTGAAGTCCTGGGCGAGCGTGCCGTACAGATGTATCTCGTAAACGAAATCCAGGAGGTCTACCGCTTGCAGGGTGTGACCATCTCGGACAAGCACATCGAGACCATCGTTCGGCAGATGCTCCGCTGGGTCAAGATCGAGGAGGTTGGCGATACGACCTTCCTGGTCGACCAGCAGACGGATCGCTTCCGCTTCGACGCCGAGAACCAGCGTGTACTGATGACGGGTGGACGTCCGGCCATCGGGCGCTCGTTGCTGCTCGGCATCACCAAGGCGTCGCTTTCGACCGACAGCTTCATCTCGGCCGCCAGCTTCCAGGAGACCACCCGTGTGCTCACCGAGGCTTCCATCAACGGAAGCATCGACACGCTACGCGGCCTCAAGGAAAACGTCATCGTAGGCCGCTTGATCCCCGCCGGTACCGGCATGGAGTACTACCGCAACGTCCAGCTCTCCCCAGAGCTAGAAGAAGCGGCAGCTCAGGTCCAGCAGGAAGTCACCGCAGCCATCGAAGCCGAAGAGCGTGAGCTAGAACAGATGCGCATGGAAGGCGAACAAGAAGAAATGGCCGCCGAGTAGCACTTCGTGCTGTTCTGGACGCTTCGCGTGAAAACTGAAAGGGCGGACTCTACGGAGTCCGCCCTTTTCAGTTTTGATTTGGTATCGACTTTTTTATGCGACGGTCGCGATGAAACTGAAGCAGGCGGTGGCGTACAGCCTGTTTCAGACTGCTCTAAAGACCCTCCCATCGTACTGATCCGTGAGGGCGAAAATGAAACGCCCAGCCACCCTGGTAGGGGCTTTCTTTTTTAGATAGATGTGCTTATTTGCAGAAGAAGCCGTTTCCTCAAAAGACTACGCCAAGCGTGGCAAGTCATCTGAAGGCTGGACGGCTGGCTGTTGAACAGTCACGAATTTGAATGTATCGGTCAAATTCTGAGGTTAATTTGCGGTGACCGAAATGTGCGCGACAGGAATCATATTTCACCGTGACAATAAGCCCCCGGCATAGGGCGCTGGACAAAAGCGTGCGGAACAAAGGCGGCGCCAGACTCACGCGAGCCCTCGGTTAACGTGTCCTGGATAACCAACTGCGCGCAGACAAGAATCTGGGGATTGGCAAATTTGATTTTGCAATCAGTGGAAACCGTTGTTTGGATTCCGTTGAGGGGTGGCTGGGTTTTTCGATGGAAATTCCTGCTTATCTTTCAGGATCGGCGTTCGATATGCAGGGGAATACCTTGCTTGGGACGGAGGCTGATGGTTGGGGAGACTCTTGGAACTGCTGGAGAACCGGGCGGTGGTGTGAGCGTCCAATCACGTGCGA
>JAYVZP010000053.1:0-2123 GCA_043783275.1 Rhodanobacteraceae bacterium
GCTCGTACAGGCACGACAGCCAAAACTACTAGGATCAACCAGCGCAAATTCCGAAGCATTTCCACCATTCTAACGCGCACACAGGCGCAGGGGAGCCCGCAGGCTCACTTGCTATTTACACCGAAATGCTCTTATTTGGATGCTGTCGTAGCCGTCGGACGTTGCGGACGCGGCGGGAGGGTGATTCCCTCGTCCTTCGCGACATTCCCAATCAGGCCAAGATGCTGATGCATCATCCCCATCCCCTTCACCACCACCGAAGCAAGCTCCTGATCGGCTGCCACCGACGCTTCCATATGGAAGGTGTGCAGATCCGCGTAGTGCGCCTTCGCCATAAAGGTCAAATATTCTGTATCGAAATCCATGCCAGAGAGCCCATTCAGCTTGTCGCACTCTGTCTGCGCCTCTTTATTGATCTTCCTCGGCAGCATGATCCCCAACGAATCCGCCACCGCGCCCATCTCCCTGTTCATCGTGGTGTGGTCATCAACCATTTTCCGGGCTAGATCTTTCACTCCAGGACCACCCTTTTCTACCGCAAGCGATCCCAGCTTCACATCCGCTAACCCATTCTCCGCAGCGGCACGCAGGAACTGCTTGTCCATCATCTGCTGACCCGTCTGTCCCGGAGCTCCGAGCGAATCCCGCATCGACCCAGCCGGACTCGTCTGCGCGCCCGTCGGCGTCGTCGAACCAGGCTGGTTGGTCGGCTGGTTCATCCCCTGCGGCGACTGTGGGCCCGGATTCGCGGTCGGATCAATCTGCGCAACCAGAACTGAAGGTGCCAGCACTACCACCGCTGCAAAAAACACAGTCCACATGCGTTTAGTATTCATGGCAAGAACTCCTTGATCTGACCTACATCCTGCGATGCAGCTGCCCAAAATGCAGGGTCTTCCGCTACTACTTAGTTCACACCGCCGGCGTTATCCGGTTGCGGGAAACTTGATGGCGAATTGCCTCATTCGCGACTCCGCCCCGAATTCCGGTCACTGGAGCGTTATCCTATCCCCATACGCTGCGAAGTGGCAACACCTTCTTGCGTAGCGTTCCACCCCAACACGATCTCATCCAAACCCGCCAGGAGTCCTGCCCAGCAATGCCTGACTTTGCCGCCGTATCCAACACATCGATGAATTCCGCGCAGCCGCCAGTAGCTCGCCGCGAACCCAAGCCAATCACCATCCACGGCGTAACCCTTCACGATGACTACGGGTGGATGCGCGATAAAAACTCGCCCGAGACGCTGGCCTATCTGGAAGCTGAGAACGCATATACAGCCGCCTTGATGGCGCCGACCGCCGACCTGCAGGCCAAACTCTATTCTGAGATGCTCTCCCACATCAAGGAGACTGACGAGTCCGTTCCCTACCGCCTCGGTGGGTGGTTTTATTCGACTCGCACGCTCGAAGGCAGCCAGTACGCCATTCACTGCCGCCGCCCAGCAGCCAATTCCGACCTCAACTCCGCCTTCGATCCGTCACAGTCTGAGCAGATCATTCTGAACGTTAATGAGCTCGCCGAAGGCAAAGCCTTCATGTCTGTCGGCAGTATGGCAATCAGCCCAGACGGTAATCTGCTCGCCTACTCCACCGACCCCACCGGCTATCGCCAATACACATTACATATTCGCGATCTGCGCATAGGGGCGGATCTTCCTGACACCGCAGAGCGCGTCGGCTCGCTGGTCTGGGCCGCAGATTCACACACCCTCTTTTACTCAACCGAGGACGAGACCACCAAGCGCCAGGATCACATCTTCCGTCACCAACTCGGCAACGTTGCCGCGGATGACGCACTTGTCCTCCATGAGCAGGACGAACGTTTCAACATCGGCATCGGCCGCACCCGGGATGGCCGCTATCTAATGATCGAAGCCGGCAGCCACACCACCAACGAATACCGCTTCCTCGACGCCGCCAACCCCACCGGGGAGTTCCGCGTCATCGCCCCTCGACACGACGACCAGGAGTACTACCCAGACCACCGCGACGGTCTGTTCTTCATACGCGTCAACGATACCGGCAAGAACTTCCGCGTCGTCACCGCGCCTCCATCGACACCCGGCCGCGAGCACTGGGTCGAGTTGATCGCCCTCGATCCCATTCACCCGCTGGAAGACT
>JAYVZP010000054.1:0-2073 GCA_043783275.1 Rhodanobacteraceae bacterium
AAAACGCTGCACACGCCGCCCTCCGCCGTGCCGACCGCCTCGACGAACGAGGCGCAGTACTTCTTGCCTACTGACACGAAAGGTTTATTGTGAATTGCAGAAATCATCGATCATGAGAGCCGGAATGCGGCTGCACGTTCTTTGCATTGGGTTGGCTTTGCTTGGATCAGCGGTCTGGGCACAAGGAGACAAGAACATGGCTACGGTGATGTCGCCTCTCTGGCCGCAAAAGGCAACGGCGCGACTGGATTTCAACTTCAACCAGGGATGGCGCTTTTACTGTCCGCCCGTCGCTCCGGTGCGTTCCCCTGCGACGTACACGCCGCCAACGTCGGCTCGTGTGAAAGAAGGCAGTTTCCCACAAACCACGCAGGCCCAGAACGTGATGGTGGGACCGCACACAGCCCGATACGTCTGTTTAGAAGCCACCTCGTCGCAAAACGGCACGCCCTTCGCCTCGGTTGCAGAACTGTGGCTTCTGAACTCGCAGGGGAAACCACTGCCACGGAACGGATGGACCGTTGCCTATGCTGACAGCGAGGAACTAGGTTCGGGTGATCTGGCCCGGAATGCCATCGACGGCAACCCGGAGACCAAATGGCACACGCGCTGGATAAGCGAACAGCCTGCCCTGCCGCACCGACTGGTCATCAATTTAGGCCATCCCACCCGGTTCGACGGGTTCCGCTATCTCCCCCGGCAGGACGACAATGCGTCCGGCATGATCAAGGGCTGGCGGTTCTATGCGACGGACACGGCCCCGCCGGGGACAGAGCCGGCGGGCTCGGCAAAGGCTACGCCCCCCGATGATTCCAAGTGGGAACCTGTCAGCCTGCCGCATTCAGTCCGGCTGGAGCCGCTCAATGCCAGTGGCGGGCGCAATTATCAAGGCGTCTGCTGGTATGACAAGCATTTTTCCCTGAAGCCGGAGTGGAAGGGCCGCACGATTTATGTGAAGTTTGAGGGGGCGATGCAGGTCGCCGATGTCTGGCTGAACGGCCGGCACCTGACGACCCACTATGGCGGCTATCTCCCGTTCACGGTGGATCTGGGCCAGGCGGCCCGCTTTGGGGAAGAGAATGTGCTGACGGTGCGACTGGACAATTCCGATAACCCCAACGTGCCGCCCGGCAAGCCGCAAAGTGCCCTGGACTTTACTTACTTCGGAGGCCTCTCTCGCAGTGTGCATCTGGAGGTTTTGGACCCACTGCATATCACCGACCCGATCCTGGCGAACAAGACCGCCGGAGGCGGGGTCTTTGTCACCACGCCCGCCGTGGCCGTCGATCAGTCTATTGTACAGGTGCAGACGGATGTCGGCAATGACGCGAAGGTCCCGCGCGCTTGCAGAATCACGCAGGAGTTGATCGGGCCGGACGGTCAGGTCGCAGCGGCCGCGACCACTGAGGGGTCCGTCCCTGCCGGTTCAAGCGAGACGTTCACACAGCGGCTGGACGTGCGCGGCGCGAAACTATGGCACCCATATCATCCGTATCTGTACGTCCTGCATACCGTCGTCCATGTGGGGGATCGGGCCGTTGATGACACCTTCACGCGATTGGGCATCCGCAGCATTCGCTTCGACAAAGACACCGGGATGTACATCAATGGTGAGCGGTTCTTTTCCCTGGGGGCGAACCGACATCAGGATCATCCGTATGTCGGCGGCGCCTTGCCCGCCTCGGCGCACTATCGGGATGTCAAGAAGCTGCGCGATGCCGGATTTACCTCCTACCGGAGCCACTACCCGCAGGACCCGGCGTTCATGGATGCCTGTGACGAGCTGGGAATGCTGGCGATCGTCTCCAACCCCGGCTGGCAGTACCTCGGCGGCGATCTGTTCAAGCAGCGCGTTTACCAGGATGCCCGGGACATGGTGCGCCGAGACCGCAACCACCCCAGCGTCATTTTGTGGGAAGCACAGCTGAATGAGACGGACAACAGTCCTATCGCGCCGACGCTGTATCAGATCGTGCATCAGGAGTACCCGGGCGATCAGTGCTACACGGCGGGCGACCGGGTCGAGAATATCCCGAATGTGACAAGCTGGGACGTGGACTACAGCCGCAACGA
>JAYVZP010000055.1:0-2065 GCA_043783275.1 Rhodanobacteraceae bacterium
CACTGTTGTCGCCTCGCCTGACATCCACTATCTGGCTCGCGACTACGACGGGTTTCGCCAGCAAATGCTTGATCGTATGGCAGTCCTCGTTCCTGATTGGACGGAAGCACATGCCGCTGATCCTGGACTAACTCTCATCGAAGCGCTGGCTTACGCAGCCGACCGGGTCAGTTATTTTCAGGATGCCGTCAATACCGAGGCCTACATCGGCACTGCACGAAGTCGTATCTCGCTTCGTCGTCATGCGCGATTAGTCGATTACTCCATCGGTGAAGGTAGCAACGCCCGCGCCTGGGTCTGCGTCACGGCCTCACGAGACGGGCTCAACATTCCGGCTGGAACACAGATTTTTCCGCTTGTGCCAGGCCTCGCTCCATCGGTTGATCCCAACAGCTATGCCGCTTCGCTTCTACAGGCGAGCCCCGGCCCAGTTTTTGAAAGCATCGCCGACCTGGTCATTTACTCAGAACAAAACAAGATGGATTTCTATACCTGGGGCAACGGGGAGTGCTGCCTTCCAGTGGGTGCGACTGACGCCACGCTGACTGGCACTCTCACGACGTTGATGGCGGGCGATGTATTGATTCTTGAGGAGGTCATGGGCCCCCTCACAGGCGATCCCGCCGACGCGGATCCCACCCATCGTTGGCCCATCCGCTTGACCGACGCGAGTACAACTGACCAGACGGGACACCTGCTGCGTGACCCCGTGGATGGCACTTTGCTCACTCATATCGCCTGGCAGGATGCCGATGCGTTGCCGTTCCCACTCTGTCTCTCGTCCGTGACCGACCCAAATCACGCATCCCTGGCATTGGCTGGCGTTTCCGTGGCGCGGGGTAACGTCCTGGCCGCCGATCAGGGCGTATGGACGACGAATCAATCTCTGGGTGTTGTCCCGCCTCCTCCACTTGCCCCAGTGGCGGGGGGGTGCAACTGCGATAGCTCGACAAGCGCCCAGCAATCCCGGTACCAACCAGTGCTTATTCATCAGCCTCTGACCTTCGCGGTGCCCTACGATCCCAAAGCGTCGGCCTCGAGTTTTTTGGTACCCGCTATCTCCGCAGGTCTGCCCCAAATTTCGCTGACCGGGAGCGACGGCATAACCTGGGCATCCTTCCCGGATTTGCTCGAACAAGACGCGCAGGTCTACGGCTTTGTTCCTGAGATCGAATGGGACCAAACTGCTCACATACGTTTTGGCGACGGTACCTACGGAGCCGCTCCAGACCCTGGTCTTACACTCACCGCAACCTATCGGACCGGAAACGGAGCCGCTGGCAACGTGGGACGCGAAGCCCTCGCCCACCTGCTCTTTCCCGGTCCGGGAGTCACCGGCGTGCGCAACCCTCTTGCCGCAGCCGGTGGCGTCGACCCGGAGACCATGGAGCACATTCGTCAAGTAGCCCCCTTTAACTTCCAACGCCAGCTCCGCTGTGTCACCGCGGACGACTACGGCACCATGGCCGAGCTTCTTCCCGCTGTCCGCGAAGCCAAGGGCATCATCCGCTGGACTGGCTCCTGGTACACCGCCTTCGTCTCCGTCGATCCAGAGGCTGCGACTACAGCCGCCGTGCTGACGAAGCCCGTCAAGACCGCCCTCAACCGCATGAGGATGATCGGTACAGACCTCGTCGTTGAGGGGGCCAGGTTGATTGGACTCCGGATCGGGTTGGAGATTTGTGTCGCGCCCAACCAGTTCCGAGGTGATGTTTACATGGCTGTCTGGCAGGTGCTGGTGGCTGGCGATTTTTGCTCGGGAAAACTCGGTCTGCTCAACGCGGCAAATTTCCAATTTGGAGAGACAGTGTATGCCAGCCCCGTTATCGCCGCCGCTCAAAGCGTTCCCGGCGTTATCTCCGTTAGACTCACTACTTTTGAACGCATGGATGCCCCCACACCTGTCGGTGCTTCGCCCCTCTCGCAGATTACGATGGGGCGGCTTGAAATTCCCCGTTGCGACAACGACTTGAACCATGCCGATCACGGCTTGTTAAACCTTAGTCTGGATGGTGGCAAATGAGTTGCTCATGCCAAATCACCGGGCCACAACTGTGCGGCTACT
>JAYVZP010000056.1:0-2049 GCA_043783275.1 Rhodanobacteraceae bacterium
TTCCGATAAGGAACCAGATTCGACACCAGTTATCCACGATTTTCTTCATACGCTGGTTGTTAGCGCCCTCTTATCCACCGATAATCGCGGCATAATCGCCTCAGTCCAGAGAGGCTTGTTTCCCGGCCGAAGGGTGGACACCAATCGTGAATTGCTCCGTGACCAGCTATAGCCGTCAAGACGTTCTGAGAATTCTTCACATCAGCTCGCGCCAACTCCACGGCTGGGAGCGGGCGGGACTCATTCCGGCGAAGGCGATTTATGACTTTCCTGAGATGACCCAGCTTCGCACCCTCCAGGAACTCCAAGTCCTGCGCATGAAGCCCCGCTCCATTCGCGATTCTGTCCAGGCAATGCGGGCGGTCTCTGGTATCAGCAATCCCCTTCTCGAGTCCACCGTTGTCCACTCCGGCACCCGCCTCATCTTCCGCCATTCCGGCACCATGGTTGACCCCATCCGCCGCCAGTTGCTCTTCGATTTCGAATCCTGCGCCAGCCCCAACACCGTCTCCGTCCCCATGCTGCGTACCTCAAACAACTGCAGCCATGATCGCGACCTCCAAGGCCTCTTCCTCCAGGCCGTCCAAGCTGAAGAACAAGGACGAAAGCAAGACGCCATCGATCTCTACGGCACCATCCTGTCCCTCGAACCACAGTTCACAGCTGCTCTTATCAACCTCGGTACCCTCTACTACCATCAAAAACTCTTGAGCCGCGCCGAAGATCTCTACCGCCAGGCGACCGAGGCCGACCCCACCTATGTCCTCGCGTTCTTTGACCTCGGCAACGTCCTCGACGAGCTCCAACGCCCCGACGAGTCCATCGACTCCTACCGCAAAGCCATTGCCCTGGCTCCCGCCTACGCCGACGCTCACTACAACCTCGCCCTCGCCCTCGAAAGAAAAGCGGAACGCCGGCGTGCACTCGCCCACTGGCAGGTATACGCGCGCCTTGACAAAACCGGTCCCTGGGCAGACCACGCTCGCGGACAAATCCGCAAAATCCTGAACCGCGAAAAGCTCTCCATCGCCCACCGCGCCCCCAACTTCCACCCTGAGGCTCGCAAATCCCTCTCCCGTCTCGCGCTCGTACCCGCCTGAGCCAAGCCAACTCGGGTACCCTACTCCCGTCCCCATCAGGAGCCGCAATGTCTGAATCCCCAACTCTTTCCCACTTTGACTCGACCGGTCGCGCTCGCATGGTTGACGTTAGTGGCAAGGCCGTATCCCGCCGCTCGGCGACCGCCTCCGCCTTCGTTGAGCTGTCACCAACAGTCCTCGCCGCCCTACCCAGCAACCCCAAAGGCAATCCCCTCGAAGTCGCTCGTTTTGCGGGCATCCAAGCCGCCAAACAAACCTCCACACTCATCCCCATGTGCCACCCCCTCGCCCTGAGCTACGTCGATGTCTCAGCCGAAGTCACCGCCACTGGCGTGCAGATTCTCGCCACAGTAGCCACAACTGGCCCCACGGGTGTAGAAATGGAAGCGCTTACAGCTGCCTCGATCGCCGCGTTGACTATCTACGACATGACCAAGGCGCTGGACAAGTCCATCGTCATCCGTTCCCTCCAACTGGAAACAAAATCAGGCGGAAAAAGCGGTGACTACAAACGCCCTCAACCCTGATTTCGGGGCGGCCATTGTCTCGATTTCAAGACTTCGGTCGATGAAAATTACGAATCTAAACATCCGAACGAGGTATCCATGCGCTTTCGCACTCCGCTCCTTACGTTTGTCCTCGCATTCCTGCCCGCCGCCTTTGCTCCAGCCCAAGTCGCCCAGACTCCTCCCATGGGCTGGAATAGCTGGAACTTCTTCGCCGACAAAGTCAACGACAAAGACATCCGCGGCGCCGCCGACCAAATCGTCGCCACCGGCATGAAAGACGCAGGATACGTCTATGTCAACATCGACGACACATGGGAAGGGGAACGCGATGCCAGTGGCATCCTTCACACCAACTCCAAATTTCCCGACATGAAGGGTCTCGCCGACTACGTCCACTCGAAGGGCCTCAAAATTGGGATCTACTCCGGCCCAGGCACTAA
>JAYVZP010000057.1:0-2046 GCA_043783275.1 Rhodanobacteraceae bacterium
GCCTGTAGGCAAGGAACCCCATCTCTGCTTCCGGGAGCGGAATGGGAGACGTGTACTTGCCCCGGAAGCTATTTCCTAGGAAAAGAGTAGCCATGCACCCGCCCAACATCGATATTCATTCCGGCCCGCCTTCAACCCAGGGCCTCTATCACCCTCAGTTTGAACACGACGCCTGCGGCATGGGTCTGGTCGCCCACATTCGAGGTGAAAAGAGTCACGACATCCTGCGCAAGGGTATCGAAGTACTCATCAATCTCACGCACCGCGGAGCCTCTGGTTCCGACCCGGAGACCGGCGATGGTGCTGGAATCCTGATCCAGATTCCTCATGAGTTCTTTGTCATAGAGTGTGGCATCTTGGGAATCGAACTGCCCGCAGCAGGGGAGTATGGCGTCGGCATGATCTTCTTCCCTGTCGATAAACCAGACCGGCTGCAATGCGAAGGTATTCTTGAACGCATTGCCACTGAAGAAGGGCTCGCTGTCCTCGGCTGGCGTGATACCCCTGTGAACGGGGATGCGATCGGTCGGCAGGCTCGGGCCTCCCAGCCCTATATCCAGCAACTCTTCCTGGGCAAGCCCGCCGGGATAGACGAAGATGCCTTTGAACGCAAACTCTACCTCGTCCGGCGACGCACTGAAAATGCCATCACGGCCTCCGAAATTGAGGGCAAGGATGAGTTCTATGTTCCTTCGCTCTCCTGCCGCACCATCATTTACAAGGGCCTGATGCTGGCTCCGCAGATTGCCCGCTTCTACTTTGAACTGGATAACCCACTGGTCAAGAGTGCGCTCTGCCTGGTCCATCAGCGTTTTTCTACGAATACCTTCCCGAGCTGGAAACTCGCTCATCCCTATCGCTACATCGCCCACAACGGCGAAATCAATACGGTACGTGGCAATGTGAGCTGGATGAAGGCGCGGGAATCTATCCTGCGTTCCCCCCTTTTCGGCGAGAAAATCGCAGAGCTTTTCCCGGTGATTGTGCCCGGTGGCAGCGACTCGGCAGCACTCGACAATGCCATTGAATTTCTCTTCCAGTCCGGCCGTTCCTTACCCCATGTCATGGCAATGCTCGTCCCCGAAGCTTGGAGCGGCAACCCGGACATGGATGAAGAGAAGCGCGCCTTCTACGAGTACCACGCATCGCTGATGGAGCCGTGGGATGGCCCGGCTGCCATCGCCTTCACCGACGGGCGCCTGATTGGGGCCACGCTGGATCGCAACGGACTCCGCCCCGGCCGCTACATCGTCACGAATGATGACCTGGTTGTCCTCGCCTCTGAAGCAGGAGTGCTGGACGTGCCGCCCGAAGACATCCGTAAAAAAGGACGGCTCCAGCCCGGCCGTATGTTCCTCGTGGATACAGTTGCAGGGTGCATTCTCTCCGACTCCGAGATCAAGCGGCACCTCGCCTCGCGTCAGCCCTATGGGCAATGGCTCCGCGACCAGCAGTTGACCCTGGAGCACCTGCCCGAACCGACCCGCCTGATCGCCGCCAATCCTGAAACCCTGTTGCGCCGTCAACGCGCCTGCGGCTATACCGAGGAAGATCTGCGGGTTTTACTGGCTCCGATGGGCGCAACCGGCGAAGAGCCGATTGGGTCCATGGGCTCGGATACGCCTCTCGCTTGCCTCTCAGACCGCCCCCAGCCTCTGTTCAACTACTTCAAGCAGCTCTTTGCCCAGGTGACCAATCCGCCCATCGACCCGATACGCGAAGCTCTGGTGATGTCCCTCATCAGCTACATCGGCACCGAACGCAATATTCTCCAGGAGACACCGCTCAACTGCCACACCCTCAAACTACCCAATCCCGTGCTCACCAACAGGGATCTGGAAAAACTGCGCCGCGTTTCCTCGGGTGATCTGCTGGCGACGACTCTACCCACACTTTTTCGTGCTGAAGACGGCGAGGCAGGGCTCCGGCGCGGCCTCGAAGAACTCAGCGAGCGCGCCTCGCACGCCGTCGATAGCGGTTACACCGTGCTCATCCTCTCCGACCGTGGCGTTGACCCAACGTTCGCCCCAATTCCCAGCTTGTTGG
>JAYVZP010000058.1:0-2013 GCA_043783275.1 Rhodanobacteraceae bacterium
GGCCACATCTTCAAGCTCGGGTACAAATATTCGAAGTCGATGGGAGCCTCCGTCCTGAACCGAGATGGCAAGGAAGTCACACCCATCATGGGTAGCTACGGGATCGGGATCGAACGCATTCTGACGGCTGCGATCGAGTCCAGCGCCGCGGCGAATGGCGGCAATGCCTATGTCCTCGCCCCTTCGATCGCGCCTTTTCAGGTAGTCGTCACCATCACCAACATCAGCGAACCCGCACTCCTGGCGGTCGGGGAGCAGATCGCCGCCGACCTCACAGCCGCAGGTCTCGACGTGCTACTTGATGACCGGGACGAACGCGCCGGAGTCAAATTCAAAGACGCCGACCTCGTCGGGATTCCCTACCGGGTCAACGTCGGCAAAAAGACAGCCGAAGGCAAAGTCGAACTGGTCACCCGTTCCAAGGCTGGGAGCGAAGATGTACTGATTGGCGAACTGGTAGCCCGGCTTCAGACATTGGAGCCATAACCGAACTGCAATAGTTGCGGCACCGTACCCCTCATGCACAAGCCGCGGAGGCAGAATCAATGGCATTACGAGTCCGGTTCACCAAACCAGCCACCCAAGGCGGATGGATTAGTCTCCTGGTCAAGGCAACTCTGGTTTGCGTGGGCATTGTTGCAATCCTGGTATGTGTAGTTGGCGGCTATTATTACTACCGCTACCAGAGCATCGTGGATGAGCGGCTCAAGCAACCCCTTTTCGCGACTACGGCCAAAATCTTTGCGGCCCCTCGCGAAGTGCGTCCAGGGCAAAAGCTCAGCGTCACTGCCATCGTCAACGAACTGCGGTCCGCAGGCTACACCGCAGACGGATCGGCCAATCTCTCGCCTCTCGGCACCTACAGCCAAACCGGCGCCAGCATTACCATTCGCCCAGGTCCGCAAAGCTATCACTCGCAGGATGGCGCCACCGTCCACGTCGCCAGCGGCGTTGTCGATTCGCTGCTCGATGATCACGGCCAGTCCCTCAGCAGCTACGAGCTCGAACCGTTGCTCATCACCGGCCTCAGCGAAGACGTGAACCGCACCAAGCGTCGCCTCGTTTCCTACGACGAAATCCCAGCCAACCTTGTCCAGGCAGTGCTCGCAATCGAGGACCGCCGCTTCTTTGAACACAACGGCATCAATCTCTGGCGGCTCATGGTTGCCGCTGAGCGAGATCTCCGCAGCGGCCAAAAGCAGCAAGGTGGCTCCACCCTGACCATGCAGTTGGCGCGGGGCTTCTTCCTCTCCCCGGAAAAGAAACTCAAACGCAAACTCATTGAAATCGTCATTACCTTTCAGCTCGAACACCGCTTCACTAAAAAGCAGATTTTCGAGATGTACGCCAATCAGATCAACCTGGGCCAGCGTGGCAGCTTTTCCATCAACGGCTTTGGCGAGGCCTCGCAAGCCTACTTCGGCAAGGATGTGAAGCAGCTCAATTTGGCAGAAAGCGCCTTGCTGGCCGGTATGATTCAGCGGCCCAACTACTTCTCGCCCAACCGCCATCCCGAACGCGCGCTGGAGCGGCGTAACCTGGTGCTGGATTCGATGGTCGAGACCGGAGCTATCACAAAAGAAACAGCGGAACACGCAAAATCCGAGTCCCTCCATCTCTCCGGCCAGAGTGTCGACGCAAGCGATGCCCCATATTTCGTCGACCTGGTACGCGAACAGCTCATCCAGAAGTTAGGCGAGCGCGACTTCAACCGCGAAGGTCTGCACATCTATACATCGCTCGATCCGGACCTGCAGCGGGTGGCCACCTCGGCGGTCGAGAGCACCATGCATGTCATTGACGAGCAAGTCGTCAAGCTTCACGCCAAACATAAGCCCGACGAGCCGATCACCTTTCCCCAGGTCGCACTGGTGGCCATCAACCCGCACACCGGGCAAATTCTGGCCTTGGTCGGCGGGCGCAGTTACGGCCTCAGCCAGCTCAATCACGCCGTTGCCAAGCGTCCCACTGGCTCGATCTTCAAGCCGTTTGTCTACGCCACCGCATTCAATA
>JAYVZP010000059.1:0-5401 GCA_043783275.1 Rhodanobacteraceae bacterium
TCACGCCGATTCCGACCCCGGCAGAATATGCAGCATCCCGCGCTGCTCGGGAAAAATAAGTGCAGAAGTGTCGCTGATTCCAAGCCTCACAAGCAGAGCCGTCCCACCCTTTGAAACGCGGCGTCTCGCGCCGGCCAAACCCTCCCAACTGCTCCGCCCGTTGTGCTACCATGAGCCAGCGGGAACACCTCACCTGGAGAGTCCAAGCCATGGCATACGTAATTGCAGAACCCTGTATCGGCACCAAGGACACCGCCTGTGTAGACGCCTGTCCTGTCGATTGTATTCACCCCAAAAAAGACGAAGGCCAGTACGGTGAAGCAGACCAATTGTTCATCGACCCGGTTGAATGTATCGACTGCGGTGCCTGCGTTCCGGCCTGCCCCGTGTCCGCCATATTCGCGCAAGACGACCTGCCTGAGAAGTGGGTTCACTTCACCGAGAAGAACTCGATACACTTCGGCCGCTAAGCCCCACGTCGCTCCCATACAGTGTGTCTACGCGCAGCCTCCAACGGCTGCGCGTTCGTCGTTACGATCCACCCGGGCCAAGTCATTCGCATGACCATCCTCGTCTCAGATGCAGTCATCCTGCGCACTTGGCCGGTCAACGAATCTGACCTGATCGTCAGCTTTTTCACCCGCGACTATGGCAAGGTCAAGGGGATTGCCAAGGCTGCGCTCAAGAGCCGTAAACGCTTCGGCGGGGCGCTTGAGCCGACCACTTACGCCCGCGCCTTTTTTGCCGAACGCCCCCGCCAGGAACTCGTTCGCCTCGACCAGCTCGAAATCCTCCAATCTCCGTTGTCCAGGCCTGTCGACTACATCCGGGCTTCCGTCCTCAGCTTTTATGCCGAAGCACTCGAGGAAGCCCTGCCCGATCAGGATCCCCAGGACACCGTCTTTCGACTCCTGCTCGCCGTGCTCGACCATACCTCGGTCGAACAGCCCTGGATGCCCCTGACCTACTTTTCCCTGTGGATGACTCGACTTATGGGCTGGCTCCCCGACCTCGCTGGCTGCACCCTGTGCGGGCAGCGCTTCATGGCTGGAGAAGCCAGCTTTCATCCGGCCGCCGACGGTCTCTTCTGTCCTCTGCATCGGCAAGGCAGTGGGACGCTGTTGTCGGCAGACTCCCTGGTACTGGCCCAGCGGATACTGCGCGCCCCGGTTGCAGCTTTCGCGGAAGAACCTTGGCCCCGCCGCCGCGCCCAGGATCTTCGCCGCTTCACGCTCCAGTCCCTGGAGCGCCATCTCGAACGGCGCCTAAAATCCGCTGAAGCGATCCGCAACCTGGGTGTCTGATCTGAATGAGTTTGTCTTAGTAGAGTCGAAAGTCCTGGTCGCCCGCAATCCTGCCCAATTCCCAGTTCATAAATTGAGATTCAGGACCGGGGCTAACCGATGCTATCGCCGCCAACGCAGGCGCGCAGTGCGCCCGGCTGCCCGGCTAGGGCTGCGGTAGAATGGGGGTAGCTTTTTTGGCCTGAAAGAATCCAGAATGTCTTCTATCCAACATATTGAAGGTGCTGCGCGCACCGCTTTGCAATCTCCTCTGACTTTTCAGGAATTGCTTTTTCGTCTGCAAACCTTCTGGGCAGCCCGCGGCTGTGTCCTGCAACAGTCCTATGATGTGGAGGTTGGTGCTGGCACCATGGCACCAGAGACCTTTCTTAGGGTTCTCGGCCCCAAGCCTTTCCGCGTTGGCTATGCCCAGCCTTCGCGCAGACCGGCCGATGGCCGCTACGGCGAAAATCCAAATCGGCTCTTCAAGCACACGCAGTTTCAGCTGATTCTCAAGCCTCCGCCGGTCAATGTGCAGGAGCTTTATCTGGAGTCGCTGGCAGCCATCGGTATCGATCTTAGCCGCCATGATTTGAAGTTCGAAGAAGATAACTGGGAGTCGCCGACGCTCGGTGCCTGGGGTATTGGCTGGCAGGTCATGTTGGACGGCCTCGAAATTACCCAGTTCACCTACTTCCAGCAGTGCGGCGGTATCGATCTTGATCCGATAACTGCCGAACTGACCTATGGCCTCGAACGCATCGCTGCATTTTTGCAGGATGTTGACTCGATCTACGACATCATCTGGGCCTACGACCCGATTACCGGCGCGCCAGTAACTTATGGCGATGTCCGCCTGCCAGAAGAACTCCAGTTCTCCGTTTACAACTTCGAATACGCCGACGTACCCAAACTCTGGGAGCACCTGAGACTCTATGAATCCGAGTGTCAGGCCCTCATTGACGGGGCCAAGGCACTTCCCGAGCAGACTACGCAGGTTGAACGCCGCCGCTACCCGGTCCTGGCAGCCTTTGATTTATGTCTCAAGTGCTCACACTTGTTCAATCTGCTCGACGCTCGGGGTGCGATCTCGGTTACGGAGCGCGTGGGCGTCATCGCCCGCATCCGCACTCTGGCGGTTGGTGTCGCCAAGGCATTTGCAGCGCAGCAGTCAGCCTAGGGTATTTTTGGCAAGGGTGCGACCGAACTTTCTGGGCTACAGTACTCCCGAAAATGCCAGGGGCAGGGAATCAGAAGAAGAAAGAAAGTAGAAGATGCCAGACTTTTTATTCGAAATTGGGCTGGAAGAAGTTCCGTCCCGCATGATAGCCGCTGCCGAGGCCGAACTGGCTCGCCGCATCGAACAGCTTCTAACCCGCGAGCGTCTGCTGGTTGAGCCTCACACGGTCCAGACTTTTTCAACGCCTCGGCGTCTTGCCGTGCTTGTCTCGGGCGTCCGACCCCTCCAGGAGGATATCGAAGAAAAGCTGACCGGCCCGTCCTGGAAAGTAGCCTTCAAGGATGGGGAACCGACACCCGCAGCCGTCGCCTTCGCCAAAAAAGCAGGTGTCGATGTCTCATCCCTCGAACCATTCACTACCCCTAAAGGCGAATATGTCAGCGCCACCGTCAGGCGCCCGGGACGTGAGTTTGCCGAGCTACTCGCCACCGAACTCCCGGCCGAGCTTTCGGCCCTCTACTGGCCCAAGAACATGTATTGGCGTCTCGGGAAACCAGAGCGCTTCGTTCGCCCGGTTCGCTGGATTGTCGCACTGCTTGACGACGCGATCATCCCCCTTCAGTTCGCTGGCATCACTGCTGGAAATACAAGTCGCGGCCATCGCATCCTGCATGGCGAAGCTCCTCTTGTCCTTGGCAAGCCATCGGATTACCTCGAAGCTCTCCGCGCCGCCTTCGTTGAAGCGGATGTCGCCGCCCGCCGCCATTCCATTCGTAAAGCGCTCGATCACGTCACGCGTACAGTTCCCCAAGCCCGCTGGCGCGAAGATCAAAACCTGATTGAGACTGTTGTCCACCTCACGGAGTGGCCCACCGTCCTTCTCGGCAGTTTTGAGCCGGAGTACCTCGCGCTCCCCGAAGAAGTGCTGGTCACCGTCATGCGCGACCATCAAAAATACTTCGCCGTGGAAAATGCAGATAGCAGTCTCGCACCCCACTTCCTCACCGTGCTAAACACCGAGGTGGATGAGCAGGGCCGCGCCACAATTCGCCACGGCAATGAGCGCGTGCTCCGTTCCCGCTTCAAAGATGCCCAATTCTTCTGGGGTGCCGACCAGAAGATTCCACTGACCGAGCGGGTAGAAATGCTCAAATCGGTCACCTTCCAAAAGGAACTGGGCAGCTACCACTGGAAGACCGAAGGCAACCTGCGTGTCGCCGAGCAGTTGGCTGAGGAGGCTGAGTCAAAGGGCCAGGTGCTGAACAAGGCGGCTCTGCTCCAGGCAGTTCTGCTTGCCAAGACAGATCTCACCGCCGAGTTGGTCAAAGAATTTACCGAACTCCAGGGAGTGGTCGGTGGTCTCTACGCCCGCGCCCAGGGCCTCGGTGAAACCGTGGCTGCAGCTATTTACTCCCAGTACATGCCAGCCTCAACAGAAGACGCAATTCCCGCTACGGTCGAAGGTCAGCTGCTTGTTCTCGCGGACCGCATCCACACCATCGTCTCCATGTTTGGCATTGGTAACGCGCCAACAGGGTCAAAGGACCCCTTTGCACTTCGCCGAGCTGCGAACGCCATCGTCAAGATCCTTGCCGAGTCTGGCCTGCCGCTTACACTTGCCGACGTCGTGGATGCCTCAGACGTTGGCACCGACCTAGTCAGCAGCTTCCTGGCCGAGCGACTCAGTTTCTACTTGAAGGATGTTCGGGGCTTCACCTATGACGTGGTCAGCGCTGTTCTTGCCGCGGATGCCCAGGACGTACGCGATGCGATCGCCCGCGCCGAAGCCCTCACCGCTGTGCGTGGGTCTGACGACTTCGTCGCCATCTCCGCAGCCTTCAAGCGCATCAAGAACCTCCTCCGACGAGCTACTGAAAAGAACGAGCAGTTCGCACCCATCTCAACCATTGCCGCAGCACTTGTTGAGTCCGAAGAACTCACCTTGCATGCAGCCTCCACTGAGCTTTCAGCAAAAGTAGCCATACTTCGCAAAGGGGGCAACTACGCGGCTGCCCTCGAAGCCATCGCCACACTTCGCCCCGCCGTCGATGCTTTCTTCGACAAAGTGATGGTCATGGCCCCGGAACCGGAGCTGCGCGCAGCTCGCCTTGCCCTCATCCAATCCGTACTCCAGGGTTTCTCTGGTATCGCGGACTTCAGCGAGATCGTGGTTGCCTAGTTCTGTCGGTTCACGGGGAGCAAGGCTCCGTCCATTGAGTTCCTTCAATTCCTCCAATCGCCAGAATCCCCCACACCCGCTCTCGCGTCTAAGATAAGTAGAATGTCCGACGCATTTTCACTTAGTCTTTGGTATCCCCAGTTCCGCTTCTCCTCTCTTGAGGACAAGCTTGTCCAGGCACAGCATCAGTTCGCCGCCCACGGCGGCCAGTCCGGAGTTTTTTCCGCCACCACATGGCCGGTCAACTGGCGCGAAGCAGCCGCCTTCCAGGAGGTTTACGGCCTTGGAGAACGTGGCTGTCAAATTGAAATCGCGGTCAGCAAAGCCCTCGAACTTCTCCATGACGACTACGCCTACGAGTTCCAAATCGGCTGGACGCTCTGGGAACCGGAACCGGGCGCCGGGTCCCATCCCAAGTGGGTGCGCACCCCCCGCCTCGTCCGGATCATCGGCTACGGTCCCGAGTTCGACGAGGGAGCCTTCGAGCAGGAAGGCCACATCCGTATCGACTTTGGCACAGACGCCCCCTTCTTGCAGGAGGATGTGGAGCTGAGCATCGAAGCTATTCGCTGCATTGAAGAAAATGTTCGACAGCTGATCGACCTGACCAACGCTGTCGAAAAGGAATCCGAAGCCACCGCGCGCCTGCTTTGGTCTGAATCGGGCGAAAGCCTCGCTGCTCGTCTCGTCGCTCGACTCAACAGGCTCCAATGACTGGTCAACGGCTGCAATAATCGAGATTGCACCGGATGCCCCTAA
>JAYVZP010000060.1:0-12854 GCA_043783275.1 Rhodanobacteraceae bacterium
TACTTGAGACTACCTGCAAGATCGGCATGGCCTGGCCTAGGGCTTTTGACCGACTTGTGCTTGTCCGAGTCGCCAGCTTCCACCGGAAGAATCTCTTCCCAATTCTTCCAGTCCTTGTTGGCAAGTGTCATCGCAACCGGCGAGCCGATGGTCTTGCCGTGGCGAACCCCGCTCAATATATGTGCCGTGTCCCGCTCGATCCGCATGCGTCCGCCGCGGCCATACCCTTGCTGCCGACGCCACAATTCGCGGTCAAGCGTCTCCTGCACCACCGGTACTCCGGCAGGCAGTCCGCTCACCAACGCAACCAGCGCTTCCCCGTGACTCTCCCCGGCTGTCGAAAATCGAAGCATTTATTCATCCAGGCGCCGCGTAATCAGTGCTGCGCAAGCTTCGATTGTAACAACCCACCTAAGGTTCAATTTTTTCAAACATACTGGGCACAATACCAATCAAAGGTACTTTCGGTTCCTCTTCCGGCTCGGGCTCGAGCTCGACCTCGACCGACGAGGGCAAAGCCGGCGAAAGTTCATTTGGCAGCCCCGCCGCAAGGTATCGTGCTGAGTTGAACAACGGCCGCTCCATGCTCCGCACCCAGTCGGTCGTTTCGTCGGCTTTTCTACCTGAGCTTTCCGCCGCTGCGAATTCACGTCGCATCGCCGAGAACTTCGCTTCCAGGTCATCGAGTGCGGAAAGAAGCATCGCCTCCGGCGTCATGGGGAGCTTCGGGCTGCCGAATTCGTACTTGCCGTGGTGGCTCAGAATCATGTGCTCGACAAGGATGCGCAACCGGTCCGGAAACGGCTGCAGAGCCTGCACCTTCTCTCGGAGCAGGCCTTGCGCGATCGAGATATGCCCAATCATCTGGCCTTCCAGGGTGTAGTTGAAGTTCGTCTTCCAGCTCAGTTCTTTCACCTTGCCGATATCGTGCAGGATCGCTCCTGTGACAACCAGATCCGGGTCTGCCTCCGGATAAAATGGCGCCACTGCAAGCCCCAGCTTCGCTAGTCCCAGCACATGTTCCAGCAACCCGCTGATCCAGGCATGGTGGAGCACTTTGGCCGCCGGGGCTACGCGAAACGCTGGGCCAAGCTCCGGATCGTCCAGAAAAGCGAGCACCAACCGCTTCAGATCCTCGTTCCGGAAGGCCGCCACGATGCCACGAAGCTCAGCATCCATTTCCGCGGCGGGACGCTCGGACACGGGCTGAAAGTCGGAGGTGTCAACCTCGCTCGCTGCCGCGTTCCGAAGCTTGGTCAACGTAAGCTGCCACTTACCCTGATACTTCGCAATCAGTCCCTGAACCTTGACATAGCAACCCTCATCACAGGTAGAGAAGGCCTCGGTGAACTCATCCCACATCCGGGCCTCAAAGGAACCGGTTTTGTCGCTCAAGACAAGCGCCAGGTACTGGCCGCCACCTGTCTTCTTTTCGCGCAATTTCACCTGCGACAGGCAGAAATAGCTGGTCACTACAACATTCTCAAACCGGGGGGCGTCCGCTACGTAAAAGTCCTTCATCGTGTCATCAGAGTAACGCGGTCAACGGAAAACGCGAGAGCCGAAGCCCTCGCGTCACCCACAAGAAACAATTTAGTGAAGCAACGAGCTAAACTCCAGGCGGCGGAATAGGTGTCCCCGGCTGCAGGGCGCCGGGCGTCGGCTGGGTGACGGGTGGGAGCGTGGTGTCGTTCGGAATGTTGGAAGCCGGACGAGGTACCGAAGAGTTCGGGACCGCAGGAGTCTGCGACGGCCGAGTCGAGGGCGGGGTCGTATCCGTTGGTGCAAGCGAAGGGCTAGCGGTTTGATCAACCGGCGTCAAAATGGGCTTTACCTTTGGCTCCTTGTCGGCCATCCGCTCCTTCGGTGCTCCCTTTACCTTCCTCGCCTTCTTCGGCTTCTTGGACGTATCGCCCCCCAGCCCCAGCGAAGCACCTTGAACCTTGGAGGCAGCCTGTTCTTCGGCCGTCATCGGGATCGGTTTAGCGTTTACTTTTTCCAGCTTCTTGGCGCTGAACGTCTGAGCCTTGCGCTCCTTCAGTTCCTGCGCTCGGGCACTGAACCTGGTCTTTTTGGCCTCGGGTGCCCGGGGCGTGAGCGGATTATCTGCCAGGTCGGCGGAGGTGGAAGCCGACGGGGCTGTCGGAGTTGTCGCGCTGCCCAGCGTCTCTGCCGGGATTGCTCCGGGAGTGGCCACGGGGTCAGTGGTGGTCGCGACGTCATTCGTGCCGCCCGAAAGCGCGGTTCGCGGTGCCTGTCCGAAGCGAATCTTTTCTTTCCGCATCATCTTGGGCGCTTTACCGCTGGCTGTCTTGACCGGCGCGGTAATCACCGCCATACCCGTGTTCGGGTCGGCCGCAGCAGCCTTTAGATCGGCGCCTGTGAGCGTCCGGGTCCCCGTGGTATCAGGCGATGCTACTTCAGGCGTCGTCTTCGCAGCCGAAAAACGTCCACCGCGATCGAAGCGAACGGTCTGCTTCGGCTTCTTTTTCTTGGGTACTGGAGGCGCGTAGGCCGTGAATACCGGCTTGGTTTCGTTCGAACTTGCCCCGGAGTCTACGAATCCAGGCTGCACGTCAATATAAGCCTGCTCACGAGCCTTGGTCAGGTAGGCACGCAGCGCGGGTTGCATGGCCTGCATGTACATCGCTTCCTGAATTTGCGGTTCTACAGCAGTCATCGGGGCTGGCCCTTCTTGCACATGCTCCGTGACCTTCAAAATTACGAAGCCCTGCCGCGTACGAATCGGCTGGGTTGATGCTCCAACCTTCAAATCAAAGGTCTGATCTTCCAAAACCTTGGCGAGTGCCCCGCGTTTAAACAGGCCAAGCTCGCCACCTTGCGCCGCGGAAGGTCCACCGGAGAATTTCTTTGCCAGGTCCGCGAAGTCGCCACTTGTCATTACCTTCGACTTCAAGTCGTTGGCTTTGGCCTCAGCCTGCGAAATTTCAGCCTGACTCGCAGTCTCGGGCAGCGGAATCAGAATCTCGCTCAACCGAACCTGTTCGGGCTGCGTGAACTCGGACTTGTGCTCCGCGTAAAACTTCGCCTCATCTCCCTGGCTGATCTGCAGGCGCCTGCCGACCTCATCCCGAACCACCTGTTGCGTCAGGATCTGGTTGCGAATCTGCGCTTTGAAGTCCTCAAAGCTAATCCCCTGCTGCTTGGCCGCCTTCTCCAGGTCATCCAGCGAGTCCATCTTGTTTTGCTTGCGAATATCGTCAAGCTGGCGAATCACGTCCGCGTCCGCGTTGAGCCCAAGCTCTTTGGCACGCGAGAGCAGAAGCTGCTTGTCGATCATGTCGCGCAACATATTCTTCTGTTGCGCGGCGAGTTCAGGAGGACTGCCGTGGTTCTGCGCAGACTCCTGCTCCAGTTGTTGCTCGGCGCGGACCACGTCGCTGCGACTGATGATCTGGTCGTTGACGCGCACGACAACGTCTTCCACCACCACACCGTGGGGCGTGATCGCCGCCGGCAACGGTGGCAGATTGATCTGCTGCGTTGGAGCCTCGACGGTGTTGGACCCGGAGTATCGCGGGGCCTTGACCACCTGCGCTGAGGTGAAGCCCCCCAGGAACATCCCGACTGAAACGGCGCTCACCAGCGCATATCGACGCGTGGACTGCAAACTCAAGCTAACCTGGCCAAATCTCGTCACTTTCGAAGTCAAAAGAAATCTCTCTTCCATCAGAAAACCGCACCACCAAAATTTTGAGGTCAGGCTTTGGACGCAGCCAGCCACTAACTTGGTATCCGAGTCTTCTCATTCTACTCGGCTAACCCCGCCCTGCTATACTCCGTCCAAGAAATTGAAAGTTCTAACGCGTAGAAATTGCACTCCCATGCAACTTAATGGGCGCGTCGAACGAGGTTACCTAGACGATGGCTCCCCGCTCCCGCCGCGCACTCTTATCTGTTACGGTCTTCCTCGCCACCTGCGGGATTCTTGGTTCGGTCATCAGCCAGAGGGTCTCGGCGCAATCTGCGTCGGACGAATCTACCCTCCGCGACTCGCTCAAGTCCTTCACCTCCGTTTACTCCGTGATCGAGCAGAACTACGCCGAAAAGATGGATTCCGACCGCACCGACAAGGCCATCTACGACGGCGCCATCCCCGGCATGCTGCACGTACTGGACCCCCACAGCAACTTCTACGACCCCAAGGCCTTCGCCCAGATGCGCGAAGATCAGCATGGTCGCTACTACGGCGTGGGTATGACAATCCAGCCGCAGCTTGTGGACGGGAACTTGAAGATCTTCATCCTCTATCCTTTTGAAGGCACTCCTTCCTTTAAGGCAGGCATCAAGCCAGGCGACCAGATCCTTACGGTAGACGGTAAATCCACCGACGGCATGGACTCTGCCGCTGTCGCCTCCATGCTGAAGGGGCCCCGCGGCACCCATGTCATCGTAACCATGGCCCGCGAGGGTCATGACAAGCCGATGACGTTCGACCTGGTACGCGACGAGATTCCGCGGCCTTCCGTCGACCTCGCGTTCCAGATTCGCCCCAACGTCGGCTATATGCACGTCACCAACTTCCAGGAGACGACCGCGCGGGAAGTCGGCGAAGCACTCGACAAGTTCCGCCAGGATGGCCCCCTGAAAGGCTTGGTCATCGATCTGCGCGGCAACCCCGGAGGCCTCCTCAATCAGGCGGTGGATATGTCTGACAAATTCCTGCAAAAGGGCCAGGTTGTCGTTTCACAGCATGGACGAGCCGCCGCTGACCAGGTCTACTCCGCGAGCCGTGGCGAGCAGGGACCCAAATACCCTGTCGTCGTCCTAGTGAACCGGAATACTGCCTCCGCTGCCGAAATCGTCTCGGGCGCGCTACAGGATCACGATCGCGCGCTCATCGTGGGCGAAACGACCTTCGGCAAGGGACTTGTGCAGACCGTCTTCACCGTCAGCCAGAACACCGGTCTGGCACTGACGACGTTCCACTACTACACCCCGTCCGGACGTCTAATTCAGCGGCCGTACGACAACATGAGCCTCTACGACTACTACTATGTCCGCGACGCCTCCAACCCCAAGAACAATAGCAACCGCGAGGTCAAGCTCACGGATGAGGGCCGCACCGTCTACGGCGGCGGTGGAATCACCCCGGACGAACACATCGATCCGATCAAGTCGAATCATGTTGAGGAAACGCTGCTCCAGCACTATGCCTTCTTCAACTTTTCCAAGCACTATCTCGCAAACCACACAGTTTCAAAGGACTTCAACGTCGACGAGCCAGTTCTTGGCGAGTTCAAGACTTTCCTGAAGACGAAGAAGATCGAAGTTTCGGACAGCGATATCGCTTCGAATCTCGACTGGATCAAGGAATCCATCAAGAGTGACCTCTTTACCTCGCAGTACAGCCAGATTGAAGGCCAAAAAGTTCGGGCACAGTGGGATCCGCAGATCCAGAAGTCGATCACCTTCCTCCCTCAGGCGCAGGCTCTGGAGGAGCACCTGAAGTCGAAGGGTACGACCACTGCCACGCGCTAAACTTGATTTGCAAAAGAGGCCGCGGAAGCAGCGCGGTCTTGTTCTTTTGAAGTTTCCACTCCCCATCGACGGATCTTTTGTGGCATTAGCTAGATAATGGCGCTTCAAATCGAGAGACCAACACGAATGCGCGCGTCCAGACATGATCCCGCATCTCCCTACCAGATAGTTGACGAGGCTGGCGAGCCCAACCGAGTCAGTTGGACTGATTCTTCTTCCGAGGGTGCGCGAGGGGATGAGGGCTTCCTGTTGGTGGGTGCGATCGTGCTGGTGTTTCTCGTCGTTCTGGCTTTGACCATCGCCGCGCCGCAGATCGCCATGTCGCTCAAACGGGATCGAGAGATCGAAGCCACGCACCGCGCGAATCAATATGTACGGGCGATCCAGCTCTACTATAAGAAGTTCCAGCACTACCCCGGCTCGCTCGAACAGCTTGAAAAAACCAATAATCAACGATTTCTCCGCCAGCAGTATCTGGACCCACTCACCGGCAAGTCCGACTGGCGAGTGATCCATGTGGGCGAAAACAAGACCACAATCAAAGGCTTCTTTGGCGAGGATCTGCCCGGCTTGCAGGCTGGCCTTGGATCCGCTGCCGGGATGAGCAGTCCGACCTCCGGTTCCGGATCAGCCTTCTCAAACTCGCCGGGCTCAGGAAGTGGCGGGATTGGCGGATCTACAGGTGGCCCCCAATCCCCGGGCGGCAGAAGTCCCGGGAGCGGCCCCATTGGCGGCTGGACAGACCCAGGCTCGACTGGCATCAGCAGTCAGTCTGCCAGTGGCTTTAAGGGAACCGGGGGGCCGATCATCGGGATTGGCTCGTCGCGGTCTGGCAGCGCCATCGTGACAGTTAACGGCGTTTCTACCTATGAGGAGTGGGAGTTCCTGTATGACCCCCGCATCGAAACCCTGAAGGCCAAAGGGAGCCTCCTGGGTGGGCTGTCTTCCGGCGCCCCCAGTAAGAGTGGACTCGGACAGCTTGGCTTTGGAGACGGGGGAGCCACAGGCTCGCCAACTCCCTCCCCGACAACACCACCCAGGTAGATGCCCACGAGGATTCCCTGAGATCTCCATCCACGACTTGAAGTACAGGCGCAGCGCTAAAGGTGTGGGGGGATGAGGCTGATTTTCGTCTATCTTTGGAGCGGGAGACGGGGATCGAACCCGCAACCAACGGCTTGGGAAGCCGCTACTCTACCATTGAGCTACTCCCGCTTCTGTCGCAATTATACCCGCGAAATTAGGGCGAATCGACCTGCGCATAACCCTCGATTCCGCGAACGCAGAGAACTGATCTCAATGTCCGGAGGTGAAGTCTTCGTGCAGCCAAGCTCCTTCACCTATGCTCATCCTTCCGCTGCTACTCAGTAGCGAGACGATTACGGTTCAATGAAGAGCCGTTCGGAAGAAGAGACACCCGGGTTATGCCCGGATCTCTTCACTTGCCCGCTACTCAGTCTATGAGCAGGGGAGAGGTTTAGAGTAGACACTTCAATGAAGCGAGGTATGCCCTTGTTCAGCCGACGCAGATTCCTTGAGAGCACAATCGCAGGATCAGCAACCTGGAAGCAGCTTTCTTTCCTCGCACCTCAGTCGCCGAGTGCAGCCCCTGGCTCCAGGATTCGCCAGTCTGTCTCGCGATGGTGCTATCCAAAGATGACGCTCGACGACCTTTGTAAGGCTTCCGCCAAAATAGGGCTCGTCGGGATCGACCTGCTACAACCGGAGGAATACAGCGTGCCCGCGCAGTATGGACTGATCTGCACCATGGGATATGCAGGCGGTGGGGATATCAAGAAGGGGCTTAACCGCATCGAGAATCACGCTGAGATCGAAGCGGGACTACGAAAATACATACCGCTGGCCGCAAAGGCAGGCGTACCCAATGTGATCACCTTCAGTGGCTTGCGCGATGGACTCTCCGATGAAGAGGGAGCGCGTAACACTATCGTCGGACTTCGACGGATCAAGTCCATCGCAGAAGATCACGGCGTGACGATCTGCATGGAACTGCTCAATAGTAAGGTCGATCACAAAGGCTATATGTGCGATCACACGGAATGGGGTGCTCACGTCGTCCAGCAAGTGGATTCGGTAAAGATCAAGCTTCTCTACGACATTTACCACATGCAGATTATGGAAGGCGACCTGGTCTCGACCATCCGCAAATATGGCCAGTGGATTGGCCACTTTCACACCGGCGGTGTACCCGGGCGGCATAACCTTGACGACACCCAGGAAGTCAACTGGGCTGGCGTCGTGAGTGGCATACGGGCAACTGGCTACAGTGGGTACGTTGCACACGAATTCATTCCGACTGGTGATCCACTGACGGCTCTCCAGCAGGCTTACAAGATCTGCGCCGTATAGTCCGACGCCTGTAGGCCTAATGAACCTGCCATAGAGCTTTGGCTAACGGTCTTCCTTGTCTTTAGGGGTCTTGCCCACAATAGGGGAGCAACAAGTTGTGCCGCTCGGCGAGAATTCCATGTACTCCACACGCGTCAGGTCAGGATCGAAGAGATTCAACTGCACCTTACCATCGCGGCCCATCTGGGTCTTGGCGCAGTTGTCCCCCTGGCAGCCATTGCGCTGCAACGCGGCAACTGCGTCCGACATATGGGTGACACCCAGCGAGAGGTGATCAGCCCCACCCAGCTGGTGGGCGTTTGCATTGGCGGGAACGTTGAGCATGTACTCCAGCCAGTCGGTCCCATCGGGCACCTGCATGGCGACGTAGTCGAGCTGCCCATCCTTGCTTCCACCCTGCCAGTACAAGTGAAAGCCCAACAGATCTCGGTAGAACCGATCTTCAGCGTCCCGATCTTTCACGACCAGACCGGCGTGGATCATGCGTGGTGACGTAGCCTGCGACGACGCCCCGGTTGGATGGATCTGGCTCTCCGTGAAGAGGATCAGGTTGCCCTCGGGATCGTGGACCGCGAAGGTACCGTGCGCGAGCGGCTGCACAATCTTGATCGCGTGATCCGTCATCACCTTCTGCAACGCGGCGGCATCCCTGGTCCGAAAGACCACCGCCTCCATGCGGGTTGGTGGTGCAGGCGCGGGAAGCGGGCTCAGCGCGATCGACTGCAAATCGTTGACGAAGTACACGTCGCTGTTACCCGACTTGGTCTGCTCCAGTCCGAGAACCTTGGCATAAAAGGCATCGGAAGCAGCAGGTGAAGTGGCATACAGACGAACCTGCGCGATGCCCGTGATCGCAGGACGCTGTTGAGCGAGCAGCGAGGGCGCGCAACCGAGGACGAAAAGTAGAGACGTTAGCTTCTTCATTAGACCGAAACTGTAGCCCGTCGATCCCAGCTTCGTCAATCCTTCAGCACGAGATTATCCCAGCACCGCATAGACCACTGAGGATGGGCGCAAAAGAGCTTTGGCTGACGCACCTGATATGTAGACAGAAGCACGGGTACACCAGAGGTAGGCTGCTCTCTCCCCCTAGGGAACGGCATTAATCAGTTCCGTCAACGAATCAATAAACGTAAAGCGCACAATCGCCGACGGCTTCTTCGCCTCTTCAATCAACGCAAGCTTGCTCTGCTTCCATCCCGCTGGAGCTTTCGATCCAGAGCTGAGATAGTGCACTGCATCAAGACCTGTCTGTGCCAACGGTGTTAGCTGCTCTGCGCGAGTTCTGACCGCTTGCAACCGCGGCGAACCCTCCATCTGAGCCTGCACCTCCGGCACGCACTCCATCATCCTGCGAAACCACTGGTCAAGACGCTCCCTGGCTGCTTTAGAGCTTTGCGGCGATGCGATCAATTGACGAGTCAGCAGATCGATCTCATGCTTCGACGGTGGATCCGGGCGTACCGCATCGACGAACTGGTTGAGCACCGTCATCTGGGAGGTATGCTGCTGCTCGTACCGCTCGCCAAAACTTACCGGTTCCAGAACCGAGGCAAACTGCCTCAATTGGCCAATATCCTCTGTACCCGCAAGCTCACGCAGCCTGGCATCAGGCAGGTCAAGATGCTGCAGGCCAAGGCCCTCCAGCTGCACCGACACCTTGTCCAATCGCCGATACATATCATCGACGTCAGTAACACCCTGCGGCGACCAGAAGCGCTCTGCGATGGCAGCCGTGCGCGGCCATACGCGGGAATCAATCGTGTCCGCATCAATCTGCTCCGCCCACATGGCAACCTCGCCGCCAAGAATCAACTTCCGCTGATCGGCGGACAGCGGACCATTCGCAGGAGAAGGGTCGACAAGGTAGTGCTTCCCCGCCGACTGCATACCATCGAGATAATAACCAGCCGACAAAATTCCTTGGTAACCCTGCTCCGCACCTTTGACCAGCGACTGCTGCCCGCGCCAACTCTGAACGATCACATCCTTTGGCAAAGCAGGGTTGAATATCTCATCCCAGCCAATCATGTGGCGGTGCAAACTGGTCAGGATCTTCAGCACGCGCTGGTTGAAGTACGCCTGCAACGCGTCAGGATCCTTCAACTGATGCGCCTGCATGAAGGCCTGAATCCGCGCGTCGGTCTTCCATTCAGGAGCGGCGGTCTCATCTCCACCGATGTGCAGGTAGGGATCAGGAAACACGGTCACCATCTCCGTCAGAAATCGTTCGATGAAGCGATAGGTCTCCTCACGGGTAGGATCGAGAGCGTAATCGGAGATTCCAAACTCGCGGCGAATGCCCGATGGTGCGCGTGCGCTCGCAAGTTCCGGATAAGCTACAAGCCAGGCCGTGCTGTGGCCCGGCATCTCAAACTCGGGGACCACCCGTATGCCGCGCGCACGGGCGTACGCTACGATCTCGCGTGCATCCTGCTGACTGTAAAACAGCCCGTCCGAACCCATGCTCGTCAGCTTGGGAAAAACCTTGCTTTCGATCCGAAAACCCTGATCTTCGGTCAGGTGCCAATGAAAGACGTTCAGTTTTACCGCCGCCATCCCATCCAGAGTGCGCTTGAGGACCGGGATCGGCTCAAAGTGGCGACCACAATCGATCATCAGGCCACGCCAGGGAAAGCGTGGCGAATCATGAATGGTGACCGCCGGGAAAACATATCTTCCACCAGACGCCTGCACCAGCTGCACCATCGTCTCCAGGCCATGCATCCCCCCAACGACCGTCTTCGCCTCGATGCGAATGTGTGAGCCAGTGACCGCGAGGCTATACGACTCGTCCTCGTCCAAAGACTGCACCGCCTCGCCCGCACCCTGCACCACCAGCGTTAGCGTGGCATCGCCCGTCAGCGGAGCACCGCCCACTGAAGCCCTCTTCGTACGGCTGATCTCCAGCCCCGACGTTTGGCGGAGTTGATCGATCGCGCCGCGCACCGCGTGCTCCAGCCGATCATCCGAGAATCCTGACATGGCATAGGTGAATTGTGCCGAGAGTGGAAGCGTTCCTGCCTCAACCACTACGCTGGCAGGCTGCGGCAACAGAGAATTCATGGGGTCATTGCTAGCTCGCAGGCTCTGAGCAGAAGACGTACCCGGAGAGAGCAGGAGAAGACCGGTCGACAAGATACTTCCGGTGCGAAACACATTTTTCATAGAAACATTATGCTTCGTGCTTCGTCGCATGAGCCAGTCTTTCCTCGTCTTCAGGGTAAATCGAGGTAAGTCGCGATAAACAGCATAAAGACATTAACCCCAGCGTTCGGGGAGAGACTCCCAACTGCTTGCCCGGCGTGATCTTTGCCTAAGCTGCCTCAGGCATCTTAGCTATCGAACGTAAAACTATTTGCTTTCGCCAGCGAGGCAAACTAGTCAAGGTTTTCGCTGGCGGTGAGCTCGTTGTAGAGGTTGAAAGCCCGACAGGCCGGCGAGGAGGCACAGCAGGATGGACTTGCCGTCACCAGTCTCGCCCAGGATGAAATAGATCCTGCCGACTTCGAGGGTCAGGTGGAGTGGACGCATCGCGACGAGGGTGCTGAAAAGCCCGGCAACCAATGTGAGGCGTGGGACCTCGTGAGTGTTCTCGATCGGCATAGAGCGCAAAGGAATCGATGGCTGCGCAAAGGAATCGATGGCTGCGCGAAGGAATCAATGGCTGCGAAGGGCAGGAAAAGATCGGTCTTATGCGAGCATGAGGGGAAGGAGAATCGACGGATGAAACTTGCTGGATTTGTACTTGGTGGAATGCTGGTTGCGGCATGCACGGGAATAGGTTCGGCGCAGCAGTTGTCGCCTGCGGATCGTAAGCTGACGCGTGAGATTTTCAAGCAGCTCATCGAGACGAATACGACCGATTCGGTGGGGTCGGTGACCGCGGCTGCAACCGCAATGCGCGAGCGCCTGTTGGCGGCAGGCTTTGCAGCCGAGGACCTGAAGCTGCTGGGGCCGAACAAACTCAAGATGAACCTGGTGGTGACCTATCACGGCAAAGCGGGCAGCATGCTCAAGCCGATCCTTGCCATCTGCCACCTGGACGTGGTCGAGGCGAAGAGGGAAGACTGGACGACCGATCCCTTTGTATTTACCGAAAAGGACGGCTTCTTCTACGGGCGCGGCACGCAGGACATCAAGGAGGGCGACGCAGCGCTGGTCTATACGCTGATGCGCATGAAGCGCGAAGGATTTGTGCCGGATCGCGACCTGGTAGTGGCTTTGACGGCAGATGAAGAGGGTGGCAAGTCGAATGGCGTGGACTGGCTGATTCAGCATCATCCGGAGCTGATGAAGGCGGAGTTTGTCATCAATCCGGATGCGGGCGGGGTCTTTGCGCAAAAAGGCAAGGCCACCGTCTTCGATGTGGAGGCGACCGAGAAGACCTACGCGGACTTCCATGTGACGGCCAAGAACAAAGGCGGGCACAGCTCGTTACCGACGGCCGACAATGCGATTTATCACCTCGCAAACGCGCTTTCAAAGTTGGAAAAGACGCCTTTTCCAGTTGAAATGAACGCGGTGACAACCGCCGAATTTGAGCAGATGGCCAAGGTTTTGCAGGGACAGGATGCGGCAGCCATGAAGGCGGTTGCGGCGAACCCCGCAGATGAGGCGGCTGTTGCTCACCTATCGGCGATCCCGGATTGGAACGCGACCATGCGAACGACTTGTGTGGCGACAATGATGTCGGCCGGCCACGCTCCGAATGCGCTGCCGCAGCGCGCGATGGCGAACGTGAACTGCCGCATTCTGCCCGGGCACTCGGGCGAGCAGACGCGGCAGACGCTGATCAAGCTCTTCGACGACCCCACTCTGGTCGTGGATTTTGTCACCGACGCGGGCATGGTGATGGGTAAGGGTGACGAGCGGATGTCGGCACCTCCGCCGCCGGTTAACAAGACGGTGCAGGGTGCGCTCGACAAGACGGTGCATGAACTCTGGCCGGGACTTGCAATTGTCCCGACGATGGAGCCAGG
>JAYVZP010000061.1:0-89430 GCA_043783275.1 Rhodanobacteraceae bacterium
CACGCGATGCCCCACCGCAAGCCAGTGATGAATCGAAAGCGAAAGAGAAAAAGCAGCGTCGTCGCGATGCGGCGACAGCACAAGAATGTTCAAGATTGCAAAACTCCGATGGCGTCTAAATTTACGTCGACTTCAAATTCCACTACTACTGACACTGACCAATGATAGTTTGCGCATCACCAGAACGCGTGGGTGCATTACGGTGAAACGGGGTTTTTTCATTGAATGCAACCTTGCGGAAGACTTCGTGGCGCTGCAACCCTAATGTAGCCGCCACTTTGAACATCTGAGAGAGGTACAGGGAGTAAAGTCCCGTTGAACAACCCATCCTTTGCTTCATCTGAGGTTTTCCTTTGGAAACCGGACCTGGCGCTTCATCCGCCCCTAGGCATCTTCCTCTGCGTCCGAAGAAAATCGGATGGATGTTCTCTGCATCAGCCTTCTTCACCAGTATTTCGTGACACAGCGCTCCGGCATCTGCTCATTCGTTCAGCACCCGACCGTCGTGTCCTCTTGTCGGAAGAGCCGTACTGGGACGCCGACAACAATGGCGACGGCACCCCAACCTCGTGGCCTCGCACAAAAATGACCAGCTGCCAGAGAGCAGCAGTAGGCAATTTTCCCGACGATCACTCTCACACACGCGTGTCCGAATCCGAATACCTTATCGGTCAGACAACCCCATCAAATCAGTGAAGTTTACGAGTACTCAGGCTGAAGGCTTCCCTATTACCCCGTCCCACGCCTCGACGATTCCGCTCTCTACGCACGCTGCAAAGACCTCACAGACCAACAGACGCATGTCCACTTCGTAGACCGCCCTGCGACATACTGGGATGACAACATGGATCAAGTGGTAGCCCAGGCGCTTGTCACCTACCGCAAGATCCCGGCCCTCAAACCCGAGGCTCCAACCCCAGCCGACAGTCGGATTACCACCGCCGTAAGCGTGTAACCCGACCAGTCACACCAAGTAAAACGCTGGGGCTCGTCATTATAAGAACGTGGCGTTTTAAATCGGAATTGAACAAGCAAAGAACTCCCGTCCTATCCTTCACGATACGAACGGACCCCAACCACCCTACTTCCTCCCCTCTCTATAATCAGGAGACCGGGCGAAATCTCGAACGGTGATGATGACAGGGGCGCAGACTGAATGGCGAAGCAACCGCGTAGAGCAGTGATAGTAGGGGCAGGACCAGGTGGCCTCGCAGCCTCCCTGCTGTTGGCAAAGTCCGGCGTCAAGGTAACAATTGTTGAGAAGCGCAGCCAGGTGGGAGGCCGTACCTCCACCCTCCAGCAGGACGGCTTCAAGTTCGACATCGGCCCTACCTTCTTCCTCTACCCTCGAGTCCTTAAAGAGATCTTCAGCGCCGTCGGATACGACCTCAATCGCGAGGTTCCCATGACGCGCCTCGACCCACAATACCGTCTGGTATTTGGTGCTGGCGGCGAACTCCTCGCCACCCCCAACGTCGAGCGAATGGAAAAAGCCATCGCCGCCATCTCCCCCGGCGACGCCGGCCGCTTCCACGAGTTCATCACGCACAATCGCAATAAACTCGAGAAGTTTCTGCCCTTCCTGCAGAGTCCCTTTGAGAGCTGGCGCGATCTCATGAAGCCCGAGATGATGAAGCTCATGCCGCTTCTCGCGCCCTGGAAATCTCTCGACGATGACCTCCAGATGCATTTTAAAGACGAGCGCATCCGCCTCGGCTTCAGCTTCCAATCCAAGTATCTGGGCATGTCACCCTTCCGCTGCCCCAGCCTCTTCTCAATCCTCTCGTTCCTTGAGTATGAGCATGGCGTCTTCCATCCCACCGGCGGTTGCGGCGCCGTCACCCAGGCCATGGCCCGCATCGCCACGGACATGGGCGTAGAAATTCTTACCGACGAACCGGTAGAAAAAGTGGAAGTCCAGAATGGCCGAGCCATCGGAGTACGGACCGCGACCCGTTCACTCCCCGCAGATGCAGTCGTAGTCAACGCTGATTTCGCGGGCGCAATGCGTCGCCTCGTTGCCAATAACCAACGCCGGAAGTGGACTGACGAGCGCCTCGCCAAGAAGAAATTTTCCTGCTCTACCTTCATGATGTACATGGGCATCGAAGGCCGCTTCGACGATGTCTCCCACCACACCATCTATCTAGCGGAAAACTACCGCGAAAATCTGCGCGATATTGAAGAGCGCCATCGCCTCTCGGAGAACCCATCGTTCTACGTCCAAAACGCCTCCGTAACCGATGACTCCCTCGCCCCCGAAGGCCATAGCACCCTCTATGTTCTTCTGCCCGTCTCCCACGACACCGGCTCCATCGACTGGGCCAAAGAACAGCCGCGCTACCGCGCTCTGGCTCTCGAACAACTCAAGAAGGTCGGCATCAAGGACATTGAAAGCCGTATTGTCACAGAGAAGATCCTGAATCCCGCAGGCTGGTCAGAGGAGTTTGATCTTTACAAGGGAGCCACTTTCTCGATGGCTCACTCACTCGACCAGATGCTGCACCTTCGCCCCCACAACCGCTTCGAAGATATCGAAGGAATGTACCTCGTCGGCGGCGGAACCCACCCCGGCAGCGGCCTCCCCGTCATCTTCGAATCGGCTCGCATCACCTCTCGCCTGCTTCTTGAGGACCTCAAGATCGAACCACAGTGGGAGACCGACGCAGCCAGTTCGATAATGCCTCGCGAACTAGTCGGGGCCCCGTCGTAGGATGACTACGGCAACTATGGCAGGCGAGAGCAACAGCTTAGTACCCTCCGCAACGGCACCCGCAGCCTCCAGGCTATGGGCGGATATTACCGTTGAGGATCGCCTGTTCGCACTACGCCAAGCCCGTTTCCTCCTCACTGCAAACTCCGAAGCGCTCGCCGACGCCATCCCTGCAAGCCTCCAGCGCACCCGGGCCGACTCGCTCGCCGCAGAGATTCTTCCCCTCCTGGCCGCCTGCCAATTTCTGGAGCGCGAAGCCGTCCAAATCCTCAAATCCCGTTTCCTCGGCAAGCGCGGCCTCCCCTTCTGGCTCGCTGGCACTGACACCATAATCACCCGCGTCCCCTTTGGCACTATCCTCATCATCGGCCCATCGAACTACCCGCTCTTCCTCCCTGGTGTCCAAACTCTCCAAGCCCTCGCCGCCGGGAACACTGTCGTCTGGAAACCCGGTCGCGAAGGCGAACAAGTCGCCCGCCTCTTCGCCTCCATCCTCGGCCAGGCTGGGCTCCCCCCAAACGTTCTCCGCGTTACCACCGAATCCATTGAAACCGCCACCACCGAGATCAAAGCCGGCCCCGCCAAGATCTTCTTCACGGGATCCGCCCACGCCGGCAAGCAAGTGCTCCACCTAGCCGCAGACTTCGCTATCCCCGTAGTAGCCGAACTCTCCGGCTGCGACGCCGTCTTCGTGTTCCCCACCGCCGACCCCACTCGCGTCGTTGAAGCCCTGACCTTCGGCATGCGGCTCAACGGCTCCGCCACCTGCATGGCCCCCCGCCGCCTCATCCTCATCGCCCCTGAACGGGCTGGATCTCGACCAGAGCTCGACCGTACTCCGATCGCAGCCGCCAACCTCCTCCACAATCTCCAACAGTCCTTCGCCACCACACCCGGAATCAGCCTCTCTCCGGCCGCCCGCGCCCAGTTGACAGACCTCCTCGACGACGCCCAGTCCAAAGGCGCCACCATCCTGGGTGACCCCACCGCCGATCTTCTCAAACCCATCCTCGTCCTCAACGGCACGCCGGAAATGCGCATAGCGCAATCCGACATCTTCGCCCCCATCCTCTCCGTCCTACACGCCCGCACAGTCGATGAAGCCGTAGCCATCCATAACATCTGCCCCATGGGTCTCACCGCTTCCATCTTCGGCGAACAAAAATCCGCCCAGGCCCTTGGCGCCCGCCTCAGAGTCGGCACCGTCGTCATTAATGACCTTATCGTTCCCACCGCTGACCCCCGCATCCCCTTCGGCGGCCTTGGCAGCAGCGGTTTTGGCGTCACCCGCGGAGCCGAAGGCCTCCTCGAGATGACCGCCATCAAAACCATAGCCATCCGCAAGAGCAAAGACCGCCGCCACTACCAATCCACCGGTCCGGCCCATGAAAAGCTCTTCGCCGGCGTCGTCCACATGACTCACAGTGCGACGCTCACCCAAAAATTCAAAGGTCTGCGTCAACTCATCGGCGCAGCCAAAAAGCTGAAATAAGCAGCACTGGAGCAGTTATGAAGGTAGGCGTTGTAGGAAGTGGACTCGCAGGACTCTCGGCCGCATGCACTCTCGCGGCTCGCGGACACCAGGTTGAAGTCTTTGAAAAAAATCCGTGGCTCGGCGGTAAGGCAGCCCAACTCAAGGCGGGAGGCTTCCGCTTTGACATGGGCCCCACCATCCTCATCCAGCCCTCCGTGCTCCGTAAAGTTTTTGAAGAAGCAGACCGCAAGCTGGAAGACTACATTCCCATGGTTCGGCTTGACCCCCAATGGCGCTGCTTCTTTGAAGATGGCAGCCGCATAGATCTCCGCGACAATGCCCGCGAGATGGCCGCATCGCTGGAAGCCATCTGGCCCAAAATGGGCGCCGGATACCTGAAATTCCTGGAGCAATCCGAGCAACTCCACTCCATCTCCGACCGCTTCTTCTTCTGGCGCTCCGTCGGCTCCATGCGCGACACCATGGACATCAAAGGCGCGTTCGACCTCAAAGTCCTACGCGACGTAATGCGTATGCGACTTGGCAAATCCGTGGCCGAAGTCATCCGCGAGAACATCGCCGACCCTAACATCGCGCAGATGCTCGACCACTTCGTCCAGTACGTCGGTTCCTCCCCTGACGCCTCCCCTGCCATTCTCTGCGCCATTGGCCACATGCAGATGGAAGAAGGCATCTGGTACCCCATGGGTGGCACCCGCGCCGTGCCCGAAGGCCTTGTCAAGCTGGCCACCGAACTAGGTGTCGTCTTCCACACCGAAACCGACATCGCCCGAATCCGTACCGACGCCCCCTCCAACGGTATCCGTTCCGGCCGCGTCACCGGGCTCGTTACCACCCGTGGCATCCCCCACGCCTTCGACGCAGTCGTCTCCAACTCTGACGCCGTCCGCACCCACACCGAACTCATTGGCGGTCCCGTCGCCCGCCACTTCGAAGAGAAGCGCACCTACGAGCCCGCCTGCTCAGGCGTTGTCCTCTACCTCGGCCTCAACAAACGTTACGACCACCTGGCCCACCACGATTTCGTCTTCTCCCGCGACCCCCACGAAGAGTTCAACGCCATCTACGAGAAGGGCATTCCCGCCCCCGACCCAACCTGCTACCTCGCCGCCACCTCCATCTCCGACCCCACCTCCGCGCCGCCCGGCGGCGAAGCACTCTACGTGCTCGTCCACACTCCTTACATCCGTCCCGGCCAGAACTGGAACCAGATGTTCCCCGCCTACCGCCAGGTCATCCTCGACAAGCTCAAGCGCACCGCCGGCCTGACCGATATCGAAGACCGCATCGTCTACGAGTCGCACCTGACCCCACAGGACATCCACGATCGTTACCGTGTCCTCAACGGTGCCATCTACGGCATCTCCAGCCACGGCATGTACCAGGGAGCCTTCAAACCAGCAAACCGGTCCAAAGAGCTACCCGGTCTCTATTTGGCAGGAGGTGCCGCCCACCCCGGCCCCGGCATGCCTATGGTCTTGATGTCCGGCTGGATCGCCGCCGACTGCCTCGATCGGGATGCACCGAACATCGTAACCAAGACCGCCGTAGCCTAAAGCCGCAGGATTCCGGGTAACCCCATGTCTCGCTTCTGAGACATGGGGTTACCGCGGTATCATCTTTCCACCGCCCCATCTCCATGCGATCCCCCTCCATCTCGCTCTTCACCCTAAGCTTCTTTCGCCGCATCGCACGTCGCTACTTCCGCCGGCACTTCCGCGCCGTTCGCATCACGGACCCCTTCCCCAACATCCAGGGTCCACTCATCATCTACGCCAATCACAGTTCCTGGTGGGACCCCATGATTTCGGTCATGCTTGCCTGGAAGCTCATGCCAGCCCGGCAACATTTCGCCCCCATGGATGCCGCCGCCCTGAACCGCTACGCCATTCTCAAGCGAATCGGCATCTTCCCCGTCGAGATGAACTCCGCGCGTGGTGCCGCCCAATTTCTCCGCACATCCCTCACCGTCCTCGCTGAAGGCGGCGTCCTCTGGATCACTCCCCAGGGCCGCTTCGCCGACAACCGCGAGCGCCCCCTTCACTTCAAGTCGGGCCTTGCCGCCCTCGCCGCCCGCGTCCCCGGCGGTTGCACCCTTCTCCCCCTGGCCATCGAGTATCCCTTCTGGGACGAGCGCCTGCCCGAAGCCCTGCTCCACTTCGGCACCCCCATCCAAATCGCCAGCGGCACCGCAGAAGAGATCGAACCCCGTCTCAAGCAAGCCCTCCTTGAAACCATGGAGGCCCTGCAGGAAAAATCCATGGCCCGCAACCCCGCCGCCTTCAATATCCTCCAGCAAGGCAGCGCCGGCACCGGAGGCTTTTACGCTTTCGGCCAACGCGCTCTTGCCAAGTTCCGTGGTCGCCCCTACCAGCCCGACCACACCCCCGCGCAGGACCATCACGGATGATCCTCGCCCTCTTAGCTCTCCTCTGCTCCGCCATCCCGGCGATCTTGTTCTGCATCAATCTCCGTGCCTACGCACCCCCCTCGCCCGATATCCCGGCAGAGCTACCCGCAGTCTCCATCCTCATCCCCGCCCGCAACGAAGCCCACGGCATCGCCGACGCCCTCCGCGCCGCCCTCTCCACAACCGGCCAGGCCTTCGAAATCATCGTCATGGACGACGCCTCCACCGACGCCACCGCTCAGATCGTGCAGTCCTTCGCCGCCCAGGACCCTAGAATCCGCCTCGCTCACGCCCCGCCTCTTCCCGCCGGCTGGAATGGCAAGCAGCACGCCTGCTGGGCCCTCGCCCAGGCCGCTCGCAACCCCATCCTCTGCTTCGTCGACGCCGATGTCCGCCTTAGCTCCGACTGCGTCCCACGCATGACCGCCTTCCTCGCATCCACCCACTCCAGCCTCGTCAGCGGCTTCCCCCGCCAGATCACCGGCACCCCGCTCGAATGGTTACTTCTCCCCCTCATCCACTTCGTCCTCCTCGGCTTCCTCCCCCTGGCGAAAATGCGCGCCAGCACCGACCCCGCCTTCGCCGCCGGCTGCGGCCAGTTCCTACTCGCCCGCCGCGACCACTACCTCACATGCGGTGGCCACTCCGGCATCAAGCTCACCATGCACGACGGCCTCCGTCTCCCCCGCCTCCTCCGCGAACACAACCTCCGCACCGACCTGGCCGACATCACCAACCTTGCCACCTGCCGCATGTACACCACCGCTGCCCAGGTCTGGCAGGGCTTGGCCAAGAACGCCACCGAAGGGATCGCCGCCCCGGTCCGCATCGCCCCCGTCACCCTCATCCTGCTCTTGGGTCAGGTCATTCCCTTCGCAATCCTGGCCCTGGTTCTCGCGGGATTTGTCTTCGCTCACTACTTTTCGGGCGTCTACAGCATCGACTTTCACATCAGATCCCCCCGGCTCTTTGTCTGCGAAGTCTTCCTATTCACTCTCGCCGCCGCAGCCGCCTGGCTCCCCCGCATTCTCGCCACCCGAAGCTTCCGTCAAGACCCCCGCAGCGCCCTACTTCACCCCTTCGGTATCCTCGTTCTCCTGCTGATTCAGTGGTACGCCCTGATCCGCCAACTCCTGAACCGTCCCGTTACCTGGAAATCCAGGGCCTACACCGACAACGAACCCATCCCTCCAAACCCAACCCAAACCATGTCATCCTGAGCGAATCCCAACGGGCTACGTATTCCAAAACACCGCAACAAGCGATCACTCTTGCCCCTTACCGATCTCTCGCTCTCCTAAAATGCCCTGCCAGGCTTTCTTGAGCTCGTTACCGAGCAAGTAAACACCTTGCACCCACCCGGCAGCACAAAAACTCACAGGCTGAAACCGTGCGTTTTTTACGCCCAGCCACAACTAACATTCCTCAGTTCAATGCCGATAAGTCCCAGCAACCAACTCCCCCAACACCCGCGACCCCACCCGCCACAAATTCTCCAGCGCCGGTAAATAACCTGAGTAACTCGCCACCCGAGTCTCCCCCAGGCTCTCCACCGCCGTAATCCCCACCCTCTGCTGATCAAAGTTCGAGGCGCCCCGCAACACCAGTACCCGACCAAAATCCACTCGCCCCGCAGCCGCCAGAAACGTCAGCGCCTGCAAAATCCCCGTATCCTCCATCCCGGAAATCGCATACTGTCCACGCCCATCCGTCTGATAAGCCACCCAGCGCTGAGCCCGTTCGCCCATCATCCGCCCGTGCCAGAACGTACTCGACGAAAGCTCGTCCCCCCGCACCACACGCGGCCCGCACGTCACTCCAAACTGCACCCGGCGCTCCGCCATCCCCGGCGTATCCAGCAACTCCACCCCCTGGCCCACCTGAAATGCCCATGCGACCAGCTCGGCGTTCAGCCGAAAACAAATCCCATCGTCCCCATTGAACCGGGCCTGCCGAGGCTCCTCATACGGCCTTCCCTTCCCGATCGGCACAAATCCATCCACCCAATCCGCTGGAATCTCCCGTCCATCTACCTCGTGGCAGAGATTCCCGTCCACCACCCACTCCGGCAGCACCACAGACCCCAGCGATGCTCTCACGGGGTTCACCCCCGCCACCCCACTCACCAGCCAGTAAGCTGCGGTCATATCGAACCGTTCATCCAGCCCCAGCGCCATCACCGATGCTGCCGCACGCACCGCCCCAACCCCGGCCACAATCCCCAGCACACCCTTGTCGCTTAGCCACAGCGGCCGATATCCTGCCGGAAAAGCCATCTCCCGCGTCAGCCCTTCGCGCTCCCGCCAATACCTGAACTCCCCTGGTACCGGCCCCGCGTCCGGCTCAAATGCTGTTACCACCACGGCCTTTACCGGAATCCGCAAGATCGACAAGTCCCCTCCAATCATCGGCGTGGATTCAGTCACCCCCTCGCCCTAAACCCCCTTCTTCATCGGCTCCCAGACAAACTTATGGATTTGCAAAGACAACCGCGCATCCACCCCATCCGCCATCATCCACTCAACCAGCACCCGAGGATCCAACGTAGCGTTTTCCACTGTCCTTAGCGGACTCGGATTCTTTGAAAACGCCGGGCTCAACAAAACTCCCCCGACGCGCTCCCGTACCCCCGTCTGCTTCATAAATTCGAGCGCAAACTCATAATCTTCGCGCCCCGAAAGCACAAACTTGACCTCATCCCGATCCGTCAGAGCCTCCAGGTTCGACATGCGGAAACTCCCCGCGGCCGATCCCGCTCCCGGACACTTCACATCCACGATCTTGTGCACAACCTTTGGCACCAGTTCCAGCGGCCGCTCGCCAGAAGTCTCTATCATCAGCCTGTAACCGCGCTCCAGCAGAACGTCCATCAGCGGCAGCAATTCCTTCGCCTGCAACATTGGCTCACCGCCCGTAAACTCCACCAGCTTGCATGGTGCCAGGGCCTCAATCTGCGCAATCACCTCATCCTGCGAAAACGGCTTGCCGCCTCCAAACGTGTACTCGGAGTCGCACCACGCACAACGGAGATTGCATCCAGCAAAACGCACGAAAATACACGGCAGCCCAGTAAAGCTGCTCTCGCCCTGCACCGACTTATAAAGTTCAATCAGATACATCTAGAGGTAATATCGCGCAAAGCTCGTGTCGGTCTCATAAAGCGTGCAGTCTTTTACCTTTACTCGCCCAGAAGTCATCTCGTATAACTGCGTCGCGGTCTGTTCGTAAAAATAACGAGCCAGGTTCTCCGCCGACGGATTGGTTTCATCAAACGGCTTCAAATCATTGATCATCTGGTGATCCAGATACTCCACCACCGGCTGCATCACCTGCTTCAACAGCTTGAAGTCCAGCAACAGGCCAGCCTCATCCAACTCCGCGCCCAGCAGCGTCACAAACACCTTGTAGTTGTGGCCATGCGGATTCTCGCACTTGCCCCGATAATTCCGCAGGTAGTGCCCGGACGAAAACCCGGCCTGCACGGTAACTTCAAACATGGTCGTTCTATTCCCTTCTCTTGCCTGCAGCCTGAGTCCCCTCACGCTGCAAACGTTGCTTCCCTATTGTACGGTTTCTACCGCTTCCGCCGAGCCTGTCGCGCCGCCTCCGCCCGCCGTTCTGCCTGCTCAAACAAGCTGGAAAGCGTAGCCGCCAGCGCGATCATCAGCGATAGACAAAAAAACGCGATGCTCATCGTCCGCCAAAGCGCAGAATCCCCAGGCGACCCGGGCTGCTGCGCAATATTAGAAAATGACAGCCCAAACGCCACCACCGAGAAGAAACATAACGTGCCCGCGAGAATGTAAAGATTGCGTCCCATGTTCGTCTGCCTTCAAGAATAACGCGGATAGGACAGCCGGTGGCCCCGCTTAAAATTCAGCCGATCCACAGAGTTGTCATTCCTCCGCTTTCTTGTCATTCCATAGCGCAGCGCAGAAATCTGCGCTTAAAACTTTTCAGCGTTGCGAGCACCCTCGCCCATAAACGCTTCAACATCATCAATCGACTGCGTCAATCCATAGCCCGGCAGCGACTCCAGAAAAATCTTCCCATACCTTTGCCGCTGAATCCTCGGATCCAGCAACATCAGCACCCCCCGATCTTCCAGTGATCGAATCAATCTTCCAAATCCCTGTTTCAACGTAATCACCGCTGCCGGAATCTGCAGATCGAAAAACGGCTTCCCCCCCGCCGCCTCAACTGCCGCCATCCTCGCCTTCACCACGGGGTCCGTCGGCACAGCAAACGGCAGCCGGTCGATAATTACGCACGAAAGCTGTTCCCCCTGCACATCTACCCCCTGCCAGAAGCTCGACGTCCCAAACAGCACTGCATTCGGAGTATCCCTGAACTGCTGTAGCAGCACATGCCGCGGCGCCGTCCCATGCAGCAGCAGCGGATATGGAAGCTGTCCCAGCATCCGCTCATGCATCACCTTCATCTGGCTGTAACTTGTAAACAAACAGAACGCACGACCCCGCGTAATCTCAAGCACCCGCCGCATCTTCTCTGCCGCATGCATCGTAAAGTCCGGCTCCCGCGGGTCCGGCATGTTCGGCGGCAGATACAGCAAAGCCTGCTTCGCATAATCAAAGTGCGAAGGCACAATCAATTCTCGCGTACTCGCAAGTCCCAGCCGCGTCGTCAGATGCGTAAACGCATTCGCAACGGTCAACGTTGCAGAAGTCAGAACCACGGTCGAATAGACATCGAAGAGTGACGCACTCAGCAGCCCCGAAACATCGATCGGCGTAGCCTGCAACTGCGTATGAAACGTCTGCTGTCCCGCCCCACGCCCAAGATTCCTCACTCCCGCAACCGCACGTCGCTCAATCCAGAACACCGTATTGGGGTCATCCGATTCCAGCAAGAACTTCAAATGCTGTCGAATATCATTCGTCCGCTTGATCAGCCCTTTCGTCTCTTCAACATTCTTGACCCGCTCCAACTCCCCTTCTACCCGCTGCAGCGCATTCAGCGCCCCAAGGTAGACGTCGCCATCCGACTCCAGAAAACTCTCCCGCTCCGTATGATCAAACGGCATCCGTCCCAGTCCTGCACTACCGCCAACAACATCCGTCGGCAGAGCCGCAAAGAACATCCGGGCCCGGTCTTTCAAAATCCCGCAAGCACTCTCAATTGCACTGGACGAAGCATTCTTCGCCCGCAGCATGATCTCCACATCCCGCGTCAGTTCATCGAACCGCGCATGCGACAACCCGATCCCGAAATAGTTGCTCGCAATATCTTCCAGTTCATGCGCCTCGTCAAAGATCACCGCCGCCGCATCCGGCAGAATTCCTGCATCCGTCGCCCCGCCCGCCTGCTGCTTGATGTTTAGATCTGCAAAAAACAAATGGTGGTTGACGATAATTAGGTCCGACTCCATCGCCTTCCGCCGCATCTGCGTCACAAAACACTGCTCCCAGTCCGGACACGAGCTACCCAGGCACGCCTCCGTCCGAGCATCAAGCTTGCCCCAAAGCTGAGAGCTCTCCGGCAGATGATTCAGCTCAGCCCGATCCCCCGTCGCCGTCGCCTTCTCCCACGTCGCAATCTGGTGAAACTGTTCAATCTCATCGAGCCCTGAAAGCAAAGGAGAATCCCGCAGCGCATACAACTTGTGCTTGCAAAGATAGTTCGCCCGGCCCTTCATGTAGCAGACCTTCAGCGCGCCAAACTCTTCGCCCAGAACACTCTCCAGAAACGGAACATCCTTGAAATAAAGCTGCTCCTGCAAATTCTTCGTGCCTGTAGAAATGATGACCCTCTGCCCGTGTTCCCGCGCGTATCGCAGCGCCGGCACCAGATAAGCCAGTGTCTTGCCCGTCCCCGTCCCAGCCTCCACCACCAGATGCCGTTTATCGTTCAGCGCCGATTCCACAGCCTTGGCCATGTCGTACTGCCCCTTGCGATACTCAAATGCCAGCGAAGACTGCGCAAGGATCCCGCCCACCGAAAAGAACTCATGGAGCGTCGGCAGCTTCTTCCTGACCGGAGCCTGCGACGGAATGGTAAACGCGGAAGCCAAGAGGTATCTCTACCCCATCATATGCGAACAACAAGCGAAACCCCGCCCATCAGTTTGGGGGCTTGATCGCGCAAATCCAAAGCGCTTCGGGTGGTTGCTTAGTTTCGACCGTTCCGGCCATGTGCCGTCCAGTCTATCCCTGAGCTGTGAGACCGAATTCGACACCACGCCACACGAATCCCGCATGCGCAAAGCGAAGAAATTACCTCGGAATCCCGCCAAAAACGCGTGTCAATCCCGGTGTCGCCGCCGAAGAGACGTAACCTACGTCGGCTCAATCACTTCCGTCCCCAAAATAGTTGGCATAATCCCCCCCGTCAATCCCGTAAAATAGGAAGAACGAGCAAACACTTGTCGTCCCAATTCATTAGCCCGCGAGTATCGTTCGCCTCTGTCGCCGATACCTCGAGTTCAGCTAACTCTATTCTTTTGAATACTTTACCATCAAACGCTTTGTTTTCAATATTTTAGCGGGCAAGTCCAGACATAAGCTCAGCTAAATCAGGACTTTAGGACCAAACAAGGTCCCCCCCCGGGTACCGAGGCATCAGAGAGCAGGCAACACACATGGCACCAAAGAAAGCCCCAAAACGCCTAGGCAAAAAACACCGCCAGGCCAGCACACGCCCCCACAAGGGCAAAGCACCCAAGTCCACCCCGACCACCGGGGCCACAGGGAAACTCGACCCACGCAAGCGCAAAGTAGTTGCGACCAAAAAAGCTAAAGAGACTGAATCCAAACGCGTCTCCAAACGCTCCCCCGAGTTTGAGTCCAAGCGCTCGATCACCGGCGACGACCCAGAAAAGCAGGTCCGCGGCGCCGCCCCCGCTGCTGGTGGCCCGACCCGTCGCGCGCCCGGCCGCAGTTTCCGCTCCGACTCCCAACAACAGGCCGCGCAGGAGCGAGAAGGGAAAGGCTCCGGAGGCCCACGCCGACGCATCTCAGGCAGCCAAAACTCTGATAGCCCGGAGGCAGCATGGCGCGAGGCTGAACTCCTCGCCCTCCAGCAGTCGGTTACCATGGAGCACGCCGCCTCCAAGGCTCTCCCGCTCATAGCAATCTGCGGACGCCCCAACGTCGGCAAGTCCACCCTCTTCAATCGCCTCACCGGGTCCCGCCGCTCTATTGTCGGCGACGAACCCGGCATCACGCGCGACCGTATCTACGGCGAACTCGAGTGGCAGGGTCGCGAAGCCCGCATCGTCGACACCGGCGGCGTTATCCCCGACGACGAAGCTCTTATCCCCAGCGAAATCTTCCGCCAGGCCCAGGTCGCTCTCGAAGAAGCAGACTCCATCGTCATGGTCGTCGACGGCCGCACGGAACTAGCCTCCCCAGACCTCGAGCTAGCCCGTCTCCTCATGCGCGGCGGAAAATCCATCTTTCTGGCAGTCAACAAAATAGATACCGAGCATATGCAGACCGCAGCCGAAAACTTCCGGCGCCTCGGCTTCAAGAACGTTCACATGATCTCCGCAGAGCACAACATAGGCATCGGCGACCTGCTCGACCAAGTCTTCGCCACCCTCCCCGAGCCCATCGAAGAACAGCCTGAGCCAGAGGCAGAGACCGAAACATTCGAAGACGAGTTTGAGCCACTCGAAGATGGCGAAGAACCTAAACCCATCCGCAAGCAGCGCACCCATGGAGAGTACGAGTCCCGCGAGACCAAGGTAGCCATCATCGGTCGGCCCAACGTAGGCAAGAGCACATTGCTCAATGCGCTTACCGAGACCAACCGCGCCATCGTCTCCCCCATCGCCGGCACCACGCGCGACGCTGTAGACGAGATCGTCGAACGCAAGGGTCACCTCTTCCGCTTCGTCGACACCGCCGGCATCCGCCGCAAGGGCAAGACCAAGATGATGGCCGAAAAGCTCTCCGTCATCATGGCCCGTAAACACCTTGAGGCCGCAGACGTCTCGCTCCTGATCATCGACGCCCAGGAAGGCGTCACCAACATCGACGCCAATATCGGCGGCTACGCACACGAGAGCGGACGCTCCGTCATCATCGTCATCAACAAGTGGGACCTGATGACCACGGGCCGCACCGACGGCAAACCTCCCGCCGACCAGAAGATCTACGCCCAGCAGGTCCGCGACGCTCTTAAATATCTCGACTATGCGCCATTGCTCTTCATCTCCGCAGCTCCCGCCGACGGCGACAAACCCCGCGCTATAAGCGAGGTCTTCGCCAAAGTGGAACTTGTGGCCCGCGAGCGCCGCAAGCGCGTCTCCACCGGCCAGATGAACAAGTTCCTCGACACCGTAGACTTCCAGCGCGCCAGTGTCCCTATGAACAAACGCGTCCGCATCTACTACATGACCCAGGCTCAGGTAGCGCCACCCACCTTTGTTCTCTTCACCGACCGCGACGTCAAGATGCATTTTTCGTTCGAGCGCTTCCTGGCCAATCAGATTCGCGAGAGCTTCGGCTTTATCGGCTCTCCTATCTGGTTCAAGATCCGAGCCCGCAACAAGAAAAAAGTCGAGGAGTAGAACAGTCCGGGGTGCCCCGTGTCTCGGACTTGAGACATGGATTTCAATCAGGCACCATCCTTCAGGCACCGGAGGTTGGTTGTCACCCGGGAGGCAAAGCGGACGTACTCCGCCGCTTGAGCCGCAGCATGGGCCGTTCCACAAAATGCCAACTCAGCCATCCGAGTCCTGCGCACAGAATCGCCGAGCCCAGAAAGGCGACCCAGGGCGAGCCGTGGAAGTGCCAGATCCACAGCGCCTCCACCGGCCACCCGTACAGATACAGACCGTACGAGATATCCGGGAAGCGTCGCGGCAGCAAAGCAGCCCGCGCCGGAAGTTGCGCGAAGTAAAACAATAGATACCCGCCGCAAAGCACCAGTGCGGCGCTAGCCGTATATGGGCTGAAGATTCCGCCCAGCAAACCAACCGCAGCGAGGATAGCCAACGGCACTCGGAACGGAATCAGCTCGCGGAACAGCAGGAAACAGCCTCCGACAAAGAAGGCGGCAGCCAGCCGAAAGATCTTGTCAGGCTCACCAAGCACCGCGCCAACGAGATGCGCGAAGTGACTCGAAGGAGCAATTGGAAGCATTGCCAAAGCGGCAAAGAACAGCGTTGCGCCAAGCCAGGCGAAGCGTCGGTTGACAAGCCCCAGGACGCCAAAGATCGCCACCAGCAGGTAGCATCGGAATTCATACCCGATCGTCCAGAGCGCCCCGTTGACCAGTGGATACGCCGCCCCCGGTAGAACCGGCGGAGTCGCCGGCGAGCTCAGCAGCGCGATTCCCTTTAGATACTTCGGGTGAAACTCATGAAAGTAGTGCGGCGTTGCCGGCGCCAGTAGCCCAACAAGCACGACGCTTAAGACAACAGCGACCAGGTACCCCGGCACAATCCGGAGAACTCGTTTCTGTAGGAAGTTCCAGAAATGCGGCTCCACCTGCCAACTGCGAACGATGAGAAACCCGCTCAGGAGAAAGAAGCCGTAAACCGCGAACGACCCAAATGTCTCTCCGGAACGGGTAAAGCGGTGGAAGAGTTCGCGAGAAGGACTGCCGTCTGTAAGCTCAGGCGCATGCGACAGGATTACCAGGAGCGCAAAGACGATCCGCAGCACGTCAAATCGCGTGTTGCGCGTCTCTACCGGTCTAATCGCCATCGATCCTGCTTTCCTTCTGGGCAGCCATCGAGAGGAACCCAGGGCCGAATCGTAAGTCTCCGATACCTGAGCGGACTCCGCAACTTACGCTAGCGCAGGGTCCATCGGAAATCGCGGCCCGTCGTCATCATCGTCATTTTTTTCTTCCTTGGAAGGCTGGGACGGTGGCGGCGTGAAAGGCCTCCCCGGATCATCATCCTTGGCTGGTGTTCGCAGCGGATGTAGCAGATCGCTCAAAAAGCCCGAAAGCCTGTTGGAAAAGACGGGAGCCGGCATGACACTGAGCATAATCTTGAAACTCCATTCTTGAGGGCAATCTGAACTTAGCCCTTTTGCCTTCAGTTTACAAAGTCGCGTGCTGCTCCACCAGTGCAGAATGACCTGCGAGCCCCCCAAGCCATTCCTTCCAGGCTTCCAGCGCCCGGTCACACTGGATCTTATGCCGCTCCTTCTTGTCACGAATCTTCTTCCGCAGCTCTTCTTCAAGCGGCGGCAGCAGGTCGAACGTAATATTTGCGGGCTGGAATTTCTTACTTTCGGCGTGTGTGATGTAGTGCATCAGCGACCCATTGGCGCTAAGCCTCGGACACGTTGCAGGCGTCCTGCCGCTGACCAGCTCTGCCGCAAAGATGCCCGCCAGCATGCCACTGGCAATTGACTCTGTGTAGCCCTCAACCCCTGACAGTTGCCCGGCGACAATCATATCCGGCCGACTTTTCAACTGCAGCGTCTCATTCAACAACGATGGCGAATGAATATAAGTGTTGCGATGAATCTGTCCGTACCGCAAAAAGGTCGCCTGCTCGAGGCCCGGAATCATGCGCAGAATCCGTGCCTGCTCGCCGAACTTCAGGTGGTTCTGGAAGCCGACAAGATTATAGGAGTCGGCCCGCAGGTTCTCAGAGCGCAACTGGACGCATGCATAGGGCCATCGTCCGGTCTTCGGATTCGTCAACCCGGCCGGCTTCATCGGTCCGAAGCGCAACGTATCCTTCCCCCGGCGCGCGGTCTCTTCAATGGGCAGGCAGCCTTCGAAGTATTGGAGTTGCTCCCACTCCTTCGACTCCGCGTGTTCGGCCGTCATAAGCGCTTCGATGAAGGCGTCGTACTCTTCCTTGGTAAAAGGGCAGTTGATGTAGTCCGCGGATCCCTTGTCCCAGCGCGCTGCAAAGTACACCTTGTCCATATCGATCGTGGTTGCATCGACAATGGGCGAGATTGAGTCGTAGAAGGCGAGCTGGTCCGCACCAGTGATCGCCTGCAGCGCGTCCGTCAGCGGTTTCGAAGTCAGCGGACCAGTCGCGAGGATGGTGAGATCAGCATCGTCTGGCGAAAGCGTGGTCACCTCTTCACGGCGGATCGTAATGTTGGGCTGTGCCTCCAGCCGAGCCGCGACTCGCGCCGAGAAGGCGACGCGGTCAACCGCCAATGCATGACCCGCAGGGACAGCCGTAGCGTCCGCATCAGCCAACAGGAAGGACCCTACCTGGCGCATCTCCTGCTTGAGCAGCCAGGGCGCGGAGTTTTCGGACTCTGACTTGAGCGAGTTCGAGCAGACCAGTTCCGCGAAGTTTGCCGTCTGGTGCGCCTCGGTCGAACGATGCGGTCGCATCTCGAACAACTCGACCATGCAGCCGCGTGCTGCGGCCTGGAGTGCTGCTTCCGGCCCTGCAAGGCCCCCACCAATGACTCTAACTTTCTTGTTCATAATCGCTTTCCTGCTGCTAACGCGTTGAGAGCCTCATCGGCAACGCGCATGATGCGCCACTCGGTTTGCATGTTCGCCCCGATCGCCTCGTAGAAGCCAATCGCAGGTGTATTCCATTTCAGCACGTCCCACTCCAGGCGTGGGCAGCCCTCCGCGACGGCGACCTTAGCAAGATGCACCAGCAACGCTTTGCCGATGCCGAGGCCACGTTTGCCAGGCGTGACGTACAAGTCTTCCAACCGGATGCCATGGTGCGCGCGCCAGGTCGAATAGCTCTCGAAGTAGAGCGTAAACCCGGCAGCGGCGCCACCATGCTCGGCAATCATGCAGCGATAGCGCGGCGTGGGACCGAAGCCGTCGCGGAGGAGGTCGGCTTCTGTGGCTACAACGGCGTCGGGTTCGCGCTCGTACAGGGCCAGTTCCTGGATAAAGCCAAGCATTGTGGAGACATCTGCGGGAGTCGCGGGGCGGATTAATATGGCGCTCATCTTTATCTTTCTAGAATAAGCGAAGCCTTCTCAATATGTTGCTGCTCGAACATTCGCTACGTTATAGGATGAAGCGCACTACAGAAGTCATCTCAAACGCAAAACTAGAGGAGAACTCTTGGCATGGCCCAGGTCGTCGCTTCAACCGTCGCGTCTCCCACTTTCAAGGTTGGCAATCCAGGCCCGCTCGGACTTGCAGGCTTTGGTTTGACCACGTGCGTCCTTTCCGCGATTAACGCTGGAATGCTGCCGCATGAGGCGGTACCTGTCGTGGTGCCATTGGCGTTTGCTTACGGTGGCGTGGCACAGATTATTGCGGGGGTGCTGGAGTTCCGAAATGGGAACACCTTCGGTACCGTGGCGTTTACGTCCTACGGGTTGTTCTGGTGGTGGTTCGCGCTGATGCAGTGGACGGTGGGAGCGGGCTGGCTTAAGGCTCCACCGGCCTCCGCGGTCGCGGCGGTACTGCTGATGTGGGGTATCCTTACGTTTTTTCTCTGGATCGTCAGCTTCTGGAAGGCAAAGGCCATCTGGAGCATCTTCCTTCTGCTTTGGATCACATTCTTCTTGTTGGCTGCCGGAGACTTCGGCATGGGCGCATCATTCAGCACACTAGGCGGTTATCTTGGCTTGATCACGGGCATCGACGCGCTAGTTGTGGCTTTTATCGAAGTCCTGAACGATACAGCGAACCGCACCGTGATTCCGCTGGGCAATCCGATCCTCAGTTAAAAGAAAAGAGGGAGCCCTTAAGAGGTTCCCTCTTTTTCTCGGGTTCGTGAAGAGCTTATTTTTTGCCTTTGACTACGGCCGCTGCCTGTTCCTGGCCGTCTTCCGGAACTGGGGGAACCGGTAGCGTGGAGGCGGAGATACCCATCTTCAAGCGGAGTTCGGTATCGATGCGGCCAAAGATCTCGCGATTCGCCTTCAGGAAGTTGCGAACGTTTTCGCGACCCTGGCCAATTCGCTCGCCCTGGAAGCTGTACCAGGCGCCGCTCTTGTCTACGATGTTGTGCACGACTGCAAGGTCCAGCGTATCCCCTTCGCGCGAGATGCCTTCGCCGTAAAGGATGTCGAACTCGGCGTCGCGGAACGGGGCGGCTACCTTATTTTTGACAATCTTAACCTTGGTGCGGGAGCCGACGATGACATCGCCTTCCTTGACTGCGCCGATGCGACGGATGTCGATCCGGACTGACGAGTAGAACTTGAGGGCGCGCCCGCCGGTGGTCGTCTCCGGGTTGCCGAACATGACGCCGATTTTATCGCGGATCTGATTGATGAAGATGAGAGAGGTGCGCGACTTCGCCACAGTTCCGGTTAGCTTTCTCAGAGCCTGAGACATCAAGCGCGCTTGCAGCCCCATGTGCGAGTCTCCCATTTCGCCATCTAGTTCAGCCTTGGGAACCAGCGCGGCGACCGAGTCGACCACAAGCACGTCGATAGCGCCTGAGCGGACGAGAGCTTCAACGATTTCAAGCGCCTGCTCGCCGTAGTCTGGCTGCGAGATCAGGAGATTGTCGACGTCGACGCCAAGCTTCTTGGCATAGCCCGGGTCGAGCGCGTGCTCGGCGTCAACGAACGCGGCGAGGCCACCATTCTTCTGGGCTTCAGCGATGATCTGAAGAGTGATGGTGGTTTTGCCGGAGGACTCCGGTCCGAAGATCTCGATGACACGTCCGCGGGGCACACCACCCACTCCAAGCGCCGCGTCGAACGAGATGGACCCGGTAGAGATGACCGAGATAGGAACAATGGCTTCCTTCGACCCAAGGCGCATGATCGAGCCCTTGCCAAACTGCTTTTCGAGCTGTGAAAGCGCCGCTTCAATTGCCTTGCCACGTTCTGCGAGCATGTCTGCCAAGTGGATCTCCCTATGTGGGCTAGTTGTGGTTCTCTGCGTACCAGCTCTAAGAAATACTAACGTACCGAAAGACGCTGCGGCAAACAAAAAGCGAAAAGCAAAAGCGGTCTGAATTAGCGGCGCAGTAGGTCTACTGGCTCCGAGACGTCGTCGATGCGGAAGATGCCAGCCAGTTCCGGGTACTGGCGCTTGACGGCCAGATACATCTCCCAGGCAACGCGGCGATAGCTGTAATGGCCCGCGACGCCGCTGCGAAGTTCAGAGATATAAAGGGCTTCGGCAAAGTCCATCTTGAACATGGAGCGGCAACGGGTGGCGAGGGGCAGGCAGTAGCGGGCGGACTCTATGGCTTCTGGAACGCCGGAATCGCGGAGGTGGCCGTAGGCGGTGTAGGCGGCGCTCATTGCGGAGTCATATTCGGCCGCGATGCCAGCTTCGGCGAGGGTGGGCTGACCAGGGGCGTCCGGGGTCTCGTAGCCGTGGAGATCAGTGAACTCCTGGAGCAACTGGGTGCAACGGCGATGGCGGTGCATGTCGCGGAAGCCGCCAATGTCCATGAGGATGTCGAAGCGGAGACCGGAGCCCGAGTGGAAGGCGCGAACGAGTTCGTCGTGGCGTCCGCGATGCTGGGTGCCCAAAGCGATGATCTCCGCACGGCGTGCAGCGGACAAGCCGCTGACTGCGTTGCGTACTTGGCGGTAGGAGAAGTGGCAGTTGGGATAGAGAAGCGAGGTAGTGAGTTCGATTTCGAGCGGTTCACCCGCTTCGAGAAGGTCAACGACGGGGGCGGGGTCAATGGCTGAGTCTTGCAGGAGTTCCGCGGCGGCCTGGGTCAGGAGAGCTCGGGTTTCGCGCTGATAGTCATTGGCCACAGCGTATTTAACCAGTGTCGGCGCGGCTTTGACGGGCTTGAGGAGCATCTGCTCGACGCGGGCGTCGCGGGTGCCACTCGCGGCTTCAAGCTCTTCCATAAGCTCCTGGGCGGCTTTGTGCTGGACGTTCCACGCAGGCTCGGTAGCGGCGACGCGGAGCTTTTCGCCAAGTGTGCGGATCTCTGCAAAGTCGCTGGTGAGAAGGCGAGAGACCTGGGTTTCGAGGGTGCGGGCGTTGACGATCTGGCCGAGCGAGGTGTTGGTCGAGAGCGGGAGGAGATAGCGTGCGACATCGAAGGCACGGGCTTTGAGGGTACGATCGTAGGCGTCGGGTTTCATCTCCTCTGGACACGCGATGCGGGCTTTGAGGGCTTCCAACATACCTTCACCTAGGCGGTTATAGCTGGCGAAGAGGGATTTCATGGCTATGGTGTAAGCTTCGGTCTCGCTCGCGAGGGAAGGGGTGTACCAGCCGGATTTGCGGAAGTCCTGGTAGCGGGTGCTGCGCTCCTGGCCATCCCAGCGCTGCTCGTCTACGAGGGCGATGGCGGCGAGGAGGCTGAGGCGTTCGATGGCAAAGGGAATGTGGGCCAGGTCGGCGATAGAGCGGTGGCCGTATTGGAAGTAGAAAGTGTTGAGAAATTGCTCGGCGCGCTGGGAGCTGATCTCCGCCAGCGACTGTTTCATGGTCAGGGCGGAACGGGAGTATTTGGCCATCGCGTAGGCGAGGACTTCGGGTTCGGCACCGTGAATCGCATAAACGTCAGTGTCTTTCTGCGGCTGCATCAACTCGTCAGTCTCAAGGTTCATTATTCGTCCAGCATATCGCGGTGTGTATAGAGGAAAATGAGGCGTGCACTCTGATTACGATCTTTCGTTGAAATCCACCGAACACCGGCCTTATCCCCTTCCCTCCGGACCCTGGCGGATGCGGCAGCGCTGGAACGACCTTTTGTTTGCTCATTGGCCAATTCCAGTAAGCCAGATGGCCGCTCTACTGCCAGCAGGATTGGAGGTAGACACCTACGACGGCTTCGCCTGGGCGGGGGTGGTGCCGTTCTGGATGGATGAAGTTGCGAGTCGTGTAATTGGGAGCACGACGGTTACGGTGCCGACGACGGGGACGTTCCCGGAGCTGAACCTGCGGACTTATGTGCGGTCGCAGGTGTCTGGCCTGAGTGGGGTCTACTTTTTCTCACTCGATTGTGCGAGTGCGCTGGCAGTACTGGGGGCCAGGACGCTGTTTCACCTTCCCTACTTTCCTGCCTCGATGAGCTACAAGGAAGATGCGCAGAGCATTCAATATCAAAGCCGACGGCTGCTGACGCGGAAGAACGTTCGGTTTCAGGGGAGCTATCGGAGCGTGGGTGCGGCGCCAGCGGGGGTTAGCCAGCCGGGGTCGATTGAACACTTTCTGACGGAGCGATATTGCTTGTTTACTCCGTTTGCCGGACGGATGCTGGTCGGAGATATTCACCATGTGCCATGGACGCTGGAGCCGGCGGAGGCGGAGATACGAGTGAATGAGATTCCGGCCGCGCATGGGCTGGTGCTGCCCGAGCGGGAGCCGGTTCTCCACTTCGCGCGTGAGTTGCGGGTGACCATCTGGCCACTGCGACGGGATGTGAAGTGAGGAAAACGTCGTACTCTTAGAGGAATGGCTTCAATCTGGCCGTAGTTTCTCAAGGAGCTTTCCTCTTGCCTTCGCTTACCGATCGTGTTGCCCTCGTTACAGGAGCCTCCCAGGGCATAGGCCGGGCTGTTGCTCTCCGCCTTGCCGCGGAAGGAGCGCATATTGCACTTGCTGCACGGAATATGGACAAACTGGCGGAAGTTGCCGCCGAAATAGCCGCGGCTGGCGGGACGGCACAGGTTTTCGCGCTCGATATGGCGAATGAAGAATCGATCAAGGCCTGCGCCAAGGCGGTTGTGGCGCACTTTGGCAAGCTCGAGGTCCTGGTAAACAACGCCGGGATTACACGCGACGTGCTGACGCTGCGAATGAAGCGGCATGACTGGGACGATGTGCTGAACACTAACCTGACCGGAGCGTTTTTGCTCTCCCAGGCCTGCATGTCCCCTATGTTGAAAGCGCGCTGGGGGCGAATTATCAATATCACTTCGGTCGTCGCGGAGACCGGGCAGGCAGGTCAGGCAAACTATGCCGCTTCGAAGGCGGGACTGATCGGACTAACGAAGTCGCTGGCGCGAGAGCTTGCGAGCCGGACGATTACGGTGAATGCGGTGGCGCCCGGGTATATCGAGACAGCGATGACGGCGGTTCTGACGGAGGACCAGCGTAATGCGATGATTTCACAGGTGCCGCTGGCTCGTGCCGGTACGGATCGAGAGATTGCAGGGGCGGTGGCGTTCCTGGCCTCAGAAGATGCTAGCTATGTAACGGGCCATACTCTGGATGTCAACGGCGGAATGTACATGGGGTAAGTGCCTGATTGCAGTTATCATCTTGCTAATACAACAGGTGGTTCCGGCGGGCAACCCCCTTCAAGAATTAGATGAGGTTTTGGCGGTGGGAACCTCCGGCGATACGGGAATCGGAGAAGTACCGAAGATTGAGCTTGCCTGTGTTGTTTGTGGACGTTACTTTACGGTTAATGGCTGACATGCAAATAGTCCTTCCTGTGCAGGCGAGTGCCCCAGTGAAGTCAATCTCGAATAACATCGGCACGACGATCCGCGATTATCGGTTGCAGCGGGGAATGTCGCAGGGCGATATTGAAAAGCGCACGGGCCTATTGCGCTGCTATTTATCGCGAGTGGAAAACGGGCACACGGTGCCATCGCTGGAAACGTTGCAGAAGATTGCGGGTGCGCTTGACCTGCAACTTTCACAGTTTTTTGCGGAAGATCAGGTGGGCAAAGAGGTCTCGACACTGAACCTGAGTGAAGAGGAGATTCGGTTCCTGACGCAGGTGCAGCGGTATTCGGCGCATCTGTCGGAGAGCGACCGGCGACTCTTGCTGGCGATGGTACGGAAGTTCGCAAGCAGTACGTTGACATAAATCTAATTCGGAAAATGACAAAGAGGCCTTTCGGGGCCTCTTTGTTGTGTGCGTTGGAATGGTATTGGGTCTATTGCATACTGGCGATCAAATAGCCGACGAGCGAGAGGACGAAAGCTGCCGCGATAAAGACGATGCGTTGCCGTGCGAGATAGCGCACTCGTCCAGAGGTCATACGGGCTACGAGGCCAGGGCCGAGGGCAAGGCCGCTGAGGAAGCCGCCCAGGTGGGCTGAGTTATCGATCCGGATAGGTCCGCCGAAGATGGTGGCGCCGCCAATGAGCAAGTTGATGCCGGCGAAGCGAACTACGGAAGTGCGCAGGCGCTTGAGTTCGCTCCAGGGGATGGGAAGCTTCTGGTTGGAGAGCAGGACGATCAGTATGCCGGCAATTCCAAAGACGGCGCCTGAGGCTCCGGCACCGACGCTTGAGACATATTCAAGGGGCAGTTGCCGCAGTTGAGAGGAGCCGACGTCCCAGGCCATGGAGAGCAGATTGCCAGCGACTCCTGTGAGAAGGTAGACCGCGATGAGGCCGAAGGGACCCAGCAGGGGCTCGCCGAGGAGACCGAGGTTCCAAAGGCACCACATATTCGACGCAATGTGGAAGAACCCGATATGGACAAAAGTGGCCGTGACAAGGCGATACCATTGCCCGTTGAGCACCAGGACGGTGTTATTTGCGCCATAGTGGATGAGTTGGTCGGGCCGGGGGCTGCGGGCAGACACGCCGTGGAGGGTCATCCACAGGAAAACCGCGACGTTCACCGCCAGAAGGAAGTAGGTTCCGGGAGCCGAGCGGGGATCCCACTCGCTATAGAGACGGCCGTCACGAGGCTCTGCAGGGGTGTAGGGAGTCTCGCTGATTGGAGGAAGAATTTCGCTGTTGGGGTCGTGAGCCATACGGATCGCCTACGCCGCGTGGCGCCGGGCAAATCGCTCGCGAAGATCGGAAGGAACGCGCTGCCGCAAAAGATCGCCGATGTGACCGGGCAATGGGGTTGCGATGGCAACGAGCATCCAAAGGATCATCGAAACGATGACGCCGGCGATAGCGACGCCCTCAAGCGAGATGGCAACCGGTGTCTGGCGCAGGTGCAGCGTGACGCTGCCGGCGATATGGGTTAGTAGTTCAACGCGGCGCAGTACCACTGCTGCGAGGAGAAAAGCGACCATAGAAAGAGAGCTTACAGAGATGAGCAGGACATCGATGGAACGTGCAATATGCTGCCTATGGCGGCAGTGCAGACATTCGGCCAGGTGGTTTTCGTAGTCTCTCCGCATCTCGGGGGAGATGCTGGAAATGTCGTAGCGCCAGCCGGAGAGAATTGCGCCAACGATCGGATCTGTACACCCTCCAGGCCGGACGGCCGAGGACTTTGCCGAGCTGGTCATCGGCGTGCTGCTTAAAGGTCTTTTTGGCATAGTGTCCCGTTAAGTCTAACCTGTTTGATTCGCTCAAGCTTAGAAAGGTGCAGAGTCTCCGTGCCTAAATGCACGCTCGATCCGGGTCCTTCCTTCTAGAGCCAAGGGCAAGGGAAGATTGCTGGACGGTACATTTACGGCATAATTTCGAGAGCAACGGCATGATTTAGCCAGGAGGCAAACCGAGAAAATTGGGGAAACTGACTGGTAGTATCGAGCCATGGGCAATCCCCGAGCACGTATCACGCAACTGGACGGCTTACGCGCGATTGCCATCATTGCGGTCTTGCTTCACCACTTCTACCAGGTGAAACTCCTCTGGATGGGCGTGGACCTGTTTTTCGTATTGTCGGGTTTCTTGATCACGGGCATTCTGTTCAATCAGAAGCGCAAAGGCTTTGGACGGTATATCGGCGGGTTTTACAGCCGGCGTGCGAAGCGTATTCTGCCGGCATACGTGATCGTGTTGATCATCAGCGGCTTCCTGTTCGGCTTTGGGTTTCTACGCTACTGGTATTTGTACATCGGTGGGATGAACTTCCTGATTCTGCTCGGGGTTCATCCGTTGGATACGTTGCCGCTGTGGTCGCTGGCGGTGGAGGAACAGTTTTACCTGCTGTGGCCGATTGCCGTTTACTTTCTGAATCGCAAGCAGCTTATCTGGTGCGCGATTGGACTGATTGCGCTCGCTCCGATTCTTCGTTTCCTGTGCACACCTCTGTTTCCGTGGCACTGGGAGATCTACATGCTGCTGCCGTTTCGGATGGATACGCTGGCAGCCGGCGCCCTGATCGCTTTGCTGTGGCCGGAGTTGCAGGAGCGGCTTGATGGCAATCCGGGCAAGGCACTACGCTCGCAGATTGCAATCGCGTGTTTGGCTGTCGGAGCCTGCTCGCTGGCTTTTCTGGTTTATCTCGGCAAACACGGGACTAGCACCATCACTAACTCCCGGCTGGGCAACACCGGCATTTATGAAGCTGTGCTGTTCATCGTAACGGGACTGTTCCTGGTTGTGCTGCTAGGTTTTGGCAAGAGGCTGCTGAGCACATGGCCGTTTATGTGGATTGGGCGCATCAGCTATTCCATCTACCTGTTCCACCTGACGGCAGTCTATCTGGCCCTGCGACATGGGCTTTTGGCGGTTACTGCGTTGACGTTCGCCTACTCTTTGGCGATGTGGTTTCTTGTGGAAAATCCCATCAATGCCATGGGCCACGTCAGGCCAAAGGTGCTTGTTACCGAACCTGAGACCACCTAAGCGACTTCTTTGTATCGAATTGAGTGCTGGCAACGTCCTATCCAGAAAGCCGCTAGCAGGTAAACTCAGGAGATCGGTCGTAATCTGTCTCCCAAGCGGAGCGTACGGCTTTTACAGATGGATTCTTGGAGGATGTTGTCTTGGCAAAGCGCGACCGTTTTCTATTTACCAGTGAGTCAGTAACCGAGGGCCATCCGGATAAGATTGCCGATCAGATCTCCGATGCGATTCTGGACGCATGCCTAGCGCAGGACCCCCTAAGCCGTGTGGCATGCGAGACCCTGACATGCACCGGTCTAGTCGTTATCGCAGGCGAAATCACGACCAAAGCCTATGTGGATTTTCAGGGCCTGGTCCGTGACACCGTTGCGCAGATTGGCTACACGCACTCTTCCTATGGCTTCGATTCGAATACCTGCGCCGTCATCTCTACGATCAACAAGCAGTCGCCCGACATTGCGCAAGGCGTGGACACCGGCGGCGCCGGCGATCAGGGCATGATGTTCGGCTACGCGACGAATGAGACCCCCGAGCTGATGCCGCTGCCGATCTCGCTGGCACATCGCTTGAGCGAGAAGCTGTCCCAGGTTCGCAAGTCTGGTTTGATGCCCTACCTGCGTCCCGACGGCAAAAGTCAAGTCACGGTGGAGTATGCCGAAATGGGCAAGCCGACACGTGTTGACGCAGTCGTTATCTCCACGCAGCACGATGAAAACGTGACGAACGACCAGTTGCGTGCAGAAATTCTCAAGAATGTGATCCAGGCCGTTATCCCTGCGGAGTTACTGGATGCCGACACGAAGTATCACATCAATCCGACCGGGCGCTTCGTCATTGGCGGGCCAATGGGCGACTCCGGTCTTACGGGCCGCAAGATTATTGTGGACACGTATGGGGGCATGGGACGTCACGGCGGCGGAGCCTTCTCCGGCAAGGATGCGACGAAGGTGGACCGTTCGGCAGCCTACATGGCCCGCTACGTGGCCAAGAACATCGTTGCGGCGGGGCTTGCAGACCGTTGCGAGGTGCAGCTTGCCTATGCGATCGGCGTGGCCGAGCCGGTCTCCGTGCTGGTTGACACGTTTGGGACGGGCACGGTTGATGCAGACAAGCTTGAAGAGCTTGTACGTGCAAACTTTGCGCTGACGCCCACAGGAATTATTGAGTCACTTGATCTTCGTCGACCTATCTACAAGCAGACTGCGGCTTATGGCCACTTCGGCCGCGAGGGAGCTGACTTTACGTGGGAGAAGACTGATAAAGCTGCGGCGCTGAAGGCTGGCGTGGCTGAAGCTGTCGCTGCCAAGTAGCTCTTTTTACAATCTGTAAACTTCACAGACAGGACATGGGGTGAGAAACTGTTTGCTCGCCCCGTGTCCTGTTTCGTTTGTACCGCTGCTGTCATCACTCCTTGGCCCATCCATGATGTCCTGTCTTTTTCTGGACCCAGCATCCCATAGCCAAATGGAGTCAATTTGCTGAAATTTTCACTTTCTTTGCCATTCGATTGCAGTAAGTTGCGTATATCGCATCTTCGGAACAGCGTCCCCGTTTTGCTCGCAACGCTCCTCCTCTCCGGTTGCGGCAATGTTGCAAGACAAGTCACCTCTTCCGGGGTTTCTGTTTCGGGCGCTGCTCTCAAGGGCCGCGTTCATGGTGGTCAACAAGCGATCGCTGGTGCCACCATTCAGATTTACGCCGCATCCACCTTGGGTGATGCGACGCCCGCAACACCACTCATACAAGCCGTGATCAAGACGGACAACAATGGCGGTTTTAGCGTCACTGGGTCGTATACCTGTCCCTCTTACGCGACGCCGGTCTACATAGTGGCTTCCGGCGGCAATCCCGGGCTTACGCCTGGAACCAACAACATTGGCATCTCTGAGATGGCTGCGCTTGGACCATGCGGCGCTTTGAATTCATCCAGCTTCATTTCGATCAACGAACTGACTACGGTCGCATCCGTATTTCCTCTCGCTACTTTTATGAATTCGTTTGCCGCGCTGGGTTCTGGCGCGTCCGATCAGGCACAACTTGCAGCGGCCTTCAATGAAGTGAATGAGTTGGTGGATGTGTCGAACGGCACGATGCCTGGACCTGCTCTGCCCGCGGGATCTACGATCCCCGTTCAGACCCTCAACACGTTGGCGGATATCGTCTCCAGTTGCATCAACTCCGCGGGCGGAGTGGCTGGAGATGGCAGCGCATGCGGGAATCTGTATGCAGCCGCGACGGTTCCCGGGCTTCCCGCGCCAACCGATACCATTGGCGCGGCGATCCTGATTGCCGCGCATCCGAACAATAACGTAAGCAGCCTCTTCAGTCTTACGCAGGGTGCAGCTCCGTTTGAGCCGACGCTGGCTCAGGCTCCCGCAAGCTGGCTGATCGCTATCGAAAAAGCCGGGGCAACGAGCATTCCGGAGCGGGGGCATCTTCTTGGAGAGTATCTGCTTCTGGAGGGTGAGGGTTCCGTTGCCGTCGACACCAGCGGCGCGAAGAACGACGGAAACATCGTCAATGCGGCATGGGAAGATGGGATGGACGTGAATCTTGCGAGTCCAGGATCCTATGTTGCTGTCCCACCTCCATTGAATGCGACGAAGACGTGGATGATCGCGTATTACCAGGCGCCATGGGGACATCTGACGGCTCCACAGGCAACGGGTTATGGCGACTTGTCTGCGTTCCAGCCCAATGCCTCGTTGCTGTGCCACACCAGTTCTGGCGGGCCATGCTGGATTGCGTCAACTGAAGCGTATGCCGGCAGGAGTCAGCGTTTTGCTGCATTCGGTTCAGACAAGACAGAGCTGGCGCAACCAGTGTCTGCCGGATGGCACGTCTGGACGATGATCTGCGGTGGGAATATAGCCGGAGTCGTCACAAAGACGCACTACCTGATTGATGGCGTTGAGCTTCCTTACCTGAAGCAGGGAGATGTTGGCACCTGTCCGGTTCCCACGTCGGGCAATTATCAGCTTGGCTACTCAACAGCGTATGACGCGGTGCAATTCACCGGAAAGCTGGCGGGCGTCTGGGCATGGGATGCTCCATTGACGCTTGCGGAAGGTGCAGCCGCTGCAATGACTGCATTGACCTTAATCCATGCAAAGGGCGTGCCCACGGCGTATCCTCCGCTGACAACTCCCACACCTCTTGTGCTGGCTGGCTTTGATAGCCGCACCTCAGGTGCAGGGATGACCGTGGCGACGGCATGGCCTGCGTTGATGGCGTTGACCGATAGCGCCTATCAGGTCGTTCCATTTACCTCACCCGGGCTGTCTGCTTATGATGGCTGCGCTATGTTCGACCTTACCTTTGGTCAAAGGATTGGCCCGGGCTCGGGCCCTGTCATCTTTGCGTGGCTGGGCGGCGTGGATGACGTGCTGCTCTTTCCAAACCACACGCCTGAAGACAATGCGGCTGACTTCAAGTGCATGGTCACCAAGGCGAAGGCGCTTGGTGCACGCGTTGTGTTGGCGACGGAGATCTCTGGCAAAGGGGCTAGTGGACTTGCCGACGATGCTGGCAGAGATAAGCTGAATACGATCATCCGCGCTAATGCTTATAGCTGGGGCGTGGATAACCTTGCCGACCTGGCAACCGAGCCGCATCTGGGAGCGGACGGGGCATACGCCAACACGTATTGCTTCCCGGATGGCTTGCATCCTTCAAAGGAGTGTGAGCCGTACATCGCAGGCGTTATGCAGAATGCGATCAACGAAATGCTGGGCTCGACTGCCAACAATCATCATGCGACCAACAGTGCCTTCTACAAAGAGACTGCGGGAGACAGGTTCCTCGACCTGAACGGCAAGACAGCACAGACCGTAATGCTGCCGAGTTGCATTGGCTATTCGCTGCCACGCCAAGTAGATAATCTGGGTGCGGCGACCGCTATGGTATCTGCGAACACCGGCGAACTCTTAACCGGAAGCAGTGTTGTTGGTGCAGGAGCAAGCGTTACCTTTATCCCGGTTCCGGGCCCAAGCTCCACAGCCGGATGCTCATGGCTAGTGCAGTAAAGTGGCGCGGAGACAAGAATACGAATAAGGCCAACGGGTAACGGTTGGTCTTGTTTGCATGTTGCCGGGAACGAATTGGGAATCTATCGGCCAGCTACAACTTTCCGTGTAGGGGCGGGAGATTCCTGGGTGTAGCAAGCGAGTGGAGGAAGTGTCATACTTCTGCGTAGAGTGGTCTGGTCAGGGACGCCTCGATTGAAAATTTACTTGTTTTAGTCAAATTCGCGTTAACAAATGCATTTAGACGTTCACAAGAGTTGATTGCGCACTCTTGTTTCACCTGGAGCCTCAATTGGACTTCATTAATTTTTTGCTGAAGTCAGTTCAGAGCATCATCAAGCTACCTCCAAAAAATCGCGTTCGCTGCGGGACTTCCCTGGTTCTTTTGTTCGCGATTGGTTGCGGCACTACTGGCCTCCGGAACACTTCTGCCGGAGTGAGTTTGGCAGTGATCCAGGGAAAGGTATACGGAGGGCAGCAACCACTTGTTGGAGCCTCGATTCAGCTTTACGCCGCAGGAACAACTGGAGATGCTTCGAGTGCGCTTCCACTTCTTTCAACCGCCGTGATCACGGACGGAGGAGGACGTTTCAGTATCAACGGAGACTACACATGTCCATCCGCCTCTTCACTGGTTTACCTGACAGCGACGGGCGGAGATCCAGGCCTCGGAAGAGCCAATAATGCTTCATCATTGATGTCTGCTCTTGGTCCGTGCGGAGTGCTGAATTCAGCTACTTTTGTGACCGTGGATGAAGTTTCGACCGTGGCCTCCGTTTATCCGTTGACGGGATTCATCGGGTCCGGCGCCGCGGTTGGCGCAAGTCCAGCGCATGCCGCAGATTTGGCAGCCCGATTCGATCAAGTGAATGCGTATATCGATATTCATACCGGATGGGCGCCGGGTCCTGCCCTGCCAAGCGGCCAGGGCGTTCCTATCGAAAAGCTTTACACTCTGGCGAACGTTATTGCGACCTGCGTGTATTCAGCGGGTGGCAAAGCCGGGGACGGGTCACCCTGCGGCAATCTTTTCATGGATGTGACTGGACAGGATGGGGTCCCTCCTACGAACACTATCGAGGCCTTGATCAGGATCGCCCAGAGTCCTGTGCAGAATGTGGTGCCGATTTTCAATCTGACCGTTGCGGGAGGTCCTTATATGCCCACACTGGCAGTAGCGCCGACAGACTGGGCTCTGAACATCTTGCCCATATTGATACTCTCCAGCCCTGTTGGACAGGCTGCGCTTGGCTCAAACTCGGGCACGGTCACGTTGGGTCAGGCCGCTCCAGCCGGAGGACTGGTCATTCAATTGACAAGTTCAAATCCGGGAGTCCTGTCCGTCGTGTCGCCGGTCGTCGTTCCAGCGGGCCAGATGGCTGCATGGATCCAATACACAGGAATGACGGTAGGAAATTCCATCCTGACCGCGACCGCACCGAACTATCTTGGGGGCACACTGAATGTTTCGACTTCAAGCCTTGCGATTCTTGTTGGGGCCGTTCCAACTCTTGCACCCGGCCAGAGCGTACCTCTCTCGATCAGCCTGACCAGCCCAGCCCCGGCGGGCGGAACAACGATTGAACTTGGCAGCAGTAATAACGCTGTGGCACTGATAACACCATCTGCCGTAACCATAGCTGGAGGCGCTGTTAGTCCATCTACGCGCCCGCAGGTGACGGGATCTGGATTCGGCACAAGCCAGATCCTTGCTACCAATATTGGCTATGCTGTCGGCTCAACCTGGGTGAACGTAAGGTTGCAGGCAAGTTTGCCATCGACTTTTTCCGCGCCTATCGACGTGCCAGCCGGTTTGCCCGCGACGGAGACACTGACGCTTTCAGCACCGGCACCGGCGGGCGGATTGACCTTCAATTTGTCTGTGGATGACCCTACGACGCTGACGGTACCTTTGACGGTTACAGTGGCGCCCGGAGCAACCTCGGTTGGTATTCCGGTTACAAGTATCAAAATCGGCGACACGATCGTTCGGGCAAAAGCTCCGGGATTCCCGGAAATGGTCTCGTCAGTTCATGCGCTGTACTCGGTCTGCTCCATGTGGGGTGACAGTCTGACGCAAGGCAATGAAGATAGCTCTGGAGTCACGGTAGAAACTGCACTGCAATCTCTTGGTTATTGTGGAACCGTCTATAACGAAGGTATCGGCGGACAGCAGTCCGGTCAGATTGCGGTCCGCAGTGGTGCTATTCCCAGCGCTTCCGCCACCATTACCTTTGGTGTGATTCCTGCGTCAGGACCCACGAAGGTTACATGGGCTGTGACCGCCTATCAGCCTGTAACTGACCAAGGGCCGGTACAAGCACTCACAATCAGCGGAGTTGACGGAATCTCGTATTTTGATGGAAGTGACTATATTTTCGAACGTACTACGCCTGGCATGCCTGTCGCTTCTCCGCCCAATACGCAAGTCACAGTTCACCCACCCAATGTTGACACGGGGTTCACGATCATTTGGTCTGGAAACAACAATTATCAGAGTCCGAATCAGGTGAAGGCGGATATCGCTGCCATGGTTGCCCACCTCCCCTCACCGAAGCATTTTCTAATTGTTTCAATAATCAACGGAGACGACATCTGGGTTTGGAAGACCGGCGGACAGAAGCCATATCCGACTCTCATCCAGCTTGACAAGGATTTGTCGCAGACGTACGCATCGAATTATTTGGACATTCGTGCGCTCGAGGTTGCAGCCTACGATCCAACAAGTCCTCAGGATGTGATCGACTTTGGCCACGACATCCCTCCGAGCCATTTCCGGGCACAGGACTTTGGCGGCACACTGATGACCGACGTTTCGGACTCCACTTCGTGCAACTTCACACTGTCACAAGGATTCGCCTGGTACGGCTCCACTGTCACTATCGAAGGGGAAAAGATTTACATCAGCGGGACGGATGGAACGACGGTCTCGGCTTGCACTCGTGGTTACGCCAGCACTCCGGCAGTCGCGCACAAGGCGGGGGTAAGGTACCTGGGACTTGATCCGATTCATCAAAATGGTCCAGTTGCGGGGGTCTTCATGGCGAATCAGATTAAGATGTGGATGCAATCGCACTAGCGCATCGGGAGTTCAGTCGTAACCATATGGTAATCTTTAGGAGTAAATCAGATGAAAATATACAGAAGTTTCCCGGGAAAATTGCCGTTTCTGTCTGTCTACGTCCGTCATAAAACGAACCAGACCTGAGGCTTCGCCAGAATGCTTTTCGCATCGTTTCCCTACATTCTGCTGTTTTTGCCGCTCGTCATTATCGTCTGCATTGCGCTCCGAAGGTTAGCGGGTCCACGTGCGGCGCAGGTCTGGATTGTGGCCGCTTCCATCTTTTTTTACGCCAAAAGCCATCCTTCCAACCTGATCTATCTAGCTCTTTCGATCCTCGCAAACTGGCTATTTGCACGTTGGATTACGAAGAGCGCACAGCCGGCGAAGAAGCGGCTTCTGGTCCTGGCCCTTGGCCTCAACGTCGCCTATCTGTCTGCCTTCAAGTACCTGGGGTTCTTTGCGTCACTCTTTGCCTTTGTGCTTCCCCATGGCTTCCAGGTTCCGACGCTGCCCTTCCCGCTTGGCATCAGCTTCTTTACGATTACGCAGATTATGTACCTGATCGACTGTTATGAAGAGACGCTTTCGGCGGGCAGCCTCCTCGACCACGCGTCATTTGTAACGTTCTTCCCTTACCTCATCTCTGGCCCCCTGGGACGCGCCAAGCGCATGCGCCACCAGTTCGGCAATTTTGGCGGACAGGAAGGTGCCCGTGCCAACCTTATGGCACGCGGCGTTTATCTTTTTTCAATCGGCCTGTTCAAGAAGGCGGTGCTGGCCAACTCATTCGCGCAGGTGGTGGACTTCGGCAACACGACGGCGACCAATATGTCGTCGCTTGAAAGCTGGATCTTTAGTATCGCGTACGCGCTGGATGTTTACTTCGACTTCAGCGGCTATTCGGATATGGCGATTGGCTCGGCACTGATGCTAGGTATCGAAATTCCGAGAAACTTTGACCGTCCGTTTAGTTCGAAGTCGATTATCGAGTTCTGGCAGCGCTGGCATATCTCGTTGACGCAATTCATCACGGCATATCTATACACGCCAATCCTCCGTGCATTCAAGAAACGCACCCTCTTCACTGCGGCCATCGCCACCTTCCTGGCGATGGGTATCGCCGGTCTTTGGCACGGGGCAGCCTGGACGTTTGTGATCTACGGCTTCCTCCATGGAACCTACCTGGGGGTCAACCAATACTGGCGCAAGAAGAATATGCCCCGTATCCCGGCATTTCCCTCGTGGCTGCTTACGTTTGTCTGCGTCGTGATTTCGCTGATCTACTTTGGAGCAAGCTCTGTGCCGGAGGCGAATGCGAGGGTGATTGCGCTGTTCAATCCGCACGATGCCTTTGCGACGCATAACATTTTGGATTACGCGTTGCTGGTTGACGGTGTGGGGATTCGCGTGATCGGACTACCACTTCTTGCGAGTGGCTTGATCGCGTTCTTCGGCCCGGCATCTGAAGAGATGGGCCGTGACTTCAAGCCTACGACCTGGAACTGCATTTATGCAGTTGGGATAACTCTGGTCGCCTTCATTATGATCAATTCCATAATCACGACACCGTTTGTTTACTTCCGCTTCTAAAAGGCATGTTTCCCGCGATGACGACTACAACGATCGAGACGACGACACCCGCACGCGCCATCAGCAGCACAGGCTGGCTCAGTATTGGGATAGGTTTGCTCGTTCTCTTGCTTGGGATTCATCTGTTCATCACGTGGAAGATGGATGTGTTCGGCATTCTGCGCGACCCTCGTGGGCGGCAACTCAGCACGTCGCACCATGAGCGCAAGGCGAAGTGGCTTCTGAACCACAGGTATGTCCCCGCCAACTTTGATGCGCTGATCATCGGACCCTCGCCTTCAGTCAACTGGCACCTGAAGGATTTGACCGGCTACCGCTTCTATGACGAATCCCTTGAAGGCGGCGATGCTGTCGAGTTGCGGATGATTGTCGAACAGGCACTCAAGACCGGCCATTTCAAGGTTGCAATCGTCGGACTCTACCCGCATACGACGCAGGTTCACTACTTCTGGGACGGACTTGACCAGGCGAATATATGGGAGGCTTACGGCTCGCTCAATTCGTTCGGGATTGAGGCCGACGACTTTGGCGTGAAGTATCTGCACCATCCGCGCACGTTCTTTCCGGATGGCAGCCACCGCATGCCCGTCGCCAGAGTGACCCCGCCCAAGCCGGGCGACCCGAAGCTCGAAGTCCAGCAGGATCCCGCAGCCGTGAAAGATTATCGCGAGCTGGTGCAGGAGTTGCTGGCGCACGGCATCAAGGTGGTCTACGTCGTGTACCCGCTGTTTGGTCCGTCCTACGCCTATAACAAGGACGAGATGGCGCAATACATGGAATCGGTAAAGCAGAACATGCCCTCGGCACCCTTGATCGACTTCAACACATCAGAGTTCGACGCGTTTCGGAACGATCCGAATAACTACATGGATGATGTTCACTTGAGCGAGGCGGGCAGCACAATCTTTTCTCCCATTGTGAACGCACGCGTACATCAGGCATTGCACGACCAATAAGCAGAAGCAAGCAGGAGAAGCGAATGTCGACCAGCCAGATTATTGCGTCCAGGCGCGTCTCTCAAAGTTTGCAGGAAGCCTTCGCGGCGCTCTCGGGTGATCGCAATCCGATGCACATGGATGCGGTTGCGGCGCGGCGAACACAGGCCGGACTTCCTGTGGTTCACGGAGTACACACGCTGCTTTGGGCGCTCGAGTCGCTTGCCGCACAGGGGCATCTTGCATCCGTCCCCTCTCGCATCCGCGCCAAGTTTTTGAAGTGGGTTTATCTGGATGTTGAGGCAGTTCTCTCCTTCCCCGTGGCAACGACAGCGACGGCGACGTCCTTACAAGTGGAGGTCCTCGGCATGACGGTATTATCGGCCGAGATCTTCCACGGCGAGCCAGTTGGCCCTGCCACGCCAGCGCCTGTAGTTCCCTCACCCGTAAAGCCTCTGCCGGCGGCACTGGATTTGCTGTTTGCCGAGTTGCAAGGTCGTAAAGGCGAGGCCTACACCGCTCCTGCCGACCAGGTAACGAAGCTGTTTCCGCATCTCTCCGACCTGATGGGTGCCATCGCCGTTGCCGAGATCGTCGCCTGCTCCTACATCGTCGGGATGGAGGCGCCGGGCCTGCACTCAATGTTCTCGAAGCTGGACCTTAATCTTGCGCCTGCGATGCAAGATGGCGCAGATCGCAGTGCGCTCCATTACGAGGTCACATATCTTGACGAGCGGTTCCGTAAGGGTCGCGTCTCTGTCACGGGCACTGGCACAACAGGCACGCTCGAGGTCTTCATCCGAGTCCCGCCGGTCAGGCAGGCTTCTATGGATCTGATCTCGCAGCATGTGACTCCCGATGAATTCACCGGAGTCAATGCGCTCATCATCGGCGGGTCACGCGGTCTGGGCGAGTTGACAGCGAAGCTCATCGCGTCCGGCGGCGGTACTGCCAACATCACGTACGCTCTGGGCAAGGCTGAAGCCGAAGACGTAGCGTCGCAGATCCGTGCGAGCGGTGGCTACGCCCATACGCTGGCATATGACGTACGCAAGGCACCTGGACCGCAGCTTGAGGCTCTGGCCGCGCGGCCAACACACCTTTTCTACTTTGCGACTAACACCATCTACAAGCCGAAGCTTGCTGTTCTCTCCGCTTTCGCCCTTGCAGACTTTATTCAGTTTTACCTGCAGGGTTTCTACGATCTTTGCGTAGCGCTGACGACTCCGGCACTCGAGGACGGCAGCAAGCTGATCGTCTTTTATCCGTCAACTGTCTTTATCGAAGCGAGACCCGCCGGCATGACGGAGTACGCCATGGTGAAGGCAGCCGGCGAACTGCTGTGTGAGGACATGAACACCTATCTGCCGGGCGTCCACGTGCTCGCGCATCGGTTGCCCAAGCTTGCGACCGACCAGACCGCAGGTGTAATTCCCGAGCGCGAGACCGATGCCATTGACGCCTTGTTGCCCAGCCTGCGGACCATGGCGAATCTAAGCGCGCTCGCAAAATAGAAAGGGGCCGTGAGCGACAAACGCTGCATGGACCATGATTTTTTGGACTGGCTTACTTGTTCTTCTTTTCCTGAACCAGGTCCACCAGATCGCCGACTTCCTTGAGGTCTTGTAGTTCGCCCAGGGCAAACCTGACTCCGAAATGGCGCTCCACCATCTCGATAAGTTCGATGTGCGCGAGCGAGTCCCAGTTCTTCGTATTCAACGCGTTGGAGCCGCGAGTTACGGTCAAGCCCGGTGTGTTCAGCGCCTCTTCAAAAATCGGTTGCAACTCTGCCAGAACACTCTCTGCCGTCAAATTAGCCATTCGTAAACTCCGTCACCTTAATATGTTTATTGCGTTCATTGTGGTCGAGCACGTTCAGTCTCCAAACCGTCGCGCCCTCGGGCAGGTCGGTGCGGGTTGAGTCGTGCGGCTGGAAGCCCAGCGTCGGATAGAACTCCGCCACCATCGCATTCTTGGCCGTAGGAAAGAAATACCCATAAATTGCTTGGATGCCTCGATCGCGTGCGCGGTCAACGACAGCATCCAGCATGGCCACTTCCATATCGCGCTTCAGGACTCGGCAGCTCATGAGCCAAAGGTCCATGTGCAGTATGGAGTCTTCCTGGCGCCCGAGGACGATCGAGATCAGACCGTTGTCGCCGAACTTGTCCGCCAGCTTGCCGTAGAGCCCAATGATGCTCGAGTCGCTGACGACCCCTTCCATATCGGCAAGGCTGTACCGCTTCGTTGTCAGGTTGAACTGGTTAGTTTTGTTGGTCAATTGCGCGATGCGGTCGAGGTAGACGGGCTTGAAGGCATCAATCTCGGCGACCATTTCGAGCGAATCCAGATATTCGCCATAGTTGGCGAACTTGTTCTGCTGCGCGGCACGCTGCGAATTGTTCGCGTAAAGCGCTGCACGTTCCAGGTCTTCTTTCGAGAGTGAAACGGGCTCAAAGTAGCGGCCCCGCTCGATGATCTCCACGAACTTGCTAACCTGATTGCCGACCTCCGGAACGGCGACTCCGGGGACCTGCGCGCGCACGATCTCGCGTTCTGCGGGGTTATCGTCGACGAAGACAAAGCTGTCTACGCCCAGATTCAGTTCCCTGGCGATCTCGTGGATGTTCTCGTGCTTGGGATCCCAGTTGGCTTTGAAACAGGAGATGTGTTCGAGTTTCAACACCGCGCTGGGATGAGAGAAGCCAGTTTTGGCAACAGACTCGGTATTCTTGGAGCAGACGGCCAGGAGCACGCCGCGATTACGCAGCGACAGGCAGTACTCCTGGAAAGCCGTGTAGGCCTCGGCGACAGGAGTCTCGCGGCCAATCTGGATCTTGTCTGCACCATCATCGCCAATGACTCCGCCCCATATGGTGTTATCCAGGTCCAGAACCAGTACCTTGCGACTTTTCCCATAGGTCGCGCGGACGAGCGAATTAAGGGACCGTGCCAACTCCAGGTTCGCCTCGGCGGTCAGCAGAATCTTGTAGCTGAAGTAGCGGTCCCAGTTGAACCAGTTGCGCATGCCCAGGTTTGCTGAGATTCCGTGAATATCCTGCAGCAGCAACTTGGGGCGGCGTGAGGCTTCATGCGCGAACGCCACGTTGAGATGCATCAGAAAGCGGCTCTGCCCGCAGGCTGAGACGGCGTCCATGTTGCCCAGGACGGCGTGCGGCGGCGTCTCAAAGTTGTTTTGGATGATCTGGCAGCCGACTTTGCTGTCCAGCGAATCCCATATCTCCCTGTAACGCGAGAGTTCAGCCTCCACATATCCGGGCAGGTCGGCCTCGGTGCAGCTTAGCGGCGGCGCGTTCTGCACGTTCAGGCAAGAGGTGTGGATGTAAATGACGTTCGGTTTGAAGTCGGCCAGTTCCTGCGTATTATGGACGGCGTCTTCGTAGAATCTGCCGTACTCGCTTTGGTGAAAGACTGGCTTGAAGCCGTCTGCCAGCAGCAGAAGCTCGAAGAGGTTTACCACTTCGTCCGTCGTGGTTCCACCCAGCACGGCGATGCGAAGTTCCTGCAGGCCCGGTACGACAGAGAGCTGATTGCGAAGGCTCTTCCGCTTCATCAAGATGTCGTTGATGGAACAGGAATAGAAGTCAAGCATTACTGGATTCTATATTGCCGCCCCGGTTAGACCGTCTGCCGGACGACCGCTTGACGCACTCTTAACAGTGCCTGGCGGTACCGACGCGAAGGGCCGCAAGTGCCGTCTTTGACATTGCTTGTACTCTGAGACTTAGCGGAATCGATTGTGCGCTCGCCGTTCATTCTGACTACGAGGGTCTCTATGCTTATTCGATCCGAATTCACCATTGAATTTCATCTGCCCCAGCCCGTCGTCATAGTGGGCCTGCTCCGGTTCTATCCTTCACTGGACCCGCTCGTTCGGGCGCCGGAAAGGCTGCTCGTCGAACATATCGAGGCCAACAACGCCACTATCCCGGTGGAGGAATACCTGGATTCCTTTGGCAATCGCTGCTCGCGTTTCGTCGCGCCGCAGGGCCATCTCCGCTTGACCGGATATAGCCTGCTAGAGATAGAGGCCGTACCTGATCCCATCAAAACGGATGCAGTCCAGCACCAGGTTGAAGACCTGCCGACGGAAGTTTTGCAGTTCCTGCTCAGTTCACGGTATTGCCAGGTCGATTCCCTGTCGCTCGTCGCCGGTGATCTATTCGGCCACACCTCTCCCGGCTGGGCGCGCGCCATCTGGATTCGCGACTGGGTCAACAGCCACGTCCGTTTCGACTACAACTCGGCGCGCTCTACCAAGACCGCGCTAGACGTCTTTACGGAGCGCGTTGGCGTCTGCCGAGACTTCCAGCATCTCGCCATCACCATGACCCGCGCCATGAATATTCCGGCCCGCTACGTGACCGGTTACCTTGGCGATATACGCCGTCCAGCCAGTGGTCCCGGCGACTTCAGCGCATGGTACGAGGTCTATCTGGACGGCCGCTGGTGGACCATGGACGCCCGCCACAACGATAGCCGGATGGGCCGTGTGCTGATGGCGGTGGGCCGCGACGCAACCGACGTCGCCATCACGACCAGCTTTGGCGTCGCCGACCTGACCTATTTTTACGTCAAAAGCTGCGAGGTGGACCTGATGGGCAATACGGTGCCGTTGCCCTTGAAACTTCTGGGGGCTTAGGGCCATTTGGGCTCTCGACTTCGCCGTACAAAAACGGAGTGTGCAGTTTTAGCGCTCGGGGGAGGATACTAGACATGACGATGCAATCCATTTCCCAGCTCAGAACGAAAGCCAAGGTGCCAAGCCTCTTCGCAGGCAAGGCCTGGCAACAGGTACTCACGCGCGACGAGCGTGCAGACGGTCAGTTCTTCTACGCGGTCAAGACGACCAAGATCTTCTGCCGCCCCAGCTGCCCCAGCCGCAGACCCGAACGCAAGAACGTCAGTTTCTTCCCTACTGCCGAACAAGCCCGAATCGCCGGATATCGCGCCTGCCTGCGCTGCGATCCCGAAGCTGCAACCAAACGCGACGACCCACAGATCGCCGCGATCGATGCAGTATCCGCATATCTGACGCAGCACGCCAGCGAGCGCACCAAGCTCAAGGATGTTGCGAAAGCAACCGGCGTCGCACCCCTGACGATCCTGCGCGGATTCAAGCGCGTTCTCGGCGTAAGTCCGCGCGAGTATGCCAAGGCACAGCGCGTCGCCAAGTTCAAGGACGCCGTACGCGAGCCCAGGAAGAGCGTTACGACCGCTCTGTACAGCGCAGGTTTTGGCTCCAGTAGCCGGCTTTATGAAGGCTCCGACGCAACCCTGGGTATGACCCCCAGCGCGATGAAGGCGGGCGGCAAGGGGGAGACGATCCGGTACACCGTGGCCGATAGCCCGTTGGGACTAATCCTGGTGGGCGCGACGGCACGAGGAGTCTGCAGCATCTCTTTTGGCGATTCGCCGGAAGAACTTGTTGCGAAGCTTCAGGCCAGCTTTCCCCAGGCGGAGACCAAGCAGATGGATCGTGAGCTCAGCTATGCGGTGGATGCGATAGTGAGCGCCATGGGCGAGGCGCCCAAAGCTTTACAGCTTCCACTCGACGTCCGTGCGACAGCCTTCCAGCACAGAGTCTGGCGAGAGTTGCAGGCGATTCCATACGGTGAAACCAGAACCTACTCGCAGATTGCTGAGGCGATTGGCAGCCCAAACTCAGTCCGTGCCGTTGCTGGGGCCTGCGCGGCGAATCCTGTCGCACTGGCAGTGCCGTGTCACCGCGTCATCGGCAAGGACGGCAAGCTGACCGGATATCAATGGGGTATTGAACGGAAGCGGACTTTGCTTGCGAACGAGAAGGTGAGCTAGATGCCGGGTCCGATGGGTAAGTCATACAAACCATGGGTCATCGCCAGCTTGGCGATATTGCTTCTGTCGCTGATGTGCCTGACCGTGACGGTGACAATTTCGTTTGTATACTTTAGCGGCAAGGACTCGCCGATTTGGCTGATTGTGCTCATTAGTTTGTTTGCGATGGGCGTCGGCCTGGGCTTTGCAGGCTTCTTCGGCCTGATGGTATTCGCGGGATGGCAGTCTTTCCGCGAGGGACAACGCGTCCAGGTGATCTCGCCGACGCATGACGACACCAAAGCCTGACACAGACGGCTGAAGGATGCTGGACCGCAGGGTGCATCGCAACCGTTAGAGTAGAGCGATGAACGCGATGGCAACCGCAAACCAGATCGACCCCAGGAAGCTCTACCGCAAAATTACGTGGCGGATCATCCCGTACATCTTCATCCTCTACATACTGGCGTATCTGGACCGGGTGAACGTCGGTTTCGCGGCGGTTGAGTTCAAGCACGACCTGCACCTTACCGAGACCGTCTACGGTCTCGGTGGTGGCATCTTCTTCCTCGGCCAGTTGTTCTTCGATCTGCCCAGCAATCTACTCCTGCAAAAAGTCGGCCCCCGGCTCTGGATTGCACGCATCATGATTACCTGGGGCATCGTCGCCACGTGCATGATGTTTATCCGCGGCGCTCACTCCTTCTATGCCATGCGGCTGTTGCTTGGCATCAGCGAGGCAGGTTTTTTTCCCGGCATGATCCTCTACCTGACCTACTGGTTTCCGTCACAGGAGCGAGCCAAGGCGGTCGCGAAGTTCATGACGGCAACCTCAATTGCTGGCGTTGTTGGCGCGGAACTGTCGCGCGTGTTGCTCAAGCTTGAAGGCCGTGGCGGGCTGCATGGTTGGCAATGGCTTTTCCTGCTGGAAGGCCTGCCCACGATTTTGCTGGGCATCTCGGTGCTGTTCATCATGAAAGACCATCCGGACGACGCGAAGTGGCTGTCCGACGACGAGAAAAAGTGGCTTGACACAGAGCTTGAACGCGACCGCAAGGAAGGCGGCGCGAGTGAAAAACACCATTTGCTCGATGCTTTCAAGCTGCCCATGGTGTGGGTGCTGGCCGTGATCTTCATGCTGGACCAGGTTGGCGTCTACACCGTCAACCTCTGGATGCCCTCGGTGCTCGCAGGTTTTCTGCACCTGAGCGCCCGGGATGGCGCCGTCACGGTGGGCCGCTACGGTGCCCTTCCCTATGTGGTCGCGGCGATCTGCACAGTGCTGATTGGCTGGTCGAGCGACCGGACAGGTGAGCGACGTTTCCACATTGCCGGCTGTCTTTTGCTTGCAGCTACAGGTTTTGGATGGGCCGCATACGCTCACTCGCTTGTCTCTGCGCTATTCGCTTTTGGGCTGGCGGCGGTGGGCTACTGGTCCATGATGGGCCCGTTCTGGGCGCTGCCTACTCGGGTGCTAGGCGGTCAGGCCGCGGCGGGCGGAGTCGCCATCATTACGATGGTCGGCAGCCTGGGCGGATTTGCCGGGCCGGCGCTGACCGGCAAGCTCAAGGACATGACCCACAATTACACCGCAGGATTGCTCATGATCGGTGGGCTGGCAGTCGTTGGCGCGATCTTGTGTCTCTTCCTGACTCCTGCGAAAAGCTCGGCAAACATGTCGAACACCAGTTCATAAAACGATGGAAGTGCGATGAACGGCTGCCCGCTGCCAGGTTTCTATCCGTTTTGATGGCACTTCATTGGTATAAATCGGTCTTTAGTTTTCGAGTTGGCGAGCCACTCTCTTCGCATCCTACTGATATTCTGGGTTTACTTAAGTAAGACAAAACAACGAGGTTCTATGGCGACGGCATCGATTGGTGAGATCAGGAAGACAGTGGCGGATGAATATAAGGTAGCGGACCTTTCGCTCGCGGAGTTCGGCCGCAAGGAAATCGAGATCGCCGAGCAGGAGATGCCGGGCCTGATGTCGATTCGGCGCAAGTATGCCACGAGCCGACCGCTTGAAGGCGTGCGCATAACCGGGTCGCTGCACATGACGATCCAGACGGCAGTGCTGATCGAGACGATGGTTGATCTCGGAGCCGACGTCCGCTGGGCAAGCTGCAACATTTTTTCCACCCAGGACCACGCGGCAGCAGCTATCGCCGCGGCTGGTGTGCCGGTTTTCGCCTGGAAGGGCGAGACGCTGGAAGAGTTCTGGTGGTGCACAAATGAGGCGCTCAGCTTCCCCAACCCAGATCCAGCGGGCAAGGGTGGTCCGCTTGGTCCGCAGCTTGTGATCGATGACGGCGGCGATGTCACGCTACTGATCCACAAGGGCTTCGAACTGGAGAACGGCGACAAGTGGGTCGATTCCGCTTCGGGTTCGCAGGAAGAGGGTGTCATCAAGAACCTGCTCAAGAAAGTTCATGCCCAGTACCCGACGCGCTGGACGGAGTGCGCGAAGGAGTGGCGTGGCGTTTCCGAAGAGACGACGACCGGTGTCCATCGCCTGTACAAAATGATGGAGAAGGGCTCGCTGCTGGTTCCAGCCATCAACGTGAACGACTCGGTTACAAAGTCCAAGTTCGACAATCTTTACGGCTGCCGTGAGTCGCTGGTGGACGGAATCAAGCGTGCGACCGACGTGATGATCGCGGGTAAGGTCGCGGTGGTTTGCGGCTTTGGCGATGTAGGCAAGGGCTCAGCGGCTTCTTTGCGCGGGCTTGGCGCTCGCGTGATCGTCACAGAGATCGATCCAATCAATGCTCTGCAGGCTGCCATTGAAGGCTACGAGGTTACGACGCTGGAAGAGACGCTGGGCCGTGCCGATATCTACGTCACGTGCACGGGCAACGTGGATATCATCACGCTTGAGCATATGAAGCTGATGAAGGATCAGGCCATCGTCTGCAATATTGGCCACTTCGACAATGAGATTCAGATGGAGCCGCTGAACACTTCTGGCGCGACGAAGTTGAACATCAAGCCTCAGGTAGACAAGTACACGTTTGCGCACGGCAACTCGATCTTTGTGCTTGCAGAAGGTCGCCTGGTGAATCTGGGTTGCGCTACGGGCCATCCGAGTTTTGTGATGTCGGCTAGCTTCTCCAACCAGACGCTGGCGCAGCTTGACCTCTGGGCTAACAAGGATACCTACGAGAATAAGATCTACATCCTGCCGAAGAAGCTGGACGAAGAGGTCGCACGGCTGCACCTGGAGAAGATCGGGGTGAAGCTGACGACGCTCTCCACAGAGCAGGCTGAGTATCTTGGCGTCCCTGTCGATGGTCCGTACAAAGCAGAGATTTACCGCTACTAGGGTACCCGCCTCTCCCCCATGGGGGGGCAGGACTTGTGCCGAGATGGAACGGAGAACAAAGAAGCCCTGGCGGTTAGCCAGGGCTTCTTCGCTGCCGTCTTTTCCTAACTGAATCTGGAGTTGGCAGGGGTGGCAATGCCACCTGCTATTTCCAGAATGGAGTTGGGTTTCACGAGCTCGGGACTTGAATACAACTTTCCTCGGGTTTCCCGAAAAACTATCTTCTCAACTCGCTCTAACGCTTGTTGTTGTGTTTGGCGCGAGCGATGCGACGGGACTCCTGATTCTGCTGGCGGTCCAGTGTCTTCTTGTCAGCCGCAGTGAGGTGACCGTTGTCCTGGGCGCGCATTCCCTGCTCTTCCTTGTTGATTCCGGCTTCCTGATGCTCGAGACGGCTGGTTTCGCCTGCCGTCAACTGTCCACTGTTGACGCCCTGGGCGATCCGCTTCTGCTGGTCGATCTTGCGGTTATGGATGGTCTTGGCGGTGGCCTCGGAGGGAGGCAGAGTGGGGGCCGTGTTCTGAGCTAAGAGTGCGGCGGGGGCGAGGACCAGGGCGGCGGCAAGAGCGAAGTGGCAAAGCTTCATTTTGATTCTCCGTATCTCTTTTTGAGTGTGGCTGCGATCAGTTGCGGCCATCGCGTACGGAGGGATAGACACAGGGATTTACGCTGGGTTGCGGTGGCGGAGGAATCTTTTTCGGCGAGCCAGACAGAGACTTTTGGTGCAGTTCCGAGATTTCGCGGGAGCGAAGACACGAAGACTAGCTGCCAGCTCCGACCGGGTCAAAGTCGTTAGCGAAGATTACCTGTAGGCCTGGGGTGGTGCCAAGCTGCTGATCGATGAGGACTATGGTCCGCGCGGTGCCGCTGGTATAGGTAACGGCTGATCCGGTGTAGCTGGTACCGGAGGCGGTAGTGGGGATAGTTCCGGTAGGTACTGCGATCAGGGTGTACACGCCAGTTGCGATGTTCATGTAGCCGGTGTTCTGGCTGAAGATGACGTTGGTGAGGATGGGGTGAACCTGAGTGATCGTATAGCCAGCGGGAACGAGATAGAGATCGACCGCGCCCGCCCGGGTGGACTGAGCGATGATACGAACCGAGAACTGTCCTGCGGGAGCGGGCTGGCTCTGGTCTTTGAGAATTATTTCCTGAAGGGTATTGGAGTAGTTTCCGATGAGCACGGTGTATTGAGCACCAGTTACGAAGGTTCCGGAGGCTGTGACGACCTGTTGATGGGTGCCAGCGTTATTCACGTTGATTCCATAGCTGCCCGGAGTGGTGGGAACGTAGGAGGTAATAGTGCCGAGGCCGAGGTTATAAGCGAGAGCGCCGGTGCCCTGGTAGACATCGAGTCCGCCGGCGTCGGGTGAGGTGTCGACGATGCGTATTTGCGACAGATTAGGACTGCCGGTGATACTTTGGCAACCGGGCAGAGAAAGGATTGCAGCCGAGAGGACCGCTAGCATGGATTCTCGTCTGACACGGCGGAGATGGATAGACCGTGTTCCGGGCTGCTGGCGTTCCGGCTCAGGATAGGCAATCAATGGCATAGGAGATTGTGTTCATGCTAAACGATTTATCGGACTGGGTGTCACCGGAAAACAAGTCCGGAACCGATACCGGAACACAAGCAGGCAAATGCTCCTATGTCCGGAGTTCGACTGACTCCGGACATAGGAGATGCGGCGAGTCTACTCGGCGGAGGTGCTTGGGGGCATTACTTGGTAGACTTCTTGGCAATAACCTTGTCAGCGATTTTGGAATAAGTTGCGGCGGGAAGAATTCCCTTTTGGGTTAGCTGCGTCTTGGCGGAGTAGGGACGGCCTTTCAGGATGCGGTCTGCGTAGGCGTCGCCGATGCCAGGGAGTGCTTTGAGTTGATCCAGGGTGGCGGTATTGAGGTCGAGGAGGTCAGCCGAGGCTGCGGCGGATGGCTTGGGCGCAGGGGCTGCGGCGGGCTTGGTGGCGGGTTTCGCGGCTTGAGTAGTAGCGGGCTCGGCGGCGTGAGCGTTGCTTAAAGGGATTGCGGTGAGGGCGGCGAAGGAAAGTGAAAGTGCGAGCAGGCGGCGGAAGATGCGCATCGTTGGTGACTCCGGTGTGGGTTGGGTCAGTCTGGACTACAAGAGTATGCCCGGGCCTTTGCGAGGGCAACGACAAAAGCATTGTGATTTGCGTGGTGGAGTGGGTGAGTTGACAGAGCGCGGGGTCGCGGATAGCCTTAAGCAAATGAGTGCTCAGTTGCATCACCGCGGCCACCATCATCATCACGCATATTGCGTGTTGGCGTCTGTGTCCGGTGCGGTGAGCTAAAGCTCATACTCGGATTCCTAAAAGGCCCGCCAACGCGTTTCACGCGAGCGGGTCTTTTTTATGTGTTTTGGTTGATCTGAACTTCAGGGAGAGATGGAATGGACGCCGTAGAGATTGACTTTGAAAAGACCGACGGGCTGGTTGCGGGGATCGTGCAGGACGCGCGGACCGGGCAGATGCTGATGCTTGGCTTCCTGAACGCGGAGAGCTACGCAAAGACGCTGGAGACTGGGTATGTGACCTTCTGGAGCCGCAGCCGCAGCAAGCTCTGGATGAAGGGCGAAACCAGCGGCAACCGTCTGAAGATAGTGACGGCCGCGACGGATTGCGATAACGATGCACTGCTCTTTCGCGTGGAAGTTGAAGGCGACGGACTGGTGTGCCACGAGGGTACGGTGAGCTGTTTCACGAAGCAGATTCTAGGAGAGAACGATGGCCGATAAGCTAAAGCTGGGGATTCCGAAAGGCAGTCTGCAGGATGCGACGATTGCATTGTTCGAACGTGCGGGATGGCGGATCTTTGCAAGTGGGCGCAGCTACTTTCCGCAGATCGATGACGTAGAGATTGAGTGCATGCTGGTGCGGGCGCAGGAGATGGCACGCTACGTTGAGCATGGCGCGCTGGATGCAGGGCTGACGGGAAATGACTGGGTACTTGAGAATCAGTCGGACGTTGAGCGTGTGACGTCGCTGACCTACAGCAAGGTGAGCCGCGGGACGGTGAAGTGGGTGCTTGCCGTACCGGAGGATTCACCGTTTCAGAAGCCGGAAGATCTCGCGGGGAAGATTATCGCGACGGAACTGGTTGAGTTTACAAAGCGCTACTTTGCCAGCAAGAACATTCCCGTGACGGTGGAGTTTAGCTGGGGTGCAACGGAGGTCAAGCCGCCTACGCTTGCGGATGCGATCGTGGAAGTGACTGAAACGGGGTCTTCGCTACGGGCAAATCGGCTGCGTATCATCGAGACGCTGATGGAGTCCGAGACGCAGTTGATTGCGAACAAGACGGCGTGGGCGGATGGGTGGAAGCGGGAGAAGATTTCGAATATCTCGTTGATGTTGAATGCTGCAATTGCAGCGCAGGGACGCGTGGGCTTGATGCTGAATGTTGCTGAAGCCGATATGACGGCGGTTTCGGCACAGTTGCCGGCGTTGAACTCGCCTACAGTGTCCAAGCTCAGTAGCGGTACCGGATTTGCGCTGAATACCATTTTGAATGAGTCAGAAGTACGCGATGTGATTCCGCGTCTTAGGGCTGCAGGCGCAACGGGGATCGTGGAGTATCCGTTGAGCAAGGTTGTTTTATAACCGAAACACTTACAGATTGGATGAGTGCATGAAGCTGGTGAAGACGTACGGGAAGTCGGCAAAGGTTGCGGGAGAACTCATCGAGGCAATCGAACGGCGGGGTGCGACCAATACGGCGAAGGTGGAGAACACCGTCGCAAAGATTCTGACGGGTGTGCGGCAAGGTGGGGATAGCGCTCTCATTGACTTTGCCGAGCGGCTCGATGGGCTGAAAAAAGATGATTCCCTGCTGGTTTCGCGGGCCGAGATGGAAGCGGCGTGGGAAGAGACGGCTCCGGAGTTACGTGCCGCGATGGAAGTTGCACAGGCAAATATTCGTGCGTTTGCCGAGGCGCAGAGACCGGGCGAGTGGATGATTTCGCCTGCGGATGGGGTGAAGACAGGGCAGATTGTGAGACCGCTTGGAAGCGTTGGTTGCTATGTGCCGGGGGGCAGGTATCCGCTGCCGAGTACGCTGCTGATGACGGTGACGCCTGCGCAGGTCGCGGGGGTTCCGCGAATTGTAGTGTGCTCGCCGAAACCTGCGAAAGAGACGATGGCGGCCGGATGGCTAGCAGGGGTGACTGAATTTTATCGTGTGGGCGGAGCGCAGGCTGTGGCTGCCATGGCCTACGGGACCGAGACGATTGGACGCGTAGAGAAGATCGTTGGGCCGGGAAATATTTACGTGACGGCGGCTAAGGCGTCTGTCTTGCATGAATGCGGGATCGACATGCAGGCGGGTCCGACAGAGATCGGGATCATGAGTGAGACGGGCGATGCGGCGGGCATTGCGGCCGACCTGGTGGCACAGGCGGAACATGATCCGGATGCGCTGGCGGTGTTGGTCACACCGAATGAAGAATTGGCGAAAGCGGTGCTGGCCGAGGTCAAAGTGCAATCGAAGCAAAATGCTACGGCGCGTGAATCGCTGGCCGCGCAGGGTGCAATATTTGTGACCAAGACGGTTACAGAAGCGCGGGATCTTACGGATCGGCTGGCATTTGAGCATTTGACGGTAGATGCGATGAAGGATTTGCAGTGGGTGACGAATGCGGGATCCGTGTTTGTCGGAGGCTTTTCGCCGCAGTCAATGGGGGATTATGTGAGCGGTCCGAATCACGTCTTGCCTACGGGGCGGGTGGGTCGGATTCGTGGAGGGCTGAGCGTGATGGATTTTGTGAAGGTGATTACGGTTCAGCAGTACGCAAAGAGGGGCTTGAAAGCGTTGGGGCCGCATGCTATCGCGTTGGCCGAAGCAGAGGGTCTGGTTGGGCATGCAGAAAGTGTAAGAGTGAAACTGAGGAGCAAGCGATGAGCGTGATGCCAAGAAAAGCTGTGCTGGCGATGTCGGAGTACCATCCGCCGTTAGCGGGTCGCGATGCATTGCGGCTGGACTTCAATGAGAATACGTTTGCTCCCTCGCCTACCGTGATGGAGCGGATACGAGCGATCACGGCGGAGGGTCTGACAAAGTATCCGGAGCGCGACCCGGTGGAGCGGGTGGTCGCCGCAAAGTACGGATTGCAGCCGGACCAACTGATTCTAACGAATGGAGTGGATGAAGCGATTCACTTGATGTGCGTGGCGTTTCTGGATGCCGACGATGAAGCGGTGATCTGCACCCCGGGCTTTTTTATGTACGACGTTTCGATTGAGATGATGGCGCCGGGCGGTCTGCGAAAAGTGCAATCGGATGAGACGATGGTGTTTCCATTTGAACGGATGTTGGCTGCGATTACGCCGAAGACAAAGCTGATTGTTGTGGCTTCGCCGAACAATCCTACGGGAGGGGTGGTGAGCCGGGAGCACCTGCTGGCACTGGCTGCTGCGGCTCCGGACGCAGTGTTGATGGTGGATGAGGCCTACTACCATTTCTTTGGTGAAACGACGATCGGGGATGTGAGCCGTGTACCGAACCTGGTCGTGGCGCGGACCTTCTCCAAGGCGTATGGGCTTGCAAATCTGCGTGTGGGAATGGTGGTTGGGGACGCTCGGCTGATTGGATATTTGAGGAAGGTCAGCTCACCGTACAACGTCAATGGCGTCGCGCTGGATGTCCTGCCCGCGGCACTGGCGGATGATTCATATTTGCAGTGGTATGTGGATGAAGTACGGGTCGGGCGCGAGCGGATGATGGCGGGCCTGGATGAATTGGGAGTTCCGTACTTTCCGAGTGAGGCCAACTTTGTGTTGATGCGCATTGGGGCGCAACATAAGGAGCTTGTGACAGCAATGCGAGACCGGGGCGTGCTGTTGCGGGATCGTTCGACCGATCCTGGATGCGATGGATTTGTGCGCATCACCATTGGCGTGCAAGACCATGTGGAGCGAGGGTTGGCGGCGTTGAAGGATGCATTGCGGGCGATAGATTGGAAGCCGACTACGGCGCATGATAATGAGGCTGTTTTGGCCGGGGAGCGAGAGTATGAGTGAGGCTGTGCGGATTGGGACGGTGAAACGCGACACGACGGAGACGCAGATTGCGTTGACGCTGAACGTCGATGGACAGGGGACGTATAAGGTGTCGACGGGGATTCGATTCTTTGATCACATGCTGGAGTTGTTTACGCGGCACGGTGGGTTTGATCTGGAGTTGAAGGTGACTGGAGACCTCGATGTGGATCAGCACCACACGGTTGAGGACACGGGGATCGCGCTGGGCGAGGCATTCGCAGAGGCGTTGGGGGATAAGAAGGGGATTTTGCGGGCCGGGTACTTCGTGATGGCGATGGATGAGACGCTCGCCGTGGCTGCAGTGGATCTGAGTGGACGCGTGGCTTATGTTGTCGATGACCAGGTGACGGTGCCGCTTGTGGGAGACTTGCAGACGGAGTTGGTTGCAGACTTTTTTGACGGATTTGCGCGGGGCGCGAAGGCAAACGTACACGTGAAGACGATGTATGGCCGTAGCAACCATCACAAGATTGAGGCGATCTTCAAGGCGTTTGCTCGGGCGATGCGCGGGGCTTGTAGCCGGGACGATCGGATGCGGGAATTGCTGCCTAGTACGAAGGGGTTGCTGTAGCAAGGTAGGCTTGATACTGACTTACACCGATGGACACGGATTTTGATGATTGCTGTGATTGATTACAAGGCGGGTAATCTTACGAGCGTCGTGAAAGCACTGGATTTCCTTGGTGCAGAGACGACTGTTACGCAGGATCCGGAGGTGGTGCGGCGGGCCAGCAAGATTGTTCTGCCGGGGGTTGGGCACTTTCAGTCAACGGGTCTGTTGCAGAAGTTGGGTATCACCGAGGCTGTGCGTGAGAATGTCGCGAAAGGCGCCTGGTTTCTTGGGGTTTGTGTGGGTTTGCAGTGGTTGTTTGAAGGATCTACGGAGGCTCCGGGGACGGCGGGGTTGGGGCACTTTGAAGGGATGTGTGAGCGCTTCCCTGCCCTGTTCGAGGGGGTGGAGTTGAAGTCGCCGCATGTGGGCTGGAACTCGCTCGATACGGTGCGGGAAGATTCTCGATTGCTGCGTGGGATTGAGCCTGGTGGTTTTGTCTATTACACCCACTCATGGCGGGCTCCGGTGGTATCTGCAACTGCTTCAGTTACACATTATGGCGGCGCGTTTACGGGTGTAGTGGAGCGAGAGAATGTGATGGGAGTCCAGTTCCATCCGGAGAAGTCAAGCAGCATGGGGCTAAAAGTATTGAAGAACTTTGTGGAGTTGTAACGATGCCGTTTATTTACGATTTGAAAATTGCTGCCGGGACGCGAGAACTCACATTTGTACAGCAGTTAGTGGCGGCTGGATCGCTGGTAGGAACAGGGCAGGCGGTGGCTACGCTAACGGATGGGGCTATGGAATATCACCTTTCAGCGCCGAAGCAGGGGCTGCTGGTGGCCTGGTTCTCCGAGCATGGCACTGAGGTCGCGGGCGGAGACGTAGTGGCTCGCGTTGTCTGTGAAGGTGAGCAGGTTGACGTGGAAGATGCTGTGCCGACGCGGTTGGGATAAAGGACAAAAGCTTGATTGAGAGCCCTGAAATCTCGACCGAGGACCCGCTGGCGTATTGCGAAGCGGCACCGCATGCGGTCGCCAAGAAACAAGAAATGCGTTTTAGTTGTTGCTCGAAAAGACTGCTAAACCATCATTCGGAAAAGAGCGTTATGCGATGCTCTAGTGGATCGTATGCAGGGACTTCTGCTTTTAGGTAAAGAGGGCTGATGCTGACAAAGAGGATTATTGCTTGCCTGGATGTTCGGGATGGGCGGGTTGTGAAAGGTGTGCAGTTTGTCGATATCGTAGATGCAGGCGACCCGGCGGAGTTGGCGCACCGGCATGCAAAAGCGGGGGCGGATGAGATTGTGCTGCTCGATATTACGGCTACGCATGAGGGGCGGGGAACGTTAATCGATACCGTGAAGCGCACGGCGGCGACGTTGTTTGTGCCGTTTACGGTTGGGGGTGGGGTAAGGTCCGCGGATGACGCAAGCGCGGTGTTCGACGCTGGGGCGGATAAGGTGAGTATCAATTCGGCGGCGATTGCGCGGCCGGAGTTGATTGGAGAGATTGGCGGCAGCTTTGGGGCGCAGGCGGTGATTGTTGCCATCGACGCGCGGCGGGGGACGAAGGGCGTTGAGGATGCCGAGGTGTACGTCTCCGGCGGGCGAAAGGCCACGGGTTTGCGAGTGTTCGATTGGGCTCGCGAGGCGGAGCGACGGGGGGCGGGAGAGATTCTGCTGACCAGCATGAATACCGATGGGATGCGGACGGGGTTCGATTGTGAGTTGACCGCAATGGTGAGTGAGGCGGTGCAGATTCCGGTGATCGCGAGTGGCGGGGCGGGGACTGCGGCGCACTTTGTTGAGGTATTTGGACGCGGCAAGGCAGATGCTGCTTTGGCGGCTAGTATTTTTCACTTTGGGGTTACGGATTCTCGGGAGTTGAAGGGGGACCTGCAGCGGTCGGGGGTTAGTGTGCGGTTACCTTGTTGACGCTGCCTGAATATTTGACAGACCTCGAAGCTCGAATTCTTTCTTTCATTATCGTTGGCTTCTCTACGTATACCGAACCACTTGCCATTCAACTGGCTTCTAGCCGCCTTGAATCACGTGAACTCAACGGATATGGCTTCTTCACGAACTTTCTGGTTGATGAAAACACGCCATCTTGCGATTTAGTCGATGGCCGATTGCACGCAAGCGCCCGGGTCGGCACTGAACTCTGCGGATTTATGATCTGGGTTAAGAATGGGAAGATCAGCTTCCTGGAGGGTTACCCCTTAGGAGGGGACGCGTTGCCTCTGAATGGTGTTGTGACGGAGTTGAAGTTAGGGGGCTTAGATTAATGTTGATTCCTTCAATTGATTTGATGGGTGGGCGGATTGTGCAGCTTGTTCAGGGTGAGAAGCTCAAGCTTGCGTTTGATGATTTTGACTACTGGATTGAGCGGTTCTCGAAGTATCCGATGGTGCAGTTGATCGACCTGGATGCTGCGATGCGGCAGGGGGAGAATACGGCGCTGATCGAGATGATCTGCAAGCGGCTTCCGTGCCAGGTGGGTGGAGGTTTGAAGGCGGCGGAGGATGGACGTCGGCTGCTGGATGCAGGAGCGAAGAGGGTGATCTTTGGATCGTCGCTGTTTGGGCTTGCAGGTGAAGGGGAGAAGCGGCGGCATAAGGTGATTCGGCTGGAGTTTGCGGAGGGTTTGAAGAAGGCGCTGGGGGAGGACGCGCTATGCTTTGCTGTCGACACCAAGGGGGGTAAGGTGGCGGTGAAGGGATGGAAAGATTCTGTTGAATTGACGCCAGACGAGGCGGTGACGTGGCTGGAGGATAGCTGTGCTGCGTTTCTTTATACGCACGTCGATACGGAGGGAACGATGTCTGGATTTCCGATGGATGTGGCGGCAATTTTGCGAGCCTGTACCGCCAGGCAGTTGATCGTGGCAGGTGGGATCAGGGAAGCCCGAGAGGTGGAGGAACTGGATGCGATGGGGGTAGACGCCGTGGCGGGGATGGCGGTTTATTCAGGGGTGATGGAGGCTTAGGAAATGCTCGAGGTCTCAGAAATGAGGCCTCGGGCACCAGCCTGGTAGCGACTAATCGTGGGTGTCTCCTTCGGGGATTGCGTAGTAGCCCTTGCGGGTCTGGATCTTTAGCTTGTTACCGCAGTCGAGGTTGATTGGGCGGAATTTGCCATCAAAATTGACATTTTTGGGTGCGTAGCTGAGCAGGTACTGGGTGCGGAGTTCGTCCTGGATCTGGTCGAAGGCGTCGTGAAGCTTTTTGGCATTGTCACCGACGTTGATGACGCGGCCGCCGGTGTCGTGCGTGAGTTGCTCCATCTCGCGATCGCCACTGAATCCCATGCCCAGGCCGGAGTAAAAGCCACGGTCGGCGATGAGGATGACGTAGATGATGGCGTTGGCCTTCTGGGCAGCCTCGGTAGCAGTCTTCAAGGTTTCCTGAGAGCCTTGTTCGCCACCGTCGGTGAGCATGACGAGGACCTTGCGACCAGCTTCCTGGCGGAGTTTGTCATGGGCAGCAAGGTAGACGGCGTCGTAGAGAAGTGTGCCTTTGGGGTTGGAGTTGCCGGTGACTGAGCCGGTTCCGGCGCCGGTGTTGATGTGGGCCTTGTCCATAGCGCGGCGGATCTCGCGGGGGCTGTTTGTATAGTCGGCGAGAAGATCGACATTGATATCGAAGGAGATGAGGAAAGCCTCGTCTTTGGGTGTGAGGACGTCTTTCAGGAACTCGGCGCCTGCGCTTTGTTCGAGCGGCAGGACATTGGTCTGGGAGCCGGAGGTATCCAGCAGAATGCCGATAGTGAGGGGGAGGTTTTTTTCCTGGGTGAAATTTTTTATGACCTGCGGCTCTTTGTTTTCGGCGATGAGGCAGTCATCTTTTTTTAGATTGGTGATGTAACCGCTTTTATCGCGAGCGGAGAAGTAGAGATTGACTAGGTTGGTGCCGATCTTGAGGGTCTGGACGTCCTGAGGCTCTTCGGTCTGGGCTGACGCCTTGGAACGGGGAGGGGGGCCGGTGGGGCTGGGAGCCTCCTGCGCGTGCAGTGCGAGACAGGTTGAGGAGAGGAAGAGCGGAGCGGCGAGAGCAAGTTTGGCAGCGAGACGCATACCTCATTAGACGACGAATTGTTAACGAAGGAGATGAGAAAGTGGCCGGTATGCGGGCGAGACAGCAACGGGGTCGGGGGTGAATGCGTCCAACAGGTGACACCATCGGAAGACGAAGCGTAATTGCGCTGGTAGTCTGGCTGGTAGGCTGTACCGTTGGCAGGGGGATTTGAGTGAAAGAGATTTTGATCGCAGGCGCGATGGCGCTGATATTGATGGGCCAACAGGCTGGTACGACCATTGCGCAGCAGCAGACGATTCCAGATGCACCAAAGCCGCAGGTTCCGGGGCTTGCACCCGTCGCGCCGGGCAAAGGGACGACACCAACGCAGAATGGCGATACGGCGCCAGAAGACGCGTTCCAGAAGGCTCCGGGGACAAGCTTGCCGTCTTCCCCGACCGCGCAGGTGCCGGCGGATGGGCAGGAAGCGGCGCCTGAAATTTCGCCAACTGGCCAGGGACCGAATGCCTTTCTGCTGCCCAGCCTAACTGCTAACTTCGTGGAAGTTCCATTTGCCGTAAAGGACTCCAAAGGACGGTTGATTCCGGGGCTGACGTGGCGCGATGTTCGCGTTTACGAGAATGGCCTGCGGCAGCATATGACGAACTTCACAGTCGATCCCTTTCCGCTTTCGATCGCACTGGTGATCGACCAGAGCATGCCGTTTGACGTGATGACGAGGGTGAACAACTCACTAGGCGCGTTGCAGGGAGCGTTTACGCCATACGACGAGGTTGCCGTCTTTACCTACAACAACGGCCCGAAGATGCAGACCGACTTTACGGGTGGGCAGAGCGGCCGGTTGCAGGCTGTCGTGGAGCGGTCAAAGGCGGTGGGTCGCGAGCCGATGTACTACGCGCCGGGCGAGGGTCTAGGCGGGGGGATCAATATCAATGGCGGAGCGGAGAGGAACATGACTCCACTATCGTCTGGCGGTGGCGTCGGCAGCCCGCAGGGCGTGAGCCAGGTACCGCGCGAGGTTCACACGCTGAACGATGCGATCTTTGAGGCGGCCAAGGCGACTACGCGGGCGGGGAAGGGTCGGCGACGGATTGTTTATGTGATCTCTGACGGTAAGGAATATGGATCGACGGCCAAAACCAAGGACGTCATCAAGTATCTGCAGACAAACAAGATTGCGGTGTATGCGACGCTGGTTGGCGATGCGAGCGTTACCGGGATGGGCTTTCTGGACCGCATCCACCTGCCCCTGATGATGCGCGACAACATCCTACCGGTGTACACGGCGGCTACGGGCGGACAGACTTATGCGGAGTACCGGACCAAGGGGATCGAGACCAGCTTTGCGCAGATCACCGAAGAGGTAAGGACGCAGTACACGGTGGGCTATTACTCGCGTGAGCCTTTGATCGACGGGAAGTTCCGCAAGATCGAAGTGCGAGTGCTGCGGCCCAGCCTGACCGTGATCGCAAAGGAAGGCTATTATCCAACGGCGTCGGCTACGGGTGCACGAACGCCCGCGAATACCAGGCCGGCTTCGGTAAATCCGTAAACCGTGGGAACCTGGTTATCGGGCAATGCCCTGTTTGCGCTGGCGGCGGCAGTGCTGTGGGGTGTTGGGGACTTTTCCGGGAGTATGGGGGTAAAAACCGCCGGCGGCGGAGTAGGTGCCGCTTTGCGCGTGGTGGTGCTGAGCCACGTCACGAGCTTCTTGGTCCTGCTTGCGATTGCCTTCAGTCTGGGCGACCCGTTTCCGCATGGACGCCTGCTGGCGTGGGGGCTTACTGCCGGAGTTTTCGGTGGACTTTCGCTGAGTGCTTTTTACATTGCGCTGTCGCGTGGAGCGATGGGTGCTTCTGCTGCAATAAGTGGTCTGCTCGCGGCGGCGATTCCGGCAGTGGTTTCCGGGCTCACGGAGGGCACGCCGGGGCTACGCAGATTGATTGGCTTTCTGGTCGCAGGGCTGGCGATCTGGCTGATTGCGGCGGGAGATTCGGAGCGGGAGCAGGCTTCGACGATGTGGCTGGCGATCGGTGCCGGGGCTGGGTTTGGTCTGTATTTCGTTGCACTGCGCTATGCAGGTGCGAGTGGTCTGATCTGGCCGATGGCAACGGCTCGTATGGGCAGCATCACAACCTGCGCGCTGATCCTGCTGATGTTGCTGGCGCGGGGGAAGGGCGGTTCTGTGAGCGTTACGCCGCGAGTGATGGGTTGGGTTCTGGGAACGGCTTTCTTCGATACCTCAGGCAATCTGCTGTTTTTGGCTGCGACGCGGGCGGGGCGGCTCGATGTGGCCGCGGTGCTGGCCTCGCTTTATCCGGCGTCCACGATCCTGCTGGCGGGGTGGATGCTGAAAGAGAAACTCGCGCGCCGCCAGAGCATTGGGATGGGTGTGGGCATAGTCGCGGTGATCCTGATCAGTCTGTAGGGTCACTGGAGCTTGATGGTGGCCGGGTCGATGGTCGGAGCGGGATAGGAAAGCTTCAGGGACGTTATAGCGTCAACCAGGATGCCGGAGATGGCTACGTTACGGAACCACTTGTGGTCCGCGGGAATGACGAACCAGGGGGCATGCTTCTTGTTGGTATGGGTGAGGATGTCTTCATAGGCGGTCTGGTACTCAGGCCAGAACTCCCGTTCCTTCAAATCAGAAGCCGAAAACTTCCAAAGCTTGTCGGGGTCGGCAAGGCGTGACTGAAGACGGCGCTTTTGCTCGTCGCGAGAGATATGTAGGAAAAATTTCAGGATGAGTGTGCCGTTATTCGACAACGAATCTTCGAACTCGTTGATGTCGTCCATGTGCCGCCGTGCGACCTTGTGCGATATCACCTGGTGGACGACCGGCGAAAGGACATCTTCATAATGCGAACGATTGAAGATACCGATCATGCCAAGAGGTGGCACCGCATTATGGCAGCGCCAAAGGAAATCGTGGCGCGCTTCCATTGGCGTTGGCACCTTGAAGGCCGTGACGTCGCAACCCTGGGGGTTGATTCCTGAAAAGATATTTGAAATGACGCCGTCTTTTCCTGCGGTATCCATACCCTGCAGGACGATCAGCACTGCCCGCTTTTGGCTGGCGTAGAGGACATCCTGAAGCTTTACGAGGTGACCCCGGTGTTTCATCAGAAGCGGCTTCGAGGTCTCGGGTGTGATTGCGCCAGTGGCTGCGGTGTCAATACGGGAGAGACGAACTTTCTCGTGCGGGGGAACCAACCAGGGAGACTTGAACTTCATATGTGCCTCGGTCCTGTTGATAGCGCAGGCATGGAAACGCAAACCGAAGACAGTAGCTGACAACGCTGCGGGCTACTGCTTGACGATGGGATCCGTCTCCGTCTTGGGTGCCGGGGTGACGGTGTGCGCGGTTTCACTGGGTTTGGTGACGTCTTCCGATGCGCCCTTGAGACCATCTTTGAAGCCTTTGAGCCCTTCGCCGAGACCTTTGCCGAGCTCAGGAAGTTTGCGTCCACCAAAGAGGACGATGGCAACGACTGCGAGGACAATGAGATGTGTTGGTGTGAATAGTTCGCCCATACTTGTCTCCAATGCAAGCCGGGGTCGGCTTGTACATAATTATCGCACTTCACAAGGATAACGAGGAGGGGGAGCGTTTGGATGGTGTCGGGTTCTGATAAAGAATGCCAACACGCAATACGTGCGAAACCTGCTTGTGGTCCGGCCGGACGTTATATCTTGAATGGAGAGTGTATTTTCAGCTAAGCAAGTTTGTTTCTGGATTGGATGACAAGAGCGATGCGTGGATTTCTGGCAGTAGCTGTGTTGTTGGGCGGCACGATTGTGGGCGCGGTGCAGGCGGAGGCTCAAATCAGCAAGCTGGCCGAAAAGGCGCCAGTGACGTACGACAACAAATATGAACTTTATGGCGGCATTGGCCTGCAGAACTTTCAGGCCGGACAGAATCTGCCAAAGAAGATGGTCTTCGGCAATGTCGAGGTGATGGGCACTTACTGGCTGACGAGAAAACTCGGTGTGGCTGCGGATTTACGCGGCGGAGCAGGCACGACGCAGGTATTTCCAAATTCCGACAAAAGCCGGCCACTGGTGGTGATGTACACGGGCATGGGCGGAGTGGAATACCGCGGTCCCCGGAACCAGTTTGCAGCAATCGATTACCACGCGTTGGGTGGTATCTCACACGGCGTCTTTGACGAGACGGCGCGCCAGGACCTCAACATAGGTCTGTACAGTAACCGCAACGCACCGATGTTCGCTGTAGGCGGCAGCGTCGACTTCAACCGGTCGAAACGGTTGGCGTTTCGTATACAACCCGACCTGATCTTTGAACGCTACGGCACGGAGACACGAGAGTTTTTCTCCCTGTCGGGTGGCGTTCTCTACCGTTTTGGAAAGAAATAAAGACCCAGGAGGCTGCGACCTGAGTCCCAGGATTCAGCCACCTAAAATCCGTTGCCGGTCTGCATGAACTCAGGACTAACCGGGTTTTCGTAGACGGAATAGTCGCGCGTGACGATCGTCAGTCCTGAAGGGGTAACGAAGTAATTCTTCTTGTCCTCACTAGGATCGTAACCAATGACCGTACCGTCCGGAATATGGACGTCGCGGTCGATGATCGCGTGCCGAATGCGACAATGCCGGCCTATGTTGACATGCGCGAAGATGATACTGGAGTCGACATCCGAGTAGGAGTTGACTCGCACATCCTGCGAGACGACAGAGTCGCGTACGACTGATCCAGAGACGATGGTTCCGGCAGCCACGATGGAGTTGATAGCCATGCCGGTGCGGCCAATCTCGCCGAAGACGAACTTGGCCGGCGGATACTGGTAGGCCCTTGTGCGCATTGGCCAGGATTTGTCGTAGAGGTTGAAGATAGGGGTTACGCCGGCGACGTCCATGTTGGCCTCGTAGTAGGCGTCGAGCGTACCGACATCGCGCCAGTAAAGAGCCTTTTGCTTATTTTCGTCGACGAAGTCGAAGGCGTGCATCTTGCAACGGCCCAGCAGGCCGGGCAGGATGTTGTGGCCGAAGTCGTGCTTGGAGTTCGGGTCTTCTGCGTCTTTAATGAGCTCCGGCAGCAACGTATCGGTGTTGAAGATGTAGATGCCCATGGAGGCGTCAACCATGTCCGGCATAAAGGGAGACCGGAAACTGGTGGACTTGGGTTTTTCTTCAAAGCCGAGAACTTCGCCGTTACGTGCAACTTCCACAACTCCGAACTGCGAGACTTCTTCCGGACGGATGGGCAGAGTGGCGAGGGTGACTTCGGCGCCAGACTCGCGGTGCTGCTGCATCATGCGGGCATAGTTCATCTTGTAGATGTGGTCGCCGGAGAGGATGATGACGTATTTGGGTTCTTCCGAGCCGATGGAATAGATGTTCTGGTAAACGGCATCCGCCGTGCCCTGGTACCAGGACTTGGAGACGCGCTGCATGGGCGGCAGGATTTCGATGAACTCGCCGAGTTCATTGGCGACAACAGGGCCCCAACCCTCACGAATGTGGCGGTTGAGCGAGAGCGCCTTGTACTGAGTAAGGATGTAAACGTGGCGAAGGTCGGAGTTGATGCAGTTGGACAGTGTGATGTCGATGATGCGGTACTGACCCGCAAAAGGGACGGCGGGCTTGGCCCGGTCGCGGGTTAGGGGAAAGAGGCGTTCACCGGCACCACCGGCCAACAGGACACCCAGGGTATCTCTCATGATGGACTTCCTTGATCTTCGTGATTCGTGGAACGGATTGGTGACCACGTGCGACTGAGAGAAACGTGCGACTGAGAGCAGCGTGTTCGTAATCTAAGGCCAGCCCACACCACAGTACGATGCCGAAACGCATTTTGGCGAATGAAAAAACCGAGCATACCCTGCGTATACGATTTCGATTGCAAGTGCATACCCGAAAACACAGAAAAACCCGAGCTTTACAGCCCGGGCTCCGTGGTGACAGGATCTACTCCTCTGCGGATGCCTCATCTGCCGTGAAGTCCTCTGGCAGAGTGATGCGGAGTGATTTGAGGAAAGTAAGGTCGTTTGAGGTGAATGGACCTTCAGACGGATCGCCTGCAGTAAGCCGCAGCGGCTGAGGGCCGGTTTCATCCTCGGTTTCCACCTGATTGAGGCCAATGGTGGCCTCTAGCATGAGCAGTACATCGAAGCCCTGCTCCCGTATGTTCTTGACAACTCCAGCGATGTGCTCGGATTCGGACACGGACTCATGAATAGCTTCGCCAAGTTTCTGAATGAGGTTTTTGACCTTCTGGTTCAATGACACCTCCAGCAATCCCGTTGGTTGGACGAATGACAAGGCTCATTCGTTCAACCTTTGCCTGAGAATACGCCTCCGGGTACGGGGGTGCAATCAAACTTATTGGTCCTCGTAACAGCAATACGACCGTGCGATAGTCCGCCAAGACATCGTGCAACTTGTGTGCCAGCTCTTCAACTGGCCTGGGGGCGGCTTTACACGCCTTGATAACGAGAAATAAGCGGTCGCGGCGGCGGTGCCGTTCAATAAATACGGGATGCTCTTCATGAAACTCTCCCCCGGATCGGTAAGAACCGCTGACCTCAGGTTTGGGTGCAACGACAGCACTCAACGTTGAGCTAAGCAGCAAAAGGATTCCGGATTAGACTTGAGCTATGGACAGGGTGCGGTTCGGCAAGGCGCTTGGAGTAGGCACACGTGAGGCGGGCAAAGCGCTGTGGAAGGCGGCGGACGCTGCGTTGGCTCCAAATCCGAGCGCAGCCAACGATCGCGGACGCATCGCCGGGGCAAAGGTTCGCGAAGGTGTTGTGCAGGCTCGGACGACAAGTGCCGGGGTAAGGCGGGGCGGCAAGCGTTTTGGCGAGGCGGTCTGGGGACCTGTCGCCAAGGCTTCCGGAGTCCTGTGGTTGGAGGTGACCGGGGTCTTCTTCGGCATCTTTGCGCTATTGGCTGGGATTGAACTGTGGAAGTGGCACGGCGACTTCCGGACGCCGGGTGATGGTCGCCAACACGCGTGGTTTGCGCTGGCAATGCTGGTCGTTTTCGGGTGGTTTACGGTGTCCAGTTTTGTGAGAGCCTCCAAGCGCGGCAAGCGCTAGCGCAGAAGGGTAGACTGGTCGGCTATGGGCGTAAAGAGCATGGCGGCGGAGGTGCGGGGAACCGGGGTCACAGGAGCTGGGGTCAGGCCAGCGAAGACAAGCTCAGCAATTGAGGTCGACGTTTGTTACGGGCCAGTGGATCCGGGCGGAATGGGTCGGCCTGGGGAGTTTCCCTTTACCCGGGGCATTCAGCCGACGATGTACCGCGGGCGCCTGTGGACCATGCGCCAATATGCCGGGATGGGCGATGCCGAGGAGTCGAACCGGCGCTACAAGTTTTTGCTGGCGAATGGAACGGCGGGGCTAAGCGTGGCTTTCGATCTGCCCACGCAGATTGGGTATGACTCGGACTCACCGATGGCGCTCGGCGAGGTTGGCAAGGTGGGCGTCGCAATCGACTCGATTGAAGATATGCAGCGGCTGTTTGAGGGTATTCCGCTAGACAGCGTGTCGACTTCCATGACGATCAACTCCACAGCTTCGATCCTGCTGGCTTTGTATGTCGCGGTGGCGAAGCGAACGGGAGCGGACGTCCGCAAGCTGTCCGGAACAATCCAGAACGACATTTTGAAGGAATACATTGCCCGCGGGACTTATATCTATCCGGTCAAACATGCAATGCGCCTGGTGACGGACATCTTCGCATGGGCTGCGGCGGAGGTGCCGGAGTGGAATACGATCTCCATTTCTGGGTACCATATGCGGGAGGCAGGTTCGACGGCGGTGCAGGAAATCGCGTTTACGCTGGCTGATGGAATGACCTATGTTCAGGCAGCAATCGACACAGGTCTGGACGTGGATGCGTTTGCGCCGCGGCTGAGCTTTTTCTTCAACGCGCACAGCAATCTGCTGGAAGAGGTCGCCAAGTTCCGGGCGGCGCGCAGAATGTGGGCTGGAATTATGCGGGATCACTTTGGCGCCAAAAATCCTCGGAGCTGGATGATGCGCTTCCACACTCAAACGGCTGGGTCCACGCTGACAGCGCTGCAGCCAGAGAACAATATCGTGCGGACCACGATCCAGGCGCTGGCCGGAGTGCTGGGCGGTACGCAAAGTCTGCATACCAATGGGTTTGACGAGGCGCTGGCCCTGCCAACAGAGGCTGCCGCGCGGCTGGCGCTGCGGACTCAGCAGGTGATTGCTTACGAAAGTGGCGTCCCGCAGACCGTGGACCCGCTGGCCGGAAGTTACTTCGTCGAGGCCCTGACGGACGAGGTCGAGCGCCGTGCACAGGCGTATCTGGAGACGATCGCAGGATTCGACAAAACTGGAGCCGGAATGGGTATGCTGCGCGCGATTGAACAGGGATACGTGCAACGTGAGATTCAGAATGCCGCATATGCCTATCAGCGTGAGGTAGAGGCGGGTGATGCGGTAGTGGTTGGAGTAAATCGGTTTACCGGCGACGGTGGTGGCGTTGAGGTCCCAATCCAGCGGATCGATGAAGACCTTGAGCGGCGACAAGTGGAACGGTTGCGGGCGCTACGGGCGCGTCGTGAGAACGGTCTTTGGGAGGCCAGTCTGCGCGGTGTTCGGGAGGCGGCGACCGGGGGTGAAAACCTGATGCCCAGGATTTTGGAAGCGGTCGAAAGCCAGGCCACGGTGGGCGAGATCGCGGACACGATGCGTGGCGTTTTTGGGGAGTTCCGCGAGACGGTGGTGGTCTGAAAACCGCGGCTTTGATGGGGCGATGATCCAGGTGTGCATCCGGTCTGGACTGGATAGACCGGTCCGGACTGGATAGACTGTCAGCATGACCTGGTTCTTGCCAATCGGAGTGGGTGCAGCACTGGCAGTCGGGGCCGCCAGTGCGCAAGATGCGGCAGCGCACATACCTGCCCTGCATGGGGCGGTTCTGACAGGCCAGACGGTGGATCTGCCTGAGGCCTTGAAGGGGAAGGTTGGGGTGCTGGTCGTGGGCTTCTCGCAAAGCTCGCGGGAAGAATTGACGGCATGGGGCAAGCGGCTCTACGGAGACTACCGAGAATCAGGAGCAGTGCTTTATTACGAGATGCCGGTGCTGGCATCCGTGCCGAAGCTGGTCCGTGGATGGGTTTTGAGCAAGATTAAGGGAAGCGTTCCTCCGGTCGCGCAGGGACGGTTCTTGCCCGTACTTGACCATGAAGGCGATTGGAAGGTGGCAGTCGGTTTCAGCCGGGCAGACGTAGCCTACATCCTGGTAGTCGATGGAAAAGGACAAGTCTGCTGGAAGACCGAAGGGCCCGCGTCTGACGTCAACTACACCGAAGTGAAAAAACAGGTTGACCAGGCACGCAGCAAATAGCTACCAGCCAAGAGTCCCAGGAGCGCCTTTGAAGGGGCCCACCAGGTCTGAGGTGATCCATCCGCCGTAGAAGTCACCTGGCTGCGCGATAACCCGTTCGTCATCGACCCAGCACTCATCCGGTTTGCTGGCGTAAAAGGCGAGATGGTGGGCAAGGGCGGTGTAGGCTTTCGAAGGCTGCTCGTAGCTCCATGCGATATCCGGGATGGTGACGCCGTTGATTGTCAGGTTCCAGTAGGTAGCAAAGCCTTTGAACTCGCAGAAGCTCTTGCGGGCAGAGGAGGGCTTCAGAAGATCCATCGCAATGGCTGATTGTGGCAGGTAGTAGACCGGTGGATGGCTGGTTTCAAGTATCCGCAAAGCCTCAGTGGTGTCCGCCAGGGTGTGGCCGGCGTGCAAGATGCGAAGATGGCGCCGGGTGGGTTCGAGACGCGGCGGGCGCGGGTAATCCCAGACAGATTCTGATTTAGTCATGTGGCGTCTTCCTCAACCCGTTTGACGATAAACTCACGGGGAAGACGCAGATTGATGGAGTTCCTTATGCACCCGACGGAAAAACGGCTTAACGAGATGAACCGGCTGGGCGACATGCTGCACTTCCCCGCAATCGTCAACGCCGGCGCAACGTTGAACGTTCTCGTCACCATTCTTGCGACATGGTGGGTGGAGCCAAGGCGGCCGTCACTGGCGGGGCTTTGGGTAGCCATTGTGCTGATCCTGAACCTTCTTCCTGTTGCACTGCTCCGGCTGAAGGAGGGGCCGGCGACCGTTTACCCCAGGCTGGGCGAGATGAACTTCTTTCACGATCAGCACAAGTTTTCTGACTGGGTTTACGTCGCGGCGTCGGCCGATATGGCGTTCTGGGTGTTGCTTGCCTGGACAGCCTCCGCCTTGTTTCGTACGCAGGGAGTACTGCTCCTGCTAGAGGTTGTGGCGGGTTTAGCCACTTTTTCACCGGTCCTCTTCCGCAGCTTGTTCGATCATCGCCCCGGAGCCAAACGGTAAGAAGCCCTGACGGTGTACCCTTTTAGAAGACATTTGGGTACGAGGGTTCTATGGCGGATTTGGTGCAGGAGATCAAGGCGGAACTGGCAAAGCTCAGGACAACGGCGCTCAACTCGATTCATCGCAGGCACAAGGCCAAGATGGTCGACTTTGGCGGTTGGGATATGCCGGTCGAGTACTCCGGCCTGGTCTCGGAACACATGGCGGTTCGGACGGCTGTAGGCCTCTTCGACGTCTCGCACATGGGCGACATTCAGTTGCGTGGACCGGGGTCTCTGGCAGCCGTGCAGCAGTTGCTGATTAACGATGCGAGCAAGCTACAGGTTGGGCAGGCGCATTACTCGGCGATGTTGTACGAAGACGGAACATTCGTCGACGATGTGGTGCTGCATAAGCTTTCCGAAAACGACTACCTGATTGTGATCAACGCGGGCACACGCGAGAAGGACGTGCAGTGGGTTCGGAAGCAGGTCGGCTACATGCAGGGCGTGCACATCAACGATTTTTCCGACTATTACACCCAGCTTGCGATTCAGGGACCGAAAGCCGAGGCCACGCTGCAGAAGCTGACCGGGATCGACCTCAGCATCATCAAGAATTACTGGTTCACCTGGGGCCAGGTCTGCGGGCTGCACAACGTCATGATCGCCCGCACCGGCTACACGGGTGAAGACGGCTTTGAAATCTACATCCCCTCCGACCAGCCGACCAGCGAACGCGTATGGGATGAAGTCCTTGCGGCCGGAGCCGAGTTCGGGATTCTTCCCTGCGGCCTGGGTGCACGCAACACGCTGCGGCTTGAAAGCGCAATGGCGCTTTATGGACACGAGATTTCAGACAAAATTAACGTGTTTGAAGCTGGCCTGGGCCGTTATTGCAAGATGGACAAAGGTACGGACTTTGTCGGGCGCGAGGCGCTGGCGAAGATTGTTGAGACCGGTGGTCCGAAGCGCAAGCTTGTCGGTCTTGAGATGGTCGAGCGCGGCATCGGGCGCGACGGCTACAAAGTTTGCGCTCTTGATGGGACCGCAATCGGCGAGATCACCAGCGGATCTCCGGCGCCGTTTCTGAAGAAGAATATCGCGCTCGCCTATGTGCCGCTTGAGCATGGCGCGCTTGACAGTGAAGTTGCAGTCGAAATTCGCGGCGCGCTGGTCAAGGCTAAGGTGGTCGCTTTACCGTTTTACAAAAAGCCGAAGAAGACCGTTACGGTTTAGGCTCTATCAACGATTCTGCAGGACTAGACTTTTTATTGGAGAGAGCATGGCTTACCCGGCTGCATATAAGTACACCAAGACCCACGAGTGGGCCAACCTGAACGGCACGACGGCGAGCGTCGGCATCACCGATTACGCGCAACACTCGCTAGGCGATATCGTCTTCGTCGAACTGCCTAAGATAGGCGATCAGGTTGAAGCCGGCAAAATCTTTGGGTCGGTTGAAAGCGTGAAGGCGGTCAGCGATCTTTACTCGCCCCTCTCTGGCACTGTTACCGAGATCAACGAAGCTCTCAATGGCGCACCGGAGACCATCAATACAGATGCAAACGACACCTGGATCTTCAAGCTTGAGCTTGCGGATGCAGCACAATTAGCTTCGCTCGATACGCTCATCGACGCGACGGCCTACGAGACTTTTGTAAGCGAAGAGACAGGACACTAGACCCATGCGTTATTTGCCGAAGAGCCCCGGGGATCGCCTCGCGATGCTCGCAGAGATTGGTGTCAATTCGATCGACGATCTGTTCGCGACTATCCCCGCGGAGTATCAGTTGACCCGCGATCTTGACGTGCCGCGTCAACATGGCGAAAGCGAAATCATCGAGCGTTTCCGAGGTTATGCGGAGAACAACGCGACCGGCTACGCCAGCTTTCTCGGCGCTGGCGTTTATAAACACTACAAGCCCGTCATCATCGACTCCCTCGTGCAGCGCGGCGAGTTCCTGACCAGCTACACACCCTACCAGCCGGAGATTTCGCAAGGTACGCTGCAGGCCATGTTTGAATTCCAAACGATGATCTGCGAACTCACGGGCATGGAGATCGCCAATGCCAGCATGTATGAAGGCTCCACCGGCGCTGCCGAAGCCATCATGATGGCTGTGCGCGTGACGGGCCGCAACGCCGCGGTCATCGCGCGTACCGTGCACCCGGAGTATCGCGAGGTCATTACGACCTACGCCACACACCAGGAGATTCCGCAGACCGAAGTTGGCTACGCCTCGAATGGCCGCGTCGATATGGCTGCGCTCGAAGCTGCCATCACTGACGACACGGCATGCATCCTGATCCAGTCGCCCAACTTCTTCGGGACGATTGAAGACGTGGCAGCGATAGCCGATCTGGCCCACAGCAAGGGTGCACTTCTGATCGTTTCGATCGCGGAGGCTATTTCGCTCGGAATCGTAGCGCCTCCGAAAGAGGCAGATATTGTCTCGCTCGAAGCCCAGAGCTACGGAGTTTCGTTGAGTTATGGCGGTCCATACTGCGGCGTCATCGCATGCAAGGAAAAATTCCTGCGCCAGATGCCCGGCCGCCTCATCGGTGAGACCAAGGACGTCAACGGCAAGCGTGGTTATGTGCTGACGCTGAGCACTCGCGAGCAACACATTCGCCGCGAAAAAGCCACCAGCAACATCTGCACCAACCAGGCGCTCGTAGCACTGATGACCACTATCTTCCTGACCATCTACGGCAAGGAAGGGATGCGCGAACTGGGTGAGCATAACCTCGCCAAGGCTGACTACTTGCGCTCCGTTCTCGCTGACAAGGGCAAGGTGCTCTTCGACGGCGCGCCGCGCTTCCATGAGTTCGTGCTTGACCTGGCACAGGGAGCAGAGGCCGCGAACTCCGGGCTGCTGGAGAAGAAGATCATCGGTGGCCTGCCGCTGCAACAGTGGTATCCGGAGCTCGGCGCCGGCGCTTCCCTTTGGTGCGCGACTGAAGTAACCAAGCGCACGGACATGGACGCTGCAGCCGCGGCGCTCGGAGCCTAGACAATGGACATTTCTGCACTCATCGGCGAAGAGGTAAAGTCCGTCTGCTTCGTTGAGGACTATCTTGAGCTTTGCTTTGGCGATGCCAAGGTTACGTTATTCGCATGGCCCCACGTCCTTCTGACCGAGTTTTCAGTCGCTTATGGCGAGCCGGAGTATCGCAACGCCGTGTGCGCCCAGATCGGCGAAGAAGTCACCGAGGCATCGCTCGAGGAAGGCTCCGCGCTCACGATCGAATTACAGAACGGCGTCGTATTCGGCCTCAGCTTGCGGGAAGAAGAAATTGATGCGCCAGTCTCCGGAAACTATTCGGAGACCGGCAGTGCAGCAGACGCAGAGGAGTTTTAGCAATGGCAGATGAAAAGTTTGTAGGCACACCGAAGAAAGTTTCAACACACGTCAATCAGAACGAAGGGCTGATCTTCGAAAAGTCCTCTCCGGGCAAGAAAGCTTATCGGCTGGCGGAGCTCGACGTCCCTAAGGTGGACGCTGCGAAGCTTCTAGGCCCCGCAGTCCGCAAGAATCTCGGCGTCATGCCGGAGCTAAGCGAGATCGAAATCATTCGCCACTTCACCCGGCTGTCCACGTGGAATTACGCCATCGATCTGGGCATGTATCCACTGGGAAGCTGCACGATGAAGTACAACGGCCGCGTGAATGAAGCTGTCGCTCGTCTCGAGGGTATCGCGGAGGCGCATCCGTATCAGCCCCAGTCGCTGAGCCAGGGCTGCCTCCAGATCATGAAGACCCTCGAAGAATCGCTCATCGAAATCTGCGGCATGGACGCCATTACGCTGCAGCCAGCAGCCGGCGCACATGGTGAATTCACCGGCATCCTGATGGTCCGGGCATACCATGAGAGCAAGGGGAACCCACGCAAGAAAATTATCGTGCCGGATTCTGCGCATGGTACGAATCCTGCAACGGCTGCCGTCGTCGGCTACCAGGTTGCAAACCTGAAGTCGAACGCTGAGGGCATGGTTGATCTCGCCGAACTCGAGCGCATGGTCGACGAAGATACCGCCGCCCTGATGCTAACGAACCCTTCCACCATCGGCGTCTTCGAGTCCGAGATTCATAAGATCGCCGACATCCTCCACGCCAAGGGCGCACTGCTCTACATGGACTGCGCCAACATGAACGCGCTCGTTGGTAAGGCACGGCCTGGCGACTTCGGCGTTGACGTGATGCACCTGAACCTGCACAAGACCTTCTCCACGCCACACGGAGGCGGTGGCCCGGGCTCCGGTCCGGTCGCATGCAAGAAGATTCTTGAACCGTTCCTGCCCAAGCCCACCGTCGTCACGAATGCAGCAGGCAAGCTCGCGCTTGAGTTCAATCGCCCGCAATCCGTAGGCCGCGTGCGCATGTTTTACGGTAACTTCGGCATGTTTGTGCGGGCTCTGGCTTACATTCTGGCCAATGGTCCGGATGGCCTGCGCCAGACGACCGAGGATGCCGTCCTGAATGCCAATTACATACGCGCCAAGCTGGAAGGCACCTTTGAGCTGCCGTACAAGACACGCACGCTGCATGAGGTCGTGTTCTCCGACAAGCTGCAGGCGAAGAACGGGGTCAAGACCGGTGACATGGGCAAGCGGCTCATCGACTACGGCTTTCACTCATATACGGTCAGCTTCCCGATGATTGTTGCGGGCGCGATGATGATTGAGCCAACCGAAAGCGAGAGTCGCGAGGAACTCGATCTACTCATCGACGCTCTCAAGCAGATCGCGCGGGAGGCGGCGGAAAATCCTGATCTGGTCCGCACCGCCCCGCACACGACCCGCCTGCAGCGTCTGGACGAGACCGCAGCCGCGAGGAAGCCGGTTCTCCGCTGGAAAGGCCCGGCAGAGATTGGGGTAGAGCTTGGAACGGCTGTAAAAGAGTGGTAGGTGGAACAAAACGCCGATGACAGGAACACTCTGTCATCGGCGTTTGCATTTAGGGCGTCGAAATTTTTACCGACTCATCGGTCGTCTCCCAACGGATATGCATCTCCGCCGAGTCCTTCTTGATGTCGTCGAACGAGATGCTCATCACTTCCTGAGAGCTGGGCAGCTTGTGCGGCTTCATCTCCACGCGACCGAGATCCTTGGCCATGTCATACTCGGTTCCCCACTGTCCGGTCTGCTTATTGACAATCAGCATCCACTTGTCTCGAGAGGGCATGGTGTAGATGGTGTACGTTCCCGCCGGAACCAGCAGGGTCCCAATGTGCAGCGGTACGGGTGTGATCAGCGTCGTGGCGGGGTTTGCGCCGGTACGCCAGACTTGGTCCCACGGCACGATCTCTGGACCGCCCAGATGGCGTCCGCGAAGCGAGGGTGAGTTGTACTTGATGTTCAAGGTCTTCCCCGCAAGCGTCACGGTTGCCGTTGCAGGAGGGCTTGCCATCGGCTTCTTTGCGCCGTTTGCAGGCATGCTCATTCCGCCCATTTGTGCCAGGGCAGGGGTAGTAAGCGAAGCTGCAGCGAGCAACGCAGTACAGGCTGCGATAGAGAGGTTGCGGAAATGCATAAATTCTCGCTTTCTAATTTGCCAGTTAGCTTGAGGCGTCTCAAGAGTACCTGATACGGTGCATCCATAGCCAAGCCTATCCATCAAGCGGCTGACGTTTTGTGGACCGGATGCTAACATGAAGAAGCGCGCCCGTAGCTCAGCTGGATAGAGCGGCAGCCTCCGAAGCTGTAGGTCAGAAGTTCGAATCTTCTCGGGCGCACCATCTCCCTCCACTAAAAATGAATAAGCCGATCATTGTGCTGTGTGGATAGCCCACGGCTCATCTTCCTTTACATCCAGTTGATTTTCACCGGCTAACCTCCGCAGGATGGCTGCATCCAATCGGGACAGGGCTACACGAGGAGATAAAAATGGCTTTAATAAATGACGCTGCATTCAAAGATGACTTTCGCAGGGTGGGTCAGGACGTGACCATGGGTTTTGAGCCCGCCGGTTCTCCCAGCAACCCAACCGAGCACGCAAGCAGCGAGAACATGGAGTTAGCCAGCGCGGAGGCTCGCGTCGAGGATGACGACCTTGAAGACGAAGATGAACCTGAAGATGAAGATGAGGATGAAGATGAGGATGAGCTTGAAGACGACGACGTCGAAGATGAGGATGACCCCGACGACGATGAATTTGAAGACGACAAAGATGAAGATGTAGATGACGAGGAAGATGACGAGGAAGATCTCGAGGACGATGATTCATAACCAATAACGACCGGCAAGAAATAGGTTTTCGCGTCAAGAAGAGTCGGCCCAGCCAATCCTGTCCGGGCCGACTCTTGTCTGACCTCTAACCACAACACTCGAAAACTACTGATCGAAGATGGAGATAATCGTCCGAGAGATAAGAAAGTTCACGCCGATGATGCACACCCGGGCGAACAAGACAGTTTTTGTGATGGACGAGCTGGGCAGGTAGTCATAAGCATCGAGCCCGAGCAGAAATACCGCAACGACTGCCTCCAACGATGGCCCCCGCCCGACAGAATGGTAACGGAGAGCAGCCTGATGACGGCTGCATGAACGCACGGCGTAACAAGCTTACGAATCGGGTCTGACCTGAGCGGACGCAAGGCATCAATCTGATACGTAATCTGCATTGAACCAGGTACGGATGCAATCCCGGAAGCATTGCGGCCGGAGTCCATCAACGCATCCATCACCGGCTCAAGCTTCCTCACCATCTTTCGGTACGCGATGGTATGCGATTGCTGTACATGCTCCCACTGGGCTCTAGTTATTGCAACGAGCTTGCGCTCATCGTTGTTGTCCAGCGCTGGAACGGCACCTATGTCGTGCATCCTCATCATTTCGGCAACGTGCTGTGTGGTGTCCGTCTGCTTGCAACAAAACAGCGTTTCGGTGATGAGACCTCTGACTTTCATGGGTGCTTCTTTCGCTTCCACTCTTCAGCGGGAGGATGCTTTGGTAAAACCTGCCAAGGCTCCACTTTCACCGTCTTAACATTACGCATTCGTGCCGTGACACCGGTCTTTTCTGCCCCGGATTTGATAGCGTGATGTGCATCACAGTAGGTTCGATGAATTCAGCCGTACGCTTTTACCGGGCATTTTGGGGGAGCGGAGAGATGATCTTCAAAGACCGCGACGACGCAGGGCATCAACTGGGTCAAAGGCTCCGAGTCTACGCCGAGCGCGACGACGTTACGGTTCTCGGAATCCCACGCGGCGGCGTGGAAGTCGCATTCCAGGTGGCTTCTGCGCTGCGTGCGCCGCTTGATATTCTCCTGTGCAGGAAGCTCGGCGTTCCCGGACACCAAGAGCTGGCATTTGGAGCAGTCGTCGCCGAAGATGGGCGCTACCTGGACGAATCAGTGATTCGCGCTATCGGTGTCACACCAGACCAGATCGAAACGGTCACGGCAAAAGCGATGCAGACACTGGCCCAACGCGCTGCCCTCTATCGAGGAGACCGTCCAGCCCTTGATCTGCATTACCGTGTCGCCCTGCTTGTGGATGACGGGATTGCCACCGGTGCGAGCGTTTACGCGGCGGTCAGTGCGCTACGCCAGATGAAGCCTGCAGAGATCGTCCTCGCCGTTCCTGTAGCGCCTCCCTCTATTTGCGCCTGGCTAAGGCCGCTGGTTGACGAGTTGATCTGCCTCTTTGAACCAGATGACTTTTACGCAGTCGGACAGTTCTATCGCAACTTCAGCCAGGTGACGGATAAGCAAGTCGTTGAGCTGCTCCGGAACAGTACCCTGTCGACAAGCAAGAAGGAAGACGACCCATCTGGCGCCGGTTCCAAGTCCGCAACGGCAGATTGAGAATATGCAGCTTGCGTGACATCCGTCACAGCGAACCGGAACACGCGACCTTAGCATAAGGAGGTCCAAACCCGTTCTTCGCAGGAGCTTTCGATGCAAGCTGCAGATGTTCTTCCTGAAGTCGCTTTCAACCGGATCCTGTTCGCCACTGACCTCTGCCCAACATCCGAGGCGGCCGCGACGTACGCAGCTGCGCTGGCACGGCAGTACTCTTCCAACCTGGAGATCACCAACGTCATCGATCTTTCGATCACCGTTCCATCGATAGACACCATCATGCAGCCCGCGCTTGAGACAATCAGGCACGCAACCGAAGTGGGCCTGCGGCGCCTCGCAATCGACCTCTACGGCGTGAAGGTGAAGACCAACGTGATCGAAGGCTTTCTGCCCGCCGATTTGATCCTCTGCGAGGCCATCAGGTCGGCTGCCGACTTGATCGTAGTTGGAACGTTTTCCAGGCATGGTTTGAAGAGGCTGCTTCTCGGCTCCATCGCAGAAGAGGTCATCCGAAAGGCACCGTGTCCCGTTCTGACCGTGGGACCACATGTACACCCTGCCCCTCCGGGGCCTCTTAGTCTCAGGCGAATCATCTACGCCACTGACTTCACCCCCCAGGCCGTAAAGGCCGCTAAGTACGCCGTTGCGCTAGCTCAGGATCTCGGCGCCGATCTCTACCTGGTTCACGTAGTCAGCCCAGCCGAAGAAACGGAACATTACTCTGCCGGTGCGCTTTCTGCAGCGTCCTTGCGGAGGATCATTCCGGAATCCGCTTACGATTGGTGCAATCCAAAGTGTGTCGTAGAGCATGGCGAAGCGGCTCACGCAATTTTGTCGCTCGCCGCTCAGGTCCAAGCCGACCTGATTGTTCTCGGCGCGCGAAAGGCATCGTTCTGGCTCAGTTACGTCAAGCCAGGTCTTACACCGGCACTCATTGCGGAAGCCAGGTGTCCGGTGCTGACTATCTGCTGAAGTGGACAAGTTTCTCGACGACAGGTTACCCGCGGAGGGCAGCCACTCGCATGCTAAGACCGCGCCCGTGGAGATTCTTCAGCAGGCTGCCTTGGCAAAATCCTATCCTATGCCGCAGCCGGTCGGTCCGGCAACGAGAGTACAGCCTTAGGACCCAGGGCTGCCTCTCCGGTTGAAAAGACTTCTTTCGAAATCGATATTGGCTTCTGCTTGCGCCGCCGGATTTGCTCTCCGGGAGCGCGCCAGGTCTGAACCGTAAAGAGCTTCGTGCAACTTTCACATAGCCAAATCATCTTGTTCGCAACACTCCCGTCTCCGCGAAGTACATCGAGCAGATGGAGCGTACCTGTGCGCAACAACCTTTCCTGAGCACCACATTCGGGGATAGCACACTCGAGCATCACATTCCCTCCTACATTCGACGTTCGCAAAATTTTGCGACTTTTACAGTGACGCTCGTCACATGTGGTCGTGACATGCCCTCTCTTCGCGCCGCAAACACCGACCGGTTGCACGTCCATTCAGCCTGCACTCAACTCTCTTGCCTTATCGGCGAATCCAGCGAAAGCATCAGGTCGAACGCAAGGTGAGCTTCCGCGAATTGCCGAAATTATGAGAGGATTTGCGTATGAGTGATTTCATCCCCAAAGCAGGCGCAGTAAAGATAGGCGGACTGGGCCGCGCGGCCCAGAAGCTTCAAGCAGCACGAGACAAGGCGAGCCAGGTTAAGAGCGGCAGCAAGTCCCTTACGGGAGCCCCGGCGGCCTCGTTCAAGGCAAAGGATTCCTTTGCCAGCACGAAGAAGACTACCTTCCAGCGCAAAGCTGTCTAGCTTGCACGCCAAAGCAAAACGGACTGTTCAACCACTTACTGGTTGAACAGCCAACTTTTTCTCAGGGCTCACCTTCAGCGGCTACGCTACTTCTTTACTGCTTCTCATCTTAAGATCGTTCAGTGTCTGCTTGCTCAGAGCCCTCTCGTTCAAGAGGAGCTCTGCCGCACGCACGCGCGGGTTGGCATGGAACCAGGTCTGAAAGATATTTGTACGCAACAGGTTGGTCACAGCCAGCAGAGACATACCCTGGTGGTGAGCCATCCAGGAGCGAACTAACCTCGGCTCAGTGACGCGACGCGGCTTCCGGTCAGCCATCATCACACTCGGTAGGGGCTCGGTGTAATCGGCCGCCTCGTAATAGCCGTAGGCCCCCGTCCAACCCATTTCAGCCATGCGGCGCAGGTTAGCGATGGATTCCCTGCGCAACAGAGGCAGCGCAAGAAAAGTGGAATATGGCGAAATCACAGGGCCATCTTCAGCTCCGTACTTGAGCGCGAGCTTGGGAATTCCCCATGCCTGGTAGCCATAACGTCCCTGCGGATCGGTGGAGGCAAAGCCGCTTTCGGAGATACCCCATGGAATCTTTCTCACATGTTCAACCTGAATGCGGACCGCAGCCTCAAGCGAGTTAGCGAGCAAGGTATTGGGAAACGTACGCATCCACAGCGCAGGCATCATGTACTCAAACATGGTCCCGGTCCACGACATAAGTGCCGCTCGACCGTTCACCAGAACGTGGGAACGATCGAGCCGGAACCACGCTTGCTGCGGTATATCCCCTTTGGCAACGGCAAGGAACGAAGCAATTCGAGCCTCTGAGGCAAGCAGGTCGTAGCATGCGGAGTGAAGCTCGTGCGTGCTGCCGTCATAGCCGATCGAAAGCAACTGGCGCGCCTCGACAAAGAGAAATCCGTACTCCATCACTTCAGCGAATCGCTCGGATTGTTCGATGATGGTCTTGAGTTCAGCCTCAAGCTTTGCCAGCCGCTCAAGCGCCGCGGGCAGGCGAGACTGAAGATCCTGCGCAGCCGCATAGAGATGCGACGCAGACCCAACCTTGGCGATAGCATCCGAAAGCGTGTGGACATAGGCGACCGCATTCTTGAGCGAAGGAATGCCGGCAGGCTTGAGTGTGTCGAGTTGTTGAAGAGCGTCAAACTCAGGACGAAGCCAGGGAACATAGCAGTCCAGTAACGTAATCAGCGCGTGCCGGCGACGCTCACGCTCTTTCTGTCTCCACGGATCGCCGGTCCATTGATCGCGTGAGCGGCCAGTGGAAGCTTGCGCCTGAGATGCAGGTTGGGCAAGCAGCGCCTGAATGCGGGATGCAAGCGATTGAGCCTTATCCGGGCTTTTACCTTCGCTCGCCAGTAGGTCAAGAATCGAAAAGGCGTCAGCGTCGATTAAAGGGCGTTGCAGCAGGTCAAGCGCTCCCGTGTGCAGCGTGTAGAGCGACGCAGCGAGGTTGCCGCTATCCACTGCGGAGATGGTGAAGGGTGGAATGGCCGCAAGCGTTTCGATGTCGTACCAGTTGTAGATATGTCCGCGCTGTTTCTCCAGGCGGTCATATGTCGCAAGCGTGCCAAGTGTCGCCTGAACTAACTCAGGCAGCGTCAGAAAGCCGAGTTCGCAGGCCGCCTGCCGTGCATTCAAAAGCATGCCGAGGTTCGTAGGAGAAAGCTTGCGGACCTGTAGCATGTCTTTTTCTTCAACGTTGTCCGGGATGAGCCAGTGATTTTCAGCGTTCGAGAAGTCCGCATAAAAACGCCACAGAGAGAGGGCCTGTTGCTCCAGGAACGTACGGTCTGCACTGTTGAGAAGGTCATCGGCCTTGTGCGGAGAGGAGTTAAGCCAACGCGCAACCAGCGGCGAGAGGAACCATAGGAATAAAACCGGCCCAGCGGCAAACAGAGCGTGGGGATGGACCAGCATCAGGCCCCCTGCCAGCAACACGGCGATCAGCGGCGAAAGGGTGAGATAGACATCGAGCCACGTTCGCTTGCGGCTCGTCTCTGCTTGCGCAGCGGTCTCCCACTGAAGCAGATGTCGGCCAGAGAACAGGCTACGGTTCAAGACGCGCACGATGGCATCCAATGCCAGCAACGTGTGATGGGCCAGGAACGTGAGGTTGATAAATGAGAACGCAAACGAACCCCAGAAGGTCGTAACCGCCTCCCGCACGGAAGTGAGACTGAAGCTGACGAACGCCCCGACGAGATCGAAGGCAAACTGGACCAGCGCGGGCAAGAGCAGAAGCGTAACGGTAATGATCGTCCAGTAAAGCGGACTTCCGGGAAAAGAAAACCAGCCAAGAATCAGAACAAGAAAAGTTACCGGCTCCAGCAGGCTGCGCCGAAGATTATCAAAGATCTTCCACTTCGAGATGAGGCTGATGGGGTTGTTGACGAGGTATCCGGACTCGTCAGGCACAGAGGAGAAGAGCCATCGCATGATCTGCCAATCGCCTCGAATCCACCGGTGCTTACGCCGTGTGTGAGCTTCGTACTGCGAAGGATAGTCATCGACAATCTCAATATCGGTGACCAACCCGGCTCGCACATACGCCCCTTCAATCAGGTCATGCGAGAGCAGGGAGTCGCGTGGGAAGCGCCGCTCCAGCACCTGGTGCAGAACGCTGACGTCGTAGATTCCCTTGCCCGTAAAGATGCCTTCGCCAAAGAGATCCTGGTACACGTCCGAGACCGCACGCGTATAGATGTCGAAGCCGGTCTCGCCGGAGTAGATGGCCGCCAGCCGGGATCGCGAGGCCGAAGAGACGCTGACGCCGACGCGAGGTTGCAGGATGCCGTAACCGGCCGTGACGATCCGTCGATGCGGACTGACGATGGCGCGGTTGAGCGGATGCGTCATCGTGCCGATCAACCGCGCAGCAGTGGACCGTGGGAGTTTTGTGTCGGAGTCTAGCGTGATGACAAAACTCACATTATGTAGAACCGAGAGCGGCCCGCTTTTCACTGGAAAGCTGTCGTACTCGTGCAAAAGAAGCTTGTTCAAATCAAGCAGTTTGCCGCGCTTGCGTTCCCATCCCATCCAGACGCCCTGGCGCACGTTGTAGATACGATGACGATGGAGCAGAAGAAAGGATCCGCCTCTGCCTCCGGCATATTTGGCGTTTAGATTCTCGGTCCAGCGAACCGCCATCTGCACCAGCGGATGCTGTTCATCTGCCAGCGGCTGCATAGGCGAATCGGGCAGATCCGTAAGCAGAGCAAAGTGGATATTCGCGTCTTCGTTTGACAGATACCGTGCTTCGAGATCCTCAAACAACTCCTGCACCTGGTCTTCACGCATCAGCAGCGTCGGCACGACGACAAGCGTCGTCGCCTCCACTGGCACTCCCCTGGCGTAGTCCATCTTCGGCAGCGACTCTGCCTTCAGCATCGAATGGACGACGCCGTTGACGAGATCGACCGCGCCCTGTGTGACGGGGATCAAGACCAGAAGCATCGCGATCATCACCGGCCAGAACTCGTTCCGCGGAACCAGCGGCGCAACGATCAGCACGATGAGCAGGATAGAAAGCACGCTGATCCCGTAAACGTAAAACTCCTCATTGAATCGGAGGAGAAATGCGCGCGGACGCATGGCAAGCGGGGCGTGATAACCGATCCTTCGTTTGAGTGTTGGCAGTCCCTCACTAAAAAGATAGTAGCCAACATGCTGCAATCGTTGCGCGCGACGTGGGTCTGGATCGCTGTCCTGCTCGGCGCGTTTCGCAAGAGCAATCGCGGCTCGTGCCGTATCAAGCTCGTTGAAATCGGCGTGACTTGCCAGATCGGCGATGCGCATGTGATACGCGTTGCGCGTCTCGTCGTCCATCCCGGCAAAAGCGTTCGCAGGATCTTCGCGAAGGGTTTGGTCAAACGGAATCATCATCTCGAGTAAATGCCGCCACTCGAATTGATTCAGCCGGCGCAGACTGTGGATGGGTGCAGAAAACGGCGATTGCTCGATCGACGGCAAAGGCCCGGCGGCGAACGCCCCGGCCACGCGATCCAGCATGAACTCCAGCTGCGCGAGCTTGAGCGCCTGCGGCAGCAGAAGAATTTCCGCAAGCAAGAGAGGCGTGTGTCTTTGTGTCTCCCCCACATAAACAGTGAGCGACTCTGCCGACCAGATACCCTTGGCCGAAGCTAGGTAGACCGCGGCCAGATTGGCAATGCGTGGAAGCGCTCCCTCCGGCGCGACGTAAATATGCGGCAGCGCCTCTAGGGCAGAACCTGCGCTTTCAGTCGACGTGATTGCAGCCTCCAGCATGCGACCGCTCTCAAGCAGTTCAAGCTGTGGCGTCAAGTCCTTGCCGGACACGCGATCCTTCGCGGCCTGCAACGTCTTCTCCAGCGTTGCTGTAAGAGTCTTCAGCCGTTGGGATAGGTCGGCTGCCTTCGCCGACTCTGCGGGGACTGTCCGCCAGCCTGCGGCCATCGCTGCGGCCTGCAGACGCAGTTCGTCGTCAGAGACGATAGGTTTTTCGGGGAGAGATCCCGCTGGCTGTTCGCTCGGGATGGTGTTGAACTGATCACCGTGCCCCGGCACTGCGGTTTCGCTGGAGAGTGTTCCCAATGATCTATCTTCCTTCCGTATATCCATGGCGATCTGCGCCGCCCATCGGACTTTCTAACTGGGTTGAAGGCTGGAATGAATCAGCGATAACTTGCTGCCTGCATCTCGAACATACTGGCGTAGATTCCACCGAGCGCCATAAGATTTTGGTGATTCCCTTCCTCAATGAGTTGGCCACCAGATAAAACGACGATACGATCAGCCATCCTGACAGTGGAGAAGCGGTGCGAGATAAGCAGCGCCATCTTGCCCTGAGTCAACTCTGCAAAGCGCTCAAAGACCTCAAGTTCGCTACGTGCGTCGAGCGCCGCGGTCGGCTCGTCGAGAATGAGCAACTGAGCGTCGCGCAGGTAAGCGCGAGCCAGCGCAATCTTTTGCCACTCACCGCCGGATAGCTCGGTGCCACCCTCAAAACGGCGGCCAAGCATCTGGTCGTAGCCGCCGGGAAGCTTGCTGACAACTGTATCTGCGAGGCTTTTGTGCGCTGCAGATTCTATGTCGGACTGCTCGGTAGGTGGTTGTCCCGTCTTATCGATTCGACCGACAGCAATATTCTCCCGCGCGGTCATCTCGAAGCGCATAAAGTCCTGGAAGATGACGCTGATATTGTGATGCAGATCTTCGAGCGAGTAGTCGCGGAGGTCTACGCCATCCAGTAGGATCTCTCCTTCGGTCGGATCGTAGAGGCGCGTAATGAGCTTGACGACCGTGGTCTTACCCTGACCATTTTCACCGATAAGCGCGATGCGCTCTCCCGGCGAAAGGGTTAGGCTAAAGTTCTTTAAGACCGTGCGTGTGGTGCCTGGATAGGCGAACGAGACGTTGCGAAACTCAAAGCCCTTGCGGATTGGTTGCGGCAGCATTAAGCCGTTGGGCTTGGACTGCACGGTCGGCTCCATCTCAAAGAATGCAAGTAGATCGGTAAGGAAAAGCGCCTGATCGGCAATGCCCGATGCGGTCGAAAAAACCTGTTGCAGGTTTGAACTTGCCTGCTGGATTGCTGCGGTAAGGAACGTAAATTGGCCGATATCGTACCCGCCTGCAAGTGTGCGCCAGATCACGTAGACGTAGGCGCCGTAATAGCCAAGCGTACCCACAATCCCAAGCAGCCCGCCAACAATCAGCTTCGAGCGCGAGAGAGAGACATCCTCCAGATAAATCTGCCGCGCCATCGCCTGAAAGCGGCCAACGAAGAATTTATTGAGCCCGAATAGCTTGACCTCCTTGGCACCCTCGCGCGTACCCGCCACCTCACGCAGATAATCCATCTGGCGCTTGATCGGCGTCTGGCGAAAGTTCTTGGCGTAACCCAGAAACGCATAGTGTGTCTCACTGAGAAACGAAGGTAGTACCCCCAGTGCGAGCAGCAGCACAAGCCACGGCGAGGCCCATGCCAGCGCGGCTGAGAACACCAGCGTGGTGATTCCTTGCTGCAGCAACCGGCCCATCTGCTGAATCATTGCCAGGCGATCCGTAGCCTGCACACGAGCACGTTCCAGCCGGTCATAGAAGACCGGATCCTCGTACGTCGTCAAATCAAGTCGTGCCGCCTGCTCCATCACCCGCACGCTCACGTGTTGCGTGTAGCGGTTTGCAAGCAGAGAGTCCGAGTAGTCGATCGCCCTGGTCAGCAGGCCGAAGATGACATTCAGGATCACCTCGCTCGCGACAAGGATCCAGAAATTGTGTGGGAGTGCCTCGCCCCGGATGTGCGCGGCGATACCGGTGATGATGTATTGAGCTACCTTTGCAACGCCAAAAGGAACTACCGCAACGAGTAGTCGGAGTGTCAGACCCCAAGTGACCACGGAAGGTCCAGACTCCCAAAGGATGCGTAGCACTGGCGGCATATTCTTCAGCGCGCCTAGGCGCTCTCGCCACGGATTTTGGCTGGTCATCTTAAACTTTGCCCTGCTTTCGCCCATGGAGCTGAACATTCCGTAGATATATTTGCTGGTATCCCTGTTCGTAGGATGCAAAAGTTACGAAGCGCGGCGAGCCACAGCCTGTAGACCTAAAGCTCCGCATCGTGCTTGTCCAATGCACTGTTTTTTGAAAGCCGACCAACGGCCGGCAGAAGACGAACTCAATACCCGTTCCACTACCGGCGAAACCGCGATCATGATCTTGCTATCGGCAAGAGGGACGATGCAGTAAATACGATCCATGCTGAAAATTGCGCAATATCTCTCCAGTCGTTCGGCTTGGCCTACGGACCCACTCTCGGATGGCACTCTCGATCCGGCTCGAACCTGTCTCAGCGGACTAATATCGAAGTTTGTAAACAGGACCCGTCGACCTGATCGAGTATCTCAGCTACCCGCAACAGCCATCTCATCCCGACGGGTCTGTTCCTTCCCGGACTCAGGATCGAAGGCGTTACGGCTGAAGACCGGATAAAGCAACGGCAGGATGTACAGCGTAAGGATCGTTGCAGTAATCAGACCACCAATCACCACAGTGGCCAACGGACGTTCGATCTCCGCTCCGCGAGAGGTGGCCAGTGCCATTGGGATAAAGCCAAGGCTCGCTACCAGAGCAGTAATCAAAACAGGGCGAAGCCGGTCTGACGCTCCTTGCTGCACAGCGTCATCCATCTCTTTCCCTTCTTTTCGCAATGAGTTGATATGGCTGACCATGACCACTCCATTGAGAACCGCAATGCCGAACAAAGCGATGAAGCCAACACAGGCCGAAAGGTTGAGATTGATACCGCGCAGCCACAGAGCTGCGATGCCGCCAACCAGCGCCAGCGGAACAATGCAGAGAATCAAAAACATCTGTTTCGCATTTTTGAATGTAGCGTAGAGAAGCGCCGCAATAATAAGCAACGAAACAGGGAAGACGATGAGTAAGCGCTGCTGCGCACGTCGCTGATTCTCGTACTGGCCGCCCCACTCCAGACGGTATCCCGCAGGTAGCTGCAATTTCTCGCTTACCACCGCTTCAGTGTCTTTTACAAAGCTGCCCAGGTCACGTCCCGCAACGTTGGTCATGACAACCACGCGGCGGTGAGCCTGTTCTCGATTGATAATGATCGGCCCGCGGACTGTGCGGATCTCTGCAAGCTGATCAAGCCGTACAAGCTCGTTATCCGGCGTCTTGATCTGCAGTGAACGGAGTGCCTCAGGGTCGTTACGAACAGCAGCAGGCAGGCGGACTGCGATTGGAAAGCGCTCTTCACTCAGCAGCATCTCTGAAAGCTGCTTGCTCCCGTACAGCGATTCAATAACCTCTTGAATATCTGAAATGTTGACGCCGTACCGAGCCGCGGCTCGGCGATCGATCCGGATTTGCAACTCTTCGGCGCCGGAGATCAGCTCCATCTGGGTCTCAGATGCACCCTTTACTCCGGAGATCAAACTCTGTGCCCGATGGCCAAGTTGCTCCAGCATATTCAGGTCCTGGCCAAAAATCTTCAGCGCCACGTCTCCCCTGGTGCCCGTAATGGACTCATCCATGCGCATCTGCATGGGCTGCGTGAACTCATAGGTAACGCCCGGGATTTTCTGCAATGCTTTTTCCAGCCGGTCGGAAAAGTCTTTCTTCTTGCTGTTCGACGCATTCTGCATCTTTGAGGTGAAAGAGATGTAAGAGTCGGACTCGTATTCGCCCATCGCTTCCGTCGCAAGATCGGGTCGGCCAAGTTTCGTAACGATGCTCTCAACCTCTGGCTGACTCTTGATGATCTTTTCAATTTCTTGCCCGATGGAGATTGATTCACTCAAGGAAATACCCGGAAGGCGCTTCGAAGTGACCACCATCGAGCCCTCATCCAGCGTAGGCATAAACTCCGTACCGATAAATTTCAGTGAGCCAAGCGCGAGGACCACAAGCCCAAGGGCTGTAAACAGAATGAGCTTGTTATGGGCCCGAGCCCTAAGCAGTGAACGGCTGTAGCTGCCGCGCACTTTGTCTAGCCAGTGCTCCTTCTTCGGCTTGTTTGTGTCTTTTTGCGGCTCTCCTTTTTTGGCCGTGTGGCGAAGAGCTAACGTGCACACCGCAGGCACAACGAAGAGCGCTAACAACAGCGAGCCCAGAAGCGCGGACACAACCGTTACAGCCATCGGTCGAAACATCCGCCCCTCCAGACTTTGCAGTGTTAGCACAGGAAGGTAAACGGCGATGATAATCAATACCCCGAAGATAATGGGCCGGGAGACCTCGTGGGCTGCATCGCGGACTATCTCCAAGAGTGGTTTATCTGAGTCGCTCCCTTCCAGGCGATGCATGCAGTTCTCCACCATCACGACGGAGCCATCGACGATGGTGCCGAAGTCGATCGCGCCCAGGCTCATAAGGTTTACCGAAATGCCGAAAACGTCCATACCGATAAAGCCGAAGAGCAACGATAAAGGAATCGTCATCGCTACGACCAGCGCCGCGCGCCAGTCGCCGAGAAAGATCAGAAGAATAACAATGACAAGCGCAGCAGCTTCGATCAGATTCTTCTTGACTGTAGCTGTCGTGGCGTTGATCACATCAGACTGGTCATAAAACGGAATGATCTTTGCACCATTCGGCAAATTCAGCTCGGCAATCTTCTGCTTGATCTCCTTGATGATCTTCTGTCCGTTTTCTCCACGGAGAATGATCACCATGCCGGAGACCGTCTCACCGTGGCCGTCTTTCATCACCGCTCCGTGTCGTGGAAGCGGTTCGATTTTGATGGCTGCCACTTGCTTCAGCAGAACCGGAACACCGTTCGTCGTAGAGACAACAATATTTCCGAGATCGTCTTCATTTTCAGCGCGACCTATACCGCGCACGGTATATTGCTGCTCCGCATGCTCAATATAACTTCCGCCAAAGTTGCTGTTGTTGCTTGTAACGGAACTCACAACCTGATGCAGCGTAAGGTTATAACGACGCAGGGACTCGGGTTCAACCTCGATGACAAACTGCTTGGTCTCGCCGCCCCAGGAATTAATCTCGCTCACCCCGGGCACTGCGAGCAAAGCATAACGGATCACCCAATCGTGCAGAGTTTTGATCTCCATCAGCGACATTTTGGGGGAGGCCACGGTGTATTGATACACCTCGCCGAAAGCCGTGGACATCGGATTCATCTGTGGCTGCAAGCCCGCGGGAATTCGACTTTGAACCTGGTTCAATCGCTCCGCAACAAGCTGACGCACAAGGTACTTGTCCATCGAGTCGTCAAATATTACAGTGACCATCGAAAGATCCAGCTTGGACGTCGAGCGAACCATCTGTAGCTTGGGCATGCCCATCATCGAAGTCTCGATGGGATACGTGACAAGTTGTTCGACCTCGACCGGAGACATCCCTGGACACTGTACCGTCACGACAACCTGATTGTTGGTCAGATCGGGGAATGCTTCAATCGGAAGCTGAAACATAACGGTTATACCGCCAACGATCAGCAGTACCAGAACCGCGGCAACGAGCCACCGATTGTCCAGGAAAAAATCGACCAATTTACGCACGGCTAACCCTCACCCATAGTGCCCTTCAACATCTCCGATTTCACCATGAACGCGCCCATCACGACGATGCGGTCGTCCGGGCTAAGACCCTCAATCACCTCCGCCTTCCCCATCGAACGGGTGCCCAGTGTCACCGTTCGTGCTTGAAATGTAATGCCGTCTCGTGTCGCAAAGACGACCTTCATTCCGTTAATGTCCTGCAGCGCATCCTCAGGTACAAACATCGCCTGACGCGTGCGCGGTTCCTCAATATGAGCCGAAGCAAACATGCCAGTCCGCAGCAGTCCTCCAGGATTTGGAACAACGATCCGGACTGGCGTCGTCCTCGTCTGTAGATCCAGTGAGTTCCCAATCATGGCAACCCGTCCTCTGAAAACGCGGTCCGGAAAACCCTGAGTAACCACGTCCACCGGAACGCCGACATGCACCAGCGAAACATCCTGCTCGTTGACCGCAGCCGTAACCCATACCGTGGAAAGGTTTGAGATCACGAAGGCTTCGAATCCCGTCTGCACCACCTGTCCCACAGTTACATTGCGTGCAATCACCACGCCATCAATCGGCGAACGGATAGGGATCAATTCCCTGTCATACAGGTTAGTCGGCGTCAGAGATTCCGGAGACACCTGCAACAGTTCGGACAAGTGTTCGCGTTCCATGTGCACATTGGCCTCACCATCGACCAACATCTTCTGCGCCTGCAAAAGCTCCTGATCCGAGCGTTGCGATTCTTCGAGCGAGGCAGCTTCGATGGTATGAAGGTGGTGATACCGATCCTGCGCCTGCCGCGCAAAGGCCACCGCCCCGCGCTGCCGATCGGTTTCGGCATAAGCCTGAACCAACGCGCCGACAGTCTCATGCACCATATGACTGTGAAGCGTGCCAAGTGTCTGTCCGCGACGAACATGTGCGCCCGGCAGCACGTCTACGGTCGTGATGCGGCCATCAGCCACCGTCCCCAGATGCGAGGTGTGCTGCTCATCCATCCCAACCTGGCCGGCGGCGGAGAGCAGGCGTGCGACCTGCTGAACCAGGATCGGAGCAATCTGAATGCCGGCACGCTGCTGGTCTTCTGCCGCAATCTTCACGACATCATTGCTCTGCGCACCTCCCTTGCTGCTTTTGTCAGCTCCTCCCGCAGAGGAGGAACTTGAGGCACTGCCGCTTTCACCCTTCGCCTGTCCGGGTTCTTTGCTGGAGCCACCGGCATCCTTCTTCTTCGAACAGCCTGCAACAAAGAATGTAAGCAAAAGCGTAAAGATCCAGACTCGTTTAATTTTCATGGTCGCACTCCATTCGCCAGCAGAAGCCGCAAGCCGCTTAGCTGAAACTCTGCAAGAGAGCGCAAAGCGCTCACCTCTACATCGATTTCCGTGCGTTCCGCATCGATAAATCTGAGCAAATCCACTCCCCCGGTCTTGTACGCGTCATTCATAATGGCAAGGTTCTTTTGCGCGCGCGCACGCATGTCGGGCAATATTGTTTCGATGATGGTTCGTTGCCGTGAGTATGCTTCCTGTGCAGCGTCGACCTCGACGCGAACTGAAAACTCCACTTGCCGCAATTGATCTTGTGCGAGCCGGTGATTTGCCTCTGCTCGTGCAATCTCGCCCTGGTTGCGATTTCTAATTGGAAGTGGCATTTGCAGACCCGCATAAATGGTATTCGTCCCTAAATTGCGCTTCAAGCCCCCAAAAAGGTCCACGTCCGGAACTCCAATTGCCTTCTGCAGACGAATATCCGCTTCCGCTGCTGAGACGGTCTGGCGAGCCATCGCAACATCCGCCCGAGCAGCCAGCACAGTGGCAATGGCTTGGGTCTGAACTGGCAACGGGTTGTCCAGAATGTCAGTCAGTTGCTCCCCAGAAGAGAGAGAACGCCCGATCTGACGTGCAAGTTCAATACGCGCCAGTGCCGACTCGCGCCGGGCCGTCTCCAGTGCAATCACGATCCGGTCCCGTTCAATCTGCATCCGCAACAAATCGACGCCACGCATAGCGCCCGCGTCCAGACGTTTCTGGTGATAGCGGACCATCTCGTCTACGACGGTCATGTCTTCTTCGAAAAGTTTCGCAACGCCGGCATTGACCACAGCTGACCAATACGCGCCAGCCACCCGTCCGGCTATCTGCTGTTCAACCAGGGTCCGTTCCGCTTCCGACCTGCGGACGTTGGCATACGCGACCTCCTTGCGCTTCGCTCGCTTCCTGTCGAGTTCGAAGGTCTGGCCCACGTAGGCATATTCGGTTGCATTTGCAATGTTAAAATCGCTCGTCCACGGTCTATTGTCCTCCGACTGGAGATAAAGACGCGGATTTGGCCCCAGACCCGCTTGTTTAGCGGCTCCCTTGAAAGCATCGACCTGATCTTCGGCCTCATGTGCAAGCAGACTGGTCTTGGCTTGCTCTATCGCACTGCGCAGTGATAACCCTGTTTGTGCGAGCAACATCGTCGACGAACTTAGGAGGAACAGTACGCTAACGTATAGCCGATGACGGCCCTTTGATCGTAAGACGGCCATCCCGTTATCTTACCTAGGAAATTGGAAGTACTGTGCAAGAACAGGGCATTGTGTATTAAATCAACAAACTAGATCGGCGCAGAGATTTGTTGCGGCAGCTTCATATGGTGCGATCTTCAGAGCTAGTTTGCGTAAGCTCTTGATATGTAATGGCGGGTTTGACGTTTAGGCGGGTTGCCGCAAAATCGGTTTGTAGACGATCAGCCGGGAGTTCGAGAAGAGTTGGGGGAAGTCTCTGATTGGGTCTTGGCCGGTTGCATCCATCTGGCGTGGGTTTGTTATTCCTCGTCACGCAGCTTGGGCTATTTATCGCGGAGCTTCCCCTTAGCGCGAGCAATCTTCATGCCTTGGCGATTGTGCAATCGGATTAGGTACACCTTGAATTCGGAGACATACAGAACGATAAGACCGGATGCTTTAGCACCAACGCCGAAAGCACGGCCTGATTCAGAGAGCAGTCGGCATATCTGTTGCGTGATCATGTGGCAATGCGGGTAAAGGTCATGATTTGGGGAATTTGCATCGGCGAACCGATCTCCATTTGAGAGCCGTTTTGGTGCCTTGATCCCTGAATCCTTCGCAAACTGCCGGCATG
>JAYVZP010000062.1:0-88333 GCA_043783275.1 Rhodanobacteraceae bacterium
AATGAGATTGATCGCCAGCACGATCAGAGGGAACAGGATTCCCTTCAACCCAAAGACTGGGTATAGGGCCGCACCAAGAATCATCGCGCCCACGTTTTCGGCTGCGGTTGACTCGAAGATATCTGCACCGCGTCCGGCGCAGTCACCAACGTTGTCGCCAACGAGATCCGCGATGACGGCGGGATTTCTTGGGTCATCCTCGGGAATCCCTGCTTCAACCTTACCGACCAGATCGGCACCAACGTCTGCGGCCTTCGTATAAATTCCGCCCCCGAGTTGGGCAAAGAGGGCGACCAGAGACGCACCAAATCCGAAGCCGACAAGTTGGAAGGGAACGGCTTGCGGATGTTCAAGCCCGCCGAAGAGTAGAAAAAGGGAGGCGACCCCGAGCAGCGAAAGTGCGACGACCACCAGACCAGTGACCGCACCACCGCGCAGCGCCAGCTTGAGTGCTCGGTCCAGACTACTGCGTGCTGCGGACGCGGCACGGATGTTTGCGCGAATGGAACAGTACATCCCTGTGAAGCCAGCGAGCCCAGAACAAATAGCGCCGACGAGGAAGCTTACGACAGTCTTGGTTGCGTAAGGCGCCGTACGCGGAGAGAGGTGATAGCCTGCAAAAACAACCACGGCGAGTATTATGGCGATGAACCCGATTGTCTGATATTGACGTTTTAGAAATGCCTCGGCCCCCTCACGAATGGCGTTCGAAATGGCCTGCATCTCAGTCGTGCCGGCATCGGCAGCGATGACAGATCGCGCGAGCACGAGCGCTGCCGCGAGCGCCACCAGGGCAACCACGATTGCAATCCAAAGGTAAAGACGCCCATCTGGTCCTACTGGCTGCGATTGATACGAGAGGTCCGGCTGGTTAAACGTCAAAACAAAAAAACATAAAACCTGCATAGACGACGTCTCCTTTGGCACTGTGTGAGGCTGCTCTTGGCAGCGGCGCCATTAGAGCATGCACGCAATATAGGGTCAAACGAAGGGTTCGACCGTCCGATCAAATGATGATCTTGCACAGCTATTGCTGAAGAATGCCAATGCTGCTGAAGGTGACGGGTTAGTTGGAGACGTCGAGCGTAATGGCACCAGAGGCGAGGGTAGTGTTGATGGTGACGACGTTTTCTCGGGTATTCGATCAGTCCCGATTCGTTAGCTGTAACGTGATCAATTGGGATGGTTCCAAACAACTTGGCCCTTTTTGGATAACTCTTGATAGGGGAGCATTTGGTTCTGATCCGTTCCTTGCAATAGCGCTGCTTCCAAATCCAAAGGGTGATTCTAGATGCACCCTTTGAAGGCCTAGCCCCCATGATGACCAAAACGACCCCCCCCAAGCAAGCAGCCATGAGAAGAACAACAAATTTCTGACCACACACGTTCTAAACGCTGCTACCGATCCTGTTCAACACTCAGCAATGGCATGGCAGCGGTGTAGTGCGGGTTTGAGCCGCCCGGCGGCATGGCCTGAGGGATAGCGATCGATTGTGGCTCTCACCATTTGTTTCGGGATACAGGATTAATCCACACTGCTTGCCAGACGCACTATCAAGCCCTCAGTAAGGCACAGCACCGCTGGACAGGACAACACCGAGGCAGGCAGGTAAGATGGGCGTGCGGGTGCATGTGTGGCTCCGAGTCAGAAAGGCTTCATTGTGAAAGCACTTGTGAAGGCGCAGGACGGTCCTGGACTTTGGTTGAAAGACGTTCCTGAGCCGGAGATGGGCATCAACGAGGTAAAGATCCGGGTCCTCTTTACCGGTATCTGCGGTACAGACCTGCACATTTATGAATGGGACGCATGGGCCAGTGCAACCATCCCAGTAGGTCTCGTAATCGGGCATGAGTTCGTCGGCGAGGTCGTTGAAGTAGGCTCAAACGTCCTAGACGTCCATCCCGGTCAGCTTGTCAGTGGAGAAGGGCACGTCGTCTGTGGACGCTGCCGCAACTGCCTCGCAGGCCGTCGTCACCTTTGTGCGTACACGCGCGGAGTCGGAGTAAATCGCGACGGTGCCTTCGCAGAGTATGTTGTGCTGCCGATGTCGAACATCTGGCACCACGCCCAGGGCGTCGCCCCGGAAGTTGCAGCAATTTTTGATCCGTTCGGCAACGCTGTCCATACGGCGCTCGCGTTCCCTGTGCTCGGCGAAGATGTTCTTGTGACGGGTGCTGGCCCAATCGGCATCATGGCAGCGGCGGTGGCAAAACATGCAGGCGCTCGCCATGTGGTGATCTCAGATCCGAATCCATACCGGCGTGCGCTGGCTGAAAAGGTCGGTGTGACCCGCGCTGTGGACCCTAGCACGACGCCGCTGGGCGATGTTCAAAAGGAACTGCAGATGACAGAGGGTTTCGACGTTGGTCTTGAGATGTCAGGCAACCCAAGTGCTTTCCGTGACATGCTCGCAAACATGAGCCATGGCGGCAAGGTGGCCATGCTCGGTATTCCGTCGCAGGAGATGTCAATCAATTGGAACCAGGTGATCTTCAACCAACTCACGCTACGCGGAATCTATGGGCGTGAGATGTACGAGACCTGGTACAAGATGACGGTCATGCTGGAATCCGGTCTGGATATCTCGCCCGTAATTACGCACAGACTGAACTGGAAGGACTTCGAGCAGGGCTTTGACGCCATGCGCTCCGGCAACTCTGGCAAGGTGATCCTGGACTGGCGCGACGTGTCTTAGTCTCAGTAGACTGGGTACGTTGGTTGGCCGATCTGACAGATTCCGAGGCAGGCGCTGTCGCGTTACACTTCACCGCAAAACCGTAACAGACTCGACATTGAAGGGGCCACGCAATGGAGCAAAGCGACTGCGAAATGCCCGGGCCCAACCTGACACAACCAGACAGTCTCTTTGAACGATGCTCGTGGTTTTACGCCCTTTGCCGTGAATACCTGTTCCGCGACCATACTCAGGAGATCGCACGCTCGTTATTTCCTGTTGATCGGCCAAAAGCTGGAACCCGTCTCCTCGAACTGGGCTGCGGCCCGGGCTTTTACGCTTGTCGGCTTTCGGAAGAGCTTCCCAATATCCAGATGACAGGCGTGGATCTGTCCGTGAACCTTATCGAACGCGCGAACTTCCGCGCGCGCAGCCTGCGACTTTCCAACTGCAGCTTTCAACACGCGGACGCGCACGCGCTTCCGTTTGCTTCGAACTCGATCGATGCGATCGTGGTCTCCCGCTTGTTTCTTATCGTGCCCGATAAAGAGGGAATCATCAGGGAGATGTTTCGCGTGCTTCGACCTACGGGCCGCTGCTTCATCGCTGAACCTACGTCCGGCTTCCGGACACGGTTGCCCCTGGCAGTGATGTGGCTGCTTTCAAGGCTTACTACGAGTCCCGCAGGCAAGTATCGCGAACCTCAGCAGGCCGACGTGATGAGTCGCCCCGACTTCGAAGCGCTCATTCACTCGCAGCCATGGGGATCAAGTGATCTGCACCATGATGGCTGGTATCAGTATGCTGTCTGCCAGAAGTCGCTTGGCACGGGGGACAAAGTCGATGTCTGAGCCCGATCTCAATAGCCCCTATCTGGTGCTGGATCCTGCATATCCAATTCCGGCGCTTTCGCATTTATGTGCCTTGACCGTAATGGCAAAGGCGCCGCGTGCGGGCCGCGTCAAGACCCGGCTGTCACCGCCCCTTACGCTGGAGCAGACGGCGGCGCTCAACATTCGTTTTCTGCGGGATACTACGGAAAATCTGGCGACGATCCCGGGTAGTGCGGGACTCATCTCCTACACACCCGTCGGTGATGAATCCCTTTTCGAGGGAATACTTCCCGATACATTCGCGTTGGTACCGCAGCGGGGCGAAGGATTCGGTGAGCGTCTTTTCGCAGCGGCTCAGGATATCCTGGCCATCGGCTACTCGTCCGTGTGCCTGATCGACTCAGACTCTCCGACAGTCCCCGCCGCCGCCTTCAACCAAGCGGTCGAAGCGCTTGCTAGGCCTGGGGATCGAGTTGTGCTGGGGCCATCTGATGATGGCGGCTACTATCTGATTGGACTGAAGAAGGCGCATGCGGAGCCGTTTGAACGCATCACGTGGTCAACGTCTGCGGTCTTTGCGGAGACGGTTGAACGTTGCCGAGACGCGGGGCTGGAGGTGGTTTTCCTTCCAACCTGGTACGACGTTGATGATGCCGCAACGCTCCACATGCTCAACCAGGAACTTCTAGGAAACACTGTCCCGGATTTTGCTCAATATGCCGGATATGCCGCGCCCCACACTCGCGAGCTTCTTCTCAAAATGCAGCTTGATCCCGCGGCGGTGGACCCCGCGTGACGACCGTCAAAAGGCACTGGTCCACATTGCGACCATGGCATACCAATCTTGCGCTCGCGCTCATTGGATGTGCGATGGTCTACTTTACGCGGCAACTAACGATCGAGTACCTCAAGTACCAGATCGGTTTCTCCGGGACTTCGAGCGCCCACCTGGTTCTGTACTTAGCGGCCGTGGCAATCCTCCTCATCAAGCCGACCAATACTGACCGCTACACCTTCCCCCTGATTCTTAGCTTCGCGATTGCATGTCGTCTGGTAGCGCTCTTTTGCGATCCGGTTTTGTCGTCCGACGTCTATCGCTACGCGTGGGATGGAGTCGTTCAGCACGCGCACATCAATCCCTATCGTTATGTCCCCGGTAATCCGGTCCTCACCTTTCTGCGTGAGCCGAATCAGGATTTGTTCGACAACATGAACCGCCGCGACTACGCCCACACCATCTATCCGCCGGTGGCGCAAATGTTGTTCTACGTTATTACTTACATTTCTCCGGGTATGCTCTTCATGAAGACGGCCATGGTGCTCTTCGAAGGATTGACGATGACGGGCCTCGTGCTACTGCTTCGGCATCTCGGACGGCCTCGTGAGTGGACGCTGATCTACGCATGGTGCCCCCTGCTCATCTGGGAGATTGCGGGTTCAGGCCACATAGATTCCATCGTGATGGCATTCATGGTGCTGGCGTTGCTCTTTCGTTACCGTCAGCAACCTGTCCTTACGGGGCTGTTTCTTGGCCTTGCGGTTTTCACTAAGTTCTATCCACTAGTCCTGTTTCCCGCTCTTTACCAGCGGCAGCCTAACGGCAAGCTCGACTGGAAGATGCCCGCTGCGTTCGCCGCAGTTGCTGTTTGTTACGTTCCTTACCTGAGTGTCGGCAGGGGGGTCCTTGGATTTTTTGGCGGCTACGTTGACGAAGAGGGAATGGCCACCGGTACGCGCTACTTTCTGCTGGATCTCACCCAACACATGCCTGGAATGCATGATCTGCCCATGGCCTTCTTCGTTGCTTTTGTCGCCCTCGTATTTGTAGGGATCACGCTTTGGGCGTGGCGAACTTCCTGTTGGCAGGGGAGCGCGCCTGAGGCGTTTCTGGCCCCTGCGTTTGCCCTCGCGCTTGCGCTGATGCTTCTGTTTTCCCCGCACTATCCCTGGTATATAGCGTGGCTGATTCCGTTCCTGGTTTTTATTCCCAGCCTGACGGTTTTCACTTATGTCGGCGGCTTGTTTTACCTGTGCACGACGGAAATGGCAGTCGGACAAGGTCCACAACAGTACAAGCTGAACGAGATCCTCTATTTGGCTGTGGCCGTCGGTTTCGTTATAGAAATCATGCTGCGGAGCAATCCGCAGACACGCCCCTGGTTCGTTCGAACCTTTTCCCTCAAACCCAGGATTATCGTTTTAGGTCCGATTCTTCCACCTGATCCTATAGGCTGACTCGATGCCGCAGATTTCGATCATCATTCCGGCGCTCAATGAAGCTGAATCGATTGCGCACGTCGTTTCCGAGATGCCCTGGTCGATGATCGCGGAGTGCATCGTAGTGGACAACGGTTCGACTGACGCCACGGCAACGCTTGCGCACGCTGCCGGAGCCCGCGTTATCCAGTCCCCGCGCGGCTATGGGGCAGCCTGTCTTGCTGGATCGAAGGCGGCGCTTTTAACTTCCGACATACTGGTTTACATGGATGGTGATGGGTCCGATATCGTCGGCAATCTGGCGCGTCTGACTACTCCAATCGCGAACGATGAAGCGGACTTCGTGATTGGCTCGCGAATCAAAGGTGATCGCGAACCTGGCTCGATGCTTCCAAGTCAGGTCTTTGCCGGGCAGATGGTGGGCTTTCTGCTGCGACTCCTGCAAGGCGTTCGCTACACAGACATGGGGCCATTCCGAGCCATACGTCGCTCATCGCTTGAAGCGATGCAGATGCAGGAACTTACTTACGGGTGGAACCTCGAAATGCAGATCAAGGCGGCACAGCATAACCTTCGTATTCACGAGATTACCGTCGGCTACCGAGCGCGATTTGGGGGGACCAGCAAGGTCTCCGGCGACTGGAAAGCTTCCGTCAAAGCCGCGGCGCGCATCATGGAGGTCCTGTTTCGCGTTGGACTGAAAAAGCGCCATAGAAATGCGGATCGGCGCGCGCAGTAACGACATCAATGCAGCTACAATCCAGTGATGTCCGACCCAAAAAGCCGCCGCCAATTTGTCACTGAAGCTTCGCTCACGCTGCTTGCAACAGCAACATTGGCCGCTCAGGCTAACGGAGAATCCATGGCCTCCCAAAATACTCCAGGCGCGCCCCCGGCCTTTGGCAACGCTCCCGCTGTAGGGCCGGAGATCACCTCCGCGACTATTGCCGAAGCCGAGAAGCTCACGCAGACACCGATGACGCTCAAGGACAGGGTCCAGGCCGCAGGGAACTGGCGTCAGTCCATGGCGGCACTTGGCGAGCGTCGCACCGGTCCGCGTAAGGTTGCCATTCCGGATAACATCGCACCGTACAGCACGTGGCATCCTGTTGCCTCTGGCGTCGTACCCGGCGGTGTGTTTGCGGCCTCCAGACAAGACGCCGGTCCGATCCCGGGATCGGACGCGGAGATCGCCTTTGCTCCAGTCTGGCGGCAAGCGCGTTGGATCGAGTCAAAGAAGATTACGTCAACCCGTCTGACAAAGATCTATCTCGATCGCATCGCGCGCTACGACGGCAAACTCCGTTGCGTCATCACGGCGACGCCGGAACTTGCATTGAAGCAAGCCGCCGCGGCAGATAGCGAGATCGCTGCAGGCCACTACCGCGGGCCGCTGCATGGCATTCCGTGGGGAGGCAAGGATCTGCTGGATACTGCTGGCATCGCCACTACATATGGCGCTGAGCCCTTCCGCAATCGTGTTCCCACAAAAGACGCGGCGGTCGTCACTAAGCTGCACGCAGCCGGGGCGGTCATGATCGCAAAGCTTTCTATGGGGGCACTGGCTCTGAACGACATCTGGTTTGGCGGCCAGACCATGAACCCGTGGCTTTTGGAAGAGGGTTCAAGCGGCTCTTCTGCCGGACCTGGATCCGCCACCGCTGCGGCTCTCGTTGCGTTCTCTATCGGTTCAGAGACGGAGGGCTCGATCGTTAGCCCGTCCATGCGCTGCGGCCTGACTGGCTTACGCCCCACCTTTGGCCGCGTGCCTCGAACGGGCGCAATGACACTCTGCTGGTCGTTGGACAAACTTGGTCCTATGACCCGCTCGGTCGAGGACGCGATGCTTGTCCTGCATGCGATCTCTGGCGCGGACGCCGGTGACCTTGCAAGCCACGAGGCTCCGCTCAGCTTCAACCCGGACGCTTCCATACAAAATCTTCGCGTCGGCTTTTTCCCTGCCTGGATGAAAGAAGCTCCGGCGACAGATGTCGATCGCAACGCGCTCGCTGCGATTGAAAAACTTGGAATGAAGCCGGTGCCGGTCAGCCTGCCAGACTGGCCATACGGGAGCTTGAACACGATCCTCTTTGCTGAGGCTGCGGCCGCCTTTGAGGACATCACTCTCGATCACCGCGTCGACCAGATGAAGGCTCAGGTGCCGGATGCGTGGCCCAACTCTTTCCGGCAAGCTCGCTTCCTGTCCGCAGTGGATATGGTGCAGGCCGACCGCCTGCGCCGCATGGTTGCCAACGAGATGGCCCGCCTCTTCAATGAGGTGGACGTCCTGCTGGTTCCAAGCCTGCGCGATGAGACACTCACTGTCTCCAACTTCACAGGGCATCCTTCGCTAACGTTCCGAGCGGGCTTTGTAGATGTTTCGGAGGCTCGCAGCGACTGGGCCCCCGATCCGACCAAACCTGTCATGAAGTTCGCCACTCCACGCCGCGTCCCACACGGTGTGACGCTCATCGGTCGACTGTTTGACGAGGGTACGATTGCTCTGGCGGGGCTGGCGCTGGAAAAAAATTTTGCGGTGTCGGAAGAGCATCCTTCCGATTTTGGGGTATAACACATAAGCAGCGATGGTTGCTTATGCGCTAGAAACGTCTACTAGGAGGTTTTGATGAAGTTGAAAATCGCAACTACGATTGCAATCATGGCCCTGGCCATGCCTGTGTTCGTCCCCGTATATCCTCTGCAGGGCCAGGAAACGACCGGGAATCAGCCAGAACTTCCGAATCCTGACCAGATTGTGCAGATGTATACCGCCAAGCTGAACCTCACTGAAGATCAGAAACAGAAGATTCGTCCCATCGTCGTGGAGCGCCAGCAGCGGATGCTGGAATTGCAGAGCGACACTTCGGTCAAGGGTCGCGAAAAGATGAGAAAGATGAGGGGTGTCATGAAAAACAGCGATAGCCAGATTAACGCAGTTTTGAATCCTGACCAGCGCCAAAAGTACTCTGAACTTGAAACAGAACGCAGAGAAAAGATGAGACAGCGCATGCAAGAGAATAACGACAAAAATTAGACCGAACGTATTTTCCTGATTTGAGCGAACTTTGAGCGTTTACGCATGGCCTCCTGCCTCGGCAGCGGGCCATATTTTTTGTGTCAGCCCGCAACACAAATGACTCGTAATGTTGCGGATGAGCCTGCCGATAACCTCGTTGGCAGGCACTCGGGGATGCTCGCGACCCCAAAGGGTGCAGATACTGGCACTGAAGTGGGATATCACATCTTTTGCAGCCTGAGCGATGCTGGAACCACTGAAGACAACAGGGAACTGAATCTGCCTCGGGTCGGTTTCCAGAATGAGCTTTAGCAAGGAGATGGAATGCGCATGATGATGATCGGTATTTCAGGCTGGGCCCGGATGCGCAAGACGCAGAATGAATCACTTCGTGTCGTCGATACAGCAATCACCGTTGTTGGAACCTTGCTTGTGGCCGTGACCTGGGTTCTACTGCGCTCGTAATCGGCGCTTACTTCACCCGCAACACGATCAATGTCTCATCGTCAAAATGTTCAGTCCCTGACTGATGCGTCTGGACTGCCTCAAGAATTGCCGCCACCGCATCTTGCGCGCTGGCGGAGGCGGTTGGATGATGCTGCAGAAGGGTCCGTAGCCGATCATCTCCAAACTGTTCCCCGCGAGAGTTCACGGCGTCTACGATTCCATCGGAAAAGAAGATCACCTCATCACCTGATCCCAGTTCCAAGCTCAATTCATCATAGGTGGCGTGCGGAAACAGTCCCAGGGGAAATCCTTCGACTTGGATTGTTTGCACCTCAACCGCATTGGTCATTGAAGGCGCATGCCCGGGGGAAAGCCTGCGCGTTACTAGCATGGGCTGGATAGACCCAGCATTTGCCAGGTGCAGAGTCCGAGTCGCATCGTCCCACATCGCCACCAGCATCGTCACATATTGCGAGTCCATTCTGCGCTCCTGTAACTGGTCGTTGAGCGCAGCGAGCAAGCCTGCCGGCGACAGACGCCGAGGAGCAAGCGACCGCAAGATCCCCGAGACCAGCGCCGCATACAAGGCGGCAGGAGCGGCTTTGCCGGATACATCTCCCATGGCAATGATGGTTCTTGTTGGAACAGAACCGTCATGCGGCATCGCGAGATCGCGCACTTCCGTGACCTCAAAATCGGGGTTGGGGGCAGAACCGTAGTCCAGAAAATCGTAAAGATCGCCGCCGATCGATCTCGCAGGCCGAAAGCTGATGGCAATCTCTGCATCGGAAGGCTCGGGGGGCGCTTCTGGCAGCAGACGGATTTGTACCTCGCGAGCCATTTCCAGGTCTCGCTCCATGCGCTGCTCTTCTTCATGAATGCGTTGATAGAGCCGGGCATTCGCAATAGAGATTGCTACCTGGGATGCCAGCGTGGTGAGCGTCCGCTGGTGATCTTCGTTGTAGTAATTGACGCGTGTGTGTTCAAGGTCAATCACGCCGATGACCTTGCCCTTGTAGATGAGCGGGGCAGAGAGTTCAGAGCGCGTCTCCGGATTCTCATTGCAGTAGCGCGGATCTTTGCGGACATCCGGCGAAAGAATCGGCGCTCGCTCCTTGGCTGCTGTGCCGATCAATCCCACCCCAAGCGCCACGTTTCGTTCGCGCGTGATCCGTTCGCCATAACGTGTGGAAAAGCGGTGCTCAAATCGCTCGGTCGCATCGTTCCAAAGCAGAATTGTGAACATCTGGAAGTCGATGACGCGTTTCATCAGCGCGCCGATGCGCTCCAATAGATCATCCGGATCGAGAATCGAGGTAATCTCACGTGAGATTTCATGCAATACCGTCAGTGTCTGCGCCTGACGGGAGACGCGTGTGTACAAACGGGCATTTTCGACGGCAACGGCCATGCGCGAAGCGGTCACTTCGAGCAATCGTTGATGGTCCGCAGTAAAGAATCCAATCGCCTCCGACTGAAGATCGAGGACCCCGATGACACGATTTTTAACAATCAGGGGGACTGCGAGCTCACTCCGAACATTTGGATTGGCGTTGATGTAGTTGTCCGTATTGGTGACATCCTCTATCAGGATGGACTTTCGCTGCAACGCCGCCTGCCCGGTGACGCCGCGTCCAAGCTTGATGCGGATACGCTCGACATCCGGTGTGTGCCCGGTCTGGAACCGCATCCAGAGTTCATGCGTCCGTTCGTTGATCAGCAAGATTGCAAATATGCGATAGTCGATAACCGCTCGCACGAGATCCGCAACCCTATGCATCAAGGTGTTAAGGTCAAGAGTTGTGTTGAGCGCGTCGGCCAGCTTGAGCAGAAAGTCCAGTTGAAGTGGATCAACACGAATCTGGGGGTCGGCCGCATGAGGATGGAACAAAGCCCGTGTCGGCGCCGTTTCTGCGGGGCGGTAGTCGCCTTCTAGTTGCGGATTCTCCGACTTCTGAATCGGTTCCATTGGGGACGATGATACTACCCTTGAGCCTGTTTAGCCCTCCGGGAATATGTCTTCCAAGGTGTGTAGTTTTCGGGTAGCTCACTTCGTCAATATCACTCGACGGACTCCGGTGATCAGGCGCAAAAGTCTGCTATGGGACTCTTCAAACCCTTTGGTTCAGAAACAGCACGCAATGCTCGTGGCGCACTCAGCGCTTGTTGCAACGCAAATCCAGGCATCCCTAATAACCTGCTGATGCCACATCTCCTGCACTGGAACTACTAAATTCCGAAATAATCTTCACGCTGGCTGAGGCCCCAATCCGGGTTGCGCCCGCTTGCAGCATTGCAACGGTATCCGCCAGGGAACGGATTCCGCCCGACGCCTTCACGCTTGCTCGCAAGCCGGCAACCCCGCGCATAAGGGCGATATCATCTACCGTTGCCCCACCGGTGGAGAACCCGGTGCTCGTCTTGATAAAGTCCGCACCCGCGCTCAGGGCGATTTCGGATGCGCGCAGCTTCTCTTCAAAGCTGAGCAGGCAGGTCTCTAGAATGACCTTCACGATAGCGCCGCCACCATGTGCAAGTTCGACCACGCCCTTGATGTCCTGGCGTACCATTTCGAAGTGCTCTTTGGTTCCCGACTTCAGCAGGCCGATGTTCAGAACCATGTCTACGTCATGCGCACCCAGCTTGACCACGCGCGCGGTCTCATCACGCTTGGAGGCCGAAAGGGTAGCGCCTAAAGGAAATCCAACCACGACGCCTGTTTTGATTCCCGTGCCGGCCAATGCCTCGACGGCAGTCGCCACCCAAAAAGGGTTCACCATTGCGCAGGCGAAACCATATTCTGCGGCTTCGTGGCAAAGCTGGATTACCTGAGCGCGAGTGGCGTCCGGTTTTAGAAGCGTGTGATCTAGCACGGCCGCGAGTGCGGAGGCTGAAGAAAGGGCCTGTGCTGAAAAAGCGGATGCGTCAAAAGTTGCTAGTTCTGTCTTCATATTGCTCCTGCTGGGGTAACTGGCCCGCTGACGGTTCTATCATACGAGCGTCACGGCATGGTTGGCACGTCGCGCGCTCGCGGCTTTCCACGCCTGCGTGCGGGATGGTGGATGCTGGCATAGTGGCTACGCCACAGGGTTTCAAGCTCGCTGTCGGAGGGTGCGGACTCGCGTGCGAGACCCCGAGAGAATTGCAGACGCTTTTCCATTGGTTCCCAAGAGACCATGGCGTCCGGTGTCAGAATCGTCCACCTCATAATGGCAAATCGCTCGGCGAAGAACGGCGCGGCCATAGGCAGGATGCGATGTTCCGGCTCATACCACGCGATGAAATGCTCGCAATCCTCGGGAGCAGGGGTATTTGTAGGCAGGCAAGTTTCAATCTCCGTCTTTACGGCGCCAAACGGAGTCGGTGTCGCGAGTACGAGATGGTGCGCATTTGAATCCGGATTGGCCGGCAATGGCACATCCAGGACGACCGGCCGCTCGCTCGGGTCGCTGGCATCCAGCACTTTTCGAAAACGAACGAATGCGTGCATCTTTTGCAGGTCGCGGCGTACCTGCGCCTCCAGCCGCGAAAGCTGCGCTACGTCATCATCGGTCTCATTTTTGAGCAGATTGTGGTCATCCTGAAGGCGATATAGAAGGCGGTAAAGCAGGTTCCATCGCTGCGGATCCCGATGGGCCGCGACAACCTGCGCCGCTTCCAGGAACCCCCTGGAGGTATGGGGTTGCGGATGCGGAGTGCCTGCCGGGATATCGTCGGTGTCGAGCGACAACGCCAGCATCGTAGGCACCGTTGCGTCCTGCAGGTCAAGCTCTTCCGGCCGGAATCCGGTTTGCAAGGCGTGACGCGCTGCGAGACGCCATGCGTCGAAGTCGGGCTCGAGCAGGAGACGCTTCATGCACTATCAGATGCTCTAACTGGCGGAACTCGGGGAAAGAGCACGCTCCGGGGCAACATTGGTGTCCCCAGGTCCCAAGGGGAGTGGGACGGTCATGGTCGTGCCAGCGGCTTCAGTCCCTGCGTGGCCTGCAACGGTTACCGTCCCGCCTTGCTTCTCAGTGATTCCCTTAGAGGCCCAGTAAGGTTGGCGATGACGTATCTGGTCTCGCCACCGTTGACAGTCGCAATCACGTCCGCCGGCGAATTGTGCAGAGATGGACGGGACGGGAGACGGCTGTGGATCGATAAAACTTGTACTTGAGTACTGGCACCATCAGGGCAGACGCGTCGAGGAGAAACTGCAGTGCTCCTGGGCGTCTAATTTCTTACGTAGAAACTTCTTCAGACAGAGGTTCGAACGTTCCTCAGTGGCCAGCAAGTTCCTCAGGAAACAGCCGGATGTCAGGGAGATTGCGATAGATCTCTGCATAATCCATGCCATAGCCGATGACGAACTGATTCGGAATCTTGAATGCGATATAGTCCGCTTCAATGGGAACTAGGCGGCGCTCCGGCTTATCCAGGCAGGTTGCAATCTTCAGCGAAGCGGGCTTGTGCTGAAGCATGAGACCGCGAAGATAGCTCAGCGTCAGTCCGGTGTCGAGGATGTCCTCGACAAGGATGACGTGCTTGCCTTCAATTGGATTGTCGATGTCCTTGATAAGCTTGACGGCCCCGGAGGACACACGGGCGCGGCCGTAACTGGAGACCGCCACGAAGTCGAATGTGTTGTCGACGGTAATGGCCCGCGCGAGGTCCGCGAGAAAAATAGCAGCACCTTTCAGGACGCCGATCAGGACAATGGACTGGCCGGCGTACTCGGACGAGATCTGGGCCCCGATCTCGCGCACACGCTCCGCGATTTGAAGCTGGGTGAAGAGGACGTCCATGGTCTCGGAAGGGGGAAAGGTCAGGGCCGGGCTCGACTTCAACATGACTTGTAGGTTACCGCGTTTCGCTCGCCGGTGCGTAGGGCTACCGGGCGCGGCGATATACTTCGGTTTGAGCTTTCGTTGCGTACCAATGGGTACTCGGGGCGTGTGAGGATTATGTATCCGTATATAAATATCGGTGCAATGCACTTTGGGACCTTTGGCTTGTTGCTTTGGCTCGCGGCCGTTGCCGGAACCGCTGTGCTGCATCGCGCGTTCCAGCGCGACGGCGTTGATGCTGACGCTCTGAATGTAGTCGCAATGGTCGTGATCGTTGGTGTCATCGGGGCCAAACTGTGGCACGAGCTGGAAAATCCCGCCGAGTTGCAAATGGCAATGCACCAGGTCTTTCTGCCCGGAATCAGTCATGTGGGACAAGTCGTGATGCGCTTTCTGCATTGGTTCCAAGCCGGATTCGCGTGGTACGGAGGCCTGCTGGCGGGCATCGTCATGCTTATGTGGCAAGGGATGCTGACGCGTCCAAATGGCCTGAGGGCAATGCGCGGAGCAGTCCGAATGCTGGATCTTGCGGCCCCGGCTGCAGCGATTGGCTACGGCGTCGGCCGAATCGGCTGCCTGACCAGCGGAGATGGCGACTATGGCAGGAACACGACGTCCTGGTGGGGCGTCCATATGCGTCCCGACTCGCTCGTACCGCCGACCCCGCCGGATGCGTTGGTTCTCCCGACTCCTTTGTGGGAATTTGGGATTGCTATTGTCCTGGCCTTGGTGATCTGGAAACTGGGTAGCCGGGCGCGTCCGTTGGGCTGGCTAACCGGCGTTTACCTCACTCTCAGCGGGATTGCTCGGTTTCTGGTCGAGTTTGAGCGCATCAATCCGAAGTTGTATCTGGGCATGTCCAACGCTCAGGTTGCGGCTTTGGGAACAGTTGTCGTCGGGCTGCTGATTATCGCGGTGGTACGGAAACGCGACGTCGTCGGGGGCCCTGCGCCAATGCCCGTACGAGTTGAATCAGCTGCATAAAATAACTCTGTCGATACCAGCTAAAGGCACTTCAGGTAAGCCTTGGCTTCATCCAGCTGTGGGAACAGCCGTTCTTCCGCCTGAAACTCCTGGGAATGAACACAGCGCCGGCCAGCTTTGACCCGGACGGGGTGTTTGAGGTGGAGCATCTCGTGGTAGAGAAGGTACTCGATGGCGCATCGGGGAGTGTCAGTCCGGTCGAAGACGCGTGAGACGACGATAGTGTTGTGGGCAGCGTCGTAGTGGCCCAGCATACGCCGGGCTGCATGGGCTGACCATGTCAGCGTCGGTCGTCCGAGCAGTCCATGAAAGAAGCGGTGATTTAGCGTTTCAAAGACCTCTTCAAGGTCATATTGATGGCCTACCGGAGTAGAAATGCGCTTACGCCCACGAGTCTGGCGGATGTGTGCCGCATCCTTGCTTACGGACTCCGATGAAACATAGCGACGGTACCGATCCGCATGCACCGCCACAATGGTTTTGCGATACAGTTTGGCCAGCAGAATGTGCGCGATCGCATGATGTACCCCTTCGGGAGAGGCTTCCAGCAGATCGGAGAGACGCACGTGGAGCGTGCCTTCGCGCAGACGGATTGTCGTGTTGAGGGAGGTGAAGCGGCGGAACCTTACATCCAGCGCTGGGACGGGAGCCAAGGGCCGGAGCACGCGGTACTCGTGCTCGAAGATATCATGCAAAGCGGGGTGCTTCGGAGCGTCCATCACTTGGTCAGATTAACACCTTCCGAAGAGGGAAAAGTGCAAGGATCGCCCTAGAAAGGCCTTCGATGGCGACTTTCGGTATTCCGTTCTTTCTCATCTTCCTTTGTAGGCGGGTGCGCAAGAAACCATGCATTCTGGTCCGCGATCATGGTCTTGACGGTTTCGCGAACGTCCAAGATCGCGTCCAGCGCCAGCTTGCGAGACAAATTGAACGCCTCGTTGTCCGGCGGAGATTTCAAGACCGTTGCCCAGCTCTCCATCGCTGTCTCTAGCTTCAGCAACGACTTGCGTACGTCTTTATGGCGTTTGTTGTACTCGTCGAGGTTGTCCTGTAGATTGTTGGCGATCGACGTGAACTGCTCCATCATGTCGTGGATATCTTCATCGCGGCCTGGGCGGCGCTTTAGTGTCGTCAGCTTCTCGATCGCCTTCGTACGATCTTCCAGAAAGCCAATGAACGCCAACACTCGCTCCTGAGGTAGAGGCGCTTTCTCACGCAGAATCTCAACCTCAGCCTCTGAAAGGGCTGGTTCCTGAATCTGTGCGTGCGTAACTCCGCCGCCTAGGGCGATCGCCATCAGCACAAAGGCCAGCAAGCTTTTCAATGTGCGAAGACTTGCGCAAGAAGCTCGTCATTCACCTTCTCAAGCTGCCTCAAAGTAGATTCAACGACCGCCTTGTCTTCCAGTGAAACGTGGTGCAGATACTCGCCCAAACTTCGCGCCGCTGCGTGCATCATCTTTTCTGCATTTTTCAGGCGCTTGGTATCCCGCGCAAGTCCCATATGGATGCGAGTCGCATAGCTCTGGACGAGTTTCAGTGTGGCGCTTGCCTGATCCATATCACCGTCGGCCATCTGTTTACCCGCCACCTGGGTATATCCCTGGACAAGCTCGGTGTAGAGGAAACACTGCTCGCGAGCGGAGGCGTGTTCGGCACGTTGTTCAAGCTGGCTGAGGGCGCCCGGGTCGGTGAGGGTATCGTTCGTACCAGCGGCAAAGGCGACTGAAATCGGAGAGGTGAGGAGAAGTGCTATGACAAATGGTGCTACGCGTTGGTAAAAACCTAGAAGTTTCATGGAACACCTGCTGGCGAACCGGTTTGATAGTTGACATCGAGCCTCGCCGGTTGTGACCGGTAAGGTTTACTTCATAGGTGCAAGAGCAACAAGCCGGTGTCGGGCCTCGAATTCTTCGTCCGGATTTGCTCCTTTGGATGCTGCTAGAAACTGTTTGTATGCCTGCTGAGCCAGCTTCACGTGATGCAACTTATCTTGTGAAATAGCCGCGACAAACAATAGCGGTGCCGAAGTGCCACCGACTGTAGCACGTACTGATATGGCTCGCAATGCTGCCTCCGGGTCGTTATTTTCGGAGGCTGCAAACGCCAAGTGGCCGGCCGCGTCGCCAAGTGCTTCCGGCGACGCGAACAAGTTCGGCTGGGCAACGATTCGGGTCAAAATGTCCTGCGCTTCGGCGTAGCGACGAAGGTGAACTAGCGCGCGGCCCCGATCATCAACCGAGCGAGTATCGAGGGGATTCTGAGTCGTGATCGTGGCCAGAAGAGGCTCAGCTTTGGCCCATTGTTCGGAGTCGATATAAAGCCCCGCCAGGAGGCGATCCACGTTGGAGTCATGCGGGTTAGCCTGGGCGAGACTCTCGATCAGTGGCACGGCCATGGCCGGTTTGCCTTCGGCCGCGTAGGTAGAAGCAAGCTGAACGGTCAGCCCAGGGTCGCCGGCGTGGATTGCAAGCGCCTTGGTCAGGTAAAGTTCGGCTTCCGCCGGGTGCTTTTGCTGAACCAGCAGCCGAGCCAGGCCTGCGGTGGCCTCGGGATCGTTAGGACGGGAGAGCAGAACTCGTCGGTACGCCGCCTCTGCCGCACCCGCACCACCCGCCGCCGACTGCGCAAGGTCAGCAGCAATCAAACTGTCTTCCGAAGTTTCGGTAGACAGTTTGATTGCTTCCAATAACTCGTCACGAGCATCGTCTGGGCGGGACTTCTGGTCAATGCGGGCAAGTGCGCGGAAAGCCCGGGCGCGCATTCCCGCGTCACCGTTCGTCAGGGCCGCCGCTCCGGCCAAATCCTTGCGTGCGTCTTCCATGCGAGCGTTCCGCGCCAGCAGCAGGCCCACGGCAACGCGCGGCTCCAAAAATTTAGGTTCGTTGGCGATTGCCGCGCGGTAACTTGCCTCTGCCGCCGATGTTTGGTCAAGGGCATCCTGGGCCGAACCAAGATCGTAGAGAAGCCGGGAATCTTTCGGATTGGCCGCCGCCAGCGGTCCGAGCAGCCTCAGGGCCCGTGGAAAGTCGCGAGACTCCAGTGCCGCATTGGCGGCTTCGCGCGCAGCACTCCGGGTGCTCTGCGCGTCATGACCGAAGTCCTGAGCCCGAAGGCAGGGCGAAGAGATGCAAAGTAATACGCAAAGGAAGCCAGGGAACAACCCTAGAGCGAAGCTGGATGAGATTTTCATGCAAAGTTTTGACTGCCGCGGAGCACCGGGGCGAGCCAGTGTCCGGTATGACTGGCCGTATTGGCAGCAATATCTTCCGGTGTGCCGACAGCGACAATCTGTCCTCCGCCATCGCCTCCCTCCGGCCCCATGTCGATCACCCAGTCAGCTGACTTAATAACATCGAGATTATGTTCGATAACGAGCAAGGAACCGCCCCCTTCGATCAGTTTGTGGAAGGCCGCAAGAAGCTTGGCAACATCGTCAAAGTGGAGACCGGTCGTTGGCTCATCCAAAATGTAGAGCGTACGACTGCGCGCCTTTGCCGCTTCACTATTCGCGGATCGCGTCGAGATGGACCGCGCCGTTGCAAGGTGAGAAGCCAGCTTGACCCGTTGCGCCTCACCGCCAGAGAGCGTTGTGGCTGACTGACCAAGGCGCACGTACGACAGGCCAACCTCGTCGAGGACGTACAGCTTGTCGACAATCCGGGGGTGCCCGGCAAAGTAGACCAGGGCTTCCTTGACGGTCATTTTCAGCACGTCGTTGATATTCTTCCCCTTATACTTCACGTCGAGAATTGCTGCCTTGTAACGTGTGCCGCCGCACTCTTCGCAGGGCAGTTCGATGTCCGCAAGGAACTGCATTTCAACCGTCACCGTGCCATCGCCCTCGCACACGTCGCAGCGGCCACCGGGGACATTAAATGAGAACGCGCCCGCAGCAAAATTCTTCCGTTTGGCATCCGGCTGGGCTGCAAAGAGCGCACGGATGTCGTCGAACGCTTTGATGTACGTCACAGGGTTGGAGCGAGGCGTGCGGCCAATCGGCGACTGATCGACGAGGATAACCTCATTCAAATACTGCGTGCCGGATAACTCACGGTAGAGCGAAGTGGGATCGGCGCCTTCCGTCTGCCCAAGAGCCTGTTGTAACGCGCGATAAAGAACCTGATGCACGATCGTCGACTTACCGGAACCTGATACGCCTGTGACGCAGCACATCAATCCAAGCGGGATGTCGAGGTCCACTCCGCGAAGATTGTGAACGCGAGCCCCAGTCAGCTTCAGGTGTTCGCGTCCTGGCTCGCGGCGTATCTTCGGGACAGGGATCGTCATCCGTCCGGACAGGTACTTACCCGTAATAGACTCCGGGTTTGCAGTAACTTCCGCTACTGTACCAGCGGCAAGCAGTTGCCCGCCCAACTCCCCAGCGCCCGGACCGAGATCCAGCAGATAGTCCGCAGCGCGAATGACGTCAGGATCGTGTTCCACGACCAGGATCGTATTGCCGAGGTCGCGCAGGTCTTCCATGATGCGGATAAGCTTGGCGGTATCCCGCGTGTGCAGTCCGATGGACGGCTCATCCAGAACATAAAGTGCACCAACCAAACGCGAACCCAGTGAAGTCGCAAGCTGAATGCGTTGCGATTCGCCGCCCGAAAGGGTTGAGGAAAGACGATCCAGCGTCAGGTAGTCCAGACCCACCTGCTGGAGGAAGTGCGTCCGCTGGCGAACCTCTTCGAGCACCTTGCCGGCAATTTCCATCTGGGCTGGCGAGAGGGCGAGGGAGTCGAAGAATTCAGTGGCCGCGGTAATAGTGAGTGCAGCAACTTCGCAAATATTCCGGCCTTGCAACAGCACCGCGCGAGCTTCGGCCCGAAGGCGAGTGCCACGGCAATCCGGGCAGGTTGCATAGCCACGATACTTTGAGAGGAAGACGCGAACATGCAATTTGTACTTCTTGCGGTCGAGCTCAGCAAAAAACCCGCGGATACCCAGGAAGGCCCCTTGCCCTTCCTGAATAAATTGTTGATGCGCGGGGCTCAGGTCATACCAGGGCACGTTGGTGGGAATACCGGCGACACGTGCGACGCGTTTCATTTCGCCGTGGTACGGACGGTATTTCGTAGTGGTCCAAGGATGGATTGCGCCGTCATCCAGCGACTTTGATCGATCGGGAATAATGAGACCCGGATCGAAATCGATGGTAGTGCCGAAGCCCTGGCATCGCGGGCATGCGCCGAAGGGATTGTTGAAGGAGAAGAGGCGCGGCTCAGGATCGCGATAGGCGCGATGGCAGGTAGTGCACTCAAACGCCGCCGAGTAACGGTATTTCGTGCTGCTCGGATGCGCGTCATTGGGCAGAGTCTGAAATTGAATCTCGCCAGACTCTCGATAGCCCGTCTCAATCGCATCCACAAGCCGCGCGCGGACATCGGGCGAAAGCGCAAGTCGGTCAGCGAGCACGAAGATCGGCTGCGAGAAGTCGAGCTCAAGCAGCGACTCCGGAGTAGAGAACTCGACGATAGAACCGGGTTCCCCCGCCGCAATCTGCGTAGCTGTCTGCTGGTAGAGCCGGTTGTAACCTCGACGCCGCAGTTCCAGAAGACGATCCTTGAGCGTGTCGGTAAGCGTCGCAGCAGCGATGTTGGTTGGAGCTTTTTTGCTTGCCTTGGCCAGCTTCTTGACCAGCTTCGATGCTTCAGGAACATCGGTCGATGAGCCCTGCAGAGCTTCAAGGCGAATCTCCGTGCGAACGATCGGGAACAGCGCGTAGGTACGGGTTCCTTCCGGCAAAGCCAGCAGCGAAGCAACAATCTCATCTACGGAATCGCGCTTGACGATCCCGCCGCAATGGAGACACGTGACCGTGCCGCAACGAGCATAGAGCAGCCGGAGGTAGTCGTAGATCTCAGTAGCCGTCGCCACGGTTGAACGCGGGTTGCGCGTTTGATTTTTTTGCTTGATCGCAATGGCCGGCGCGAGCCCGTCCATGTGGTCCACATCCGGCTTCTCGATCCGCTCCAGAAACTGACGGGCGTACGCCGACAAGGATTCCACATAGCGGCGCTGACCTTCGGCATAGACAGTATCGAACGCGAGCGACGACTTGCCGGACCCCGAAACGCCCGAGACGACCGTCAAGGCGTTGTGCGGAATATCGACGTCGATGCTTTTGAGATTGTGCGTGCGTGCGCCGCGGATGGTGATGTGGTCGATGGCCTGGGGGAGCGCTCGAATGGCAGTTTCCGGTTCAATCAATTCGTCAATCATGGCCACCTCCTATTGTCGGATAGATGGGCCGGGAATGCGAATCGAACTTTCTACCCCATGCATAAGCATCGCCGTTATGCGTCCGCCGGTTGGGTCCGAAAGATTTCAAGCAGCAACAGGCAAGCCCCCACGACGATGGCCGAGTCAGCCACGTTGAAGTCTGGCCAGTGGTAATGAAAAATCTTGACCTCCAGAAAGTCCACGACGTAGGAGAATCGAATCCTGTCGTAGAGATTCCCGATGGCCCCGCCCAGGATCAAGCCGAGCGCGATCCCTGTGAGCGAAAACTGTTTCCCGGTCTGCCAGATCATGCCCAGAACCACGACTACTGCAGCAATCGAAAACACGATGAGGGCGTTGCGAACGACAACCGGCGACAATGACTCCGCGAACAGCGAAAATGCGGCACCCGTATTGAATACATGCGAGATCCTAAAGATGCCCGGTATCACCGTGATGAACGCACCGCGTGCGACGTTGTGGTCAACCCATATCTTCGACAAACGGTCCAGGGCGATGATGATTGCGGCAAGCAAAAGCGGAATCGGCCGCGCGTCGCGGCTACTCGTATCGTTGGTCGACATCAGGCGTTGGGCTCCGGGCTTACATTCGGCTTAGGGTAGGGAGCAAAACCAATCGCCTGCAACGCCCCGGCGCAGCGAAGACAGACCGTGGGGAATTGAGCGTCGTTGCCGACCTCCGGGATGTAACGCCAACAGCGATCGCACTTCGGCGCAGCGGACTTGCTCACGTCTAGCGTCAGTGGATTCAGGCCGGCTTCCTCGTAGGGCTTCAGAGCGACGTGCGAGACGTTTAAGAGTTCCGCCAACGCATGCGCATACTTCGTTAGGAGCGCAGCATCCTGCGGACCCGAAAGATGGATCGTCACTTCCGCTTCCAGCGACTTGCCGATCACCTTTTCTGCTCGAAGGAGTTCAAGCTTTGATAGGGCCTGGTCTCGGATGACGAGAAGTTGCGCCCACTCAGCTTCGAGATCCGACTCATTCCCCGGAACAATATTCGCGAGATCCGGAAACAGGGCAAGATGCACACTGGGCTCGCGACCTTCGATCTGCGGCAACATCGGCCATACCTCATCAGCCGTGAAGCTGAGGATCGGTGCAATGAGGCGAGTCAACGCTTCTGCAATGCGCCACAGAGCCGTCTGCGCCGACCTTCGTGAGGGATGTGCCGGAGCAAAGGTATAGAGACGATCCTTCAGCACATCAAGATAAAGCGCCGAAAGATCGGTGTTCACAAACTCGTTGAGCGAGTGGTATGCCCTATGAAACTCGAAGTCGTCGTAAGCTTTGCGAATCTTCGCATCCAGATCAGCCGTCCGCGCCAGAATGTACTTATCCAGCGGTTCTAGAGCCTCGAAGGCTACTGCATCGGTTGCGGGGTTGAAATCGTGGATGTTCCCCAGCAGAAAGCGCAGCGTGTTGCGCAGCTTGCGGTAATTGTCGCCGACACGCTGCATCAGGCTTTCGCTCGCCGCGACATCCTCTCGGAAGTCGACTGATGCGACCCACAGGCGAATGATCTCCGCGCCAAGACGCTTCGCAACATCGACCGGATCGACACCATTGCCAAGCGATTTCGAGAACGCGCGGCCTTGCTCATCAAGCGTCCAGCCCGACGTGGCCACACTCCGATAAGGTGCAACGCCACGAAGCGCAACCGAGGTCAGCAACGATGAGTGGAACCAGCCTCGATGCTGATCGCCGCCCTCTGTATAAAGATCGGCAGGGAAGCGCAGTGTATTTTCGGCATCGAGCACCGCATGCCAGCTTGCTCCGGACTCAAACCACACGTCCAGAATGTCCATCTCCTTGCGGAACTCGGCGGCCTCTACATTGCCGCAGCTCGCGCAAGTTGTACCTGCAGGCAGCAGGTCGGCGGCGGAATGCACATACCAGGCATCGGCAGATTCGCGCTTGAACAGCTCCACGATGCTGGCATTGATCTCGGCTGACTTGAGCGGCTCATGGCACCTGTTGCACAGGAACACCGCAATCGGTACGCCCCAGATGCGCTGACGAGAGATGCACCAGTCGGGCCGCGTGGCGATCATGTTCGAGATGCGTTCTTCACCCCACGCCGGGTCCCAAATCACCTGCTTGATCTCGTCGAGCGCCCTTTGGCGGAACGTTGTTTTATTGCCGTCCGCGTCTTCCATCGGCGTCTCCATGCCGATAAACCACTGCTCCGTGGCGCGAACGATGACGGGATTGTGGCAACGCCAGCAGTGCGGATACGAGTGCTCAAAGAAGCTCGCACTCAGCAGGGCTCCGTTTTCCCGCAGCAACTCCGTGATCGGCTTGTTGGACTCGAAGACTGTCAGGTCGGCGTAAGGCTGCCCGTCCGTATTCCTCTGGCGGCCTGCGTTATCGACATACTGTAGTTCCGGCAGGTTGTAGCGCTTGCCTGTGTAGAAGTCGTCCACGCCGTGCGCAGGCGAAGTGTGAACGGCACCGGTCCCCTGATCTGCCGTCACGTAAGGCGCAACTACGCCAAGGACGGACCGGTCCAGAAATGGATGCTGAAAGGTCGTGTGCTCCATGCGGATGCCATTGAATCGGGTAATCGGCTCAGCCACAGTAATCAAGCTCGAACGCTTCTCCACCTCTTGGCGAAGCCCTTCAGCGATGATGTAAACGACGTCTCCGGCGTCCACGGCAACATACTCAAGCTCCGGGTTGAAGGCTATGGCCTGCGACGCGGGAATCGTCCAGGGCGTCGTCGTCCAGATTATGGTGTAAACATTTCGTCCAGCCAACGAGGGGTGGATGGCGGCCGGGTCACTGGTAAGTTTGTAGCGGATATACACGCTGGGCGAGGTGTGCTGTTCGTACTCAACTTCGGCCTCTGCCAGCGCGGTCTGGTCGTGAATGCACCAGAAAACCGGTTTCAGGCCTTTATAAACAAAGTCCTGCTCAAAGAACGCATAGAAGGTCTCGAGAATGCTCGCTTCGTACTCGAAGGACATCGTCTTATATGGATTCGACCAACGCCCAAAGATGCCGATTCGCTGGAACTGCGAGCTCTGCAGGTCGACATACTTCTGAGCGTATTCACGGCAGGCGCGGCGAACGCTGATTGCGGGCATTTCCAGCTTCTTGCGGCCAAGCTGCTCGTCTACCTTGATCTCGATCGGCAAGCCATGGCAGTCCCAGCCTGGAACGTACGGCGCATCAAAGCCAGCCATTGTCTTAGTCTTGACGACAAAGTCCTTGATGCACTTGTTCAGCGCATGGCCAAGGTGAATTGCGCCGTTGGCGTAGGGAGGGCCATCGTGCAGGATGTACTTCGGCGACCCATCACGGGCTACCCGGATCTGATGGTAGAGGTCCTGTTTCACCCAACCTGCGAGCCGCGCCGGCTCATTCTGCGGCAGGTTTGCCTTCATCGGAAAGTTGGTCTGGGGTAGGTTCAGGGTCGACTTCAGAGGCTTTTCAGCGGACACGCTGACGTCGGGGGCGGCTTCAACTTCGGACATGCACGATCCTCGTAAAGGTACTTCCGGTGGCCGCTTCCGCCCCGTCATAGCTGCGGACCCGGAAACGAGTCACCCAACACCCCTATTGTATCGGTTACGAAATTTGATTATGTACACATGCGCACTAACCGAGTGACTTCAACCTCCCTTATTGCGTCAAAGGAGCAAGGACGTATCACTGCGTGCCGAAAGCGACACTCATCTTGGAAAGTTTGTAGAATGAAATGATCTGACGAATTGACTCGGACACGATAGAAATCGGCAAAAGACCGGAATCAGAGCGCAAGTGCAAAAAGGTGGATTCAGGACCAATACCTGACACCCGAGGCGATAAAGTTTATGGCGAACACCGTACTGTTGCCCCCTGAAAAAGATACTGGGCTTAACCACATCACGTTACACCCTCTGGAGACCATTACCTTCCATGGCGACCTTGCGGAAGCTGAGGGTGGAGTCTTTTCGTCGTTGGTCAGCAGTATTCGCGACGCTTTCTTCGCGCCCAAACTTCCTCCCCTGGTTCTTGAATCGCAGCCTATTCCGGTTATCGACCGGATGGCCGTAAAACGCGATCCAGTCTCGACCGGGATCGCTGTCGTGGTTCACGTAGTGGTCATTTTTTTGATCTTTTATCTGGTCGCCCATCAGGTCGTAATTGCGCACAAGGCCGCAACGACGATCACCCTGACGGACCCGCCGCCCCCGCCTCCAAAGATGCCTCCGAAGCTGGCCGCAATGGGAGGGGGTGGTGGCCAAAAGGGTCCTAGCCCGGTGACAAAGGGTAATCCGCCTAAGTTCGCACCGGAACAACTGAATCCCCCCAAGGCTCCCCCAACCATCGCCCCGAAGATCAACGTTCCTGTGACAGTAGACGTTCAGCCTGACATCAAGATGGCTAAAAGTGATGTGCCGAACTTTGGGATGCCAAACTCTCCTCTAGTCGGTATGAGCATGGGTAACGGAAAGGGAACTGGCCTGGGTTCCGGAAACGGCGCCGGCATCGGACCAGGCAGTGGCAGCAACATGGGCGGCGGGCTGCGCAAGGTTGGTGGCGGCGTCTCCGCTCCTGTCGTTCTGTTCGCTCCTGAGCCCGAGTTTTCGGAAGAGGCGCGAAAGGCCAAGGTTGCGGGGAACGTCCTTGTCTATCTGCAGGTGGACGCTAACGGCCATCCGACTCACGTTCGTGTACTTCGCGGTATTGGTCTCGGCTTGGATGAGAAAGCCATGGAGGCCGTTCGCCAGTACAAGTTCAAGCCCGCGATGGAAAACGGTCGTCCGGTAGCAGTAGAAATGAACGTGGAAGTGAACTTTACGATCTTCTAACGATGGCCCTGCCGGGGTTTGGGCTCTATGCCGCCCGAGTCCCGACAAGACCAACATGGAATCGATCAACTTGCTTCTCCAGCGTAACGGCCGTCCCGCGCAGGCTCTCAATCCCTGCTGCCGTCGTCGCCATTTCTGTCAAATTATCGTTCGATAGCGAGTGAATGGAATCGAGAGATGCACTGGACTGGTCTGCCGCCGTCGCCTGCTGGCTGGCTGCGATTGCAATCTGAGTAATCATTCGATCAACTCGCTCCGCCAACCCAATAATGCGTTCCAGCGCCTCACCCGCCTGCGTGGTCGTCACAACGCCTTCCCGTACAGTGCCCGTACCCGATTCCATACTCGCAATGGCAATCCTCGTGCGCTCCTGAATCTCGTGAATCATTGTGCCGATCTCGCCCGTTGCCTGCGCGGTTGATTCTGCAAGCCGCCGAACCTCTCCGGCCACAACTGCAAAACCCCGCCCCTGATCCCCAGCCCTTGCGGCTTCAATCGCAGCATTTAGAGCCAGCAGGTTCGTCTTGCGCGCAATCTCGTCAATCACCGTGACGATCTGAGAAATGCGCTTTGAATCCTCTCCCAGCAGCCCAACGGTGGCACTGGTCTCAGACACTGCCGTAGCGATCGAATGCATCGAGCCGAGCATATGCTTCACGATCGTTCCGCCTTCACGTGCGGTCTGGGCCGCAGCCCTCGCAGTCTCCGCTGCAGAGTGCGTGTGGCGGCTTACCTCCGCGATAGACGCCGACATCTCCTGCATCGCTGTTGCCGCTTGCTGCGTCTGTTGCGACTGTTGATCGATGCGCTTGTGAATTTGATCCGATGCCGACCGCATGCTCACTGCGGAACCGGTCAGGGACCCAGCCGTGTCTGCCACCGTGCCTATGATTCCCCGGAGCGATGCCTGCATCCGGTTCATCGCCTCGGCCAGCAGGCCAAGCTGATCGTGAGATGCAGTTTCAAGCTCCTCCCCCGTCAAGTCGCCCGAGGCGATCGCATTCGCACGGCGTGCAAGCAAGTCCACCGAGCGGGAAATGTGTATTCCCAACAGAACGCACACGGTGCCGCCAATCAGAGCACCAGCGATCGTAGCCAGCCATAGAGTCAACAATGTGAGCCGCGTGACCCCCTGCAGTCGCTCAGCCTCACGTGCAGCTTTTTGTGCCTGCGACTCAGAGATGGAGCCCACAGTGGTGTAGATAGAGTCTTCCAGATTCAGGATGTCTCCCTGCATCAGCAGGTACGCTCGAGCGACATCGTCGGGCGTCCTTGTCTCGTTCAACTGCTCCACCTTTTCCTGGAGCAATCTCAGGCGCGAGAGCCCATCGCGAACTTTCTCCAGACGCTGCGCATCCTCGCCTAGATCAAGACCTGCACGATGCGCCTCGATTGTGGCCAAAATCGTCTCCGCCTTATTTATCTGGTCTGCGCGGTTGGCCCGAAAAATGGCCGAACTGCCCTCATTGATGCCAAAGAGCATGTAGGACTGCAGCGCGCGGGTGCTGCGCGTTACGTGCGAACGCATGTCACGGATCTGCAGAATCAACGGAATACGATCCGTCATCGTGCTGTGGGCCAGCCGGTTGCCGTCCTCTATCCGCATGTGGGCGGTAAAGGCACTCAGAAACATCGCCGTGATCAGGACACCGGTGCCGCAACCAATCTTTGTTTCCAATCGCATTTGAATCCCTCGTTCGCCCGCCGGCGGGCCTGTACAGAAGTGGAAGCTAGTGGGGTAATTCGAAGTCAACCTGAACGCTTTGAGTCGTGGTGTCGGATGCCGCCGCGAATCGCCAACGACGAACGGCCTCCTCGGCGGCACGTAGCAGGAGTGGATGGCCCTTCTCAAACTGAATCTCTGTAACCTGTCCATTCGGCAGAATCGTGATTCTGAGTAAGATCGCACCGGTCACATGCATCTGCTTTGCGAGTTCCGGGTACTGCGGTCTAACCAGTTCCAGCAACTTTCGATGGCCGTCGCCGTCCGCACAAGAGCCCGCACGGGGATGTAGGAGCAGTAGAGCCGCTACGATAGCTGTCGTCAGCCGGAAACCGGTCTTGAGCCGAGCGGGTTCGCACATGGGAGCCTTTCTGGCTAATCAACTAAGCCTCTTCAATGCCCCTATCGGCGCATGGCGGCTAATTCTTCAGCGTCCGAAGACCAGGGAACTTTGTTTTCTCCATAGCCGTATTACGTAGCAGTGCTTGCCTATGGCAAACTAGATTTCTGGAGGACATTCCATGTTCTGCCCACATTGCGGTAAGCAGTCCGCTCTCGACGCCCGCTTCTGTTCTTCTTGCGGGGCCCCCGCCACCAACAGATTCAATCCAGTTCAGAATCGCATCCAGCGCCCCCGCCATCCGCGAGTCATCGCCGGCGTTTGCTCTGGAATTGCCATCCACTACGGTTGGGACGTCACGTTGGTCCGTATCTTGTCTGTGGTCTTCACTTTCCTCACAAGCGGTCTCGGAATACTTTTGTACATTGCCGCCTGGGCCGTCTTGCAGGATGCACCGTACGCGTTGCCGCCAGTGCGGCCTTACTACGTTCCCACGCCTCAACCCACCCAGGGAACGACCATTTGACCCTGATTACAAGCAAGAATCCGCGGCCATTTGCATATCGCCGTCGCACTCTCCATTGCGATAGCACCTCCCTCACCAGCCTTGCCGTCCAGTACGGTACGCCTTTGTACGTTTACTCGCAGCAACATCTCCTGGGGCGTCTGCAAATGTTCCAGGCGGCATTCGCATCCGTGCCCAACACCATTTGCTACGCGGTAAAGGCGAACTCTTCGCTGGCGCTGCTTAAAGTCCTCGGCACTCACGGTGCGGGCTTCGACATTGTATCCGGGGGCGAATTGGCGCGGGTCGCGAAGGCCGCGAAACTGGGCCTCGACAAGACTGTATTTGCCGGGGTAGGGAAGCAGGTTGAGGAAGTGGACGCGGCGCTCAAAGCCAATATCCTGCTCTTCAACGTTGAGTCAGAGTCCGAACTAGCCCTCATTGCAGAGCGCGCTAAGACCCTGGGAAAGCCTGCAAGGTTTTCGTTACGGGTAAATCCGGACGTATTTGCCGAGACGCATCCTTACATTTCCACTGGTCTGAGCGCTCACAAGTTCGGCATCGACATCAATTCGGCGCGTGCGATCTACCGAAAAGCCGCCCGATCAAAGTTTCTTATCCCCACCGGCATCAGCGTCCATATCGGCTCACAGATCAGGGCGTTGGATCCGTTCGGGGCGGCGTTGGAACGCGTTGCAAACCTCATCCAGGAGTTGAAGTCTGACGGCGTAAATCTTACTCATATCGACGCCGGCGGTGGTCTTGGAATCGAATACCTCGACTCTCCCTTTGACCCCGAAGCGACCGTAGCCGGTTACGCCCGGCAGATCCTCGGAGCCACGCGTGGGCTAGGGCTGCATCTTCTCCTAGAGCCCGGACGCTTTCTGGTAGCCCAGGCCGGGGCCCTTCTCACCACGGTCCTGAACGTTAAGAAGAATGGCAACAAAACTTTCGTCATCACCGATGCCGGGATGAACGACTTGATCCGCCCCGCCCTTTACCAGGCGCACCACGAAATCCTGCCGGTGAAGCAGCCATCGGGCAAACGCGATTCCTCGCCCGTCGACATTGTCGGGCCGGTTTGCGAAACCGGCGACTTCTTCGCCCGCGATCGTCCGCTCCCCAGGGTCAAAGCTGGTGACGTGCTGGCTATACTGGACGCCGGCGCCTATGGGATGAGTCTTTCATCGAACTACAACACCCGCCTGCGCCCCGCAGAGGTGCTCGTTGACGGTCAGACACCGTGTCTTATTCGACGTCGCGAGACCTACAAAGATCTGTTTAGCCCGGAGATTGTGTAGCGGCAGGCAGTTGTCCAGGGATGCAGCAACAATGCTGCTTTACCTGCTAAAATCCGGAAGTCGCGCGCAGCGCCCACATCTTCTTACGAGGTAGAAACATGTCCGGCCACAGTAAATGGGCGACCATTAAGCATAAAAAAGGCGCCGCAGACGCTAAACGCGGTAAGGTTTTCACTCGCCTGATCAAGGAAATCACCATCGCCGCCAAGGGTGGCGGTGGAGACCCAGACGGAAATCCCCGTTTGCGTACCGCAATTGCGGCGGCAAAAGCCGAGAATATGCCGGCTGACAACATCAAGCGCGCTGTCCAGCGCGGTACGGGCGAGCTTGAAGGCGTCAACTACGACGAAATAACTTACGAGGGCTACGGTCCCGGTGGCGTCGCGATCATCGTCGACGTACTGACCGACAACAAGAATCGCGCGGTCAGCGAGGTGCGGCACGCCTTCTCGAAAAACGGCGGCAACATGGGCGCTGAGGGCGCCGTGGCCTGGATGTTTGCAAAGAAGGGCGTAATTTCTATCGCCAAGGATTCCGCTAACGAAGATAAGCTCATGGAAATTGTGCTCGAATCTGGCGCAGAAGACTTGAATGACGAAGGCGAATACTGGGAGATTCTCTGCGATCCCAAAGATTTCGAGTCCGTGACCGAAGCTCTCAAGGCGGCCAAAATCAAGACCGTTACCGCTGAAGTCACCAAGATTGCCAGCACCTACACGAAACTCGAGGGCGCGCAGGCCACAGCAATGATGCGTCTTCTTGAGACGATCGAAGATCTGGACGACACGCAGAACGTCTACTCCAACTTCGACTTCGACGAAGCGGCGATGTCTCAGTGAAGGTGGTCTCTTCTGCCTGCTCAAGACTGTTACTGCTGACGGCGCTGCTGGCTCCGATAGTAGCGACCGCACAGCAACCTGCCGCTAATCCTCTTGAGTCCGCGTCTACTCGGCAACCGCATGAGTACAGCGTGTTGTTTCAGGGGGGTAAGGGCGTTACGGATAACCGCGGCGGAGTCAAGTTCTTGATGGCCGGCGTCCACGCCGGGCGCGTGCTCTCCAATAATTATGGAATTGGCAGCCTTCGCGGCAACTTCGAGTATGCCGTTGAAATATTTCCGTACTGGGAGTCCTTCACGCCCAAATTCCAGCGGGTAAGATGCGTTGCGCTTGCGGAATCGGCAACCGTCAGTTGTTCCCAGCCCTACACAGTGGGAGGTACATTTCGCGGCGCGAGCATCACCCCCATCATCCTGCGGATTAACTTCGCTACGCGCGGTAAGCTAACCCCATGGATTCAGGGAGCCGGTGGCGTCCTCTGGACCAACCACAAGTACCCCTCCTACGGCGACACGACGGTCAACCTGAACACAAACGGACCCAACGGAGACTCCAGCGTCTGGAACTTCACTCCGCAGGGTGGGGTAGGGCTGCACTACTTCACACGTCCTGACCGTTCGTTGGACTTCAGCGCGAATGCAGTTCATATCTCCTCCGCATCTCTCGGCGATCGGAATCCAGGCGTGAATGCCGCTATTCAATTTTCTATAGGTTACAGCTGGTGGAAGTGATCGTACGCTTGCAACACTTGGAACGCGGCCCCTATGAATTCTGAATCAATCCTCGAGTGCGTCCCCAACTTCTCCGAAGGCGTGCATCCTCAGATCGTGCGCCAGATTGTCGCCGCGATGCAGGTGGACGGTGTTCGCCTCCTCGACTACTCGCTCGACCCCGATCACAATCGCTCTGTCGTAACTATCGCCGGCAATCCGGCAGCGGTTGCGGAGGCTGCGATCTGCGCGGCCGGCAAGGCTGCCCAACTCATTGACCTTACGACCCAAACCGGCGTTCACCCTCGCATCGGTGCTGCTGACGTGATCCCGTTTGTGCCCATCGCGGGCATATCCATTGCAGAAGCCGCCATTCTGGCACGGCAGGTTGGACTCCAGATTTGGCGGCGTTACGGTGTCCCCGTCTACTACTACGGCGCTGCAGCAGCTCGTCCAGACCGAATTGAGTTGGAAGACGTGCGCCGCGGACAGTTCGAAGGATTGCGGGAGGCGTCTTTGAAAGACGCTGCTCGCCGGCCCGATATCGGCGGCCCGGAACTGCACGCAACCGCCGGGGCAAGCGCCGTCGGAGCCAGAAGCTTCCTCATCGCCTACAACGTCTACCTGGGCGGCCACGCTGACATCTCCCACGCGCGTGCGGTTGCACGAGCCATCCGGGCATCGTCCGGCGGGATGCAGGGAATCAAGGCGTTGGGTGTCCTTGCCAACGGACGGGCACAAGTAACGATGAACGTAATGGACTTCCGCCTGACCCCAATGGCAGAGGTCTTCGCGACGGTAAAAAAGCTTTCGCAGGAGCGTGGATGTCTTACCGCCGAAGCAGAGTTGATCGGACTCATTCCCGAGTCGGCGTTCTCCGCAGATGCCGACTGGGTCAAAGCTATCCCCGGCTTCGACCCGGAATTGAAGATACTTGAACGCAAGCTCGAGCGGCCCATGGAATGGCCCAAAGCCTAGATGGCGTCCTTCATCGAGCTTGTCCATGTCAACGTAGTTCGCGGCGGACGACCCGTTCTCCATGACATCAATCTATCGATCGAGAGCGGCGAGCACATCGCCCTCCTGGGTCCCAATGGGTGTGGCAAATCGACCCTCCTGAAGACAATCTGCTGTGAGCTTTACCCTCTCGCTGAGCCCACGATGCGGGTAAGCATCCTGGGCAGTGAACGCTGGGACCTTACCCAACTGAAGCAGAAACTCGGGGTTGTTCAGAACGAGATTCCCGGCAGGCCGATGCTAAACACCACGGGACGCGACGCCGTCCTGACAGGGTTCTTCTCAAGCTCCACGCTGTGGCCAAACCTGGTCGTAACGGCCCAGATGCAAACCCGCGCAGACGATCTAATCGAAAGAATTGGTGCAACTGACCTACGCCAGAGGCTGTTTGGCGAGATGTCTGCCGGGCAGCAGAAGCGCATCCTCATCGGACGAGCCCTGGTCAACTCGGCAGATTGCCTTCTTCTGGACGAGCCATCCAACGCACTCGATATCGCAGCACAGCGGGATCTCCGAGACCTCACCATCACACTTGCCGCGCATGGCACGACGATCCTGCATATTACGCACCACATCGCCGACATTATTCCGGCTATGAAGCGGGTCCTGCTCATGCGGGACGGACGAATCGTGGCCGATGGTGCGCGCGAAGCGCTACTCACTGAGCCAGTCTTAAGCGATCTGTTCCACACGCCCGTCAAGCTGACGGAGCGGAGCGGCTTCGTCCATGCCTGGTAGGCGCTACTTCGTCGGCGGAATTACAGAGGTCTGTAACCTGACCAGTTCTTGCGCTGGAAACTTGCTCGGTCCAAGCACCGCAATCTTGGGAAGCGGTCCCCGAACCATTGCAACCTCGTCGCAAGCATAGAGTCGGGGACAGGTCTGGCAATCTTTGTAGATCTTGTCCGGCAGCGTAGTGCGGTCGGCGACCCGAAAGCCAAAATGAAAGAAGAAGTCCGGCATCCGGGTAAACAGGCAGACGCTCGTAACGCCTTGAAACTCAGCTTCCCCGAGCAGTGCACGCAACAACTTACCACCCGCCCCCTGGCCCTTGGCTTCTGGCCTCACCACGATCGAGCGAACCTCCGCCAGATGCGGACCGTATAAGTGCAGCGCCCCGCAACCAAGAAAGACGCCAGCTGCGGACTCTGCAATTGCGAAATCCCGCACGTTTTCGCAGATTTCGGCATAGTTGCGGCGAAGCAACGTTCCATCACCCGAAAGAGAATTTACGAGCTCAAAGATATTAACCGCATCCTGGAGTTTCGCGGGCCGAACCACTGCTGCCCCCACGCGCGGCCGAGACGACGTGGTGGACGTCGAATCGCTTGTGCTTGCGGGGGCTGTCAACGTGTTGATTAAAGTCGTCATGCCTGTTCTTTAGACGTCAATCTTACCCTTGCCGATGCGAGGGCTTCTGCCACTCGATGACGGGCAGTACCTCCAATGACATCGTGGCAATCCAGCGTGGCCTCAAGCGTAATCGCCGCAAAAAAGTCTTCCGAGAATTCCGGACTCAATTCCTGAAGCTCAACCAGGGGCAGGGCATTCAGTTCGCGGCCAGTTTCCAGACCCATGCGGACAGCATTGCCGACCACCTCATGGGCTTTGCGGAACGGAACGCCCTTGTGCGAAAGGTAGGTTGCCGCAGCCATTGCGTTCAGGTATCCGGAAGATGCTGCCACGGTCAGCCGATCATGACGGAAGCGAAGGGCACCTGTAAATCCCGGCAAAACGCTCAATATTCCAGCGATCGTGTCGGCTGCGTCGAACACCGGCTCCTGGCCTTCCTGCAAGTCCTTGTTGTAGGCAAGAGGCAGCCCCTTGATAAGCATCGTCAGCGTGGCCGACGCACCAAACAGCCGTGCAGACTTGCCGCGAATCAACTCTGTCAGATCCGGATTCTTCTTTTGCGGCATGGCGCTCGAGCCTGTCGAAAATGCCTCCGGCAAGTCAATGAAACCGAACTCCGCAGTGGCGTGCAGCGTAATCTCCTCTGCAAAGCGCGAGATATGCAGGCCGAGAACAGAGAGAACCTGCGTAAATTCAAGCGCGAAGTCACGGTCGGAAGTCGCATCCATGCTGTTCGGTGTGGGTGCGTCAAAGCCAAGCTCTTTTACCGCGATGTTTCGATCAAGTGCCAGTGTCGCACCCGCAATCGCACCCGAGCCAAGCGGGCAAAAGTTCAGCCGTCTGCGCGCATCGCGCAGACGGCTCGTATCCCGTTCGATCATCGCAACATAAGCCAGAAGCCAATGTGCAATCAAAACGGGCTCAGCACGCTGCAGGTGGGTATACGAGGGCATTACTGCCTCGCCCGACTGCTCGGCAAGTTCAATCAGCGCGAGCGACCAGGCTTCAAGCCCGTCAAGAGTTGTGTCAATCGCATCGCGGACAAAGAGCCGCATGTCTGTGGCAATCTGCTCATTGCGGCTGCGTCCCGTATGGAGCTTAAGCGCAAGGTCTCCAATGACCTTCGTCAGTTGAAGCTCGACGAAGTGATGAATGTCTTCCGCGTTGGGATTCAGCGCAACAATCGCGCGGTCAGAGGAGTAATGAAACTCGGCGTCCGTGTGCGCTGAGGCGTGAACATTGTTGAGAATCCTAACATTCAAAAGCTTTGCGGCCTCGTCGATCGCCGATGGAATCACCCGATCGAGTCCTTCCAGCATCGCCGCCAACTCAGCAGCGTTCAGGATCCCCGCGGCCGCGATCGTCCGCGCATGCGCCTTTGATGCGGCTACCTCCTGGGGGAGGAGTCGCACATCGAAAGGGAAGGATCGCTGCCAGTTTTCAAATGCGGTGTCGAGCGGCTCGCGAAACCGCCCTGACCACATCTTGCTCACTTGGTGGCCACCTTTTCATGCTGCTTCATCACCTGCGCGCGCACGCGTGCAGGTAGTCCGAGGATCTGGATGAATCCAGCCGCATCTTTCTGGTCGTATGTGCTGCCCATCGTGAAGCTCGACAGATCCGTGTTGTAAAGCGAAAACTCCGATGCCCGGCTGACAGGCGAGATATTGCCTTTATAAAGCGAGAGCTTTACCGACCCGGTCACGTACTCTTCTACCTTCGAGAAGAACGCATCAAGCGACTCACGCAGCGGCGTGAACCAGAGCCCGAAGTAAACCATCTCCGCATACTTGAGCGCTAGCACTTCCTTGAAGTGAGCGGACTCGCGATCCAGCGTCAGCGACTCAAGGTAGCGCAGCGCCTCAAGAATCAGCGTTCCACCCGGCGTCTCATACGCGCCGCGGCTCTTCATGCCGACGAAGCGATTCTCCACGATATCGATGCGACCAATTGCATTGCGCCCACCAATCTCGTTCAGCAATTCAACGAGCTGAACTGGCGGAAGCTTCTGTCCATCAACCGACACCGGCACGCCGCGCTCGAAGCCAATCGTCACTTCCTCCGCGTGATTCGGAGCCGTCTGGGGAGAGTTCGACGTGCGCCAGGTTGAGTCGTCCACCGGCTTGTCTGTCCCTTCAAGCTCTCCGCCCTCGTGCGAGACATGCCACAGATTGCGGTCGCGCGAGTGAATCTTGGTACGACTTGCTTCCACTTGGACGCCATGAGCCTCAGCGTAGTCCAGGCAGTCTTCACGCGACACCAGCGACCACTCACGCCACGGTGCGATCACTTTCAAGTCGGGCGCAAGTGCCTGGAATGCGTGCTCAAAACGGACCTGGTCATTGCCCTTGCCGGTACAGCCATGGGCCAGCGCTGTCGCACCCTCAGCAAGCGCAACTTCAACCTGGTGCTTGGCGATGACTGGCCGTGCGATGCTAGTCCCCAGCAAATATTTGTGCTCATAAACCGCGCCTGCCCGCAGCGTCGGATAGACGTAGTCGGTCAAAAACTCTTCGCGCAGGTCCTTCACAATAACTTTCTTCGCGCCTGTCGCATAAGCTTTTTTCACCACGGCGTCGATGTCTTCGCCCTGTCCTACATCGGCCACAAACGCGATGACATCGTAGCCATAATTTTCATTCAGCCACGGAATAATAATCGAAGTATCCAGACCGCCGGAGTAAGCAAGAACTACTTTTTCTGCCATGGGAAGATTCCTTTACAAGTTCGTATTTCGTGATCGAGACTAGCCCAGATTGGAGCTAGTGAGCGGACCGCATAAACGGATGTTGGAGAGACGTTTTGCGCCGCCCAGTAGAGTCAGCAGGATCGCCTTCTGCGCATGCAGACGATTCTCAGCCTGATCAAATACAACCGATTGTGGCCCATCCAGCACAGCGTCCGTAACCTCTGCATTCCGATGCGCGGGCAGGCAGTGCATGAACACGGCCTCCGGCTTCGCATGGGCCATTAGTGCTTCGTTTACCTGATAAGGCTTGAAAATGGGTGCGCGCTTGGCAGCCTCATGCTCAAAGCCCATGGACGTGCAAACATCGGTATAGACGGCATCCGCCCCGGTGACGGCTTTGATCGGGTCATTCATCAGCGTAAGCGTGCCGCCCGTACCTTCGCAGATTTCAATTGTTTTGTGGATGATCTCGAGCTTCGGCGCAAACCCCTTCGGCGTCGCGACGAAACAGTGTGCGCCCAGTTGTGCGGCCGCCAACATCAACGAATGACAGACATTGTTGCCATCGCCAACATATGCGAAGTGTAATCCTTCGACGGAGCCGAACCGTTGTTCCAGAGTAAGAAAATCAGCGATCGCCTGGCACGGATGCTCGAGGTCGGAGAGCGCATTGATTACCGGAACCTTGCTGTTCGCGGCCATCTCCGTAATAGTGTCGTGCGCGTACGTCCGCAGCACAATCACCGACATCCAGCGCTCGACGTTATGCGCCATATCCGGCAGGGATTCACGTTCGCCCAGCGGAGAATGCGTCTGATCGACGAAGATCGCGTTGCCACCGAGCGTATTGATGGCTGCCTCAAACGTGAGGCGCGTGCGAAGCGATGCCTTCTCAAAAAACATCACCATCTGTTTGGCGTCAAGCGCGAGCCGAAATTCTTTCGGCTGCGATTTGACTGCGTGGCCAAGCTCCATAATGACGGACATCTCACTTACCGTAAGGTCTGCGATCGAGCACAGATCGCGTCCCGTCAGCCGCTTGGTAGCTTCGCTGAATGCAAGATCAGATTGAAGGCCGAGCACGATACCAGGCTCCCTTACCGTTTCTTTTGAACTGAGAATTTCCGTATTGCTAACCATTTGCTTTTACCCCCGATGCTACTTGGCCAGCGTAAGTGGCTTTTTCGGTAAGAATGGAATCGAGCGCGGCCACGGCAATGTCGACGTGTTTGCGCTCGAGAATATAGGGCGGCAGAAAGCGCAGAACCGTCTCACTCGTGCGATTCAGAATGACGCGACGTCCGAGCATATCCGCGACGACAGTCTTTGCAAACTCCTCCGAGTCAAGTTCCATGCCAATCATGAGACCCAGTCCGCGGACCTCGCGCACGCACTCATGCTTGCTCGCCAGGCTGCGAAGCTCCGCCATAAAGTAGTCGCCAACCTCCTGTACATGCTGCAGCAGGTTCTTCCGCTTCATCTCGTCGATCACGGCGATAGCAACCGCGCATGCCAGCGGCCCTCCACCAAATGTCGTGCCATGCATGCCCGGCGTAATAGCCGCTGCCGCATACTCATTGCAAAGCATCGCGCCAATCGGCAGGCCGCCGGCAAGCGGCTTCGCGATGGTCGTGACATCCGGCATGATGCCGAATTGCTGATAGCCGAACCATTTGCCAGTGCGACCAAAGCCGCATTGAATCTCATCTGCAATCAACAACGCACCAGTTGAATTGCAGAGCTCCCGTGCCGCCGCGAAGAACTCCTGCGACACGGGATGAATCCCACCCTCTCCCTGCACAACTTCAATCAGAATGCCGCAGACATCGCCGCCAAACTGTGCGCGCAGATCCTCGATATCGTTGAAACGCACAAAGTCGACCGCCGGCATTACAGGCGCGAAGGGAATACGATAGCGCTCTTTATGTGTGGTTGCAACGGAGCCAATCGTTCGTCCGTGAAAGCTATGCTCAAGCGCAAGAAAGCGGGTTCCCAGCGTGCCGCCATCGACTCTGTTCTTCTCGCCAACTGCGCGCGCAATCTTCAGCGCGGCCTCCCAGGCCTCGGTGCCGCTGTTGCAGAAGAAAACGCGATCCAACCCGCTCATCTCGGTCAGGCGGAGCGCAAGCTCGGCTGTACGCTCATGGAAGAAAAGATTTGACGTATGCAGCAACTGCTTCGACTGCACGGCAATTGCCTTCTCGATCACATCATTGCCGTATCCCAGCGCAGAGACGCCAATCCCACTCAGCAGATCGAGATAATCGTTGCCGGATTCATCCGTCAGGTATACGTCGTGTCCACCGACAAAGAGCAGGGGATTGCGTTCGTAGGTCTGGAGTAATAACTTCCCTTCGGCTGCTTTTAATGATTCAAGCTTCATGCGACCATCACCTCCGTACCATCGTTTACTCGCGAAGAAATCAAGTCGGGCAGAGAAGCCGCGGCTTCAACAGGCAGGATGCGGACTCGCTTCACGCCGTGCGTCAAAGCATCGCGACATGCATTCAGTTTAGGCAGCATTCCTCCCGACACAACCATTGCACGCTCAAGCTCAGGAATCTGATTCAGCGAAAGCCAGCGCATTACCTGACCATCCGCACCTTTCACGCCGGGTACGTCCGTCAGAAAAATCAATGCGTCCGATTTGGTGCAGATCGCGCATGCCGCAGCCATCTCGTCCGCATTGATGTTGTAATACTCTCCGTCAAATCCCAGCGCGATGGATGAGATCACCGGCACCGCGCCCATCTTCCAGATCGCCTCCAGCCAGCGTGGATCGGTAGCCGCAATCTCGCCGACAAAACCGAGATCCGGATTCGTCTTTTTCTTGCGCGCCCTGAAGACGTGCCCGTCGCCCCCTGACAGCCCCATAGCCGCTTGGCCATGTCTGCCGAGTGTTGCCACCAAAGACTTATTGACGCGGCCTGCGAGAACCATCAGCGCAGCGTCGCGCGTCTCGGCATCCGTCACGCGCAGCCCGGAGATGAACTCGCTTTTTTTCCCCATCTGGGCCAGCGTTCGGGTCAACTGAACCCCACCACCATGCACAACTGCAACCTGACTACCGTCGCTGACAAGATCAAAGATCGCTTTGCCACAAAGGGCAAGCAGCTTCGGGTCTTCGAGCGCGGCGCCCCCAATCTTGATTACATATTTCATAAAAGACCCTCTTCTTCATTCCATCCGCACATCAGGTTCATGTTTTGAATCGCCTGTCCGGACGCACCTTTGAGCAGGTTGTCGAGGCAACTCACCAGGACCAGTCTTTTTCCGTCGTCAGCCAGAGCAAAGCCAATGTCACAGTAGTTCGTGTGTGCGACGCACTGGATATCCGGCAGATGCCCAGCAGCATGGATTCGGACCATCGGACTCGACGCAAAGAATTCGCGGATACATCGGTCGATAGCCTCAGGTTCTGTGCGCATTGCAAGCCGTAAGTAAATGGTAGACAAGATGCCGCGGGGTATGGGTAGCAGATGCGGTGTGAACTGTATTTGCTCTGCACTCAAATTCAGTTGTTCGAGCATCTCCCCCACATGCCGGTGCCCGAATACCGAGTAAGCCGAAAGATTGTCCGCTGCATACATGTAATGGGTCTTAGGGGTCGGCGTCTTGCCCGCCCCGCTGATGCCGCTCTTTGAGTCGCAGATGATGCCATAATCCGTATCGACGAGTCCCGCGCGAAGAAGCGGAGCCAGCGCCAGGATGATGGATGTCGAATAGCACCCCGGATTCGCAACTAACCTGGCCTTCGCGATTTCCGCACGATGAAGTTCCGGGCTTCCGAAGGCAGTCTCCGCCTGCAGCGCCACGGCAATTGTTGAATCGTTATCCTTGAACTTGTAGACTGCCCGATTGGCAGCGTTCTGAAGTCTCCAGGCACCACTCAGGTCGATTACGCGAACGCCATGTTCAAGCCACTCCGGAACCCACTCGCGCGAGTTTTCGTGCGGTAGTGCCAGGAACACAATATCGATCTTGCGTTCACGAATCAGCTCCCAATTAAACGCCAAAATCTCCGGCTGTTTGCGACCAGCGCCCAGTGCCAGCTGCGGGTGTATCTGCTCGAGAGCGACGCGGCCACCTGGCGCTTCGTCCGCAACACGCCCCAGAAAAAGCGGCGCTGTGCCAGCTAGTCGAGGATGCGCAAGCAACAACCGCGCAAGCTCACCGCCAGCGTAGCCGCCGATACCAGCGACCGCAATATTCACCTTGCCGGACTCAAAATTCCGCATCTGCACGTCAGCCAATGAAACCTTCAATCCGGCCCTTCAGCATTTTGGCCTGCTTATCATCCGGGCAAATGACAAGCACGGTGTCATCTCCTGCAATCGTTCCCACTACCTCTGGCCAATCTTCATAATCAATGGTGGCAGCGACTGGTTGCGCTCCACCTGTTGTGGTGATGATCACGATCTGGTTCATCGCCTGGCGGGCCTCAAGCCCAAAGCTCCGTAGCACATCGCGAATGCCGGGGGGATTGTCGTCATTGCTCTCTGCAAGCGCGACCGCATAGCCAGAGGGCCCTTTGGTCAGCCCCAACTCGTGGACATCCCGTGAGAGCGTTGCCTGAGTTACGTTGAAGCCACGTGCTGAAAGTTGACGTCGCAAATCGTCCTGATTGAACACCACATTGCGACTCAAAATTTCACGAATTGTCAGGTGCCGCTGCTGTTTCATCCATTTACCGGGAGAAGAATGCTCTCGTACTCGAGCAGAGGCTAGAGTGTAGGTAGCGTCAACAACTCCTCTATGCATAATCATACATTATAATGTATAAATATGCATATCGCTGAGATCATCGGACAAAAGACCATGGAGCAAGTGAGAGTCTGAATATGGAAGGCACCGTCGCAGCCGTCATCATGCGGCGACGTCACGTATACCAACTATGGAAAGCAACGACGCAGATGTTCGCCAGCAATTGTGGTCCGCTCCAATCAGCCAGCCGGGAGCTTCGCTGGTCGACGCTCGCTTTGACCATGACTCGTGCGGCGTAGGGTTCATTGCGGCAAGCGAGGGTTCACCCACGCATAACATCGTAGAACTCGCCCTCACGGCCCTCGGACGTCTGTCTCATCGCGGAGCCACTGCGTCAGATGGTAAGAGCAGCGACGGCGTGGGCCTGATGACGGGGATCCCGCGCAACATGCTTTTGGCCGCGGCTGGATTGACGCTTGCGGACCATCGCCTTCTTGGCGTCGGCATGGTCTTCCTCCCCGAAGGTGAGACGCGGCTGGAAGCCAGTCTCGAGCGTTGTCTCGCCTCACACGATTTGGAGATCCTCAGCTGGCGCACAGTCCCCGTCGTAACCGAAGCATTGGGACCCATCGCCCTCGCATCCATGCCGCGCATCAAGCAGGTCTTCATCGCAGACAAACTTGTCGGAGAAAGCGACCCATCCCGCAAGATGGAGCGTCGTCTGTATCTCTCCCGCAAGCAGTTTGAGCGGATGCACGAGCAGGGCAAGGTTGACGGTTACATCTGTTCCCTTTCCACCCGCACCATTGTGTACAAGGCAATGTGTTCCGGCTCGCTCATGCGCGACTTCTATCCCGATCTCGCCTCGCCGGAATTCGTCTCGCAGTTCGCCATCTTCCATCAGCGCTACGCGACCAACACCGCGCCGTCCTGGCATCGTGCGCAGCCAGCCCGCATGCTCGCTCACAATGGCGAGATCAACACAGTCTGGGGAAATCGCGCCCGCATGGACGCTCGCGACTCCACCCTGCCTGTCGAGTGCAAGCCTGTCCTGACCAAGGATGGAACGGACTCCACCAGCCTCGACGAAGCCATCGAGCTCATCTCGAAAAATGGCCGATCTTTATCGGAAGCAGTTCGCATGCTGCTGCCACCTGCGTTCAACGCACAGCGAGAATCCACCTTTCTCCGCTACCACGCGGACTGTGCAGAACCATGGGATGGTCCCGCCGCGATCGCTTTCTCTGACGGCCGTGTTGTCGGCGCCGCAGTGGACCGCAACGGTCTTCGCCCCTGTCGATTTGCTGTCACTGATGATGGGCTCATAGTTGCCGGATCTGAGGCAGGACTCGTCGATCTTGACCCTGAAAAAGTGACCCACAGCGGTCGCCTCGGGCCCGGTGAAATGCTCGTTGTCGACCTCATTGACGGTCGTATCTACGAAAACGAAGAGCTTCTGAAAGTCTTCGACACCGGCGCAGCCTACGCAGAGTTTCTCGAGACCGCCCCCTTCGAGCCCGCGGATACTGATGACTCTTTACCCGCCGCCGACCTCATAGAAATCCAACGCGGCTTTGGATACACGCGTGAAGACGTAAAGATGATTTTGCAACCTATGGCCACGGACGGCAAGGATACCGTCTGGTCCATGGGCGATGACACTCCACTGGCTTTCCTGGCCCGCTCTCCGAGGCCTGTCTATGCCTTCTTCCGTCAGCGTTTTGCGCAGGTGACCAATCCCGCCATTGACCCCTTGCGCGAGGCCGTCGTCGTGTCTCTGCACACGCGTCTCGGCCCGTGGTCTCACCTGCTGGACAAGGTTGCTCCGCTTCCTGGCGTCTCGCTTGAGTCGCCCTACCTCTCACTTGCTCAGGTCGCGGCCCTGCGTGCAGGCGAGCACCCTCACGCGTCAGAACTTGCTGTCGCAGAACTTTCATGTGTCTTCGCACCCAGCCAGACCCTTGAAGCGGCCCTGGACGCCATCTGCCAGAAATCAATCGAGCTGGTGAGAAACGGCGGACGCATTCTTCTCCTCTCCGACCGTTCGGCAAAACATGCGACAGGTGGCGAGGAAGTCCGCCTCCCTATCCCGATGGCCATGGCCACCGGTGCCGTTCATCATGCGCTCGTCTCCGCCGGTTTACGCACGCTGGCTGGCCTCGCCGTGGAAGCAGGCGACTGCCGCGACATCCATCACGCTGCTATTTTGATCGGCTACGGCGCGGGCGCAGTCTGCCCTTGGCTCGCACTTGAGACGGCCCGCTCCCATGGTGCGCCCGAGGCAGCAAAGGCCGAAAAGAAGATGCTCAAGGCCTTCGATGTCGGCTTGGCCAAAGTCATGTCCAAGATGGGAATCTCTGTCGTAGACAGCTACCGCGGCGCCCACCTCTTCGATATCCTCGGCCTGCACTCCAGCGTTGTGGCTCGTTGCTTCTTCGGCACCCCCGCCCCGCTATCCGGCATCGGTTTCCCGGAGCTTGAGCGTCAGCTACGTCTGGGTTGGCAGCCCGAAGCTCCCGCCCCCGCGGCAGAACTTCCCGACTATGGCTGGGTTCGTTTCCGCAAGGCCGACCTCGCCGAGCCGCACGCCTGGCAACCAGGCAACGTCAAGGCCCTGCAGACAGCCATGGGTAGCACCCGCGCCGGCATCGTCCCGGCAAATCCTACCGCGGCCTTTGCCATCTTCACCCAGGACCTCAACAATCGCGAGCCCGCAGTCCTGCGCGATCTACTCGCGATTCGCCCAGCCGGTGACGAACTCGATCTCTCCGCCGTTGAGCCCGCCAGGAGTCTATACAAGCGTTTTGCAGCAAGCGCCATGAGTCTAGGGTCCTTGTCCCCCGAAGCCCACACCTGTATCACCATCGCGATGAACACTCTTGGTGGCCGATCCAACACCGGCGAAGGCGGCGAAGATCCCGAGGTCTACAAGATCCCCGCCCCGGTCGCCGTACCGTTGAGTGGAAACGGTACGCAACCTTCCGGCAGAACAGCCGTAGCCGAGCTGGTAGCAACAGCCCCTGAGCTGCCGTTGCAACGCAACAACCGCATCAAGCAGGTTGCCTCAGGACGTTTTGGCGTGACCGCGGAGTACCTCGCCCACGCTGACGAAATTGAGATCAAAGTGGCCCAGGGAGCTAAACCCGGCGAGGGTGGCCAGCTTCCCGGATACAAGGTCAGCGGACTCATTGCACGCCTCCGTCACGCGCAGCCCGGCGTTTCGCTCATCTCACCTCCGCCGCATCACGACATCTACTCCATTGAAGACCTCGCCCAACTCATCTATGACCTCAAGCAGGTCAATCCGCGCGCTGCCGTAGGCGTTAAGCTCGTATCGAGCTGCGGAATCGGCACCGTCGCCGCGGGAGTCGCCAAAGCCTACGCCGACTTTATCGTCATCGCCGGGAACACTGGCGGCACCGGCGCCGCGGCCCTCTCCAGCATCAAGTACGCCGGCAACCCCTGGGAACTTGGCCTCGCCGAAGTCCAGCAGGTCCTCATGCACAATGGCATGCGCGGCCGCGTTCGCCTGCGCACCGATGGCGGCCTCGCCACCGCCCAGGACGTCCTTATCGCCGCCTTGCTGGGTGCGGACGAGTTCGCCTTCGGCACAGCAGTCCTCGTCGCCATCGGCTGCGACATGGCTCGCCAGTGCCACCTCAACACCTGCCCCACCGGAATCGCTACGCAGCGCCCGGAACTTCGCGCCAAGTTCCGCGGCAAGCCGGAGCACATCATGCGCTTCTTCGAGGAACTCGGCGCCGACCTCCGCCGCCTGCTGGCCCATTATGGTCTTGCGTCCATTGAGGCCGCAGTAGGCCGCACCGACTTGCTCGAGCAGGTGCGCTTCGACGGCAATCTTGATCTGGAGCCAATGCTCGCACGCACAGGCACAGGTCCACGAAGCTGGCAGGGCTTCAAAAACACTCAGCCAGTCGAACGCCCGGCCCTCGATGAAGCCTGGACCGACCCGGCTCTCGAAGCCATTGCAGAGGGCCGCGCCTTCTCCGCGACCGCGGCCATCGCCAACTGCGACCGCGCCACTGGCTCCCGTCTCGCTGGCGAGATCTCGCTGCTACGTTCGCAACAGGACACCCCCGTCGACGTCACCATCCATCTCACGGGCACCGCTGGTCAGTCCTTTGGAGCCTTCGCGGTCCACGGAATGAAGCTCTTCCTCGAAGGTCAGGCCAACGACTTTGTCGGCAAGGGCCTCTCCGGCGGAGAACTTATCCTCCGCGCACAGGGTCGCGCTGCGCTCGATAGCGGACGTTACGTCATCCTCGGCAACGTCGCCCTCTACGGCGCAACCGCAGGTTATCTCTTCGCCGCCGGCAGAACAGGCGAGCGCTTTGCCGTCCGCAACTCCGGTGCCGTCGCCGTCGTTGAAGGCGTGGGCGACCATGGCTGTGAATACATGACCGGAGGTGCCGTCGCGGTTCTGGGCCGAGCCGGCATCAACTTCGCAGCTGGAATGACCGGTGGCATCGCCTGGGTCTACGACGAGGACGGCAGCTTCGTCCGCGAAGGCCGCTTCCACCCGGACTTCGTCGAGGTCGAACACTTCGCGGATGTGGACGAAGAGGGCCGCGAAGGTCTCCGGGCACTCATCTCCCGGCACGCCGAAAAAGCCGTTAGTTCGCTTGCACAGGCAATGCTCGCGAACTGGGACACCCGCGCCACCAGCTTCGTTCGCCTCAACCCCAAACCACAGGTCTAACCTCGCAAATGCCAAACTTTGTGGCGCACCTGGATTATTTGCTCTCGGTGGTTGGCAAATGAGCCGCCATTCATTACAGTTGCGGGACCGGAGACTTCCGGTCGTGCGAGGCTCTCACTGAAGCGAACGGCAGCCAATTCGGAAGGGGAACATCGGGAACCCGCAGCAACGGTGTCTCCGTCGACTGGCCCGGGCAACGAAAAATACCAGCGCATCCTGGACGCGGCCGTTGAAGTCATTGCAGAAAATGGCTACTTCAACTCGCCCGTCAGCGCGATTGCAGCCCGTGCCGGCGTAGCCGATGGCACCATCTACCTCTACTTCAAAAGCAAGGACGACGTCCTCCGCACTGCCATCGACAACACCTTCGGCCGCTTCTATCGCCAGGTAGAAGAGCGGTTCCAGACCATGCATGGCCCCCGCGAGCAACTCGAGTACATCGCCTGCCTGCACCTTGAAAGCGTCTCCGTCAACCGCAACATGGCCATCCTGATGCAGACCGAGATGCGCCAGAGTGCGCGCTTCATCGCCGAATTCTCCCACCATCACCTGGTCCGGTACATCCAGGTTGTCCGTGAAGTCATCCGCCGTGGCCAGCAGCAGGGCATCTTCCGTCAGGACGTCTCTGACGGCGTTGTCGCCCATTGCATGTTCGGTGCCATCGACGAGCTTCTCAGCTCCGCCGTCTTCACCAACCGCGACTACGATGCAAAAGCGACATCGGCACAGGTCATCGATGTGCTGCTGAATGGCATCGGCACCGACCGGTCCTGAAGCCAGTCAGCAAAAACCAGCCAATACAAAAAGTGGGGAGGCACCGCAAGATGAGCAAGCTTGACCTGAAAACTGTGAACGACGTGCTGATGAAGGTCTCCGGACGTGGCAATTTGCAGGCGTTCCTTTGGCAGAACGGCGTTGGGGCCTGGGAGCCCATTACCTCCCAGGATTTTTACGGTCGTATCCGTGCCTTGTCCGACGTCTTCACAAGCTGGGGAATAGTCAAAGGGGATCGCGTCGCTATCCTCAGCGAGAACCGCTGGGAATGGGCCGTTACCGACTTTGCAACCCTCTCCCTCGGTGCCGTCGACGTCCCTCTCTACTCCACGCTCACGCCCGATCAGGTCGGTTACATGCTGCGGGACTCCGGCGCCAAAGTAGCCGTGCTCTCCAACAAAGATCAATACGACAAGCTTCAGCAAGCCGGAGATCTCCCGGCTCTTGAACACGTCGTCGTCATGGATCAAGGCCACTTCGACAACGCAGACAGCTTCGCGAACTTGCTGGCCTCTGCAGCGGATAAACAGGTACGCGACCCTGCCTTCGACGCCATGGTCACCAGCGTGCAACAAGATGATCTTGCCACCATCATCTACACCTCCGGCACTACAGGCGAGCCCAAGGGGGTTGAGCTAACCCACGGCAACCTCGCCAGCAACGTCAACGTTTCCACCGGCTCGCTCGGCTTCAGTGACCGCGATAGCTGCATTTCCTTCCTGCCTCTCTCGCACGTCACCGCCCGCCATGTGGACTACGCTCTCATGTGCCACGGCGCACGCATTGCCTACTGTCCCAAATTCGACCAATTGCCCGCTGCCATGAAGGCCGTCAAGCCAACCATCTTCGTCGGCGTCCCACGCGTCTATGAGAAGATCCGCCAAGCCGTCGAAGCCAAATCCGCTCACTCGCCGGTAAAGTCCAGAATTCTCCAGTGGGCGTTACGCACGGGCAAGTCGAACCGCCAGGCAACATTGGAAGGACGCCATCCCGGTGGCCTTTCCTGGAGCCTCGCTAATAAGCTCGTCTACGCCAAGATTCGCGAAGCATTCGGCGGTTGCGTCGCCAACTTCATCTCCGGCGGAGCCCCCCTCGGTATGGATACAGCAGGCTGGTTCGCCGATGCCGGCATCCGAATATTTGAAGGCTACGGCCTTACCGAAACCTCGCCCGTCATCGGCATCAACAGTCCGGTTGCACATCGCATCGGCACCGTAGGCAAACCGCTGGAGAACGTTCAGGTCCGCTTTGCACCGGATGGCGAACTTGAAGTTAAAGGCCCGTCCATCTTCAAGGGATATTGGAATAAGGAAAAAGAGACAGCCGAGGCGTTCACTGAAGACGGCTGGTTCAAGACCGGCGACATCGGTAACCTCGACGCCGATGGCTACCTTTCCATCACCGACCGCAAAAAAGAACTTCTCAAGACCAGCGGCGGCAAGCTGATCGCTCCCCAACCCATTGAAAACAAGCTCAAGGCGAACACTCTCGTCGCTCAGGCAGCTTTAGTTGGTGACAGACACAAGTTCGCATGCGTCCTGATCTCACCCAATTTTGATGCCCTCCGCCATTGGGCAAAATCGCAGGGAATTACAACGACCGACCACGCGACACTCGCCCAGGACCCCAAAGTTATCGCAGAGTATCAACGTATCGTGGACGAGGTAAACAAGGGTCTGGCCCACTTCGAAACAATGAAGCGTGTATCCGTCGTGCCTGAAGAGTGGTCCGTCGAAACCGGTGAACTGACCCCTAGTATGAAGATGAAGCGAAGAATCGTCGAAAAGCAATATGCCGCCCAGATAACGACTTTCTATGCGGACGAGGCAAGTTCCAAAGGTTGATACGGTTCTCGCCGGCCGGGACGTTGCCCAGAAGATACTGGAGAAGAAGAGCTTTATCGTGGAACGCGCCGAGCAGCCGAGCATCCAACCCTGCATGAGGAAGCTGGAGCTCGCAAAAAAGACAAGCAATAAGTACGAGGCACCCATGCCAACGCAGGTAGGCGGACCTGCATTGATCCTTAAAATACTTCCGCTCTATCTTCAAAATCGTGAAGAGCGAATCCCCCTTGTGGCGCCAGGCCCCTTCCTCACAGATGCCTCCAGCTACAACAATCCACCCACATCCGGCCTTCGTATTACCTGGTTTGGCCATTCCTCGCTCCTCATCGAGCTTGACGGTGTCACCCTCCTCTTCGATCCCGTATGGGACGAGCGGGCTGGTCCTGTCCAATGGGCCGGCCCCCGGCGTTTCTTCGCGCCCACCCTGGACCTTGCCCACCTTCCCCCTATCGATGCCGTCGTCATCTCCCACGATCACTACGACCATCTAGGCAAAAGCACAACCATGCGCCTTGCGCAGCTTTACCCCGACATCCGGTGGATTGCCCCCGTCGGCGTCGCCCGAATCCTGCACCGCTTCGGCGTCAAGAACGGAAACGTCACAGAACTAGACTGGACCCAGAGCACCGTCGTCAAGAACAGGGAATCCGCCGCAGAAGCTACCCTCACCGCTGTCCCCACCCGCCACTTTTCCGGCCGCACGCTCTTTGATCGGAACCAGACCCTCTGGGCCGCGTTTGTTCTGCAGGGGAGCGGTCACAAGCTCTTCTGTGGCGCGGATTCCGGCTTTTGGGACGGCTTTGCCGCCATCGGCAAGGAATATGGCCCATTCGACCTCACCCTCCTCGAAATTGGAGCCTTCAACGAGCTTTGGAAAGACATCCACCTCGGCCCCGATGGCGCGCTCAAAGCTTTCCAGGACCTGGGTGGAGGAACCCTCATGCCCATCCACTGGGGGCTCTTTGATCTTGCGCTGCACGCTTGGCGCGACCCCATCACTCGCCTGCTCGACCTGGCCGACGAGGGTGAGGTCCGTATCTTCTCTCCCGAACCCGGCCTGCCAACCGAGTTCAGCCACACCCAGGAAGTCCGATCATCTTGGTGGAGGCCGCAGGGGTAACGAACTCGCCAAGAGCTTGAACCGCCTATTGTGCCCCGATGGAAAAGCGGGTAGAAAGGTGTTCTGAGAGTATTGAACTGACAAGGGGAGTTCCATGGCGAGTGCGGTCCAAACAATGCTCCGCGAGGTATTGGATATCAGGCAGGCGTCCGATTATCTGGGTATTAGCAGCGACACGCTTTACCGCTACGCCAGCGACGGTTTCATCCCCGCATTCAAACTCGGGAACCGTTGGCGCTTCAAACGCAGCCTGCTCGACGCCTGGATGGTAGAAAAAAGCGGTGTGCATGAGCAGGGAATCACTGTCATGCCCAAGCAGAAAAAGCCGGTAGGTCGCGCCCGCTAGACCGTTCCAACCGTCGGCCGCAGGGTCAAAACCGTCACCTCTGGTGGACAATTGAACCGGAATGGCACTCCCACAGTGCCGATCCCCCGATTCACGTAAAGCTGCGTATTCCCCACCCGATAGTGTCCCTCAGGGTAAATCTTCCCAAGCGGCGGCAGAAGCAGTGGCCTGACCCCGGGGATCCGGACCTGCCCGCCATGCGTGTGTCCAGAAAGAACCAGATCCACGTTCTTGCCCCGATCATGCGCCACAACCCTGTTCATGTAATCCGGCTCATGAGCCAGAAGAATCACAGGCGCATCCGGGTTTTCAGGAACCGCCAGCGATAGGTTCGGCACCCCGAACGAGTAGTCGTCAATCCCCGCCAGGAAGATGTGCTGCCCCTCCCGCTCAATCCTTACATTCGCATTTACAAGCACCGGCAGCCCATTATCTTCGAGATGAGCCCGAATAATCCTCGACCCCACAATCGCATCATGATTGCCAAGAATCCCGAACCGCTCTTTGCACGTCAGCGTCCCCAGCAACTGTGCGCAGCGACCTGCGGCGGCCAGTGAAACTTCGATCGACATCGGTCCTCGCGACACATAGTCGCCCGTCACAACCACCACATCCGCAGCCAGTGCGTTCACATGAGCGATCACGCGCCGCAGAAAAAAATCTTCAGTGAACTCCTCTAAATGGATGTCCGAAAACTGAACGATGCGGAACCCATCGAAGGCCGGCGGCAGATTCGGCAGGTAGAACGTCCGCTGGGTGATGTCGATCTCGTGCCGCTCTAAATCGTTTGCATAAAGCGCAAGGCTCGCCGTCGTAGCGACAAATCCAGCAGCGAACGTGCGACGGGAAAATATTGCCGGCACTCGCATAGGATTATTTGGCAGAAGACCTTGCATAGTTCATGATAACGGGTCTGGATTCGGTAAGATGAGGCGATGAACACAGGACTGATGACGGGACGCAAGCGCAGGGTCGCTGCCGCGGTCAAACGCACAGGTGCGGATACCCTGCTGGTGACCAACCTTCCAGACATACGCTATCTCTGCGGATTCACTGGCTCCAACGCAACCCTGGTACTCAAGGGCAACCGTGCCACCATGTTTACCGACGGGCGCTATACCACCCAGGCCCAGTCTGAAGTCGACGGCGCACAAGTCGTCATCGCGGACCAGCCAGTCGTGAAAGCAGCCATCGAGTTCGCGCTCGCCAATGGCGCCCAGCGATGCGCCTTCGACGCTTCCTACACCACCGTGCAGGCGCTTGACTCCATGCGCGCATCGCTCCCGGCCAAGTCCCGTAAGACGTTTTTCATCGCCGTTGAAGGCCTTATCGCCAGCCTCCGCGAGATCAAGGACGAAATCGAACAGGACCGCATGCGCGCCGCTGCTGCTCTTGGCTGCAGGCTCTTCGACCAGGTGCTGGAACACATTGTCCCCGGCGCCACCGAGATGGAAGTCGCAATGGCGCTCGAGTACATGGCTCGCCTCGAAGGCGCAGAGCGTATGTCCTTTGAAAGTATCGTCGCTGGCGGCGAGCGTTCCGCCCTCCCCCACGGTCGTGCCACCACCGCCAAACTTCCTCGCCGCGGCTTCGTCACTCTGGACTTCGGCGTCGTGCTGGAAGGCTATTGCTCAGACATGACTCGTACTCTCCATCTCGGGTCCGCACGAAAAGGTGAACGAGAGGTCTACGAAGCTGTCCTTGACGCGCAACTAGCCGGCGTCGCTGCGGTTCGAGCAGGTGTAACTGCGGGGGAAGTCGATGAAGCTGCCCGCAGCGTTCTTCGCGTCGCAGGCCTCGATGCATACTTCACCCACTCCACTGGCCACGGTGTCGGAATCGACATTCATGAAGGCCCTCGGCTTGGCAAAAAAAACACCACGAAGCTCCAGGCCGGAATGATAGTTACAATTGAACCCGGCGTGTACATGCCAGGCAAGTTTGGTGTGCGCATCGAAGACACAGTTCTGGTCACAGCAATGGGCTCTGAAATCTTGACCCCGAGCACCAAAGCCTGGATCCAGCTTTAGCACTAAGACGTTGTGGTGCCCCCAGAGGGCACGGGAAGAGACAAGATGGACGGTAATGAGATGAATGAGTTGCGCGAACTGGTCGAGTTTCTCAAGGCGAGCAACATCGCCGAGTTCGATTTGGAGAAGGAAGGCCTCAAGGTTCGGCTGAAGTTTCAAAGTACAGTTCCCGAGCAGGCCGCACCAGGAGTCGATATGGCGCAACTGGCCCGCTTCATGGCCTCTGCCCCTGCCTCAGCCCCCATCACACCAATACATCATGTACCTGCGGATGCCTCGGCGGCCCCTGCCGCAGCCTCGGAGATCAAGAACCACGTCGTAAAGTCGCCCATCGTCGGGACCTTCTACGACGCGCCTTCTCCCGGGTCACCACCGTTCGTGAAAGTTGGTGACATCGTCGAAGTCGGCCAGGTGCTCTGCATCGTCGAGGCCATGAAGCTGATGAACGAAATCGAATCCGATGCTGCCGGCGAAATAATCAACCAGATAGCCTTTGGCGGTCAACCCGTGGAATATGGACAAAGTCTCTTTTCCATCAAGGCACGCTAACAGTTTCCTAAAGCTATTCGAGGTCATCTGACGTATGTTTCGTAAGGTTTTGATCGCCAATCGTGGAGAAATCGCGCTACGTGTCATCAGCGCGTGCAAGGAGATGGGCATTCGCACCGTTGCCGTCTACAGCGAGGCAGATCGCAACTCCCTCCACGTGCGTTTCGCGGACGAAGCCATCTGCATCGGCCCCCCGCGTTCTTCTGAAAGTTATCTCAACGTGCCCGCCGTCATCTCCGCAGCCGAGATTGCCGACGTCGACGCCATCCATCCTGGCTACGGACTCTTGAGCGAGAACGCCAACTTCGCTGAAGTCTGCCGCGCGTCCAATATCAAGTTCATCGGACCCCCGCCGGAAGTAACACGCATGATGGGCGAAAAGTCTACAGCGCGCCAGACCATGAAGAAGGCCAAAGTCCCCATCCTCCCCGGCTCCGATGGCGTCATCGCAAGCGTGGACGAGGCGCTGGAATGGGCCCGCACCGTAGGCTATCCGGTAATCCTGAAGGCAGTCGCAGGGGGCGGCGGACGTGGCATGCGCATCGTTCGCAGCCCGCAGGAACTGCCCGCCATGTTCAATCAGGCTTCTGTCGAGGCAGCCAACGCCTTTGGTAACGGCGACATGTACATGGAGAAGTTCATCGAGCGGCCCCGCCACATCGAGTTCCAGGTCCTCGCCGACGAGCACGGCAACGTCATGAGCCTCGGCGAGCGCGAGTGCTCCATCCAGCGTCGCCACCAAAAGCTCATCGAAGAAGCACCCAGTCTCCAGATCACCGCCAAGCAGCGCGAAGACCTAGGTAAGGTCATCCAGCGCAGCCTAAAGGACATCGGCTACTGGAACGCGGGCACCATCGAATTCCTCATGGACGAAGACGGAAAAATCTACTTCATCGAAATGAACACCCGCATCCAGGTGGAGCACTGCGTCACCGAGATGGTCACCGGCGTCGACCTTGTCAAAGCCCAACTCCGCATCGCTGCTGGCGAAAAACTCTCGGATATCGTTCCCAAACTGCCCGAGATCCGCGGCCACGCCATCGAATGCCGCATTAACGCCGAACACCCGGAGAAGTTCACACCCTCCGCCGGCAAGATCACCGCCTTCAACCTGCCTGGCGGCAACGGCGTCCGCGTCGATACCGCCCAATATGCGGAAGGCGTCGTCCCGCCTTACTACGACTCGCTCATCGCCAAGCTTATCTGCCATGGCAAAGATCGCGAAGAGGCCATGAACAAGATGCAACGCGCCCTCTCGCAATTCGTAGTAGAAGGCATCCACACCACCATTCCACTTCACCAGAAGATCTTCGCTGACGCAGAGTTCCGCTCCGGAGCCTTCGACACCAAATTCATGGAGCGCTTCTTCGAGCGCCAGGGAACCAAATAGCGGCCGCTAGTGCAAACGAAGAAAGCCAGAGCTTTACCCGTCCCGCAAAAAGGTGCATCCTGCAGAGTTGAAGTCCATCTCTCATCTCCACTTTGTGGGCTGAACCCCATCCAATTCGGGCGTCTTACGCGGCGAGACGCTAACTTCCGGAGAGTTGACCATCCTCATCCCCCGCTTCTATCCCATCCTCGATGCCGAACACCTCGTCGGTCGTGCGGACCTCAGCAACGTCGCCACTGACCTCCGTGCCGCTGGCGTGTCCCTGCTGCAATGGCGATGCAAAAACGGCTCTCCCGCCGATACCCTAACCGGCGCTTCAATCCTAAGGGAAATCTTTTCAAAATCCACCCTGATCATGAACGACCGAGCCGACCTCTGCGTCCTCGCCCGTTTCGACGGAGTCCACGTCGGCCAGGACGATCTCCCACCGGCTACCGCCAGGCAAATTATCGGCAAGGGCATCATCGGCATCTCCACCCACACTGAAGATCAGGTAAGCGAAGCCGATCTCTCCGCCGCTGACTATATCGCAGTTGGTCCAATCTTCTCCACAAGCACCAAGCCCGACGCAGCCGCTGTCGTAGGCCTTGAAGGCATCCGCCGCGCCCGCGCCCGCGCCCTCACCACGAAACCCCTCATCGCAATCGGCGGCATCACCCGTCAAAACGCACGCAGCGTTATCGATGCCGGCGCTGACTCCATTGCCGTTATCTCTTCGCTTTTCGCCGCCGGCGAGACCGTCGAAAAGGTAGCACGCGACTTTCTCGATCTTTTACGGTAAAACTGACGGAACGTGAACGAAACAAAAAGTAGTATCAGTCAGCTTGCTACGCCCCAGTTCGTCCAGGGCATGGGCCTCTTTTCAGCGACGGCAATCGTCATGGGCTCCATGATCGGTTCCGGCATCTTTATCGTGTCGGCAGATATGAGCCGCACCGTTGGCTCTCCCGCCCTCCTTATTGCCGCCTGGCTCGTGACTGCCGCCATGACCATCATCGGCGCACTCAGCTACGGCGAACTCGCCGCCATGATGCCCAAGGCCGGTGGCCAGTACGTCTATCTGCGCGAGTCGCTAGGCCCCATCTGGGGATTTCTCTACGGCTGGACCCTCTTCCTCGTCATCCAGACTGGGACGATCGCGGCCGTTGGAGTCGCCTTCGGCAAGTTTCTTGGCGTCTTCTTCCCTACAATAAGCGCCAGCAATTGGCTCTGGCATGTCGGTACCGGCAACATCGGCCTCAACACCGCCAACCTCGCCGCAATAGCCGTCATCACGCTTCTCACCATCCTCAATACCTTCGGCGTCAAGCTGGGAGCGGCTGTTCAAAATGTCTTCACCTCCGCCAAGGTCCTTGCCCTCATGGCAGTAGTCTTCGTCGGCCTGATCGCCAAAAACGCTACCGCGATCGCCGCCAACTTTGGCGCAGGCTGGCACCAGTTTTGGGCTGGTGCGGGCCTGGGGACGCAGCACTCCATCACCGTCGGCTCCTTCTGGCCCGGCACATTCGATTCGACCGCCGTCGTCGGTGCATTCACTGTCATTGCCGTCGTTCAGGTCGGCTCGCTCTTCTCTTCGGATGCATGGAACAACGTCACCTTCACGGCCGGCGAGATCCGGAATCCAAAGCGAAATCTCCCGCTCTCGCTCGCAATCGGCACTGGCGTCGTTCTCCTTCTCTACATCCTCTGCAACTTTGTCTACCTCAGCGTTCTACCGCTCGCAGGCGACGCACACGCCACCGACGTCGTCGGCCGCGGCATTTCCTTCGCCTCCCAGGACCGGGTCGCCACGGCTGTTATGGAAAAGGCTTTCGGCTCCATAGGTTCAAAACTCATGGCTGGAGCCATCCTCATCTCCACCTTCGGTTGCGTGAATGGCATGTTGCTCGCCGGGGCCCGCGTCTACTACGCAATGAGCCGCGACGGCCTGTTCTTCAAAGCCGTCGGCAAGCTCAGCAACAAGTCCGGAGTCCCCACCAACAGCCTTTGGGTTCAGTGGGCCTGGACCTGCCTGCTGTGCCTGAGTGGAAGCTATGGGCAGCTTCTTGATTACGTCATCTTTGCCGTTCTGATCTTCTACATCCTCACCATCGTCGGTCTTTTTGTCCTGCGTCGCATTCAGCCCGACACTCCGCGCCCTTACCGGGCGTTCGGCTACCCGGTCCTCCCTGCGCTCTATATCGTGATGGCCACCTGGATTTCTGTTGTACTCTTGCGTTACAAACCTCAATACACATGGCCGGGGCTCATCCTGGTTTTGCTTGGAGTCCCCGTATACCTGGTGTGGAAGCGCCAGGGAACGGCGCTAAATGAGTTAAGCTCAAAAGGTTAGGAGAACGAACAAGGCATGACGAATTTGTTTGCGAAAAAGTCGATGAACGTGCTCATGGCGGAAGCCAGTGAAGAAGGCTCACAAACGCTGGAGCGTTCTCTAGGGCCCGTTTCCCTCACCGCGCTGGGTATCGGAGCTGTAATCGGTGCAGGAATCTTTGTTTTGAGTGGACTGGGTGCAAAAACTGCCGGACCGGCCTTAATGCTGGCCTTTGTCCTGTCCGGGCTGGGCTGCGCATTCGCCGGTCTCTGCTACGCCGAATTCGCTGCCATGATCCCCCTCGCGGGCTCCGCCTACACCTATGCCTACGCCACCCTCGGCGAACTCTTCGCCTGGATCATCGGCTGGGACCTCACACTTGAGTACGCCATGGGTGCCAGCACCGTCAGCTCTGGCTGGTCCAACACCTTCGTCGAATTTCTCGCAATTTTTCACCTCAAGTTCCCTCTTTGGCTCGCTTACGACCATTGGACCGGCCTCAAACGCGCCTTTGAAATTGTGGCCCGCCAGTCCGTGCACACGACCAATCCAGACCTGATTCCCGGCACCAAGCCCTTCAGCGACGCACTCTCGCTGCTCGTGGCTCACCCCTCCGCTCAACTCACCGCCAGCGCCCACCAGTTGCTTTCAGCTCCCACTATCGGCGGCCTTGAACTCGGCTTCAACCTCCCTGCCTTTCTCATTGCCCTCGTCATCACTACAGTCCTGGTCATTGGCATCAAGGAGTCGGCCAACTTCAACACCGGCATCGTGATCCTCAAGGTGGCGGTCGTCCTCTTCGTCCTCGGCCTCGGTTCGCATTACGTCAACAAGGCCAACTGGGGTTCGGACTGGCACACCTTCGCACCGTTCGGCGTAGGCGGTATCGGGCTTGCAGCAGGCCTCGTCTTCTTCTCCTACATTGGTTTTGACGCCGTCTCCACAACCGCACAGGAAGCGAAGAATCCGCAGCGCGACATGCCCATCGGCATCATCGCCTCGCTCGCCATCTGCACTGTACTCTACATCGGCGTGGCAGCCGTTCTTACCGGCATGGTCTATTGGCCGGAAGTCAACATTGAAGCCCCCATCTCCCGAGCCTTTCTGGATCGCAACCTGAACAGCGCCGCCAACGTCATCACCATCGGTGCGCTCGCCGGCCTCACCAGCGTCATGCTGGTCATGCTGCTCGGCCAGAGCCGCGTGCTCTACTCCATGGCCAAAGACGGCCTGCTTCCAAAGGGCTTCTTCGCCGACATCCATCCCCGCTTTCGCACTCCCTGGAAGGGGACTATCCTGGCCGGCTTAGTCGCCGCCATCGTAGGCTCCGTAACCCCCATCGACACGATCGGCAAGATGGTGAACATAGGCACGCTGTTCGCCTTCGTCATTGTCTGCATCGCCGTCATGATCCTGCGCCACAAGGATCCAGATCGCTCACGCCCTTTCCGTGCCCCACTCGCGTGGCCCATCCCGGTCGTGCCGGTTCTCGGAATACTCTTCAATGGCTACATGATGGTCGAGCTCGGCGCCGCAAACTGGATCCGTCTCATAGTCTGGCTTCTGATTGGCCTCGTCGTCTACTTCTTTTACAGCCGCAAACACAGCAAGGTGCAGGCTGCGCTCGTCAACCAGGAAGTTATTCGTTAGGCACTTTGGCAATGCAAGACGCCCAGCCTCGGCTGGGCGTCTTATTTGGCGGGGATCTCGGGCAGGATCGGCAGGCTTACCTGGTGGGTCGTAGTCAGATCATCCCGCAGCCGCAGGAAGAACGACAGTCCGCCAGGGTGGGGAATCGCAAGCGACGTATCCACAAACCCCTCCGGGACCAGCGTCGGATTCGCAAAACCTAAATCTGGGGAAACGGAGTCGATAAGGTACAGCGCAGAGCCGCTCAAAAGGCAGGAAGCCGCTACTTTCGCCGGGCAGCTTAGCTCAGTCAGCACAGGCAGGCGCACGATCGTCGCCAACGGTAGCCACTCTCCCGGCGTACCGTCCGCAGCAACGGCCCGTAGTCGGAACGGTCCAAAGGTCGAAGGCCCAAACGTCTTCAGCGGATCGAATGTAGCCAGAATAGTATGAGCATCCTGGAGTACCAGGCTCCCGGACGCGACCGTCAGCGAAGTGTGCAGGCTCTCATCCGCATTCGCCAATTCAATCTGCCCAGTACGTGGAAACACAGCCTTCGACTTCAGGAAGAAGACCAACTGCGCTCCCAGCGGTAAATCATCTGGACTGGATAGCTGAATTGCCGAAGCAGTCTGCGACGTGTTGCGCCGCGACAGGATGGACACCGAAGGCCGCGGCGGCATGACAACCGTCGAAACATCCAGCGTCCGCCCATCCTGCAGCTGAACCAGAGCTGCAACCTTCTCGCTGACCTTGAAGTCTGGCCCTGGTGAGTCTTTCGCCGGCAGGAGAACCATCGTCGCCCGAGGAGCAGTACCGTCCGTTCCGGCCTCGCTCGAAGTCGGCGGGACATACGTTAGCCCCTTCCCCTGATTCTGAAACGTAAGAGACTTTACCTGGTCCAGGCTGGTGCCGCTCAGCGTTGCCGATTGATCTCCTGCATGCAGACGCAGCGACTCAATCTTCGCCGGCTCTGAGAACGTCTTGGTCCCCAACTGATCCGGCTCTTTCATCCCGAACTGCTGAATCGCGACCCGAATGGACCCTGGTGTCGCAGTATGTTGCAGATTGAGCATCAGGTCCACCGGACGAACTGGCGGAATACCCGTTGCGGCAATTTGCGCCTCTGCATCCGCAGGAGGTGCAACGTCCGGAGTATCCAGTTTCCAGTCAACCTTCGTATTCCCGGGTTCCAGCGAGATCGACTGGATACAAGCTGTGCCGGTAGACAAAAGCTGCAAATGATTCGGTTGCCCCGCAATCAGATTGGCAGGGGTATCGGCTGTTGTGACGATGCGCCACCCAACGCCTGGAACCTGCTGCAAGGGAAGGGTCGGCCCCGTAAACTTGTCGAAGCCCCACATCCCGCTAATGGTCCCGGTAATCGGCTGTCCAGGGATCATCTGGGCTGTCGGGGTGGTGGCTGTAACTTTAGGACCGCCTGAGCCAGACGCCTTCACTGCCGGAGCTCCACCATGCGGCAGTTCATGGCGCTCGGTCGTTCCCTCTGCAACGATCAAGCCACCCTGAAACGCGTCTGCTCCCAGCACAATATCATTCGCCGCAGTCCCCTCCGGCAGATTCAGGTGTAACACCATGTCATGCGCATAAGCGGTTGAAAACACCAGCGGAGCCCCGTTGATCGGAAGCACCATCCTTGGATCCAGCAGACACGAGATATGGTTCGGTTCAGCCGGCCGCAACGGTGGCAACACAGCCCCAGTCACTGGCGGAAGGCCAATCACAATGACAGACTTCGGGTTATGAAATGACGGAGCCGTATTCAGTCGCAGGTTCAGCGATTCCGGCGACTGCGCGGAATCAGGAAATGCAATCGCAGGGATATATTGATACTGGGCAGTATGAATCCCATTCATCAACCGTGCCAGGTCAACCAGCGCCCCCACATAAGCTGAATAATTTCCCCCAGCCATAAGTCGCGTGTTGGACGCCGCATTTATAAAGTCCGAGCTGTTACCCGAAGCCAGCGAGGCCACGATCGTCTGCGAGTGTCCATCGTCCAGCAGCGTTTGCGTCCCCGTCTGGGTCAGGCAGTTGTACTGCTGATCCAGCGGACGCTTGAAGCATTCAGGATTTGGCCTCAGATTCAGAGTCCTCGCCAACAGATTCGAATGGTCCAGCAGCGCCCCGGGATCGGACGGCGGAACCATCTTCATCGACGCAAGATACTTCTCAATGCGTGCCTGCTCGAACCCCGCCTCTGTCAGGTCCTGAGATGCGCGCACAAAGATCCCCGGACGACCCTTGACTGCTGAACGCAATGTTCCGTAATCGCCACCAGTCTCAGGCGCCAGAAACAGGACAGCCTGCTGGGCGTCCGCAGGCACTGTGACCGTAACGCCCTCTTCGCGACTCTTCTTGTTCCAGGTTTCAATTCTTGTAAACCATTCGTCCGGCGGTGGATTTGTCGTCCCGCGCAGGAACGCAGCGATTAGCAGGTAGTGAACCGATTGCGTGGGAGGCAAGTCCGGATGCAGCCAGATCTGGTCCCCGGGCTGCAGATTCGGTACCTTGGAAATGGGAAGCGTTACGTCACCGCGCGTCACGCGTATGTCGATCTTTGGACCAGTCAGATCGAACCGTGCCTGCGCCTGAAGACTAAAAGGCGCTATCAGCAGGGAAACAGCGATACAGCGATGCAGAGAACCCATAATGTCAGTTTAGACGGTTTGCAAAACTAAATCTCGAACATTGGGCCGTCAGGGCCCTTTGTCAACCGTTTGCTAACGGAGGCGCCGCTGCAAGACGAGCCTCGATGTGCGCTCGGTCCCGAGTCGACTCGCGATCGCTGGCCACCACGCCGTCGCGAATCGTAATAACGCGATGCGCATACTCCGCGATATCCGGCTCGTGCGTCACCAGCACAATCGTGTTGCCTTGCAAATGCAAATCGTCGAATAGACCCATAATCTCATCACCGGTGCGCGAGTCCAGGTTACCCGTCGGCTCATCCGCAAGGATGATGCTTGGCCGGTTCACGAGTGCCCGCGCAATCGCCACACGTTGCCGCTGCCCGCCGGAAAGTTCATTGGGCTTATGCATCATGCGCGAACCCAGGTTTACAGACTCCAGCACCGCCTTCGCACGAGCAATGCGCTCTGCCGCCGGGGTGCCATTGTAGATCAGGGGAAGCTCCACATTATGTAGGGAGGTCGCGCGTGACAGCAGGTTGAATGTCTGAAATACGAAGCCGATCTCCTTGTTGCGGATGCGGGCCAATTCGTCGTCGTTCAACTCGGAAACGTCGTGACCATTCAGCCAGTACTTGCCCTGAGACGGAGAATCCAGGCAGCCAATCAGATTCATCAGTGTCGACTTGCCCGAACCCGAGGGGCCCATGATCGCGACATATTCGTTGTGCTTGATGCGCAGGTTGACCCCACGCAGTGCGTGCACTTTCTGGTCACCCATCTCATACGTCTTCCACAGGTTATTTGTGACGATGACTTCGCCATCGTGTGGGCCATCTGCATTGACGAGAGTGGAGTCTAGTTCTGTGAGAGCCATTGGGATACCTGATGCCTGAGACGGTTAGAAAATCATGGGAAGCCTATGACTTGGGAGCTTCGACATTCGACACGCTGTTATCTGCTTTGACGGCCGTACCACTTTTCAGGGTGCGAAGAACGCGATACAGCCCCGTCACAATAGTCTGGCCGGGAGAAATGCCGGAGAGCACCTCAATATCTGTAGCTCCGGTTATGCCCGTGGTGATCGGGATGAAAAGCGCGCGATCCTTCTTGTGATCCGTTTCTAGAACATAAACACCCTGGACCAGCACTGGCTTGGTCTTGGAAGACGCAGCGCTCGCCGTGGGTACTGCGGACTTTGAACTTGGCTTGTCTGCATTTGCGGCAAGCTGCTGCTCTGCGATCGGGTCGCGTTGCACCAACGCCTGAATCGGAATCACCACTGCATCGCTCCGGCGCGCGGTCGTAACCTTTGCCGTCGCGGACAAGCCCGGGCGCAACGCCTCATTGGACTGGCCATCAATGTTATCCAGCGTGATGACGACTTTGAAATCCTTTGCCTCTTCCGTGCCCGTCGTGCTCTGGCTGGTAGCCACGCCCGTCGTGCGCAACAGCGCCTGATCGCCCACCTCGGTCACATGACCCTTGAAGATCCTGCCGGGCAGGGCATCGACGGTCACATCCGCAGCCTGGCCTAGCCTTACATTTACGATGTCGGTCTCATCAACCTTGACCTCTGCCGTGATGACGCTCATATCGGCAAGCGTCATTAATGTGGAGCCTTGTGCGTTCTGAATACCGGTAACCATCGTCTCGCCTTCGCGCACCGGGACGTTCGTCACCAGGCCGTCGAACGGAGCGCGTGCAATCGTCTTGTCCAGCGCATCAAAGTTCGAACGCTGACTGGCTACGGCCTGGTTGACACGAGCCCTTTGCGAATCCGTCTGAGCCTTTGCCTGCGCCGATGCTGCCTGGCGCTGTGCCAACGTCGCCGTAGCACTGTCGAAAGTTGCGCGCTTCGCATCGAAGTCCTGCTTGGCGATCAACTTGTCGTTATAAAGGGCCTTGGCACGATCAAAGTCTAGCTTTCGCTGCTCCAGGTCGGCCTTGGCTGCGGCTATGTTCGCCTGCGCTGTCTGTTCCGCTGCCAGGAATGAGTTGACGTCTGTACGCGAAGACGCGATGGTGGCCTGCTGAGCCGCAACGGTCGCACTCGGCTGGACGCTCTCGAGCTTTGCCAGTACCGTGCCCGCCTTCACATGGTCGCCTTCTTTAACATTTAACTTGATAATGCGGCCAAATGCAGTCGCGCCGATGTTGACGTAGGTCTTCGGCTTGATCTGCCCGGTCCCGCTCACCACGGAGACCAGCTCCTGACGGCCCGTCACTGCGGTCGTCACTTTAATGACATTTGCCTGGCCACGATAAATCGTAAGGGCAGTCACCCCTCCAATGGCCAGCAGAATCACAACAATAATGATAATTTTCTTCGGATTCATCGTTTATCTCAAGCCCTTGGTCTACTAGTCAAACTACTTGCGTGTCTGCAAACTCGGAGACGCCCCGCTCTGGATACGCAGATCCGGTCCGGGGGGTTCCATAAAACAAACCAATTTGCTCATCTATCTTCAGTAGAAGCAGTGATGTTTCGATTTGATGCGGGTCAAACAGGAATTGCTCAACAAAAGGTGTGGTTCAGAACGCGGTCAATTGGCAGCGTTGCTATTTCAAAAACCATACTACAGCCGTCGTAATGCTGGGGAGGGTTTGAACGTTGCCTCCTCTCGGCCTACAATTTCGACTATTATCCACCGTAGGGGTTTCGTTCATGAATGCTCACCGTAGTCTCCGTCGTTCCCGCAGTCTTGGCATCGCTGCCCTGTCCCTGGCTCTTGCTTGGGGAGGCGCTACCGGCGTTACGGTGCTGGCTCAGAGTTCAAGTCCGGACGGCGTAAAGCGCGCCCCAATCACGAACGATAAACCCGACCCGACCAAGCGCGAACTCTCTGATGCTCAGAAATTCGAGAGCCAGAAGGCCATGCGTCGCGAACTCAAGGGCTCCTATAAGACCTGGGTTGATCAGGATGTGCACTGGATCATCACCGACGAAGAGATGCAGGCATTCAAGCACCTCTCGAACGATGAGGAGCGCGACCAGTTCATCGAGAACTTCTGGCTTCGCCGCAACCCCAATCCTGATTCGCCGGAGAATGAGTTCCGCGAAGAACACTACTCCCGTATCGCCTACGCAAATGAGCACTTTGCAGCGGGAAAGTCAGGCTGGCGTACGGATCGAGGGCACATTTACATCGCCTACGGCAAGGCGGATTCGATTGATTCCCACCCCAGCGGCGGTAACTATGACCGTCCCATGGACGAGGGCGGCGGCAATACCTCCACCTTCCCGTTTGAGATCTGGCATTACCGCTACCTGGAAGGCATCGGCGATAACATCGACATCGAGTTCGTCGACACCTGCATGTGCGGCGACTATCACATGACACTCGACCGCTCCGAGAAGGACGCGCTGAAGAACGTCGCCGGCGCCGGCCAGACCATGATGGAGTCGATGGGACAGTCCAAGAAGGCTGACCGCTTCTCCGGCGGGGGACTCGAGCAGTTGGGTAAAGGACCCGGCTCGGAGCAGAATCAGGCCAAGCAGTTTGACCGTCTGGACCGCTTCGCCAAGTTGCAGGCGCCGCCCGTAATCAAATTCAAGGATCTTGAGAGCTACATGACCAAGTCCAAGATATTGACTGGCCCGCCGTTCCTATTTGATGTCCGCACCGATTATGTGAAAATTACCAACGACACGGTCCTGGTGCCGCTCACGCTCCAGATTCACAACAAAGACATCACCTTCAACACGAAGGACAACGTGTCGATGGGTACTGTCAATATCCTTGGACGTGTTTCGTCATTGACCGGCCGACCCATCCAGACCTTTGAAGACACTGTCTCGGTACAGGTGCCGAGCGAATTCCTGGCCAGGACCCAGACCCAGCAGTCGGTCTATTGGAAGTCGCTGCCCCTGCGGCCGGGTCTGTACAAAGTCGACATCGTTATCAAGGACGTGAATAACGCAGACCACGTCGGCACCTGGCGGCGTAGCGTGAACGTACCCAAATACGATGACGACCAACTCGCACACTCCTCACTAATCCTCGCGGACCAGATGTATCGGGTTCCATCCAAGGATATTGGCGCGGGTAATTTTGTAATCGGAAATACGCATGTGCGTCCACGCGTATCAGGTGGTATTGCTGTACCGGTTACCTTCCACCGGAAAGACAATCTCAACTTCTGGATGCAGGTTTACAATCTGGGAATCGGTGAGAACAAGCAGAACAGCGCGACGATCCAATATGTGATCACCGATCTGGCGACAAACCACGCGGTACTCGACACCTCGGAGTTGACGAGTAAACTAAACCCGAATGCAGATCAGGTTACCCTTGAGAAGAGCCTGCCACTGGCAAGTTTGCAGCCCGGAAAGTACACGGTAAGCATCAAAGTGAACGACGGCGTCAAGAAGCAGCAGATCGCGGAGTCCGCCCCATTCACAGTTGACTAGAGCACCAAACTCGGGCACCAAGTTTGTAGAGTCGGGAAAGACCGGCCGGTAAAGCAGTAGGCGGCCCTCGCGCAAGGCTAGCGGCACGAACACGCGGAAGTAAGGCGATGGACGACACGCGGGCGAGGTCTGTTCTTCCAGGAGCAAGGCCGTCGACGCACAGAGGAATGCTGTGCAACTGAGTCAGGGTAAGAACAACTCGCATCGCAGGGCATCGCTTTTCCTTCTTGGAATGCTGATGTTCCTGCTACCGATAGCTCATGCCATTGAGGGTGGCGCGGTTGTGTCTGGAGTGGTGCGCAACGCTCAAGGCGTTGCGCAGATGGGCGCCTTGGTGCAGGTTCTTGCCAACGACTCCGTGACGGTGGGGACTGCGTTCACGGATCTGCACGGGCGCTACATCATCGCAAACCTTAATCCCGGTCGCTACCTGGTACGTGCCAGCGCTACATTGTTTGTGCCAGCCACGCGTGCCAACCTGCAACTGGCCTCAAATGCGAGTGCGGTTGTGAATCTGACGCTAGCGGCTCTGTTCGACACTACGTCATGGTTGCCAGCGCAGAGGCGACGTGCTGACGATCCGGATGACGATTGGAAGTGGACTCTGCGCTCGACCGCGAGCCGTCCGATTCTGCGCATTTTGGAAGAAGGCACCCTCATTGAAGTTTCTTCCAGCGCCACCGAGAGCAACCGGGCGCAATCCACCAAGGCCCGGGCCACGGTTTCAAGCGGCGATGGTGAGTTTGGGGGTGGCGGTGTACACAACACATTAGCGATCCATCGCGCACTTGATGACGGCGGCGACATGATGATGCGGGCGGACATGGGCTCGACGCGCGTTCCGGCGGCTTACGGTCCGTCTTCCGAACTGGATGCGGGCTACGAGCGGCGCGTGGGTTTTGGTGGGGCTCAGCGCACGGTTGTCAGCTACATGGCGCATCCTGAACTTATGGCGGCAGGGTTGACGACCGGACTCCAGTCGCTTGAGATTACGAGCGCCCAGCGGATGGCGTTTGGCGACCAGTTGGAAGTAGAGGTCGGCGGCAGGCTGACCGGTGTCCATACTTCCGCTTACGCGGTAACGACACGTCCATTTCTACGGGTCACGGGGCACCCGATGGGTTCCTGGACGCTCCAGTACAAGCTGGCTGAGGATCCTGAACTGCAGGGCTTTGAAGATGTGACCAGCGGTCAGACCGAGGTACCGGTTGCGCTAGTTCGGAATGGCAAGCTGGCGCTCGAAACCGGGCGGCACCAAGAGGCTATGATCGGCCGCAAGCTTGGCCGCGGAAACGTTTCGGTTGCCTACTACCATGATGCGTTTGCGCGAACAGCGATCTCTGGCGGTGGGGCCTCGGGGCCGGGTGAGACAAAGGCAGGTGATGAACCCGGGGGGATGCTGGTTGACCCCACGACGGGCAGCTTCCGGGCGCTTGCCACTGGTTACAGGACCAATGGTGTCCGGATAAACGTGAGCACGCCGCTGTCAGCCGGGCTTTGGGTGGCGGCGGAGTACAGCACGGGTAACGCCATGGAGTCCGAAACTGCTGCGAACGCTACGTTCGAGCAGGCGCTTACAGGGCTTCAAGCGAAGCAGTCGCAGACGGCTACTATTGCCGTCAAGGGACGGATTATTGGGACCCAGACGCGAGTTCGTGCCTCGTACCGGTGGCAGCCGTTCAGTCTGGTCACTGCGGTCGATCCCTATAGCGCATTTGCGGACCAGGCCTTCTTTAGCTGTTTGATTCGTCAGCCGATTCATCTTGGCAGCCGATTCCCGCAGGGGCTTGATGCAACGATTGATGTAACCAATCTGCTGGCGGAGGGCTACAGGCCATTTCTTTCGGCCGATGGTCAGACACTCTATTTTGCACAGGCGCCTCGCACGATCCAGGCTGGTCTTTCGTTCAGCTTTTAGGCTTTCGGGTCGCCCCCCTTCTTTGCCCTACTGTCTTTCCGTACAGCTAAGTTGCTAGAGCTTGTCATACAGATTTGCGAAGGTTTTCCGGTCGATTTATTTTGCGACCATGCGGGTATGGATCAAATCCATAAAGTCGCCTACATTCTGCAGGTTACCAACTTCGTTCAAAGCGAACTTGACGTCGAAGTGATTCTCGACCGCTCGAACGACGACGATGTGGGCGAAGGAGTCCCAGTCTTCGACTGTTCGGGCGCTGGACTCGGGAGTAATGACGAGATCAGGCTGATCGAGAACATCACGGAAGATTGTTTGGAGTTCTGCGAGCAGAGGGTAATTGTTTGTCATGCGGACTCCGATGTGAGATCTAACCCCACTGATATTGACGTAGCGACAACCAGATTACGGGACTGGATGTAGTCTTGAGCGCACAACTTCCGTTAGCTGGTGGGTCGCCTCCGGCACGGCACTTGACAACAGATGCGCGTAGGAAAAGTCGAGTTTATAGGATTTGACGGGGAGTTGACGGGGTGGATCAGCGGTAATTTGCGGGTAGATGCGCGATGTCAAGACGCTGATATTGTCGCAGGCGGGCATGGGGGCGAGATAAAAGAGAACGTCGGTCTGGGTAGAGCGATAGGTCTGAATCAACTCTTCTGCGGTTGTATCCGGGTGCTCGGCTAAGAGGTCCTTGGGAAAGAGACAAGGGGCATTGAGAGATGGTCTACGGGACAACGGATCTGCATGGCCAAGTGCAATGCGGACCTTCTCGGTGGGATTTTCATGACGGAACAGGTTGCGAATCGCGTTGGGCGGGTTGGCACTGTAGAAACGAAAGGGAAATTGGATCGAATCCATGGGGTTTTTCAGCACGAATGCAGCAATTTCACGGAGGGTTCCGTGTCTTGCGAGCATTTCCTCGCCTTCATAGACCCGGGGGCCGGCGGGTTCGTGGGTGTAGTTCAGGTTCCACGGGGTGAAGTAGAAGATGAGAAGTCGCGGCGGATTGTTGGTTTTAAAATAGCGGCGCAGGTTCATGTCGCCTACGACGTGGAGGCTGGCTCCTGTGTTCGGCAGATTGAGCACCTTGAGGCCGAGGTCAACGGACATCTGGTGTGGATCGATACCAACGGCGGCACTGGAGTCTCCAAAGATAACGATGTCTGCATTTTCCTGCGGGACCTGGAAGCCAAAGTCCAGCGCGGGTCCGAAGCTGGAACCGCACCAACGCTCAAAGCCGGGGATGCGTACGACAAAGAAAGGAAAAAAATATAGAAGGAGAAAGACGACGGCGAGTCGCCACAGGTAGGTCCTGGTGCTACTTCCGACAGAAGCTGGGGGTGGTGCCGGCGTGATGAGGTCTTCGGCATTCATGTCAAAACTGGAAGTACAAGAAGGTAGATGGCTGTTGAAGGTAAACGAGGGAAAAGAAAAATAGGACACCTGCGGCGAGAGCCCACCCGGCACGGGGCGACCATAGCAGGCGGGGATTGATTTGCACCTGATCCCATTGGGTGAGGGTGATTGCGGGCTTAAATCGCTGGAGGATCTGCTGGGTATTGGGCAGGGTCCAGACGATGAGGAGGCCTGCGAGCATAGTGGCGAGATCGGCGGCGGCGGCGGCGATGCTTTCATCCGGCAGCTGAATGGAGCCTGGCCCGTGCGCGCCGGCCATCGAGGAGAGCAGACGGACGGCCTGTGAGCAGGTGTCGCCACGGAAGAAAGTTTGGGCGCTGATGACGCAGAGAAAGGTGAGCAATACCCATCCTGCATGGGCAAACAGTCGGGCTGGGGTGCTCATTACCGTGGCGCTGGTGGCGGGCCTGGGCTGAAAGAGTCTCCAAGCGTGGTTGATGGTGAGAAAGGACCCATGGAGTAGTCCGAAGACGAGGTATTTTGCGCCGGCGCCGTGCCAGACGCCGGTGATGACGAAGGTGGTAAACATGGGGAAGGCAAGCATGCCGAGAAAACCTTCCCGGGTGGCGAGCGCTTTGCGTGAGACTCTTTTGCCTTGAGCCTGGCGGCGATCGTTGATCCAGAGTTGGAGCGGGTTGTAGACGTAGGCGGTGACGTAGCGGGTCAGGGTGATGTGCCAGCGTTGCCAGTACTCAATAATGTTGGAGGATTTGTAGGGGGAGGCAAAGTTGAGGGGGAAGTCGATGGAGAACATGCGTGCGAGGCCTAGCGCCATGTCGGAGTAACCGGAGAAGTCGAAGTAGAGTTGGAGCGCGTATCCGACGATGCCTCGCCAGGCGATGAAAAGGCCGACGTGGCCGGAGGTGCTGTAGACGGCGTTGGCGGTGTGGGCAAAGGTATCGGCTAGCAGCACCTTTTTGGCGAGGCCCATGATGAACCAGGAGAAGCCGACGGCGAGGTCGGCACTGCGGAGCTGATAGCGCAGGGTCTGGCGGAATTGCGGCATCATCTCGCTGTGATGGAGGATGGGTCCGGCGACGAGGTGGGGGAAGAAGGACACGAAGAGGAGGTAGCTGGGAAAGTCTTCGTTGGCGGCTGCGCCCTGCTCAAGATCTACAAGGTAAGCGATCTGGGTGAAGGTGAAGAAGGAGATGCCAAGCGGCAGGATCTTGTTGGCAATGCGGCTGGGGTGGGCGTCCAGATGGGCAAGGAGGCCAAGAACGGGGTAGAGATATTTGAAGTAGCCGAGCAGCGCCAGGTTGAAAACGATGGCGGTCCAAAGCCAGATCCGCGGCTGAATGGGATTTGCGATCTGTTGGCAGATGAGTTTGGATGCGATGTAATTGAGCCCAATGGAGGCGAGCAGAAGCAGGACGTAAGGGAGACGCCAGTAGGCGTAGAAGGCCAGAGAGATGAAACCGAGCCAGAGGACAACCGCGCTGCGATTGAGTCGTCCGGCAAGCTGGTAGCCAACCAGCGCGATGGGGAGGAAGATGAAGAGAAACGAGTAGGAGTTGAAGAGCATCTATCTTCTTGATCCTCCTCGTGTTGCCGCAATTTTACCAGCGTCGAGCAGAGGGGCCGCGCTCGATGATCGAGTGTTTGGTACGAGCAGGATCGGAAAATTGGTGGACGCGGTAGGAATCGAACCTACAACCAGTCGATTAAGAGTCGAATGCTCTGCCAGTTGAGCTACGCGTCCAATTTGAGTGGAGAGCCTTCAAGGAAGAGCTCGGAGGGGAGCGGACACACTGTAACAATTGCGTCGCAACCCTCCATCACTCTTAAAGAATAACACATACGTGCTGAGGATCGTTTAGCTAACCGATGAAGTCCACGTTGGCCTTGATCGGAATGATGCCGCGGTCATAGCCCATGTCGAGAATCTTGCGGATGGCTTCGCGGCCGTCATTGCCGTAGTCGATAGTGCGCTCATTGACGTACATGCCGACGTAGCGATTCGCCAGACCGGGGTCGAGGTCGCGGGCAAACTGCATGGCATATTCAAGAGATTCTTCGCGATGGTCAAGGGCGTGCTGGATGGAGTCGCGGAGGGCGTGGGTAGTAATGAGCATGGCTTCCTGACCAAGCGAGCGCTTGATGGCGTTGCCGCCAAGGGGTAGGGGGAGACCGGTTTCAGTGCGCCACCAGGCGCCAAGGTCGAGGATCTTCTGAAGGCCGTCGGAGGCGTACGTGAGTTGGCCCTCGTGGATGAGGAGGCCGGCGTCGAACTCGCCCGCGACAACCGCGGGGATGATTTTGTCAAAGGGGACGACGACGGTTTCGATATCTGGGTGGAAGAGCTTGAGCGTAAGGTATGCGGTGGTGAGGGTGCCGGGGATGGCGATTCGGAGTTTCTTGATCTCTTCAAGCGAATACTTGCGCGTCGCGACGATCATGGGGCCGTAGCCCTCGCCCATGGAGCCACCGCAGGCCATGAGCGTGTAGTTGTCCTGCATGTAAGGGTAGGCGTGGAAGCTGATCGCGGTCACATCGTAAAAGGCTTCATTGATGGCGCGGTGGTTGAGGGTTTCAATGTCGGTGAGGCTGTGGGTGAACTTGTAGCCCGGGACCTGAATCTTGCGGGTGGCGAGGCCGTAGAACATAAAGGCGTCGTCGGAGTCGGGACTGTGGGCGATCTGGATTTCACGTATGGCGGGAGTGCTCATCTTCGGTGCAGTCCTTCAAAGGTTGTGACGGTGAAATGGGAACAGCTAGTTGCGGCGCAGACGCTGGATCGACGTGATAATCCCGGCGGATGCGAAGACTTTTACGATTTGTCCGGGCAGAAAGGGGAGCGCGCCCAACTTGAAGGCGGTTGCAGGGGCAAGGTGCAGGACGGTGCCGAGCCAGGAGACGCCGGAGCACATCAGGAGCGCGCTGCCTATGCTAGCCGCGCCTAAGGCGGTGAGGAATTTCGGTGCGGTGGTCCGTTGAGAGAAGAAGCTAAAGAATCCGCCCGCAGCGGCCGCGGCGAAGGGATAGGCGATGAGGTAGCCGCCTGTGGGGCCCAAGAGCTGGGCGATGCCCCCGGGGCCGGCCGGGTTGAATACCGGGGCTCCCATGGCTCCTTCCAGCAGATATAAGGCCAGGGCTGCGAAGCCGGTGACTGGGCCAAGGGACAGGCCGACGAGCAGGACGGCAAGGTCGCTGAGCGTGAGTGGCACGGGGGTGAAGGGGAGTGGAACGGTCAGGTGAGCGCAGACGGCAACGAAGAGACTGGCCGCGAATGCGAGTGCCAGCTTGCCGGAAAGGGTCTGGTTGAGACCGGTGAGGGAGGTTGCGGCGCTCACTTGCTGATGGGTCGTGGTGGCCATGCGGAGGTCCTTTCGGTGGTCATGTACAGGCGTTGCTTGCCGGGAGCGGGAGATACAAGACGGCTTTCGATTATTGCCTGAAGAAAATCTTGTCGCGACACCTCAGCATAACAAGACACATGGCGTTTGTCCGGGCGGGGTGCGAAAGTTGGTTCAGTTGGTGGACATCGCGGTTATCCACTTGACGGGTTGCGGGGCCAGCGACTTAACTGGAAAGACAGATGGCCTTCTCTCCTTCAACTCGCCGTACCTCAGGTTCGATTCTTCGTGTCCGCGGGTGGGGAAGTCGCCTGTTTGATGAGCGTCGCCGCGTAGCTACCGTTGCTGCGGGCGCGCTGGCGCTGGCGGTGGGGTATCACGTGGTGTTTGGGCACAATGGGTTGACGGTTTATCAACAGAAGCGCCAAGAAACCAAGAATTTGGAGCAGCAGCTACACAATTTAGGCAAAGAGAACGAGTCTTTGAAGGGGCACGTCGACCGGTTGCAGGAAGATCCGGACGCGATCGAGCATCAGGCTCGTGAAGAGCTGCACTACACGCGGCCAGGCGAAGTGATTGTGACTTTGCCACCGGAGAAGTCCTCGGGGACAGTTCGTCCCGTTCAGTAAGGTTCTCTGGACGCTTGTGTGTGGAGTGATGTGCTGGAACGGAAGCCGCCGCTCGCGAAATATCAAATTCATCGTGGGGCGGGGTCGCTGCAGTTTGGAGATTCCTAGCTACCTGGGCTTACGGATGAACAGCGGGTGCCGGTCGTTGTATTTGTACCTGGCGGGTGGTGGAAGGCGCAGCGCGCGCTGGAGTACGGCGGACATCTGTGCGCGGCGCTAAGGGCTGAGGGGATTGCGACGTGGTCGCTGGAGTATAGAAGAGTGGGGCACGAGGGCGGCGGGTGGCCGGGGACGTTTCAGGACGTTGCAGTGGGTTTCAATCATCTTGAGCAGCTGGCGCGGAGCTATCTGCTGGATCTGACGCGAGTGGTGGCCGTGGGTCACTCCGATGGGAGCATCTGGCCTTCTGGCTGGCTGGGCGTCCGCATATTCCGAAGGAGAACCCTGTTTACCTTCCGCAGCCTACGGTTCCGCTCAAGGCGGTGGTTGCGCTTGCGGGTGCGGTTGACCTGCGCATGACGATTGATCTGGCGGGGTCGTTGACCTTCGCCCATGACAAGCAGGAAGTGCTCAACCTGATGGGAGCCCCGCCGTCGGAGGCGCCGGATCGCTATGCGAGTGGGAATCCGGGGGAGTTGCTGCCGCTGAATATTCCCCAGTTTCTTGTGCAGGGGACGGAGGATGACCAGATTCCACTGAAGCTTCCGCTGTAGTGGGCGGAGCGGGTGCGCGGGATGGGTGAGGGGGTGACGGTGGATATCATCCCAGGGTGGTCCATCTTGATGTTGTGAACCCTCACAGCAAGTCATGGAATAGGGTGAAGATGGCGATTGTGACGACGCTCGATTGAGGCTTTTCGCAGGCTGGATGCGGTAATCTTTTGAGATGATCTTTGAAGTGAGCAAAGTAGCACCGCGGCAGATTTATAACCTCTTGATCGGTCTGGTGGCGCCGAGGCCGATTGCGCTGGTCACGAGCATGAATACGGAGGGCCGGTTGAATGCGGCGCCTTTCAGTGCGTACAACTATCTCTGCACGGATCCACCGATTGTGGGGCTGGGCGTGACGGATCGTCCGGATGGCGGGTACGTGCCAAAAGATACGGCGCGGAATATTCGGCAGGGCGGCGAGTTTGTTGTAAACGTGGTGACGGAAGACCTGATGCACGCCATGAATGTATGCGCGACGGACTTTCCTGCCGAGGTAAATGAGCTGGAGATGGCGGGGCTCGAGACAGTGGCTTCAAGTGTGGTGAAAGTGCCGCGCATCAAAACGGCGCATGCGGCTCTGGAGTGCGTGGAGCATTCGACGATTGAGATTGGCCGGTCGCGGGTGATCCTGGGGCGGGTGGTAGCGATGTTTGTAGAGGATAAGTTCATTGATTCTGCGGGGCCTTATATCAAGGCGGAGCAACTGCATGCGATTGGGCGAATGAATGGGCTTGGAAGCTACGTAAAGACGCGGGACTCGTTTTTGACGATGCCTCGGATTCCGTATGCAGAGTGGCTGAAGGGGAAGCGAGAGTAGGGGCAAGCGCCCGTGGCGACAACCGCAGATCCCTTCGGGATGAAAACAAAAGAGGCCGGGCCGGAGTGTCTCCTAGGCTATGTATTCCATAATCCAGGGGTCTTTGGAGTTGACCAGTTCCTCGGTGGTGCCAGCGAAGGCGACGGACCCTTCATTGAGGATGAGGAAGCGGGTGCTGTCGTCGATGGCGCCGTTCGGGATGAGCTCCATCTTGTTGGCTTCGATGTTGAAGCGATGGGTGGCCAGGGTGAAGGCGTCCTGCAGGCGGTGGGTGATGAGGAGCGAGGTGGTGTGGGAGACGTCGCGTTGCTTGACGACTAGTTCAACAATGGTGGTGGAGGTGATGGGGTCCAAACCGCCGGTGGGCGAGTCGTAGAGGATAAGGTCCGGGCCGGTGATGATGGCACGAGCAATGGAGACGCGCCGTCGCATGCCTCCGGAGAGTTCTGAGGGAAACTTGGCGATGGCGTTGGGCAGGTCCACGAAGTTGAGGACTTCTTCCACTTTTTTATGGGCTTCCTCGGCAGGCATGCCCTCTTCGTGGAGGCGGTAAGCGACGTTGTCTTCGACGGAGAGCGAGTCAAAGAGGGCGGACTCCTGAAAAACCATGCCGATCCGTTGACGGAGCTTGAAGAGGTCGCTCTCGCGCATGCTCGAGACCTCTTCGCCGAAGACGGTTATCGTTCCGGAGTCGGGGCGGAGAAGGCCGTTGGCAAGCTTCATGAGCACTGACTTGCCGGTGCCGGCGGGGCCGAGGATGATGAGGGTCTGGCCGCGCTCGACGGTGAAGGAGATGTCTTTCAGGACCGGGTCACGGTCAAAGGTGATCGATACCTTGTCGAAGACAACGAGTGGGCCGTCGGCGGCGGGGAGCTGCGAATTGGGGGTGGGGTCTGGCATGGCCGTTTATGCGAATTCCCTGTTGTGGAGTGGATGTATTCTGCAGGGCCGCTTTCCTTGAGAAAAAACACCGTTTATACCAATGGCTCCCTCTAAACCCAAAGGTAATTTGCCCTAACTTCCGAAGATGCCGATCATGAGGCGGGTGACAAGGAAGTCGACCACGATGATGAAGACGGAAGAGCAGACCACAGCGGAGGTAGTGGCTTTGCCGACGCCCTGGGTTCCACCCTTGGTGTTCAAGCCGAAGTAGCAGCCTACGGTGGCGATGATAAAGCCGGAGAAGATGGGCTTGGTGAGGCCCTGGACGACGTCTCCGTAGACGAGCGAGCGATAGGAGGTGTGAAAGTAGGAGTTGAAGTTGAGGCCCAGCATCGTGATGGAGACGAGGGCGCCGCCGGCGATGCCTACTGCATCGGAGACGATAGTGAGAAAAAAGAGCATAAAGACAGTGCCCACAAGGCGGGGCGTGACGAGCTTGCGGATGGGGTCTGTGCCGAGGGCGCGCATGGCGTCAATCTGTTCGGTGACTTTCATCGAGCCGAGTTCCGAGGCCATGCCGGAAGCGTTACGGCCGGAGACCATGAGGCCAGTCAGGACGGGGCCAAGTTCCTTGACCATGGAGAGCGAGACGAGCGAGCCGGTCATGCTGACGGCGCCAAACTCTCTAAGCGACGTAGCGGATTGCAGGGCAAGTACGCAGCCGGTGAAAAATCCGGTGAGGACGACGATAGGCAGGGACCCGATGCCGATTGAATCCATCTGGGTAAATACATCTGACCAGTAACGGGGGGTTGAAAACAGATTTGCTACCGCGTTCCAGGCCAGCGAGGAGTAGTCCTGGATGGACGCGATCCGGTCTTTTGTGAAGCTTTCGATCGAGGCAAAGGGCATTCGTATGTAGCTCACCTTATCAGATGCAGGATTATCCGTTTCGGCTGCGAAGAGCGCAGCTTCGACAGCTATATCAGGAATTGGAAGATGAGAAGATGGGAGAGATGAACACGTCTCTGATGAACGCAGCGGTTCTGTTCGGCAAGGAAGACCTGAGGCTGGAACGGGTGGATATCCCCGTCGCCGGTCCGGGGGAGATCGTTGTCCGCGTCGGGGCTGCGCTCACGTGTGGGACGGATTTGAAGGTTTATCGGCGTGGATACCATGCGCGGATGTTGCAGCCGCCGATGCCTTTTGGGCATGAGCTTGCGGGTTTTGTCTCGAATGTGGGCGAAGGGGTGGTCAAATTCGCGGTGGGGGACCGCGTGGTGCCGTTGAACTCGGCACCATGCGATGCGTGTTACTTCTGCCAGCGTGGGCAGCAGAATCTTTGCGATGATCTGCTCTTCAACAACGGAGCTTATGCGGAGTATCTGCGGGTGCCGGCGCGGATCGTCGAGAAGAATACGCTGGCGGTACCCGATGCTGTGCTGTTGGAGCATGCGGCGCTGACTGAGCCCCTGGCCTGCGTGATTAGGGGGCTGGAGGAGAGCAGGGCTGGTGCTGGAGACAGCATGATCGTAATTGGGGCGGGGCCGATTGGGCTGATGTTTACGCATGCGGCGTCGCTGGCTGGGGTGGATGTGATTGCGGTTGTGAAGCGCGCGGACCAAATAGAGACGGCGAAGTTGTTTGGAGCGCGGCAGGTACTGCGGGTAGATGAGGTTGGGGACGTGGTCGAAGCGGCGCGGGCATTGACACCGGATGGTCGTGGGGCCGATGTGGTCATTGAGGCTGTGGCGACACCGGCGACGTGGGAATGGGCGGTGGGAATGGTGCGCAAGGGAGGGCTGGTGAATTTCTTTGGTGGCCCGCCGAGTGGGACGGTTGTGTCGCTGGATACGAATCGTCTGCACTACGGGGATATCACGCTGAAGGCGAGCTTTCATCACACGCCGGCGACTTGCAGGACGGCGTTTGAGCTGATTACGAGTGGACGGTTCCACAGTGCGGAATTTATTACGGGGCGGGCATCGTTGAACGAAGTGCCAGAGGTATTTCGCGCAATGGTGACTCGGTCTTCTCGGGTCGGCGTGCGGGAGATCAAGACTGCGGTGTTTCCGGAGCTGATTGATTGATGGCCGGGGCACAGAACGTAAAACTGGGGGGTGCTCCGGCAGAGTACGCGCTGCCGCAGACGCGGCCGACACTGGAAGAGTCGCAAAAGTGGTGCCGAAACCTGGCGACAAGTCATTATGAGAATTTCCATGTGGCGACGTGGTTTTTGCCGAAGAGGATTCGACCTTACTTTGAGAGCATCTATGCGTTCAGTCGGGTGGCGGATGATCTGGGCGACGAGGTTGCGGATAAGGCTGTGGCGACCAGGCTGCTAGGTGAGTGGAGGGTGATGCTGGATGAGTGCTACGAGGCTCCAGCACGGTCAATGCATCCGGTGTTCATTGCGCTGCAGCAGACTATCTTTGAGACGAAGGCGCCGAAGCATCACTTCAACGATTTAATTCGGGCGTTTGAGATGGACCAGGTCAAGTCGCGGTATGAGTCACTGGATGAGTTGATGAACTACTCGCGGCTTTCTGCGAATCCGGTGGGACGACTAGTGCTTTGGGTTTCGGGATATCACGATGAAGAGCGCGCACAGCTTTCAGATAAAGTCTGTACAGCGTTGCAACTTGCAAACTTCTGGCAGGATGTCGTGGAGGATGGGGAGCGGGAGCGCAGGTATCTGCCAGCGGATGCGATGCAGCGATTTGGCGTGACGGATAAGATGATAGCCGAGCGACGGTTTACCCCGCAGTTCCGGGCGATGATGCAGTATCTGGTGACTTTTACGGGAGCAATGCTGCGTGAGGGGGCCGAGGTGAGTGACCGCGTCGATCGGCAGCTTGCTGTGACGCTGCGCTTGTTTAGCCAGGGGGGTGAGGCTGCACTAGCGGGTATTGTGGGGCAGGAGTATGACGTGCTGAAGTCGCGACCTTCGGTTTCGAAGGGGGCAAAGGCTTTGCTGTTGATGCGAGCGCTGAACGGGAAGTTCGTGGCATTGCTGCCAGGCGGAGGTCGGCCGCGATGACACTCGATGAGGCGTACGCTCATTGCCGCGATATTGCCAAGCGGGAGGCGAAGAATTTTTACTACGCCTTCCGTGTGCTGCCGAAGCCCAAAAGCGACGCGATGTGCGCGGTCTATGCGTTTATGCGGCGGGCGGATGACATTGCGGATGATGAGTCGAAGACGCTGGAGCAGCGCCGGGTCATCATGGCTGAATGGCTGGATGCGTGGAGGGCTTCACGCGGCAGTGGCGCAGATGAAAAGGATGCAGTCTTTCTGGCTTTGGCCGATACGCAGCGGCAATTCGGCATCCCGCAGGAATTGCTGGAAGACCTGGTGCGCGGGACGACAATGGATCTGGAGCCGGGCGATGGATTGCCCGGGCAGAGCATTGATCTTGGGGAGGGGCTCCAGGGGTATCGGACGTTTGAGGATTTGTACCGATACTGCTATCTGGTGGCGTCGGTTGTAGGCCTCGTTTGTATTCGGATCTTTGGCTATACCGATCCTGCGGCGGAGTTGCTGGCGGAGAAGACCGGGATTGCGTTTCAACTGACAAACATTTTGCGCGATATCAAGGAAGATGCGGAACGCAACAGGATCTATCTGCCGCAGGCAATGCTGGCGGAGTTTAAGATAACGAATGATGACATTCTGGCGCTGGCAACGAATCGCGAGATGAAAGCAAACGAACGAGCGTTGGTGGTGGCCGTATCTGGCCAGGCATGGACTTACTACAAGTCGGCGCACGAATTGCTCCCCTTGATTGACGCTGATAGTCGCGCCGCTTTGTGGGTTATGGTCGAGATCTATAGTGGGCTGTTGGGCAAGATTGATGCGATGGGCGGGGATGTGTTCGCGACGCGAGTGACGGTACCGACGAGGGAAAAGCTGCTTGTCCTGTTGCGGGGCGCGGCGATGTCGATGAGGGCGCGCACGCGATGAGCCTGGGGGACGTGATCGTTGTGGGGGCGGGTCTTGCAGGGCTTTCCGCCGCCGTGGCGCTGGCTGAAGACGGTGCTAGGGTGACTGTCCTGGAACGCCGGCCGCAGATTGGTGGACGGGCTTATTCTTACATGCATCCGGCGCTTGAGGAGACAGTGGACTCGCAACACGTAGTGCTGGGATGCTGCACGAATTTGCTGAATCTTTGTGGGATGGCGGGGACTTCCGACAGGATACGGTGGTACGAGGAACTTGTGTTTTTGGAGCCAAATGGGAATCGTAGCGTGATGAAACCCGGTCCGCTGCCGGCTCCATCGCACCAGACGATGAGTTTTTTACGCGCGCCGATGCTGACGCTAAAGGATAAATCTGGAATTGCGCACGGGCTCATGCAGTTTTTGCACGGCTATCCGGCCAATGACGACGAGAGCTTTGCGACGTGGCTGCGCAAGACGGGCCAAACAGAACGCGCAATTCGTCACTTTTGGGAGCCGGTAGTGATTGGGGCATTAAACGATGTATTTGAACGCTGCTCGACCAAGTATGCGGCCAAGGTCTTTCACGAGACGTTTCTGCGGTCGCCGGAGGGTGGGCGATTGGGAATTCCGGCGGCTCCGCTGACAGAGTTCTTCGCACCGGTTGCGGAGTTGGCCGTGGCAAAGGGCGTGAAGATTGAATTGCGGAGTGGCGTAGATGAGTTACGCCAGCGGCCCGGGGGTGGGTGGTCGATCAGGTGTGGGGAACGCTGGCTTGAGACGGAAGCCGTCATTACTGCGCTCGATTTTCGGCAGACTCAACGTTTGATCGGAGGGCTGGAGGGTGCGTTTCCAGGCTATCTGAAGGAGGAGGAGTCGCCTTTTCTTGCGGCACCGATTACGACGGTTCATCTCTGGTTCGATCGGGATGTAACGGGGATGGACCATGCGGTGTTACTCGACACGCGGATCCAATGGATGTTTGCAAAGTCGCGGATACGCGGTTGGGATGCAAGCAGAGGAAGCTATCTTGAGCTTGTCATCAGCGCGTCGTGGCCGGAGCTGGAGATGGGCCGGCAGCAGATTCTGGCCTCGGCTATTGATGAAGCGAAGCAATTTTTTCCGCTTATGCGAGAGGCTCGCCTGGTGAAGTCGAGTGTGTTGAAGGAGGCGCGGGCGACGTTTTCGGTGACAACGGATCTGGATCGGCACCGACCGCCGCAGGCCACGGGATTGCAAGGGCTGTTTGTGGCCGGGGATTGGACGCGAACAGAATGGCCTTCGACGATGGAAAGTGCGGTGCGGAGCGGGCGGCTGGCCGCGGGTGCAGTGCATGGAGATCTGCTGCGGTTTCTGACGCCGGAACTTCCAGCCACGGGACTTATGCGGTGGTTGAGTAAGAGCGTACCGCCGCTCTCAAAAAGCTGACGAGAAATGTGCGGTAGCGCTGTCGCAGTAGTTTGCGATGGCTCTGGCGCGGTTGGGGCCCAATATGAAGAGCTTCGATTAGAAAGCAGGTTGAGCCTACTTGGTCAGCAGGAAGACTCCGATGCAGACGAAGATGGTCGCGAGCCAGCGTCGGCGGTCGACATTTTCGCGCAGGAAGATTTTGGCCGCGATGGCATTGCCTACATAAGTAAATGAGGCGATGCCGGGGGCGGCGAGCGAGAGGTCCACGTGGGACAGGGTGTAGAGCATGGCAAAGAAGTTTATCGCCATGCAAAATGCCCCAGCCAGAAAGATTGTGTTCGAAAGCACTGCGCGGATGGCGCCGGGCAGGCCTGAGTGCGCGCGAATCTTGTCAAGATCGCCCACACTGCGCATGCCGCCGGCAATGAGTACTTCACCGGCAATGGCAAGGATCGCGACGATCGCGATCGAGGTCCAGGCGAGGAGTGGCGTGGCTACATGCATCAGTGGGCGATTTCGGAGTCGAAGGGAGAAGTAGGGGGTGGGCCCGCGAAGGGATCGGAGTCGGGTGAATGTTCGGTACGGGCTGGGCTGTTGGCGACGAAACCGACGGCGCAGGTGAGCATCAGGATGCCGAGCCAGCGGGAGAGCGAAAGATGCTCGTGCAGCCAGAAACGGCTGAGCAAGGCGATGAGGACATTGCCAAAGGCAGTCGCTGGCATGACGAAGGTGAGGTCGGCCCAGGAGAGGGCGGTCATGTAAGAGGCGAAGAAGCCCATGAGCAGGATGATGCCAGCAACGATGTTCAGATTGAAGAGTGCGTGATACAGCAGGGTCAGGTGATGGATGTCGACTGGGCCGACCTGCGCCATTCCGCGCGAGAGCAACGTGTCACCGAAGGACGCGGTGATGACTACGGTGAGCAGGATGGCGTATTGCTGGAAGGTGAGGCGATGTTTCATGTTGACCGTGTGCCGGGGGTGAATATGGGATTTGGTGGTTGTAGCAACTGGATTTGGAAGGAAAAAGGCCAGCACGGTGTTCTCGTGCTGGCCTGTTTTTCCTGAAATCAGCTTATGCGTTCATGCTGACGGATTCCTGTGCCTTGAGTGCGTTCTCTTCCTTCATTTTGCGCGAGGCCTTATTTCGCTTGGCGCGGAGCTTCATGAAGGACTTGGCCTCAACGTAGAGACGCGGCACGTCGCGGTTGATGACTGCTTTCCAGACTACGCGGAAGGCGGCCTTGGGGCGGAAGTAGTACTCGTCGTAGAAGCGGTGAACCATCTCCATGACGTATTCGACGGGGAGGCCCGGGTATTCGATATGTGCCATCTGGTGGCCGGAATCGTCTTCCATCTTCTGGTTGGTGATGTAGCCGTTCTTCTCCGCAAACTCGTAAAACTCGGTGCCGGGGAAGGCGTGGGCAATTGAAACCTGGATGGTCTCGCAGTCGAGCGATTTAGCAAAGTCGATGGTGTTGCGGATCGATTGCTTGGTCTCGCCCGGCAGACCAAGGATGAAGTCAGCGTGGATGATGAGGCCGAGGTCGTGGCAGTCCTTGACAAACTCACGTGCCCGCTCAACGGTAGCACCCTTCTTGATGTTCTTGAGTATCTGCGGGTCGCCGGACTCGAAACCTACGATGAGCAGGCGGCAGCCAGCATCCTTCATGGCCTTGAGTGTGTCGCGGTGGGTGGTGACGCGCGAGGTGCACGACCATGTCAGGCCGAGAGGCTTCAGCTTGGCACAGAGCTCGATGGTGCGCTCTTTCTGGATGTTGAAGGTGTCGTCGTCGAAGAAGAACTCTTTTACCTGGGGGAAGAGCTTCGTGGCGTTGGCCATTTCAGCGGCTACGTCGTCAGTGGAGCGCTTGCGCCATGCATGACCGGAGAGGGTCTGAGGCCAGAGGCAGAAGGTGCACTGCGCTGGGCAGCCGCGTGTGGAGTAGAGCGAGACGTACGGGTGAAGCAGGAACGGGACGCTGTACTTCGTCACATCCATGTCGCGGGCGTAGATTTCAGTAGCCCAGGGCATATCGGGCTTGTCGAGTTTTTCTACCTGCGGACGATCCGGATTGTGGAGGATGGTGTCATCTGCGCCGCGGTAGCTGATACCGAGGATCTCGTTCATCGGCTTGTAGTTTGCAAACTCGACCACGGAGAAGTCGAACTCTCGACGGCAGACAAAGTCGATGGCGCTGCACTCATTGAGGGCACGATCTGGGTCGGTCGTAACCGGGGGTCCTACGAATGTGATCTTGATGGTGGGATTGGCCTTCTTGATGGCCTGCGCGAGCGCATGGTCTCCAGACCAACCGACGGTTGAGGTGAAGAGCACGAGAAACTCGTATCCCTTGGCGATTTCGATGGTTTCATCTGGTGAAACATGGTGCGGCGGAGCATCCAGAAGGCGAGACCCTTCAAGCAGGCCGGCAGGGTAGGTGAGCCATACGGGATACCAGTAAGACTCGATCTCGCGGACAGCAGGCCAGCGCGAGCTTGCGCCACCATCAAATTTCTCAAACGAGGGCGGATTCAGGAGCAGGGTCTTCAGAGGCTTCATCATCAGTATGTCCAATTTTATCATTCGGTTACAAGTTTAGGGTTCACCGGGGTGCGGGGGTACGTTTGCCTGATGAAATATCAGGCGCTACGGCTTTGCGGACGACGGTGTTCGCGCTGCAGTTTTCAGCCAGTCGCCAAGCTGGCCGGTCTGTCGCAGGAGATTGATTTGAGCCTGACGCAGCTGGAACGTCGTGTCTACGACGGCCAGATATTTCTCTCGTTCGGCAATGCGGGAGTTTTGTTCGTCCTTTGGGGTCATCTGTGGTCCATTGCCGGATGGCGCGTTGAGTTGGACGAGCAGGGCGTCAAGCTGGAACTGTGAATACTGCTGTTCAAGTGATGCAACCTCAGCGCGAGCTTGCAGTTCAAGAAGTGAATGATTCAGTTTGGAGCGGCCATCCAATGAGAGGAACTGGGCGTTTTCGGCTTCATGATAGGCGTGTGCCGCGTCTGCAGCACTTTCGCGCGCTTTGGCCTGATGGGACTTGTCAAAGATCGGGATCGTTATCTGGACGCCGTATGCCTCCGCATTTGCGCCTACGGTTCCATACACTTTTTCCAGTTGGTTGAATGAGTTCGCAAACGTCGCATAACGGCTGTATTGAAAGAAGAGTGAGAGCTGAGGACGATATAGATACCGGTTATCGCCGAACGCAAGTTCCTGCTTGGCATGCGCGCTGGCGAATGCGGCGGCGACCGACGGAGTCATGGGCGCTGCATCTGAAACCTTCATTAAATCCAGCGAAGGCAGGATGGGCAGGCCGCCCTCCACCTTAAGGGCAGTCGCGGGGAGGCCCATCAGTCGGGCCAGGTGGTCGCGATCATCCAGGGTTGCATCTTCAGCGCGGAGTCGGCTCAGGCGAACTTGTGCGGCGGATAACTTCGCTGCAGTCAAATTCATCTGCGTGTCGTGTCCTTCACTAATACGTTCTTCGACTATGTTGACAAGCTTGTTGGCGAAGCCGGTCTGTTCCCGCAGAACAGCTTCCCGCTCCTGGTCATGATCCAGGGCGATAAAGGTTAATGCAGCGTCTTCAGCGGCTGCATTCTGGGCCTCCCTAACAGAGAGTTGCGCCGCAATCAGGCTGGCACGGGCGCCGCGAATGTAATCGATCTGGCCTGCGTTATAGACCAGCGACTGGCCGGTGACAGTGAACAAAGTTGGGGGGTTCGTCGAGTACCCGTAGGAGTTACCCAGGCCTGCTCCAACATTGACCGCCGGAATATAGGCGTCCTTGGCCTGTGAGAGACCAGCACGAGCCTTATCTACATCCGCCTCCGCAACTTTCACGCGGGGGTTATTCCGGACTGCAAGGTCAACCGCGGTGGTTAGGGAAATCTGGGCTAGCCCGGTAACATTCGACAGCAAAACAGCGGCAATCGCCGCGGCAGATAGAAATTGAGGACGTAAAAGTGACGAGTTCATACGCCTCCGAGCGCTTTGCGCGCGGGCTGATAGTTGGGCGCAAGGGCAACAGCAGCGGCGTATTCGGCTCTGGCGCCTTCACGGTCGCCTCGGCTTGCCAGCAATTTGCCCAGTTCAAGATGAACCTTGAACGCGGGTGCCTCGTCGGTCTGGTTTGCAGAATCAAGGTAGTTACGTATGGCGCGCTCGGCAACTTCGGGCGAGCGCCTGGCCGCGATCAAAATGGAGGCGACATCGAATTGGACGCTGCTTTTGAATTTGTCGGCGTCGAGCGCTTGGTCGGCCGCTGCCGCAGCTTCATCTGTTCGATTTCGCTGCTGATAAAAAAGGGCGAGATCGGTGTAGGCCTCAGGTGACTTACCCGATGTTACAGCGAGCTTGAACTCGGATTCGGCTTTCACAAAATCCTTGTTCTTCTGCGCGAGCAGGGCGAGGAGGCGATGTGCTCGAGACGGTGAGTGCGTCTTCAACCTCGCGGCCAAACGGATCAACTTGTCATCTCCACCGCCGACGATGGACGGGGCGGCAATGTAGTACTGACCCAGATCGCTTGCCGCATACACGTTTGAAGGATCGAGTTGGACGGCTCGTTCGAACGCGGTGCGGACTTTGCGGGCAATTGCGAATGCGGCAAGGGGATTCGCCACGGAGGCTTTCATGCCAAGGGCGCGTCCTAACCACATCTGGATGTCACTGTCGTTGGGCATGGCCGCTGCGGCGCTGTCGCACTCGCGGACTGCGGCATCGGCTTGATCCTGGGCATAGTCAGCACGGCATAGAAGGAGGTGTGCGCGGCCATCTGAGGGGTCGGCTGCGAGTGCCTGCCGGAGAAGCGTCGTGGCCTCTTCGACTCGCCCGTGCATGAGTGCAGCGTAAGCTGCCGTATCGTCCGCACGCGAGCTGGACGCAAGCAGCAATGTCAGGGCAAGGGTGGCAAGTTGCATGCCTCGAATTGTTCGTTTCGTGCTCATTCGACTTGCTTGACTTCCAGCCCGTTCGTGAGTTCTTTGCCACTCGCAGTGGGTCCCAGCACAACGATATCGTTACCCCTGAGGCCGCTGGTCACTTCAACATTGGTCAGGTTGACGACTCCGACCTGAACGGGAGTGCGAGCCAGTTTGTGGTCCACGATGCGATAAACATAGTTGTTAGCGCCGTCTGTATGCAGAGCCTCGCGGGGAATGCTCAAGACATTGAAGCGCTGCATGCGCGTGACGGTGACGGTGACGTTGGTGTTGGGCAACAGGTCGCCCTTGGCGTCGTCCACGGTAATGTTGCTTTCGCCTACGTTACGCGTCCCGTAGGTGATGACGGTCGTAGGGGCGCTTTCAATGTGTCCGTGCCAGACCATGCCCAGCCTGGCATCCCAGACGATGGTGACTGCTTGTCCGCGGGCCAGTTTGCCTATCTCCGGCTCATCGAAGTAGGCGCGCACCCGAACCCTGTTCAGGTCGGCTACGTCCAGAAGATCGTCAGCGCCGGAGGGCACAAAGTCATATTGCGAGAAGGGAATCGAGTAGACCGTGCCTCGGATAGGCGACCGGATATTGGCATTGTTGTAAGCGTTGTTTGCTGCCACTAACGCGGCTGCGGCGTCGGCGACACGTGCCTGAGCATTGGCGCGATCTGCAGGGGCGTACCGCGTTGTGCTGCGGCCGCTGGCTGTTGCAAGGGTCAGGTTGGCTGCATTGAGACGCTGCTGCGCGGCCGCTACCTCTGCGGCTGAAGCGGCGCCTTTTTGCTGCAGTCGTAGTACTTGAGCGACGTTCGCGTCAGCCTGGGTCTGCTCAAGGTGAGCCGACGATGCATCCGAAGAGAAACGACCTCTTTCTTCCAAGGTTCCACCCGATTCGATGTCGCGCAAGGCAATCCGGGCGGCACTCAGGTTGGCATTGGCGGTTGCGACGCGGGCCTTGGCTTCTGAGTCATCCATCCTGACTAACAAGGTGCCGGGTGTAACTTTTTCGCCTACCTCGACGAAGATCTTCTGGATCACACCAGGACCGGGCGCGTGCGCCTGATACTCTTCCACCGGCTCGACCTTGCCGTTGGTAGAGAATTTATCCACGATGGTTTGGTAGGTGACCGGAACAACACGTACAGCAACCTGCTCACGGGTAAGCGAGCGGACGGCAATTACGATTCCGGTGACTACCGCGAGACCGGCGACCCAGAGCAGAACTCCACCGGCCCGATTTGATTGGGGTTTGTCCATAGCGTTGAAAAGCCAGTATATAAGACGAAACAGTAGCCCAAACGAAGCACATCTTTTTCGTCAGGTTACCGTTTTCTGCACTACCGCAAGGTCAACCAACTCGAGTTCCAATCCGCCGTATTGCGGGTGCTTGTTCATCCGTAGGTGAAAGACGGCATCGACATGGGATCCATGTTGGAGGCCAAGCTCAGCACAACGTTCCGCCCACGAGAACTTGCCGGAGCGACTCCAACCCATCGCGTTCAGGGGCTGGGCTCTGCTGGCATGCGTAAGTGGGAGGCAGACGTGAGTCTCCTTGATGATGCGGGGCGGACCACTAAGGACGAACCCGCGTGCGATGAATATTGGCTCGGAATTACCCATGCCAAAGGGCTGGCACCGTTCCAGCCACTCAACCAGGTCGCTACTCAGGTCTGCCGGGGTTATCTCCAGGTCGCATTCAATCTCCGGGATAAGCAGGTCTGGCGTGAGGTGGGCATTGGAGTGGGTGCGCATTCGTTCTCGCAGCAGGTCGAGCCGTCCTGCATCGAGCGAGAAGCCGACAGCGTGGGCATGACCTCCAAAGCGCTTGAAGAGGCCATCTCCCGTCTCCGCATCGTGGATGGCCGTGAGCGCATCGAGCAGATGGAAGCCCCCGATCGAGCGGCCGGACCCATGCGCGTCGCCGTTGGCGGTCGTCATCACAAGCGCAGGTCTTCCTGTGCGCTCTACGACACGAGAAGCCAGGATGCCAAGTACCCCGCGATGCCACTCCGGATGGTCAAGAACGATGCATTCTGCGGTGTAGATGCCGGCCGCGTCGCGGAGTGTGAGCAGCTGTAGTTCGATAGCTTCGAGAGCCGAGGCTTCCGTGGCCCGCCGGTCCTGATTGAGCTGGTCGAGCTTGTCTGCAAGCTGGCCTGCGCGGGCTGAATCGCGCGTGAGGAACAGTTCAACAACGTCACTTGCGATGTCCATGCGGCCAGCAGCGTTGATGCGAGGTGCAAGCCCAAAGCCGATCTCGCGTGCAGTGGGGGCTTGGTTCAGCGCGATTCTGGCCACTTGCATAAGGGCTCGAAGGCCGGGCTGAACAGGGTTGCTGAGTTCACGCAGGCCAAGCCACACGATGGCGCGATTTTCGCCGATCAGGTCAACCGAGTCCGCGATGGTAGCGATGGCGACGAGCTTGAGGAAGCTGGGTAGCAGGGAATTGCGGAGACGTTCGCGCTGGGATTCGGTGACGGCATGGGCGGCCAGCAGGGCGTGGGCCAGTTTAAACGCTACGCCGGCACCGCATAGGTGTTTGTTGGGATAGGGGCAGCCGGGCTGGGCAGGGTTGATGACCGCAAGCGCCTCGGGTACGCCTACAGCGCCGTCCGGCAGGTGATGATCGGTAACGATAAGGTCCAGGCCGAGGGCTTTGGCTTCGGTGGCGGCGGCAAAGGCCCGGATGCCGGTATCAACAGATATAACGAGGCGGACCCCGGCTGCTGCCGCCTCCGCAAGCCGGATGTTCTGGATGCCGTAACCTTCGCGGAGGCGATGTGGCACATGGTAAGTCACCTGGACAGGCGTGGTGGGATTGGCGATGCGCTCAATGGCAGTCTTGAGCAGCACTGTGGCCGTAGTGCCGTCTACGTCGTAGTCGCCGTAGATAAGGATGGGTTCTCCGTTCGCAACCGCGCGCTGAATACGCGAGACCGCAGCGGGGATGCCCAGCATCAGGCAGGGATCGTGTAGGTCATTCAGCGTTGGAGACAAAAAGCTTTGCGCGGCTGCGGCGCTGCTGATCCCGCGGGTTACGAGGAGATTGGCGATGATCGGCGAGCAGCCCATTTCGGCCTGGAGGTGATGTGCCGTAGCCTGGTTGGGCTGCGGAAGGACCCAACGTGACCTTTGCATTCTTGCTACTCGTCGTGGTCGTCTACGACCATGCCGCCGAGGTCTGTCGCAGCCTCCAGAAGGTCCTGGAAACGGTCGTACCATTCAGTCGAGATTTCAAACAGGAACATAACGCCTTGGTGGGCGAAGCCAAGCTGCAGGTAGCCTGCCTTGCCGACGTGCTTGATCAGGGCTTCAGCGTCGTCGATGTCAATCTCTTCCTCTTCCGGAAGGTCGTGTTCGCGC